>DIUC01000069.1 GCA_002435785.1 Saprospiraceae bacterium UBA6168 | reverse complement strand
ACCCATGAACCTTCTCTTCGAGCTCCGCTATGCGCCCTGCCTGTTGCTCTATGACATTGAGCAACAGGGTGATGACCTGGATTAGCGCCGGGTCGGCTGTCAACTTGGAAGGTTCGATATGTCGTATTTGATCAAGCATTTTATACTGTTCTTAATGCTTCAAGGTCGTTTTGGTAACAGCTTACCTTACTTCTTTGAGGGGATTCTATATAATTGTATTTTTGAAAACTCGAAATCTTTTAATGGTGGGGTGGCATATATTTCGGGGCCAACAACTATTCTTGAAATGTATTACAGCACTTTTTCTTTTAATGAAAGTTCAAATGGGTTAATTAGATGTGCTAATAATACAGCCAAAATAAACACCAATGATTGCATAATATACAATAATAGCCATACCCTAAATGGCAAACTAATAAGCTACAATGGAGCTGGTGCTACTTTTTCCAATACCCTCATTGACGTCCCGGACTGTGTATCTATTGCCAATGGCCAGGTCATCTGTGGCCCCGGTATGCGCTACTTGGAGGACCCCCTCTTCCTCGATCCCGCCAACGGCGACTTCCGCCTACACCCCTGCTCCCCCGCCCGCAACGCAGGCAGCAATGCCATCGTGGACTCCCTCGGCATACTCACGGACATCACAGGGGCGGCCCGCATACAGGGCGGCACCGTGGACATGGGCGCCTACGAGTCCCCCGCATTCCAGGCAACGTCCGCCACGGTGGCCACCGTGCCTTGCGGCCTCACTGGGGCAGGCACTGTCGCACTCACGCTGGAGCATGGCTGCCCGCCGTTCTTCCTCGACTGGAGCGCAGGCAGCAGCATCGCCGATTCTTCCTTGGCGTTGTTGAACCTGCCCGTCGGCAGCCATTCCATTACCGTCACCGATGGGCGCATGGAGAGCGATACCATCAGCATCACCATCAGCCCGTCCCCGGTCATCATGGGCAGCGCCAACGCCACCGATATTGCCTGCGTAAGCGGCACGGGCGGCACGGCCAATATAGAAGCAGTGGGCGGCACGGGCACTTTCAGCTTTTTGTGGAGCAATGGGGACACGACGGCCACCGCCACCAACCTGCAAGCCGGAGGCTACCAGGTCACCGCCACCGACGGGAACGGCTGCACCCTCGTTGATTCCGTGACCATTGGTATCACCGGCAACCTGTCGCTGGGCATCAACGTCAGCCCAATCACCTGCCACGGCGACTCGGACGGCACGGCCACCGTGCAGCCGCTCGGCGGCACCATGCCCTTCGCCTGGCTCTGGCAGTCCGGCGAGGCCACGCCCACCCTCGACGGCCTCAGCGGCGGCAGCTATTCGGCCACCGTGACGGATGCGCTCGGCTGCACGGGCGACATTGATTTCACCATCACCCCGCCCGCCCCAATCGGCGTGTCCACGACGGTAATGCAGCCCCTGTGCTTTGGGCAGATGGGCACGGCCACCGCCACCGCCACGGGCGGCACGGGCAGCCTCCATTTTGCTTGGGACAACGGGGCCACGACTGCTTCGACGATGCTTGCCGAGGGCACTCACACGGTCACCGCCACGGACAGCAAGGGCTGCACGGCCACCGGCTCCGCCAATATCACGGCGCCCCCGGTGCTGGAGTTCACCCTGTCGCTGGAGCCGCCCCTGCTTTGCCACGGCGCATCGGACGGGACCTTCACCGTCGTGCCGACTGGCGGCACCCCTCCGTACAGTTGGGCGGGCCAAACGGAGGACATCTCGGCGGGAAGCTATGCGTTCACCGTCACGGACGCCAACGGCTGTGCCAAGGTACAGGTCGTGCAGGTCTTCGATGCCCCGCCAATCTCCGCCAACGCCGCCATCACCCATGCCAGCAGCCCCACCGCCACCGACGGTGTCATCACGATAAGCGGCATCACGGGCGGCACGGGCGGCGGCTACCAGTTCCTCTGGAGCAACGGCAGCACGGCCCAGGGCCTGAGCGGCCTGCCCACAGGCGACTACTCGCTCACCGTCACCGATTCGCAGGGCTGCACGGCCAGCTTCGACTACTTCGTGGACTTCGGCACGGCGGCGGGGGAGGCGCCGGCCAACCCGTTCGGGGCGGCCATCGTGCCGAACCCCAGCGGCAATGCCGGGGCGAGGCTGGTGCTGGGTGCGGCGCTGCCCGGCACGAGGCTCCGGGTGTTCGATGCCCAGGGGCGGCTGGTGTACGAGGGCCAAGTGGCCTCCACGGAGCACCCGTTGCCGAAGGGCCTGGCGGCGGGGACTTACCGGGTGGTGCTGGAAGGCGGCGGCGGTCGGGCGGTGCTGGGCTGGGTGGTGGGGGAGTAAAATCTTTCACCCAATTTCAGCTACCTTGCGCCCAATTTCAATCGCAATTTTTGCGAAGCAAACAAAAAAAGAATCCATGCAAAAAGTCCTCGTCACAGGCGGCTGCGGCTACATCGGCAGTCACACAATTGTAGATTTGATTGACAATGGTTTCGATGTCATTTCCATTGACAACCTTTCCAATTCGGATGAAAAAGCACTGGAAGGCATCCAGCAAATCACCGGCAAGCTGGTGCGCAATTACCAAGTTGACCTATGCGACCTCGAAAAAACGAGGGCGGTTTTTGCGGAAAACCCCGGTATCGTCGGCATCATCCACTTTGCGGCGCTGAAGAGCGTGGAGGAGTCGGTGTTCCAGCCCCTGCGCTATTTCCACAACAACAACGAGAGCCTCGTCAACGTGCTGGGATGTGCGCAGGAGTTCGGGGTGGGTAGCGTCATTTTTTCGTCAAGTTGCTCGGTGTACGGCAATGCCACGGAACTGCCCGTGACGGAGGCGACCCCCTTTCAGGAAGCCGAGTGCCCTTATGCCCGCACGAAGCAGATGGGCGAGAAAATCATCGAAGACTTTTGCAAAGTGACGGAAACGGTGCGGGCCATTTCCTTGCGGTACTTCAATCCTGCGGGTGCGCACGAGTCGGCGCTCATCGGCGAGTCGCCCCGGACGAAGGCGAGCAACCTCGTGCCGGTCATCACGGAGACGGCCATTGGCAAGCGGGCCAGCATGACGGTTTTCGGCAGCGACTACGATACCCGTGACGGCTCTTGTGTCAGGGACTATATCCATGTGATGGACTTGGCGGCAGCGCACACGTCCTGTCTGAGCTACCTCTTGTCCGGGAAGTACACCTCGCCCAGCGAGATTTTCAATGTTGGCATTGGCGACGGGGTGACGGTGCTGGAGGCCATCCATGCCTTTGAGAAGGTGACGGACCAGCGACTGAACTACACCATCGGCCCACGGAGGGCGGGCGATGTGGTGGCCATTTACGCCAACCGTGACAAGGCCGAACGCCTCCTCGGTTGGAAGCCTGTTCGGGGCATCGAGGAAATCATGCGGTCGGCTTGGGCTTGGCAAACTGCGGTCAGGGGCTGAATCCAGCCTTCTATCGCACACGTTCCTTACTTCACAAACTGAATCGTGAGCGGGTATTTGAAGAAATCCCCTTCACTCGCCTTCACCGTGGCGATGATGGCGAAAATGAACGCCATGAGGCCCAATGCCATCAGCAGGAATATGCCGACGATAACGAATATCAGCGGGATGCACACCACGGCATAGATGGCCAATGAAATCTGGAAGTTCAGCGATTCGGCGGCGTGTTTTCGGACGTAGGGGGATTCCTCCCGCTTGATGATGTAGATAACGAGGGGTGCCACGAACCCTGCTACAATGGGCAGGATGTGCGACAACAGCGCCATCGTTTTTTCATCGGAGGATGGTAGGTAGTCTTCTTCGAAATGGTCCAGCGTTTCCATGTTTTAAAATTGATTAGTAACGTTTAAAAGATAAGTTGTGAAGTTTTGGTTTAGAAGGTTTAGAGAAGTTTAGCAGGTTTAAAGCTAAACCTGCTAAACTTCTCTAAACCTTCTAAACAAGTTATCTTTTACACGTTACTTAGTGAAAAAACTCCAGCCCTGTCCGGCATGGCGTTGATATTTATTGGACGAAAGAGCCGGGAAATTTATCCAACTCCAAACATCTTGGCCGAATGTCCGTGATTTTCGACAAACAACATCCCTTGACAGTTGTTTGACACGGATGAATAGGAAGAGAAGGCCAAGCTTGCTACATTTGCACAAAATTCATTTGCCATGAAAAAGATTTATATCGTTGCACTGATAATGATGGTCGCTGCAGCATTTATGCTCATCAAATCCCCGCCGGAAGTCACCACTTACTCCGATTTTTCGGTGGCGCTCGCTTCGCAAAAAGAAGTGAAAATAGCCGGGCAACTCGCCAAGGACAAGGAGATGTACTACGAACCTGCCAAAGACCCCAACTTCTTTACCTTTTTCATCCGTGACAATAAGGGCGAAGAGCGCAAGGTCGTGTTGTTGGCCGCCAAGCCCAAGGACTTCGAGATGTCCGAGCAAATCGTGGTGACGGGCAAGATGAAGGGCGAAGATTTCATTGCCTCCGATGTGCTGCTCAAATGCCCATCGAAGTACAAGGACGAAGAAGTGTATATCAAAGCTGAGAAAAGCATCTGATGTTTGGTTGAGAAGGGTTGAGGGTAGTTGAGATGGTTGAAGGGGAACTACTCAACCATCTAAACTCCCCTCAACCCTTCTCAACTTTGACCAAACCTCCAACATGGAAGAACTCAAGTACATTGGCGAAGCCTTAATCTACAAGCAGCTTGGCCATTTTTTTCTGGTTTTCGGTTTCGTGATGAGCCTACTCGGTGCGGTGGGCTATTTTTTTGCCACTCAGCGCCGACACTTGCCGGAGTATGAGGGCTGGCGTAAGATTGGGCGCTTTGCGTTCACCATGCACGGCGTGAGCGTGTTCGCCGTGATTGGGCTCATATTGGCCACTATGATAAACCGCAGGTTCGAGTACCAATACGCCTGGCAGCACGTCAGCGAAGACCTGCCGTTCAAGTACATATTCTCCGCTTTTTGGGAAGGGCAAGAGGGCAGTTTCCTGCTGTGGATGTTCTGGCACGTGGTGCTGGGCGCCGTGCTTTTGTTTAGGGCAAAGAAATGGGAAGCACCGGTGCTTTCCGTCATTTCGATGGTACAGGCGTTTATTTTTACGATGATTGTCGGCATCCACTTCACAGAGACCGTGAAAATGGGCAGCAACCCGCTGTTGCTCCTCCGTGATACCATGAACCTTCCCCTCTTCGCCAATGCCGACTACGTGAAGCTCATCCAGGGCAACGGCTTAAACCCCCTGCTCCAAAACTATTGGATGACCATACACCCGCCGACGCTTTTCCTCGGTTTTGCCTCCACGGTCGTGCCGTTTGCCTTCGCCATCGCTGGCCTGTGGACGAGAGAGTACAAGGAATGGATGAAGCCCGCCATGCCTTGGGCGCTGTTCAGCGGAGCCATCCTCGGCATCGGCATCCTGATGGGCGGTGCATGGGCTTATGAGGCGCTCAGTTTTGGTGGCTATTGGGCCTGGGACCCCGTCGAGAACATGTCGCTCGTCCCGTGGATTTTGCTGGTGGCGGGCATACATACGCACCTCGTGGCTCGCAGCACGGGCTATTCCATTAAGAGTACCCTCTTGTTTTACACGAGTACCTTCATCATGATACTCTACTCCACTTTTATGACTCGCAGCGGCATCCTCGGCGAAAGCTCCGTGCATGCCTTCACAGAGCTTGGATTGGAGACGCAGTTGACGGCGTTCATGTTCTTTTTCACGGCTGCCGCACTTTGGCTACTGTTTTTGCGAAGAAAAGAAATGCCCGCTTCAAAAGAAGAGGAAGCCCTGCCCTCCAAGGAGTTTTGGATGTTCATTGGCTCGTTGGTGCTGCTGTTTTCTGCGGTCATCATCACGGCGTCCACTTCGCTGCCAGTGTTCAACAAGATTGCGCAGGTTTTTCAGCCGGAGTTCAAGGGCTATACCATCACCAACCCGATTGACCACTTCAACAAGTACATGGTTTGGATAGCCATATTCATGGGGCTATTGAGTGGGGGAGCGCAGTTTTTGCGGTATAAAGAGTTCAATTTCGCTTCGCAAAAAGCCAAGTTTGCGAAGCACACGGCCATAGCGGCTGGGGGAGCTGTGTTGCTAACGCTGCTTACCAGCTTTTGGATAAAATTGGGGGATTGGCAGTTTTGGCTGCTCATGTTCTCTGGGTTGTTCACCGTAGTAGCCAACGTGGACTACATTTTCAGCTTCGCAAGGGGCAACCTCAAGCTGGCTGGCTCTGCCTTCTCCCATATAGGGTTTGGGCTGATGGTGGCTGGCACTATAGCCTCTGGCCTGAACAAGCAGCACATCTCCTCCAACCCCGTTGCGCAAGCCGGCCTCCTCGATTATGAGATGCTCCAAAAGAACGTGCTGCTCTTCAAGAACATGCCGATGTACATGAGCGGCTACCAAGTCACCTACACCAGCGATTCCTTGGAAGGCAACCTCCGCATCTTCACCGTCAACTACGAAAAATTGGACTCTACGGGCAAGGTCGTGGAGCAGTTCAAGGTGTTCCCGCAAGCGGTTTACGACAACAAAGTGACCGAGGTCAAGGCGTACAATCCCTCCACCAAACGCTATTTCGGCAAGGACATCTTCACCCACCTGATGATGCCGCCCTCCGAGACCAGCCACAAGGCCGCCCAGGAACAGGAAAGCAACCTCGTCTATAAGCCTTACGATATTGGCAGCCAACCCATTGTCGTCATTGATTCCATCGAAACACAATCGGGGGAGATGAAGGCAGCGGAGACGAGGGTTTCGGTGGTTGGTGTCAACTACAAGCCTACCCATCCCGACTATCAAGCGGAAGAAGGCGATTTCGCCGTTGGCGTAAAATTGGCATTTGAGAAAAAGGACTCCACTTTTTTTGCAGAACCAGTGGCCTACTTGCGGGGACAGATGTGGGGTTCGCTGCCCGTGCAACTCAACGATATTTCGATGAAGGTGCGGTTGCCCGAATCGGCCCTGCTGCGCTTCTTGGAAGCCGACAAGGACCTGAACTTCAAGCAGTTCATCTTCAAGAACGGCCAATCCATCACCCTCAACGGCAAGAAAATCACTTTTGCCGGGGTAAACAAAGACCCAAAAGTCAACAAGCTGAAAGGCGACGTGGCAGTGGCTGCCATCATGGAAGTGACCGACCCCAATACTGCAGAAGTGCTGACCGCCGAGCCTATCTTCGTTATCCGAAACGGTGAAATCATCACGGAAAAGGGAGAGGTTCCTTCATTGGGGCTGCATTTTTATTTGACAAAAATTGACCCGACCACCGAGAGCTTCGAGCTGCAAATTGCCGAAGGCAAAACAGGCAGCAAGCCCATCCCGGTTGAAATAGCACAAAAGTCTTACCGCACGGACTATATTGTGCTGGAAACCATTGTGTTTCCGGGCATCAACCTCTTCTGGTTGGGTTCAACGTTGATGATGGTGGGGCTTGCGGTGGCGATGTTCAGGCGGCACAAGGAGAAGAAGCAGGGTGAGTCGAGGTTGGTGACGCCGAAGCCAACGATGGAGCAGTCGGAAGCTATTTGAAAAAACAATTTGCCATGAAAATAGCACTCATCGGAGCTGGGAACGTGGCTACCCACCTCGGCACAAAACTGGTGGAAGTAGGTGAGGAAGTCGTGCAAGTGTACAGCCGCAGCTTGCCAAAAGCCACCGAACTGGCGAAAGCATTGGGCGCCCGCCCAATTGACGACCTCTACGGCCTGACCGCCAAGGCCGACCTCTACATCATCGCCGTACATGACAGTGCCATAGCGGAGGTATTGAAGAAAATCGAAGAAATCGTGGTGGACAAGATGGTAGTCCACACCTCCGGGGCGACCCCTGCCAAAGTGTTCGAGGCAGCGCCGGACTTGGTGCGCACTGGCGTTTTTTATCCGCTGCAAACTTTTACAAAGGAAAGGAAAGTTGATTTTTCGGAGGTGCCGATTTGCCTGAGCGCTGCGGATGAAACCGACCTAAACCTCCTTGAACTGCTGGCACTGAAGCTCAGTACCAATGTGTACAAAGTAACCGATGCCCAGCGGGCTTGGCTGCACCTATCTGCGGTCTTTGTCAACAATTTTACCAACCACCTCTTTGAAATCGGCCACAGTTGCCTGAAGAAACAGAAGCTGCCGTTCGAGATGTTGCTGCCGCTGATTCAGGAAACCGTGGCCAAATTAGACGGCGGCCAACCCAAACTCGTGCAGACTGGCCCTGCCGTACGGGGCGACTTTTCCACCGTTGAGCGGCACCTCACCCAACTCAACGGGCGGGGGGACCTCCAAGAGATTTATCGGGTAATGACCAAACACATCAAAAGAACCCATGCGGATAATTGGACACATTGACCACCCCACGCTGAAAATCACGGTTTTCAAGATGGACAACAAGCTCTCCGTCAAGTTCGAGACGGGCCTTTACGAGCAGACTTTCAAGTTCCGGGAAAGCAATGAGCTAACCGACTTTACTACGGTGGATAAGTTGGTGGATGCGCAGTTTGTGCAGGAAGTGATGGAAAACTTTGCGAGGATGCACCGGGTGAAAAACGAGGCGCTGGGAAGGTTTTTGCCGGAAGCAGGTGCGGAATTTGAGGAGATTGTTTGAGAGCTTGAGAGATTGAGAGATTGAGGATTTGAGAGCTTGATGGGACTCTACCTACGCCCCCTCAAACTCTCAACCCCTCAACCCCTCAATTACTATTCTTATACTGCTCCCAAGTCGTAGTATTGTAGCGGTCTTCCGACACGAACTTCAATTCCTTTTGGAGCATGGTAGCGTCCTTGTAGCCTGGAGAAATCAGGATGCGCTCGTAGGTTGGCGTCAAATAGACATAGCTTGGGTAGCCAAGACGGCCATCGAGGAGGTCGTAGGCCAATTTGTGGAAGCCACCACGACCGCCCGCTGTCCACGAGAACTTGGTGCCTTGGAACGTCACGTCCTCTTTTTGCTCAGCGTTGAACTTGATGGCGTAAAAGTTCTTGTTCACGTACTCAACCACGCCGGGGTCCATGAAGGTGGATTGGTCCATTTTCTTGCACCAGCCGCACCAGTCGGTGTAAAAGTCAATGAAGATTTTCTTGGGAGCTTTCTCATTTGCCTTGATGGCTTCGTCCCAGGTCATCCAAGCAATTCCGCCTTCAACGGCAAGCGAGGACTTGTTGGCGGTCATCTCGCTTTTTGGCATAAAGGCATAAATAAGGCCCACTGTTACAACAGCAAGGGCTACGAACAAAACTTTTTTCATTGTTGAGAATTTAATGTGTTCAAGGTAAAAAGGTCGTCATTAGCAACGAACAACGCTAACTTGCAACGAAAGTACCAATTTCCCCAAAACACCCCTCAACCCCCCTTTTGTTTAAACAATCTTTAACTTCAATCAAAATTCATGAAAAAAATCGTGGTAGCCGTGGCGGGTTCGAGTGGTTCCATCTATGCCAAAGTGCTTTTTGACCGATTGGTGCAGCTAAAGCCACAATGGGCAGCCGTGGGCGTGGTGATGAGCAAAAACGCCCGCCTCAACTGGCAATTGGAGCTGGGCAACGAAAGCTACCGATATTATCCGTTCGATGTCTATGAAAAGGATAATTTTGCCGCCCCGTTCGCATCCGGCTCGGCCAAATACGACACCATGGTCGTTTGTCCCTGCTCGATGGGCACGATGGGGCGCATCGCAGCGGGCATCTCCGACGACTTGCTCACCCGTGCTGCGGACGTTGTTTTGAAAGAACGCCGCCGCCTGATTTTGGTGCCAAGGGAAACGCCCTTCAGCCTTATTCACCTGCGCAACATGGTGACCATCACCGAGGCAGGTGGGATTATTTGCCCAGCTATTCCATCGTTTTACAGCGGCCCATTGAACATGGAGGCAGTGGCTGCAACCTTGGTGGATAGGGTGCTGGACTTGGCGGGTTTTGAGTTGGAGACTTTCAGGTGGGGAACCTCACCCCCGACCCCTCTCCTTTGAGGAGAGGGGAGATTGTGGCCTCAAAAACAACTAAAAACAACCTTTGCATCCACCCCTCTCCTCGCAGGAGAGCAGGGGTGAGGCGAAAAACAACTCAAAACGTCACCCCCGATCCCTCTCCTTTGAGGAGAGGGGAGATTGTGGCCTCAAAAACAACTAAAACACCCACTCCCTCCACCCCTCTCCTCGCAGGAGAGGGGCAGGGGTGAGGTCAAACAACGCATGAAGCAACAAATCGAAATAGTCTATGAAGACGACGATCTCGTCGTCGTGAACAAGCCCGCCAACCTGCTCACCATTCCCGACCGTTTTTCGTCGGACAAGCCCAATTTGTACCACATGCTCGGCAACGAGTTCGGGAAAATATTCACCGTTCACCGGCTCGACCGAGAGACCAGCGGCATCTTGGTTTTCACCAAAACGGAGGAGGCGCACAAGGAGCTTTCCAAGCAGTTCATGGACAGGACGGTGGAGAAAATCTACTTCGCCCTGGTGGAAGGCGTGATGCACCAACAAGAAGGACTGATTGACAAGCCGCTTGGCCCGCACCCGACCCACCCTGAGAAAATGGCCGTCGTGCATGGGGGCAAGCCTTCCCGCACCAACTACAAAGTAACGGAGACGTTCAAAAACTACACTTTCATCGAGTGTAGCATCGAGACTGGCCGGACGCACCAAATCAGGGTACACCTCCACGCCATTGGTTATCCTTTGGCGGTAGATGCCCTTTATGGTCGTCAAAGCACTTTCCTGCTTTCAAAAGTGAAATTGCGGAAATACAAAATGAGCAAATACGAGGAGGAGGAGCGCCCCCTCATGTCCCGCACGACGCTCCATGCTGGGAAATTGGTCTTCAACCATCCGACCTCCGGCGAGCGCATCACCATTCAGGCAGACTTGCCAAAAGACTTCGCAGCCGTGGTGAGCCAGCTTCGCAAATGGGGGATGTAGAATGGGACGTTGAGTTTCACCCTTCATCCCCCAATATTGACAGCAGTTTTTGGTAGTCTGCATTGCCCACCTTCAACGCATCGAACACATCCACGATGACGCCATTTTCATCCACCAAATAGCTGGCGGGATAGCCAAACGGGTTTTGGAAAACGTCATCGGCGATTTTTTCGCAATCATGCAGGTTGGGGTAGGGTAGTGGCCGCTTGGCTAAAAACTGCTCCAGCTTTGCCCGGCCATTTCGGCAGATTCCGACGATTTCGAAACGGTCTTTGTCCCATTTTTCACTCAACCCCACCAAGTCCGGCATTTCGTCCAGACAAGGTTTGCACTCCACGAACCAGAAGTTGAGCAGCCACATTTTCCCTTTGAAACTGTCCTGCGTCCAAGCCTTCCCACTCATGTCCGAAGCTGAGAAGGTGGGCAGTGCCGCCCCATTCACGCATTCGCCATCAAAGGTGATGATGTCCGCTTTCTTCACAGGGTCACAGCGTTTAATCGCTTCCGAATAGGGGATGCCTTGCTGTTTCACGGGTGCATTATTACAGGCGAACAAGGCGGCGAATGCAGCAAGTAAAAGTGTTTTTTTCATAAAAGGCAATTAAAAGCCATGTAATCCCGAGCAAGGACCCTTCCCCGAACCAATTCCCCAATCCAACCAAATCCCCCTTATTTCCCTTCTGTCGGGTCTTGTACCAGTGTGAACACCCGTTCCACAGGGTTCAGTGGAGCATTGACGGGATTGCCGTCCTTGTCCACCAGCGTCAGCTTGATTTTGTTGTCGCCCATTGGCAAGCCTTCGATGAAACTTGGCTCCCATTTGTCTACGGTAAACTCTTGTTCACCATTTACGGATACCAGCACTTTGTTGCCAGTTGGGCTGAGTTCGGTATTGACGAGGTAAAAATCGAGCATTACCTTGTCGGTTTCGGCTTTGCCCACGTACTTGCCCTTTGGGCGGCTGTAGAAAAGCATCGGCTCTTCAATGAATGGGCCATTGACGATGGTCCCGCCTTTCACATCCGCCTTGAACGCCATGGCCGCTTCCTTTGTCTTGATGCTCTCGTGGTAGGAGCGGCTGAGGAAGCTAAGGATATAGTGCGTGCCGTCCGATACGGCCTTTTCGAATATCGGTTCATAGACAGCATCGTAAGGCTCATTGTCAATGATGAGGTGGACGTGCTGACCGTCCTTTGAGTTAGCGCACATCTTTTGGCCCGCATCGGGGGTTTGCTGTTTTAGCTGGTAGTTCATGGTTTTAAATATAAACTTCCCCTTATCATACCCAACGGTAATGGTGGCGTTCGGGAACTCGGTGGAGGAGGGGAATGGCGTCATCCGAACACCGGAAGCCGATGCGGTTGCATCATTTGTACCGGCATCCGTGGTGGCTTGGGTGTCATTGTTCCCCGCTTCATTGCCGCAGGCGCTAAAAAATAACCCTTGCAGGGTGAATGCTGTCAAAAGAAAAAACATCTTTGCTTTCATGTCGAAACTTGTTTTTGATTGTTAATGTCAGTGGGGCAAAACAATGGCCTTGCCGCAAAGATATTGGTGAAAAGGAAAAATCAACCAGATTGTTCATGGAAATCAAGGCGCAAATGATTGGTTTTTGATTTGATTGGCCACCCCTTTTTAACCGGCCTCCGCTCAATTGCAAATACCATGATTGAACTAAAAGTAGAAGGCATGGACTGCGCCTCTTGCGCAGCAAACATAACAAAGTACCTTGAGAAAAAGGGATTGACAAAAGTCAATGTCAATTTCTCCAGTGGTGAGGTCGTATTTGAGCAGCCCAAGGACGAAGTTCCGATGGATTTGGTCGTAGAAGGCATCAACAGGCTCGGCTATCATGTGGTGGATGACCGGGGCACACCCTTCTGGACCTTGCAGCGAAAACTGGTGTTCTGCGCCATATTTACCCTGCCCCTGCTTGGCTTGCACCTGCTGATGATGGCGGGCATTCATGTCCTGCAAAATGCTTGGGTGCAGTTTGCCCTATGCCTGCCAGTTTACGTTGTTGGGTTCCTTCATTTTGGGAAAACCAGCCTTGGGGCGCTCCGCAATGGCTCCACCCACATGGATATCCTGATTTTCATCGGCTCCACGGCGGCCTTCGTGTACAGTACCATCGGGGCATTGATGAACGAACCCAACTACCTCTTTTTCGAGACCAGTGCCACCATCATCACGCTGGTGTTGTTGGGCAATTGGTTTGAAAAGCGGGCCGTCAAGCAGACGACATCCGCCATCGAAGACCTCACTAAATTGCAAGTGGAGTTTGCGAGGAAAATCATGCCCAGCGGGACCGTCGTCACCATCGAGGCGAGCGAGGTGCTGCCCGGCGACTGGCTGCAAGTGAACGAAGGCGACAAAATCCCCGTGGACGGCACCGTCCTCAAAGGCTCTGCGGACGTGGATGAGTCCATGCTCACCGGCGAGAGCCTCCCCGTGAGCCGCCTCCCCGACGACCGGGTGCTTGGCGGCAGCATCATCGCAGGTGGCAACCTCACCATCGCCGCCACGGCCACCACCCGTGACACCACCCTCAGCCAGATGATTGAACTCGTGAAATCCGCCCAAATCAACAAGCCGGACATCCAGCGATTGGCCGACCGCATCAGCGGGGTTTTCGTACCCGTGGTGCTTGGCATCAGCGTGCTCACCTTCTTGGTCTCGTTTTTTTTCTTTGAAATAGCTGCGCAAAAAGCCATGCTCAACGCCATCGCCGTGTTGGTCATCTCCTGTCCCTGTGCGATGGGATTGGCTACCCCAACTGCCGTGATGGTGGGTGTCGGACGATTGGCCAAGAACGGTATCCTGGTGAAAGGCGCCCAGACCATCGAGGTTTTCGCTGGCATCAAAAACTTCGTCTTCGACAAAACGGGGACGCTGACCAATGGCGATTTCAAAATCAAGAAAATCAACTACTTCGCTGAAAATCAACCGGAAATACGGGCGATGTTACTAAAAATGGAGCGCCATTCCTCGCACCCAATCGCCAAATCGCTGGTAAGGGAATTGACCACCAGCGAGCCGACCACTTCCGTCACCGTGCTGAAAATCAAGGAGGTGAAAGGCCAAGGTGTCATCGCCGAGGATGGCGAAGGGAACACCTATCGGTTAGGTTCCCGCCGCTTTGCTGCACCATCTGTGGAGGACGGCCAAGCGGCGCTTTTTTTTAGTAAAAATGGGATACTGCTTGCCGCTGTGGAAATAGAGGATGCCACAAAACCAGAAGCTGCCGCCCTGATGGACTACCTCCGCAGCACCGACCGAAGCCCCGTTCTACTCAGTGGGGACCGGGCCTCCAAAACCAACGAGGTGGCCCAGCAGCTTGGCATCACCCGCATTTTTGCGGAGCAAATGCCCGCCGACAAGCTCGCCATCATTCGCCAACTCAATACCGAAGCCCCCACTGCCATGATTGGCGACGGCATCAACGACGCACCTGCACTGGCGCAAGCCACGCTTGGCATCAGCCTCAGCAATGCCTCGCAAGTGGCCATGCAGTCCGCCCAAATCCTCTTGCTCAACGGCAGCCTCGACCGCCTCGTCAAGGCATTGGCCATCTCCACGGCTACCCTCCAGACCATCAAGCAGAACCTTTTTTGGGCCTTCGCCTACAATGTAGTGGCCATTCCCGTGGCGGCAATGGGCTTTCTGAACCCCACATGGGGGGCGCTGTTCATGGCCTTCTCGGACGTGGTGGTGATTGGGAACTCGATACGGTTGAAGACGAGGAGGGTTTAGCGATTGCGGATTTACCCTGTCTGCCGACAAGCAGGGATTTGGTGCGCCGAAATGGTACTATTGTTCGCTTGAAAAGATTAATGAAAACTCGTTTCTTTGCAAAAACACTTTCAATGGTTACAACAAAAGCATTTGACGAACTGATAGATATGATTGCTGCGGGAACGAATCCAGCACAATTGGTAGCTTTCAAGCCAAGCGTTGATACCTTGCGCAGGGTGGAAGAACTGCTTTTCAAGGAAAAAGAAGGTGCTATTTTACCGGATGAGAAGTCGGAACTGGACGACTACTTACTGCTTGAGCATATTCTCAGGCTCGCAAAAGTGCGCGCACGTAAATTCTTGAAGGCAGCATGACCATGCGCTATATCCCCGACACATGGCGAAAGTTGGTAGCAGAACGGGCTTTTTTTCTATGCGAATATTGTTTGGTTCACGAAGACGATACCATCCTTACTTGTCCAATAGACCATGTTATACCACTAAAACATGGCGGCTTACACCTACCAGAAAACCTTGCATACAGTTGTGTTTATTGCAACCGATTCAAAGGCACTGATATTGGTACATTCCTTTTTTCCAGTCATTTTACAAGGTTCTTCAATCCCCGTACCGATGCATGGAAATCGCACTTTGTATTGGATGGTGCTTTATTTCTACCCAAGACAGCTATCGGTGAAGCAACCATCAAAATCCTTAAAATCAACGAAGTAGAAAGAGTCATTGAACGTCAGGAGTTAATTGAGGAAGGACGTTATCCGCATGTGAATGCGCAAAGATTTATCTTGACGTGACCTTAGTGCCAGATTTGGGCTTTCTGAACCCCACATGGGGGGCGCTGTTCATGGCCTTCTCGGACGTGGTGGTGATTGGGAACTCGATACGGTTGAAGACGAGGAGGGTGTGAGAAATACCATCCTCGCCTTTATGATTTAGCGTAAACATGCGGTTAATCACCTCACCTCACCAGCACCACGTCCCCCTTCAGCAGCTCCACCGTCCCGTCCACGAATTCCACCTCCGCAAACCAGACGAAGACCGCAGCGTTCATCGGCTGGCCACGGTGCGTGCCGTCCCAGCCAGTCGCAGGGTCGTTGGGCTGAAAGCCGAAGTGTTGGTAAACGGACCCGCCCCAGCGGTCGAAGACGAGGAACGACTTGACCTCCCGCACCTGCCCCGCCTTCGCAAAGAGGGTCAGCAGGTCGTTCACCCCGTCGCCGTTCGGGGAGAAGGCGTTTGGGACATAGACCGACTTGCGGCGGTCCACGAAGACCGTCACGCCGTCGGAGGCCGTGCATCCGCCAGAGGCGGACGTGACCGTCACCGAGTAGGCCGTCGTGACGAGCGGGAACATCTGCTGCTGCGGGCATTGCGGGCATTCCAAGCTGCCCCCCCCCGACCAGTTGATTTGCGCCAGCGAGCCGGGCGGGACGTTGGTCAGCGCCGAAAGCACCACACCGTCGCCCAGCTCGATGAACACGTCGTCGCCCAAGTCCACGCTCAACGGCACGGGCGCATTGATGGCCACGACGTCGCTGGCTGAGCAGCCGTTGGCGTCCTGCGCCGTGACCTCGTAGGCCCCGGCGGACAGCCCGCCGAACAGTCCGGACGGCTGGAACGCCCCGCCGTCCATCGAAAAAAGGTATGGCGGAACGCCGCCGGATGCCGACACCGTGACCGCCCCACTGCCGTCGTCGAAACAGTCCAACCCGTTGATGGACAGGGCATTGGCGAGCGGAGAAGGCCCGACAATCCCGACGGAACCTTGCGAGGAACAGCCGTTGCCGTCCACTACCGTCACGGCGTAGGCACCGGGCGGAAGGTTTTCGATGAGGGGCGATGTCCCGCCGTTTTGCCAGACGAAAAGGAACGGCGGCGTGCCCGTGGCCGTTGCCTGCGCCCAGCCGTCGTCGGCCCCGGCGCAGGAGGTGCCGAAGCCGTTGAAGCCGGAGGCGTTGATGGCCAGCGATGGCGGCGGCGTCCAAGTGGCGGTGGCGACCACCACGCTGTCGCAGCCTTGTTGGTTTTGGTAAACAACGGCGGTCGTGCCTGCTTGCGAGGCGTCGCAAGTGGTTGACAATAAGAGGGTCGTGTCGGTCGGCAGCAGCGCCACCGTCGTCGTCACGGTGCTGTCGCAGCCGTTTTGTCCGGTCAGGTTTTGGACAAAAACGCCCGCAGCCGATGGGTCGCAGGTCGTGCCCACAAGCGTGGTCGTGGCACTTGGCAGCAGCGCCACGGTGGTCGTCACGGTGCTGTCGCAGCCGTTTTGTCCGGTCAGGTTTTGGACAAAAACGCCCGCAGCAGATGGGTCGCAGGTGGTGGCGGTGAGC
>DIUC01000041.1 GCA_002435785.1 Saprospiraceae bacterium UBA6168 | reverse complement strand
TACTGCCATAACCCTTTGGGAAATAAAAAAGCCCGGTATCCACCAGGTCGTATTCCTTGATTTCCTTGCCGATGTTGTGGATGAAGCCATTGCGGCTGGCCACTTTGGTGGCGTCGTCCATGTCGAAGATGTTGGCGAGGTCGGCATCACAGGCGAGGGCAGGCAACTGAGGTGCTTCTTTGGTTTTTTTGACAAAATCGAGTACCGTGTCAGGTGCAAAGATGTGGTCGGACATGGTGAGCAAAAACGCCTCGCTGAACCCCGCTGCACCTGCCGCAAAGCTGACACCGTTGCCCAGTTCGTAGTCCTCGCACTCGACGTACTCGATGTCAATGTTTTTCAGGCGTTCGATGCTTTTCATTTCCGCTACCACTTGTTCCTTGTAGGCACCAACCGTAATGCGGAAGTGTTCGACACCTGTTTCGTGGAGTGTGAGGATGGCCCGTTCCAACAAACGAAGGCCGCCAATTTTCATCAGCACCTTGGGTTTCAGAACACCTTGGTCCCGGAAACGGGAGCTTTTGCCTGCGGCCAGTATCACAGCGTTTTTTACCGTAGCGGGGGCAGGTAGGTGTTCAATATTGTTGGATTTTGTTGGAAGCGAGATAGAATTCATTTAATGTTGCTTGGTGCGGCCAGGCAGTGATTGTTTTTGTTCCAATGTTGCGGTGTGTGATGCGTCGCTAACAAAACGAAAAGGAATCATTGACCAAAAGTCCGTAATTTTTATTTTCCTAACGTGCCATAATTTTTGGCGGCGCTTGTTTTTTATTTTGAAAAAGCAATCTCCTAAAAGCTTGCGAGTTTGTAAATAGTTCACGGGAGATGGCTTTAATTTTTTCTTTTTTTCAGCCCACGGTCAAATTGTGGTTACAAACACATCATCTAACAGGATTTAGGAGTACAACGCTGCGTGGCAATTTTTTTTTCAGTTCCAAAACTATCCGTTTCTACTTAAACTATTGGGAGGAAGGGTAGTTGATTTGCGGTAATTTTCGATGAGTTGTACGATAACGAGGATGAATTGAAAAGGCAGTCAAGTCTGGCAATCTTTGGAGGGTTAAAAAAAACATGAAAATTTTACATTGCCGATGCTTTATTGTTAACCAAAATGGACTACATTTGTGGCGTTTAATTTGAGTATCATTCTCACCAAGGGTTACAAAAGCACCATACTATAGGAGAAACACACGTAATTGACTGTATTTTATTCAGTCATTTCATTTTTTTTTAGAATCAATTAATAGAATTGATTTTCTGGAGTCTGCTTCTTTATTTTTCAAATATTTTCTCAAATTCCGACCTTAAAAATAACATTCTAATTTTCAGTTTTGCTGGAGATTGGGTTTACTTATTGTTAAGGTCGCATAACCAAAATCAGCATGAAATCGTTTTTTACCATTCTTGCACTTGTGTTTGCGTTAAGCACCGTTAGTTATCGGGCAAATGCGCAAGTAGATTTACTCTCCGACCTGTTCAGCCAAATGGACCCCGGCACTTATGGCTTTTTCTTCGACAACTTGGACTCGTTGAATGGAACTTGGAATCCAAATCAACAGGGGTATGATGACCTTTTCAACCAATTGAACAACAGCCTTCTCGATTCCATTCCTCCTGGTAATCTGGACTCTTCCTACTTGTTTGGCCTTGATGCGGGGCTTGACACCCTGTTGGTGCACTTACCAGGTTTCGGGCTTTCGGGGGTAGATGAGGATACATTGCTTGGCGAGTTGGACTGGATTTACGATATTTTCGGAAACAACTTCGACTCGCTCGGAGGGCTGTTCGGTCAATATCACGATAGCCTTTCCTTTGACTCTTCGAATTGGGATGTTACCATCATCGGCTTTGACTCGCTCACCAACCAAGGTTTCCAATTCCTGCAAGACACGGTCAACCTCGCTGGCGACCTAAGCAACCCAAATGGCCCAGGCGGTTTTGCGAATATCATGGGCCAGCTTTTTGATGTCAACCTATTCCCTGACCTTGAACTTGCTTTTGGAACCCAAAGTGGGGACTTCAAGTATTATGACGAAAAGTATAGTGCAACAGCCAAAGTTGTCAGGATTGGCTCTGTGCCTCGATTTGACCGAAAAGCCAAAGAAAACTGCAACTACCTACTGCCCAACTTCCCCATAGAAGCACGCTGGCACGTGCAACTAAGCTGGAACGATGGCGAAAGAGGCCCCAACATCGGCGACTTCAACCGGAATGATTCAGGCAATGGCAAAGCATTCAACCCACTTCTGATTTTTGGTGATTACGCTTTGATGGCCACGCCCGATATTGGAACTTTGGGCAATACCTCTTTCCGGCTCATTACCAGCTTGGGCACCGAGTTCGGTACTTATGCGCCTTCACATGATGATTATCGCAGGCCATTTACAAGCTCAAACAAAGGTTATATGACAGGCTTGGGCGCCCAAGCAGGAGCAGGTTTTGCTTTCACCACTGGTGCGCTAACCGTTTACAGCATTGGAACATTCGCCCAGGGTCAGGCACTTCGTTGCCCGAAACCTTATGCCTACACCAGCCGACGCTTTGAAGTGGGAATGCGCTATGGCAACATCATCAATGTGCGCTACTCCAATGGATTTACCTCATGGCAGGGAGGGGATAACCGCCTCGCAAGGGTGAGGAACCAGTTTACAGTTGGTATCATCCTGGCAGAGCTACACCATTGATTTGGCTAACTTGTTTTGAAATCTCTCATTATTGAGGTTTGATTAGAAAAAAGCCGATGGCAGGTTCACTTGCCATCGGCTTTTTTTTGTGCTTCGAATCCAAGATTCCGATTTCCCGAAGCTGCTCATAATTGATTGAGGTTGATGTTGGCCACGGTGTTGACTTCAATTGGTCGGCACCCCCAAACCCCTAAACTTTTGTTAAGGTGCTTACCTTTTTGCACCACGTCGCCCTTGTGATGCAACCTAAAATGCCAAACCCATTACCTTCGTCGGAAGAAAAAATGGCTGTTTTGATTCTTTATTGCGTTGTTTTCCTTGTAGTGCTTCGCAAAAGAATGAACAACAGTGTTCTCAAAAATTTTTTATCAAAAACAGATTAAAGATGAAATCCAAAATCCTGACAGCGGCCCTATTGCTCCTATTGGCATTGTCCACCAAGGCTCAAAGAGGCGATGGGCGTGGCATGGACCCTGCCCAAAGGGCCGAAATGCAAACCAAAATGATGGTTGACAGCCTTTCCCTATCCACCAAGCAGGGGGAGAAGGTCAAGGAAATCAACCTTAAATACGCCAACAAACAAAAGGAAGCCCGCAGCGCAAATGCTGACGGCGACTGGGAAAAAATGCGGGCCACCATGGAGGCGCTCCGCACAGAACAAAGCGCCGAACTGAAAACCGTGCTCACGCAAGAACAATACGACCGCTGGCAAAAAATTGCGGCAGCGCAGGGTCAGCGCAGGGGGCCGGGCGGCAATGAGCGGCCTACCCAAAACACCAACGACGACAAAGCCCAAAAGGAGGAAAGGGCTAAGAAAGACAAGGGGCGCAAGGATAAGAAGAGCACCCCTCCTGCCACGCCCGCACCACCCCCGACGCCAAAACCAGAGGGTGGGAATGGCTAAACTCAAGCCTGTTGTTTTACACCTCGAACCGTCAGGTTTTGTCTGAATATAGCCTCATATACCATTTTCAACCCTTGTCATCCTTGTTCCCAAATGGACAAAACCTAACGCTCTTACGGTATGACATTGCTGAATAAGCGGGAATGATAAAATAATGCTGGATAGCTCGAATTCCAATCCATTGAAATTCAAGGCTTTGTCAAATAATCATTTTCAAAAGGGGGCGACAGAATCCATCGCCCCCATTTTTTTTAACACATTTTTCTGCTCCGGGTCGTCTATCTATTTGGGGGAGTCATCTACCGAATCGAGTATGCGGCACACGGTCAGGCCCGATTTAGGGTAACTTTGCCGCATGAAAAATCTGATAATCTCCTTTCTGTTCTTGGCAGTCGCCCATTGCGCAAACGCCCAAAACTTCAACATCAAAGGCAAAGTCGTGGACGACAAGAACGCAACGCTGCCCGGCGCCAACGTGGTGCTACAATACCCATGGGGCGAAATGGCCACTGCCACCGCCACCGAAGCGGACGGCAGGTTTGAGTTGAAGAACGTTGAAAAGGGCGGCTATTTGCTCATTGTCACATTCCTTGGTTATGAAGATTTGAAGAAGGAGGTGACGGTGGCCGCCAAGGATGTCAGCCTCGGCACGCTCCAGGTCAACCCAGCGGCAACGACCCTCGGCACCGTGACCGTGACCGAACAGGTGCTGCTCGGCAAAGTGCAGGGCGATACCGTGCAGTTCAACGCCGATGCATTCAAGGTGATGAAGGACGCAAGCGCACAGGACCTGATTGAGAAAATGCCTACTGTGACCAATGAGGGCGGAACGGTGAAGGCCCAGGGCGAGACCATCCAACAAGTGCTGGTGGACGGCAAGCCCTTTTTTGGCAACGACCCCGCTGCGGCACTTAGAAACCTGCCCGCCGAATTGATTGATAAAATACAGATTTTCGACCAGCAAAGCGAGCAGTCACAGTTCACGGGCGTACAAGACGGGAACACCTCCAAGACCATCAACATCGTGACACGCAAGGGCATGAACAATGGGCAATTCGGTAAGGTCTATGCTGGCTACGGCTGGGAAGACAAGTACCAAGTCGGTGGCAACACCAATATTTTCAAGGGTGACCGCCGCATTTCCATTATCGGCATGTCGAACAACATCAACGTGCAGAACTTCAGCATGGACGACATCCTCGGCGTGACGGGTAGTTCAACCGCAAACCGTGGCGGAATGGGCGGCGGCGGACGTGGTGGCGGACGTGGCGGCCCTGGCGGCGGCGGCGGCGGCTCCGATTTTTTGGTGCAAACCTCCGGTGGCATCTCGACCACCCATGCAATTGGCCTCAACTACACCGACAAATGGGGCAAGAAAGTGGAAGTGACGGGCAGTTATTTTTTCAACAAAAGCAAGAATGAAGCTCGTAAAGACCTCTCCCGCCAATTTGTGACGCAAGAGGGCTTTGGGGAAATATATGAAGAGGGCAGCAGCACTGACGCCGACAACATCAACCACCGACTTAACTTCCGGGCAACAATAGAGCTTGACAGTTTCAACTCCCTCATCATACGGCCAAGGGCTACCTGGCAAGCAAGCGAGGGCCTTTCGACAACCCTCGGCAGAACGACGCTCGGCAATGACCTGCTCAACGCCACCGACAACGGATTCAACTCCAACTACGACGGCCTCAGCTTCAACAACAGCTTGCTTTGGCGGCACAAATTCCGCAAGCAAAGCCGCACCTTTTCCGTGGACGTGACCAACGGGTATAGCCCCAAAATTGGCGACAGCCAGCTCGGCTCCTACAACAGTTACTTTTTCCCAATGGTCTTGCACGACACCCTCGACCAGCGCTCCAAGCTGGATGCGAACAATTGGAACATGGCCGCCAACCTTGAATTCACGGAGCCGCTCACGCAATATTCGCAGCTATTGCTCAACTACAAGGCAAGCTACCAGCAAGAGGAGTCGGACAAGTTGACCTACGACTTTTGGCCCATCACTGGCGGCTACGACCTGCTGAACAGCACTTTGAGCAACGTTTTTTCCAATGACTACATCACCCACTCCGGCGGGGCGGGCTACAATTATAGCAAAGGCAATGACCTCAACTGGAACGTGCGGGCCAACTACCAATGGGCCGAACTGACCAATCAGCCGGAGTTTCCCGCAGGGCCTCAAACAACGGTGACTTTCAGCAACCTTCTGCCATCCGCCAGCTTCCGCTACAATCTCGACAAGCAGCGGAGCATCCGGTTCAACTACCGCACCAACACCCAACTGCCTTCCGTGAGCCAACTGCAGAGCGTGGTGGACAACACCAATCCGCTGCAGCTCAGCACCGGCAACCCGAACCTCGTACAGAGCTACCAGCACAACCTGTTTGGTCGGTACCAAGCCACCAATGCGTTGAAGTCAACGACCTTGTTTGCCATGCTGGGCGGCGGATTCACGAGCGACTATATCGGCTCCAGCACTTGGTTGGGCGGCAGCGATACCCCCCTGTTCGATAGCCTCGATGTATCCCCCGGCGCCCAAATCCGGCAGCCGGTAAACCTCGACGGCTACCGCAACCTACGCTCCTTCGCCAGCTACGGCTTCCCCGTGAAGGCTATCAAGTCCACCCTGAGCTTCAACCTGTCCTACAACTATGCACGCACCCCCGGCCAAATAAACGGGGCAAAAAACTTGGCAGACAACCACGGCATAGGCACTGGCGTGACGCTTGCCAGCAACATCAGCACCAAGCTCGACTTCAACATCAGCCTGCGGCCAAGCTGGAACAAAGCCACCAACTCGCTGCAAAAAGCCAGCAACAACGAGTATTTCAACCAAAACAGCAGCCTGCGCTTCAATTGGATTATTTTTGAAGGGCTTGTGCTGCGTACCGATGCCACGCACCAATATTACAAGGGACTATCGGCTGGTTTCGACCAAAATTTCGTGATTTGGAACTTGGCCATCGGCAAAAAACTGTTCAAAAACGAGCGGGGCGAACTTGCGCTCGCCGTCAACGACTTGCTCAACGAGAACCGCAACATCAATCGCAGCGTGACGGAAACCTATATCGAGGATACCCGCACCAACGCCATACAGCGATTCGTGATGCTGAGTTTCACTTACAACATACGTTCCTTTGGTGCCGCTCCGCAAACCAGGCCCAGCGGAGAGCAGCGGTGGGAGGGAAGGCCGCCGGGCATGTAAAGAAGGTGTGGTTTGGTCCTGCTTGTTTTTGCTCTGTATTCCAACAAAAAATCGGAGCATACAGGTATTTCAGCATTTACCAAACGCTCGCACCCTCTTTCCACCCCAAACATAGGTTGACCTAAATCACCTTGAAATCACAGGTGAGTTCGTACCTTTGAACCCGATTGGGAGATGGCTGTTTCCTTCATTGGCAAAAGCCATTTATCATCAAAAAAACAAACTAAGCAATAGCACATGGGTACGCAAGCCGAAGCAAAACCACGGGAAGATTTTTATTGGGTCGAAGACCGTGAGCCGCATTTTCAGCGACGGAAGGAAATTTTGAAATCACACCCAGAGGTGACGAAGCTTTTTGGGGTGAACCCCAAGCTCAAATACGTCACGGTGGTACTGGTGATAGTGCAAATGACAATTGCCCTTTTTATCCACAATATTCCGTGGTGGGCGTTTTTGTTGGTGACGTTTGTGGTGGGTGCCACCATTGCGCAAGCCCTGTTCCTGGCCATCCACGAGATTACACACGACCTCGCCTTCAAGCGCAAGCTACACAACAACCTCTTGGCCTTTTTTGCCAACCTGCCCATCGTTTTTCCCTTTGCCATGTCCTTCAAGGTGTACCACTCCATCCACCACTGGGACCAAGGAAAAGATGGCGAGGACATGGACATCCCCTCCCATTTTGAAACCAAAATATTCCGGGGCTTCATCGGCAAAGTGCTGTGGTTCTTCAACCAAATCGTGTTCTATGCCGTGCGCCCGGTGCTCGGCAAGCCCATTGCGCCCGACAAGTGGCAGGTCTATAACATCATTTTTCAGGTAGCTGCCATGGCCATCTTCTTGCCATTTGCAGGGTGGGAAGGTACCCTCTACCTGATTCTTTCGCTCATATTTGCGGGCGGCCTCCACCCGACATCCGGCCATTTCATCTCAGAGCATTATGTGTTCCATGAAGGGCAAGAGACCTACTCTTACTATGGCCCATTGAATGCCATCACCTTCAATGTCGGCTACCACAACGAGCACCATGACTTCCCGACCATCCCCGGCAGCCGTTTGCCCGAACTCAAAAAATTGGCACCAGAGTTTTACGATAACCTCCACTCCTACAATTCTTGGATGGGCGTAATCAAGGATTTTTTGTTCAGGAAGGATGTCACGCTGTACTCCCGCACCAAGAGGCGGTAGAATGGATGCGTATTTTGCGGAAAAAAGAAAAGCCCCAGCTAACGCCGAGGCTTTTTTTGTTTGGAGCGGAGAGAGAGGGATTCGAACCCCCGGTACCTTTCAGTACAACGGTTTTCAAGACCGCCGCATTAAACCGCTCTGCCATCTCTCCGCCGCAAAGGTAAATTCTTTGTGGAAATCGCAAACAGTTGGAAACTTTTTGTTCAACCCGATATGGGCTGTGGAAGGTTCCAAATGGGCGATTTTACTGTACTGGAGGGCTGTGGCAGGGGCGGAATTTTGGTGCAATTATTTTTCGAGCGCAGGCATTTCCGCCAAAACCTGCTGGCGCAAACCGACGGCTTCGGCCCAAGTTTCCTTTTTTGTTTTGCTCAAAAAAGCGGCCCGGCGGCTGTACCGCCAATTCGCCCAGCCCTTCAGCCACCACTCAGCGAACAGGCCCATGGGGATAACGGCCAGCAGGTAGGCCCATTGCACCCAACTGCCCCATTGGAAATGCAAGGCCAACTTGCCCACCAGCCAAGCCTGGAGGCCGATGAACAACGGGTACATAACTACACCGGCAGTGAACTTGTAGGTGGGTATCCAATGGTAGTCTCCATTGAGTGCGACCGTTATTTTTTTTGTGATAAAAGTGGGCAAAAGATGCGTCAGAAAGCTGGGCAAGAAAACAGGGAATGCGACCAGTAGTAGGGCAGCCCCGCCTCTGTTGTTTTGTTTCCCAACTAACAAGTCATTGATTTTCAAGTCATCAATTTTCTTGAAATAGGAAAAAACAGTTCCAGAAAATGCTTCGTAGGCAGCGCCATTGCTGGTCTTCCATTGCTGAAGGCCACCCAAAACCGCTTGCGAACGGTGAAGGCGCTTCACGGGTGGCAGCGGGTTTTCATTTTGCAAAATGGTTTCCAGCCGGTGCAGCAATTGGTCCTGCGCCTCGTCCTCGCAGTCCAGCATTAGCGTCGAAAGTTGTTCGCCCATCGCTTCGGTGAGGCATTGCACAGCGTTCACCGGGTCGGCCTCGTAGGTTTCCCGGAAGTCGGCCACCCGGATGGGCTTCCCGAACACGGTGACCAGTTCACTTCGGAAATGGGTCGGGTCGGAGTAGTTCAGCCCAACGGGCAGGATGGTGAGGCCGAGCTGGAATTTGTTGGCCTGCTCGGCAGCAAAGGCAATGCGAGCGGTGCCAGTCTTGAGCCTGCGCAGCCGCCGCTCCACAAAGCTGCTGCCCTCTGGCGCCACGTAGAGGCAACCGTGACCAGTCAGGAACTTGGTGGCCTGCTCGAAACTGGCGGCGTTGTCGAGGGGCTTGCCGTTGGTGTCCTGGTACCGCTCAATGGGGATGCAGTAGAGTTTGCGGAGCAACCAAGCGGCCACGGGGTTTTTGAAGAGGCTGGCATTGGCGAGGAAGTTGATTTCTGAGTTCACCCGAATGGCCACGTTGAGTGGGTCGAGCATGGTGCTTGGGTGGTTGCTGACGAGGATGCAGGGGTTGCGGCTGCGGTGGTGCCGCTCGCCAGTGATGGTCACTTTGGCGTAGTACACCCAAGTACAAAGCTGTATCAGGTGCTTGAAAAAGTAGTATAGGACGTAGAGGATTGGGTTCAATTAGGCTGCTTTTCTTTAAAAAGGGGCAATATCGTCAACCAATTGGAAAATTTTGCAAAATCGTTGACGCTGTGGGCAAATCCCTGGCCTTTATGGGAATAATGAAGATTCATGGAGCATTGGGCGCAATTCGTCCAATTCCGGGAAACAAGCAGGCTGGCAAGCGTGTTTTTCCTTCGCAATGATTGTTGCATTGTTTCTGGAATCAATATTTTTACCGCAAAATCAAAATAATGAGAAGCACATCCTTTCTACGGTTCTTTCTTTGGGCAGCGCTCTTGGTGGGCGGGTTCTTCATCGGCACCGCTTGGAACAATAAGTTCAGCCCAGATGCCGCCCCGCAAACCAGCGCCGACGAAAATCCCTACAACAACAATGAAGATAGGCAAGGCACTGCCACCCAATCGCCGCTCCCCCCCAGGCTCAACGAATCGGAGAAGGCCACCATCCGACTTTTTGAGAACTCGGCCCCATCGGTGGCCTTCATCACCACCACCCGGATACGGCAGGACTACTGGACCCGCAACGTGATGGAAATCCCGCAGGGCAGCGGCTCCGGCTTTGTCTGGGACAAGGATGGCAACGTCATCACCAACTACCACGTGATTCAAGGAGCGGACAAGGCCCAAGTCACCCTCGCCGACCGGACCACTTGGGAGGCCACGCTGGTTGGCGCAGCCCCCGAAAAAGACCTTGCTGTTCTGAAAATTTCTGCCCCAAAATCTGCCTTGCGCCCAATCCCCGTCGGCAGTTCCGACAACCTGCTGGTGGGCCAAAGCGTATATGCCATCGGCAACCCCTTCGGCCTCGACCAAACGCTGACCACGGGCATCATCAGTGCCCTGGGCAGGGAGATAAAAGCGGGCGACGGTACGCCCATCCGGGACGTGATACAGTCCGATGCTGCCATCAACCCCGGCAACTCCGGTGGCCCACTGCTCAACTCCTCCGGCGAACTCATCGGCGTGAACACCGCCATTTACAGCCCCAGCGGCGCATCGGCAGGCATCGGCTTTTCCATCCCCGTTGACGTAGTGAAATGGGCCGTACCCGACCTCATCCAATATGGCAAAATCAACCGCCCGACCCTCGGCATTGAGCTGGCAAATGCACAATCGGTGCAGCGGCTCGGCCTGCGTGGGGCGCTCATAACCCACGTGGCGGAGGGCAGCGCTGCCGAGCGGGCTGGCCTGCAACCAACTTTCCGTGACCGCAACGGTCGAATCCGTCTCGGTGATGCCATCATAGCCATCAACGGTGATAAAGTAGCGTCCAGCAACGAGCTGATTCTGATTTTGGAAAAATACAAGGCTGGCGACAACGTGAAGGTCAAAATCATTCGGGAAGAAAAAGAACAGGAGGTGACAGTCAGGTTGGATGGGAGCAGGTGAGGATAGTTGGGTGCAAAAAAAAACATACACATTTGGCGAGGTAGCAACTTTACGGAAGTTGCTACCTCGCTTTTTTTAAACAGAATGGCTCCTCCCTTACCTCATTTCCTTCGGCCTCACCCCCACGTTTTCCTTTTGCCCATTGCGCAGCAAAGTCAGCTCCACCATTCGGTTGATGGCGCTTTCGTTGAGGTGCTTGTGCAGGTCGTCAATGGAATGGACGGGCTGGCCATCCATGGCGATGACGATGTCGCCGACCAACAGGACGCCGCTGGCGGGGCCAGTGGGTTCTACGCCCTGCACGAGTACGCCTGTTTTGTTTTGCAATTGGTGGTAACTGACCGAGCGTGGGTTGATGGGCGCCGTCTGTCCGGCGATGCCGATGACGCCCCTCCGCACTTTCCCTTCAATGATGAGCTTGCCCACCACATACTCGGCCAAGCTCGACGATACAGCGAAACAAAGCCCCTGTGCGGGCAAAATCACTGCCGTGTTCACGCCGATGACCAATCCCGAACTGTCCACCAGCGGGCCACCGGAATTACCGGGGTTGAGCGCCGCATCCGTCTGAATCACGTCGTCAATCAGCCTGCCGCTTTCGCTGCGCAATGTGCGACCGAGGGCGCTTACCACGCCCGCCGTCACGGAATACTGGAAGCCGTAGGGGTTGCCGATGGCCACGGCCACCTGCCCAACTTGCAGGGTTTTGCTGTTGCCAAAACGCACGGAGCGCAGGCCGTCGCCGTTGATTTGCAGCACGGCGAGGTCGGTGGCCGGGTCTTCGCCGACTAATTTGCCACTGAATTCCCGCCCATCTTGCAGCACCACTTCAATTTTCAGGGCGCTGTTGACCACATGGCTGTTGGTCACGATGAAGCCATCGCTGGAAATGATGAACCCGCTCCCGGTGCCAAACGGCTGCTGTTGTCGAGCCTGCGGGTTGGGCTTTTTGCTCACCTTGATTTGCACCACCGACGGGCTTACCGCCTGCGAAACGCCGACCACCGTGCGGGAATACGCATCGAGCAGTAGGGCGTCTGTTTGCAAAGTTGTTGCTTGTGGAAAAGGGTTGTCGGAATGGTTGTGGGGTGCTGTGACTGAAATTGATTGAGACATATCCGGGCTTTTTATGCCGGCTTTTTGTTTTGTTTTTGACGAACAAAAGGTGGCTTTGAAAATCGTTCCAAACGGGGATTTCAGACAAAATGGCGGTTCTTTTAGTCATTGAGGTCATTAGTCATTTGTCATTGAGGGCAAACACAATGACCTCAATGATAAATGACTCCAATGACAAATGTCAAACCTGCCCCAACAACCACTCCTTTTCCCCCACATTTTTCGCCGCTGCAATCTCTGCCCGCAGCACTGCACGAGCGTCTTTGTCAAATGGGTTGGTTTCCAGCAATTTGCGGGTGAATTGGATGGTGTTCAGGTAGTTTTCCCGATGGTAACCTAATTCCTTTTTGCGGCGTAGGAAAGTTTTGAAGGCCGAGAGGTGCGCCTCTATCAGGTCGAATTCATCCAACTCAAAATAGATTTTCAGTTGAAGGGTTTTGGCGGCAAGGTTGAGCAGCAGGTCCTTGTATTCCGCCAATTGCAGCAGCGACAGCGCCTGGTCGAACTGTTTTTTCTCGTAGCCCAGCCGGGCGAGGTTGAAGCTGAAAACGCTTTCTTGATAAGCGTCTGCCAGTTTGTCACGGTAGTCGTGGATGAAGCGCTCCACCCAGTCGAACTCCCGCATCACCAGGCCGCTGGTCACGGCGTTCTGGTAGGTGTAGCGGCTCAGCTCGCCATCGGTGAGGAAGTAGCCCCGGCGCAGCCCGTCCTTGTAAAAATCGAACTGGTCACGCAGGTACTCCTGGCTGCCCGCATTGTAGCGACGGATGCAGAAATTGATGGCGAGGATGTACAAATCCCGCATCTCCGAATCGGGGAAAAGCCCCCCATGCTGGAGCAGCAGCGCCTTGAAGTTTTGGAAAAAAGCTGTTTCACCCGGATTCGTTAATGCCCGGTAGCAATGGTAAAAGATAGCAATAGCGGGCGTTTCGAGCGCTCCGCTCCGCTCTGCAAAGGCTAGTGCCTCGTCGAGTAGTCCAAAATCGTAGTTGATGTTGGACACCGCCTCGTGGGAGAGCAGGAGGCAGGACTGCCAGAGTTTCTGGGCGAGGAAGGCCGTGTCTAATTCACGGGAAAGTGCCTGCAACTGCGCACTGTTCACCTCCCGCATGTCGAAGGCGGTTCGGTATTTTTCGAGAGAAGCGAGGTATTTGAGTTGAAAAAAATTAGGATTGCGGTAGGGTAGGGTGGCCAGTTTGGTGCCGAGGTCGGCGGAGGTTTGGGCGAAATGGGCGGCCAGTTTTCGCCTCCGAAAGACCTGCCCAAGCCTTAGCAGCACCTGTTCTTCATCAGTCAAGAAGTCCTGCACGGCCAAGAACTGGCTGGCAAACTGGTACAACTGGCTCATCAGCATCCGCATGCGGTGGTCGTCGAAAGGCTCGCCAGGGAATACGAGTGCGAAGGCGGCTTCTTTTTCGGGAACGGGCTTTCCGTTTTTAAGGTACTTTTCCAGCAAGTCGTAAAGCAAGGCTGTTTCGGCCCGGCGGCTGAAAAACGGCGACTGTAAGAACCGTCGAAAATCCCGCTGTTCTTGGCGGGAGAAGCTGCGGAGGAGTTGGATGAGGCGTGATTTTTCCATTTTTAGGCGACGGCAAGAAATTTTGATAAAAAATCAGTCTTAAGTTCGTAAAAAATCAAAGACAATTTAAGGTGGTAACGTGCAGCAAAATTAGGCTTTTTAAAAAATTGAATTTAGAATTTTAAAGACAAAACCCTAATAATGTTTTTGCTAACCCAATACTGTTGGTTGACTTTTGTACCATCAAATTTTTCAATCACAAAATAAATTATCCCATGCGTCCGAATCTAATTACACCTAACATGAAAAAGCTAATAACCTCCTTGCTGTTTGCGCTGTTTGCGATGCAAATTGGCTGGGCACAGTTCACGGTGTCAGGCACCATCACCACGGAGAATGGTGACCCGGTGAGCGGGGTAACACTTCTCGCCGTTCCGATTACTGGCAATATTGCCATAACAGATGCCAATGGCCACTTCCAGTTTGTACTTCCTGCTGGCACCAGCGTGGACATTGTACCGTTCAACAACAATGATCCGCTGAACGGTGTGTCAACGTTTGATAGAGTACTGGTAGCTGGGCATGTCAATGGCACGCTCCAACTTGATTCACCCTACAAAATCATCGCTGCCGATGTGGATAAATCTACCGTGTTAGATGGTGCCGATACATTAGCAATACAGGAGTTGGTAACGGGTGTAATCCAAAATTTCCCCAACAACAACACTTCCTGGCGGTTCGTGGACGCCAATTTTGTGTTCCCCAATCCTGCCAACCCGTTCGTAACTGGCTTCACCGAATTCATTAATATCACCAATGTCAACAGCAACATCACTGACCTTGATTTCATCGCCGTCAAAGTGGGGGACGTGAACGGCTCTGCCATCACGATGCTTAATCCCGATACTGGTTATTTATCAAAAATAACAGGCAAAGTCTATTTTGACCAAGACGAAACCTGCACGGAAACCACGGGCGACACCCCCCAGAAAAATTGGAAGGTGGTGGCTACAGGAACGGGCGGTAGCTTTTATGCCAATACCAACGCCAATGGCAACTACACCCTTTTCCTACCGCCCGGCACCTACGACGTGGAAGTGGTTCAAGCAAACCAACTTTGGGCAGCTTGCACAGCCATCGTACCAGGTGTGACAGTGGACTTCCAAGGCACTGCCACCGTGGACTTTGCGGAGCAGGCCGTTGAGGATTGCCCATTGATGGAAGTGGAGCTGTCGGCGTGGTTCCTGCGCCGCTGCTTTGAAAACAGCTATTTCGTTAGCTACTGCAACCAAGGCACCATCACCGCCACCGACGCCAGTGTCGAGGTCACGCTCGACCCCCTCTTCATCAATGTGAGTAGTACCCTGCCTTGGTCTTCCGTCAATGGAAACACCTATACTTTTGACTTGGGCGATATAGCTGTGGGTGACTGTGGCAGCTTTGCCATCAATTTTGAGGTGAGTTGTGATGCCGAGTTGGGCCAGACGCACTGTACCTACGCCCATATTTACCCCGACGAAACCTGCCAAACGCCAAGCCCACTCTGGAGCGGCGCAGACTTGGTGGTGACGGGCGAATGTGTTGGCGACGAGGTGATTTTCACCATCACCAACCAAGGCGAAGACATGACTGAGCCTGTCGAGTATGTGGTCATCGAGGACGTGATGATTCAAATGTCGGAGGACGACCTGCTGCTACTATCTGGCCAATCAACGACCGTGGCCGTACCAGCCAACGGTTCGACGTGGCGCTTGCAAACGGACGAGGCAACCAACCACCCGTTTGAAACCTTTGCCAGTGCGACGGTGGAGGGCTGCGCTGGAAATGGGAACGAGGTCAGCTTCGGCTTCGTCAACCAGTTCCCGATGCCCGATGGCAAGCCATTCGAAGACCTCGACTGCCTACCTAATATAGGTGCTTATGACCCGAACGACAAAACTGGATTTCCGCTTGGCGTGAGTGAAAATCATTTTATCAATCGGGGGCAGGACATCAACTACCTCATCCGCTTCCAAAACACGGGCACCGATACGGCTTTCAACATCGTGGTGATTGACTCGCTGCCCGAAACGCTTGACCCGGCGTCCATCCGACTGCTCGGCAGCAGCCACCCGTTCGAGTTCGAACTGAGCGGGCACGGCGTCGCCAAGTTCATTTTCCCGAACATCATGCTGCCAGACAGCAACGTGAATGAGGCATTGTCGCACGGATTTGTGAAATTCAAGATTGCCCAGCACCCGGGCTTGCCGCTCGGCACGACCATCGAAAACGAGGCGGGCATCTACTTCGACTTCAACGAGCCGATCGTCACCAACCGCAGCCTGCACACGCTCGGCGAGGATTTCCTAATTGAAGTGTCTTCAACCGAAACATTGTTAAAGGGCGTGGAGATGGAGGTGTTTCCCAATCCATTCGAGGCTACCACCAATTTCCGATTCAAAGGCATTGAACTGGCAGAAGGCATGCTGACCGTCTTCGACCAGCAAGGCCGCCCAATCAGCGCCACGCCGTTCACAGGTTCGACCTGCCGCTACGATGGCACGGGACTGGCGAGCGGGGTTTATTTCTTCAAGGTTGAAAATGCTGGACAGGGCGTTTCTTCTGGGAAGTTGGTGGTGAAATAGATAAGAAATCATCCTTTTGATATAGCAAAGCCGGGCATCGGGAGATGTCCGGCTTTCGCTTTTACCCCTGCATGATACGCTGCCCTTCCAACGTTATACCATTTTTCACTTACCATTCAATTTCCCTAAAAACCCATCATCCGAAACCAACCCATCCATGCAAGCTTCTACATGGCGGAGCAGTGCATCGGTGTTTCCAAATGTAAAAGGGAAATGTGCCGCTTCGGATAGATACTTTTCAAATTTACGAAGGCTGGTAAAATCTTCATCACTAATTTTTTTCGGCAAGTCCGCATCTTTTTTGAAGGTCAAGATGCGGGGATGCTCATTGCCATCGAAACGGTTTTTGGCAATGCCAAACTCCTCCTTTGTGTATTTGCCCAGCTTTGATAGAACCGCTCACGGCCACGAGGGCATAGAGGCTGCTCTCGGAATAGAAAAACTGGTGCAGCGGCTTGTACTTGTCCTGCCCGGCGAAATCCCAGATATTGAGTTGGAACTGCCTACCCGAAGCGACCGGAAACTGGTAGTCCCCGATGATGATGTCCACGCCCTCCGTCCGGTCGGCCTCCTTCGGCAATGCCTGCCGGAGCAGCCGACAGGCCAGTGAGGTCTTGCCGGAGCGGCCATCGCCCAACAGGATGAGCTTGGCTTCCAGTAGTGGCTCTGCTCCGGTTGCTTCTTTTTGTCGGAAGTATTCGAGGATGGCGGCGTTGCCTTGTTCTACTATTTCGGGGGGTGGGTTGGTAAGTGGATTATCGTTTAAAGCAATCCCTCTATCATAAATTTTAGTTTGAACTTGAATCCCTTTCTTTATTAGCGGCAGTAAAGGTGTAATGTCAGTGATTTGATTACCATTAAGATATAATGTAGTGAGTTGAGTTAATTTTTTGAGAAATTTTAAGTCCTTAATTTTATTTCTGCCAATATAGAGTGACGTAAGATTCGGTAATTTTTCAAGGAAGCTCCAGTCAGTAATATTGTTCTCCCAAAGAAAGAGAGAATTCAGTTTTACAAGCTTTTCGAGAAAACGACCATCACTGATTTGGTTGTCACCAAGGTTTAGCGATTTTAAGTTAATCATCTTTTCGAGGAATCTTCCATCTTTGATTTGGTTATATTGGAGACTAAGCGAGTTGAGGTTAGTCAGCTTTTCGAGGAAGCGCCAGTCGTTGATTTGATTAGAACGGAGATTTAGCGAGTTGAGGTTAGTCAGTTTTTCGAGGAAACGTCCGTTAGTGATTTTGTTGGAATGAATATCAAGTGAGTTCAGGTTAATGAGCTTTTTAAGGAAATGCCAGTCTTTGATTTGATTGTCACCAATATTAAGTGTTGTGAGGTTGGTCAAATTTTCGAGAAACTGCCAGTCACTGATTAGGTTGCTACTAAGGTCGAGAGAGGTAAGGCTGGTCAGCTTTTTGAGGATTTGTCCATCACTACTTTTGTTATTTCTGAGATAAAGCGCTTTAAGATTGGTCAGATTTTCGAGGAATTGCCAGTTCCTGATTGGATTATTACCAAGATTAAGAGTAGTGAGACTAGCTAAATTTCCTAGCAAGTTGCCGTCTTTTATTCCATTTTCATTGAGGTAAAGTTCTGTTAACCAAGTACATTCAATCAATTCTGGTAATTCTTTTTTAAGATTAGTTATCTTTAAGCCTGTAAAATTGAGCTTCCCCGTCCTTTCCCTTTTTTCCCTTTCAATCAGTTCTTTAGCAAGTGTAGACATGGCGTAAATTAAGGTTTAGGTATTTGAATGTTGATAAATCCACGGTGAAGATAGCCCCGCCCACCGAAAATCCATGCAAAGCCCCTCCAAGTTTTCCCGCCGCTACTTTTTACGAGCCTTGATTTCACGTTGACCTCCTAAACATTCCGTAAAGCGCACATTTGGCATCGTATTTGTTCTAATCCTTATAACTCACCTACCCGCACTCGGCGGTCACCATTTCCACCACAACGACTATTCTTTCAAAGATTTTTGCCTTTGTTTTTTTCAGTTTTCGATAAGGGTTTTACGTTTTCGACAAAATAAACCGCAAAAGTGCTGCGGTCTCGTGCAAAGGCACGGTGATGGTTCGCAGTGTCGTCGTGAAGAAGCCCAAAGTCTTGGTGATGATTCGCAAAGTCGTCGTGAAGAAGCGCAAAGCCTCGGTGATGATTCGCAGACACGTCGTGAAAAAGCTTAAAGCCTCGGTGATGATGCGCAGCGTGGTCGTGATAAGGCCCAAAGCCTCGGTGATGATTCGCAGACACGTCGTGAAGAGGCCCAGCCGTGAAAAGGCAGAACAGCGCATGTCGGTTTACAAAACAGGAAACGATCAGCGTCAGCAGATGTCAATACCCAGTTTATTAACCTAAATATTTTTATCATGAAAAAAGATGTTGTAACAAAAGAAGCTGCTAACCTGGAAGATGCCCTTCCACCGGAAGAAATCGAAGCAGATTCGGCAGAAGAGGCATCCGGTACAATTGTCGAGACCAAAAGAAAGTACAGTTGCGAAGTGGACGTCCTCTACGATGCGCTCAACCTGGCTTGGGACAATTTTGACCTCATCCAGCCGCAGTTCTTTTTGAAGAGTGAGCTTTTTACAACGACCATGAGCACCGATGCACGGGCGGATATCGAGGCGGCCAGGGCCTTGCCGGACAATGATACCCGGACCTTGATTGCAAAGAATGCCTATAAGGAAATGGAGCGGATCAACCCGCTGCTCACGACGGAGTGGGAGGTGCTGGCGTTCTATATCAAGCTGGCATATCCTGCCACGGCGGAGGCAGAACTGGCCTCGGCTGGCTATCCACAGTACAAACAGGCCATCAAGCCGCAGTGGGGCAGTACGGAGAGCATGGCGCTAAAGGCCAAAACATATATGACGGCCCATTCAGTGGATTTATTGGCGGCTGGTACGATGCCAGCGGGGTTCCCGGCGGCTTTTAATGCACTGGGCGCTGAGTTCATCTTGCAGCGCAAGATCCGCAACAATGCCTTGGGCACTTCGGAGACGGGCACGACGGACAAGGTGGTGGCGAACAATGCCATATATGACCATGCGATATGGATGATGGATATGGGCAAGATTATCAACAAGAACAATAAGACGGAATATAAGAAATTCGTGTTCGAGGAACTGAAAAAGATCGTGCGGGGCCGCCGGCCTTCCGGTGCGAAGGGCATGGTGAAGGCGGACGGGGCGTTCACGCCGATAGCCAATGCCGTGCTGTCGGCCCGCAACCTGAACCCGAAGGCGCCGCAGCAGTCCTATAGCACGGTGAGCGATGCGAACGGCGATTTCTTCCTGGAAATGGCGTCGGGCGAGTATGAAATTACGGTGACGGCCCCGAGTTTTGAGGCGGTGGTGGTGCCGAAGTTCCGGGTGAGAATCGGCAAGAAACCTCGGTTGAACCCACTGTTGGCCCCCGTGAGCGTGGCCTCCAATTCACTGGCGGAGGCGGTGCAGGCAATGGGCAAGCCTGTGGCGGTGGCACCTGCGGCGAAGAAGCAGGTGCAGGAGACGACGGGGAATGGGGTGGCGTAAGGCCTTAGCGGTGACATCTTGATATGAAAGGTGTCACCGTTTTTTTTTGCGAAGAAGGAAACCGATACGATTGCTCAAAGCAATCGTATCGGTGGGAGCATAAAACCTTGCGGCTTTGCGTTCATTGCCGAGCTAGGATATACACAGCTAAAACTTTAGCGGTGATAGCCTTGGGAAGGTGTCACCGCTTTTTTTTGCCATGAACTTGTGGTTGTTTGTGAATGCTTGAGCGCTGGGAGGCTGGGAAGTTTGAATACTTGGTATAACTGAAACCGCAAATTTTCGTCAACGACTATAATTAGTTCTTTTTAATTGACTCAAGGTATTCTCTGTGCCTTTCTTCCATCTCCGTTTCCTTAATCATAAAATATTCATTGGCATAAGACTGATGAAATTGAATTATTTTAATGAAGGCATTTTTTTGCGACAAACTATCCAATAAAGCTACATCGCAAATAGGATAATAACATTTTTCGCCTGACTGTTGATAGCATTTAAGTACCATTTCAATGCCTTCAAACACTTGGTTGATTGGGTAATTGGTAGCCGGGTTATTCCATTGGATAGAATCCCCTTTTAGCACCCTTGCCTCTCCTGTTGAGCCGCTTATGGTATGCCAGCCTTGCTCAGTATGTTTGTTCAAAAACAGTAAAAACGCTTTTCCTACTTCATAATCATCCCGCTTCGGGTCACAAAACCAAGGGCGGTATTTCTCAACTTGTAATTCCCTTATATGGTCATCGCCTTTTAGCTGGTTCTCAACTTTGAAATGGTAAATATTTCGAATCCCCTCAAAGAAGTAAGGTAA
>DIUC01000021.1 GCA_002435785.1 Saprospiraceae bacterium UBA6168 | reverse complement strand
TTTTTCTTTTCATCGTTTTTTCGACTTGTCGGCTATTATAGTTTTTACAAAGTCAGGAAGTTCGATTTTGTTCTGCTCTGCAATGAGTCTGATAGCGTCATAATATTTTACTTCGTCACCAGTCCATTGCAGGTCAAGTCGTCTGATTTCTTTTAGGGCAATGTGATTATAGTTTGTCGGACTTCCCCAATAGCATTGCATACATAGAGATGGCTTTTTTTCTTTTTGCCAGTTGTCGCAATGCTCACAACTCCAGGATTTAGCTCTATTGCATGACCCACACAAAAGTATAAAATCTTAAATGTTTCTTGCGTCGGCTGTGTCGCCACCAACTTCATAAGGAACCCTGTGGTCAACTTGCAAATAGCGTTCTTCAAATGCTCCATTGCAGATGTAACACCTACCTTTACCTAACTCATAAAGTTTGCGCTTAAAATCTTTTGGAAATGTTACTCTACCTGCAATTCTGTTGACTTGAAGTTTTGTAACGTCACCAAACTTGTATGCTGCAATTGATTTACCAGATTCTGATTTTGCTTTAAAAGTTTCAAGCGGAATGCCGGTTTCTCTGACATCCCTTGCTGCTCTTGGTGGATGGCTGTAACCGTATGTGGTTTCTAAGTCTTCGGTCGTGATAAAACCATGTTGAAGAATATGGTCAATAACAATCTTAGCTCTCTTATTTGTTATTGATTTGACGTGTTCTAAAAATTCTTTTGGATAGGTTGCTTTTTTATTAGCCATGTGTTGCAAAAAGGTCTGTTTGATATATTTGTTTTCCTGTAACTTTTTGCAAGTCTATTTTAGAAACAAGTGCAGGCGAAAGAAAAACAGCTTCATAAGTAATTTCTTTCCTGCTCAGGAGCGTTGCTTGCGAAGAACGTCCTGCATTAATTTCGATTTTCGTCAGGTTAAGACTGTCAGGAAGCGGGTTGCCAAAAGTTTTATCGCCAGTCCTTCCGTCATAACTCAAAATGTATGGAATGTTCTTGTGATTAAGTTCAAAGAGTGAAACAACAAAATTGTCAAACTCAATATTACCAGCATAGTTAAAGCCACCATTTAATCCTGTGCCTTGATATGGCGGGTCCATGTAAACCAAATCGTCAGAAGTTGCTAAATCAAGAATATTTGAATAATCAGTGGAGTATATTTCTGTCTTTCCTTTGAGCAAATGAGAAACGCTTAAAATATCATCTCTCATCATTTGCGGATTTCGTCCAAGCCTTCTTTTGTCAGGACTTTGGTTAAAACCACCTTGTGCATTGTAACGCACAGCCGCCTTAACACATTTGGCTAAAAGGAATAAAAGATATTCAGGTTTTTTGGTTTCATTGAATGTGTCACGGATTTGGTAATAATATTCTTCTTTCCCGCCAATGCGGGGCTGTCCGTGCCAAATGTCGTGATATTGTTTGATGATTGTTTTTGGGTTGTTTATAATGCTGTCCCAAAGTTGTGTCAACGGCTCGTTAATGTCATTGATAATAAAGTGGTTTGCTTTGAAATAAAAAGCAGAAGCAATTGTCATAGCTGCTGAACCAGCAAAGGGTTCAATAAGTCGGTGAAAGTCGTCAGGATAAAACCGCATGATTTGGTCTGCCAAGTTGCGTTTACTGCCCTGATATGGAATTGGATGTGGTAATTTCATTTAAAAATATGTCTTGCCAAATGTAACGAAAAAATTTGTCTGTAATTATTTGTTAGCACATGGTTTGTGCTGTCCCTAAAATTGCACACAACGTGATAACATGCAAACCTTTCACACATCCCGCACAAATGTAGAAAATCCGCTTGAAACTACCTTACACCCTACAAGCCGAGCAAGTCCAGTTTTGCCTTCCCCCCCATGCACCCTCCAGAAAGCATCCCCCTACCCCTCCGCGCATGGCTTCGCCCCTCATAAGTCGCAAGGCAAGAAATCCCGTCACCGCATCCACCGCAAAAAAGCAATGCCCTGCAAGCCCGGGCGAATATCGTTTTTTTGCATATCAGTGGTATCCCCAACCCATTTTTTTTGGGAAGTTTTGCCTTTTTTTCTGTCATTGGCCACAAATCTTCCCGGCAAGGCGGGTCCAAGTTCCTGCTCGTTACAGGTTTTTGTGACGAGGGCCAAGGCAGGCACCGCCAAATTAAAAACTCAAATATGCTCCGCAGTCGGCTTCAGTCGCGCAGCAACGCATCCGAGGAGTAAGGGAATGCATCCGAGGAGCTTAGGTGCTTCAAACGAGGAGCAAGGGAAAGCATCCGAGGAGCTTAGGTGCTTCAAACGAGGAGTAAGGGAATGCATTTTAGGAGCAAGGGAACGCATCCGAGGGGCTTAGGTGCTTCAAGGGAGGAGTAAGGGAACGCATTTGAGGAGCGTAGTGATCCAACCGAGGAGTAAGGGAACGCATCCGAGGAGCCTTCCAGTCCATCTATAGAGAAAAGTATCCCAGCGAGGCGTTCGGCAATCCATCCGAGGCGTTCGGCGAACGAAGTTTTTCATGGCAATTAGTGTGGGTCTCCATCGAATTGATGATTGTACAAATGGTTGATTTGCAATGATTTACAGCCATTCCAAACCATTCTAACACCCCACAAACAACCTCAAACACCTACCTGCATGGGCCGGCCAGCTACATTCCCTGGGGAAAACGAGGTGAGCTTGGATGGGTCGCCGTCTGGGAAGTCGGGATAAAAAAAACGCCCTGCATGGCACGTGTCCAGCAGGGCGTTAAGCTACTTTAGCTTTACCACTAAAATCAGAGGTTAGCTGGGATAATCACCTTGTTCAGCACATGGATGACGCCATTGGTAGCTTGTACATCCGTGAGCACGACGGTGGAGATGCCGCCGTTGGCATCGGTCAGCGTCACGGTGCTGCCAGCGATGTTGACGGTGAAGTTTTCGCCGTTGACGGTAGCAACGGACATGCCATTGGTCAGGGCGCTGGAACGCACATTGCCGCCCACCACGTGGTAGGTCAGCACTTTGGCCAATTGTTCGGGGGTCAAGGTTGCAGTCACCGCAGCAATCTCAGCGAAGGCGCTGTTCAGCGGAGCGAAGACCGTGAACGGGCCTGCACCACTTAGCACGGATACCAGGTCGCCAGAAGCTGCACCCAAAGCACCCACCAATGAAGAGAAGTTGGAGTTGGCAGCCGCATGGCCCACCACGTTGAGTGGCAGCAGCACTGCATCCACCACATGGATGACGCCGTTGGTAGCGGTCACGTCGGCAGAAGTCACGTTGGCAGCGCCATTGACTTTCACCGCAGCACCTGTCTTTTCAATCAACACGGAAAGCTGGGTATCACCGGGGCCAGCCGTGGAGGCAGTGGTGGCGTAGGTTTGGCCAGCTTGCAGGTCGGTGGATTTTACCGTTGCGCCAAGCACGTGGTACAGCAGCACATCGGTCAATTGATCAACCGGGATGGTGTTTACGTTGATGCCAGCAGCCGTGAAGGCAGCGTTGGTTGGCGCAAATACCGTGAAAGTGCCTGCACCATTGAGTACGCTGGTCAGGTTGGTGCGCTCAAGGGCGGTCACCAAAGTGCTGAACTGTGCATCGTCAGCGGCAATCTCTGCGATGGTCTGTGGCTTGGGCGTGTCGTTGTCATCGTCCTTACAGGAGAAGAACGAAGTGGCCACGAGGCCGAGCATCAAAAAACTAAACAGGAAACTTAACTTTTTCATCTTACGCATTTTTTTCAGTTAGAAAATAAGTGATAGTTGGTTTTTGTTAAAACCGGACTTGAAACAGGAAGGTGCGGTTTAGGTTTTCAGTTTGTTGAACTTTTTTTCCAAAATAGATTAAACAAAATAATCCAGAACGGCAAAAACCAACATTGACAGCAGGTTGATAGCGTCCAAGCGGGACGACATCTTTGTAGAATCGGCATATAAGCGACATCCGTTCCGTAGGAACGGCATCTTTCAAGCAAAATACCGTTCCTACGGAACGGCGAAACAGGTCTGACCAGCGGTTCTACAAAGATTTCGTTCCTACGGAACGGGCATAACTACAATCCGTTATGGTCATCAAATCCCAAACATGGTCTTACCTTTGCCCCACAAAAAAAATGCGCATGAAAATCACTTATTACGGCCATTCCAGCTTCCATATCGAGTTCGGGGGAAAAAACCTCGTCTTCGACCCCTTCATCTCGCCAAACCCGGCGGCAGCCAGCATCAACGTGGACGACATCAAGGCGGACTACGTGCTGCTCTCGCACGGCCACGGCGATCACGTAGCGGATGCCGAGCGCATTGCGAAACAAAACGGGGCCACCATCATTTCCAACTACGAAATAGCCACCTACTATGATGGCAAGGGCATAAATTGCCACGGCATGAACCACGGCGGCAAGTACCAGTTCGATTTTGGTTGGGTGAAATACGTGTACGCCACCCACTCCAGCGTACTGCCGGATGGCACCTACGGCGGCAACCCCGGCGGCTTCGTCATCTGGAACGACGAGGGCTGCTTCTACTTCGCTGGCGACACGGCCCTCACGATGGACATGAAGCTCATCCCGCTCACCTGCCCCAAGCTCGACTTTGCCATCCTGCCCGTGGGTGACAATTTCACGATGGGCTACGACGATGCGGCCTTCGCAGCGGAGTTCATCGAGTGCGATACCATCATCGGCTGCCACTTCGATACCTTCCCACCCGTGAAAATAGACCACGACGCAGCGAAAAAGGCTTTTGAAGCCAAAGGGAAAAGGCTACTTTTGCCGGCCGTTGGGGAAAGGATTGAAGGATTGAAGGCGTGAAGGGTTGAATATCCCGCTCCTTCAATCCTTCCTTCCTCCAATCCTTCAATCCTTTTCAGAATGGGTAAAATCATTGCGATAGCAAACCAAAAAGGCGGGGTGGGCAAAACCACGACCGCCATCAACTTGGCCGCTTGTTTGGCCATTTTGGAGAAAAAAGTGCTGCTGGTGGACGTTGACCCACAGGCCAATTCGTCGTCGGGCGTGGGGGTGTTCCAGGATGCCATCGAACTCAGCATCTACGACTGCCTCGTGAACGAGGCCGACCCCGCCGAGGCCATCTACGAAACGGAAACGCCTAACCTGCACCTGCTCCCTTCGCACATAGACCTCGTGGGCGCTGAGATAGAACTGGTGTCGAGGAACCGCCGAGAGTACGTGCTGGAGGGCATACTGAACCGGGTGCGGGACAGCTACGATTACATCATCATTGACTGTCTGCCCTCGCTTGGCCTTATCACGCTGAACGCCCTTTCTGCCGCCGACACGGTCATCATTCCCGTGCAGTGCGAATATTTTTCGCTGGAGGGGCTGGGCAAATTGCAGCAGACCATCAACTCGGTGAAGCAGAACTTGAACCCAAAACTCGAAATCGAGGGCATCCTGCTGTCCATGTATGACAGCCGCCTCCGCCTCGCCAACGTGGTGGTGAACGAGGTGCGCAGTTTTTACAAGGAAAAAGTGTTCGACACCATCATCCACCGGAACGCCAAAATCAGCGAAGCGCCCAACATGCACCAACCAGTGGTGATGTACGACGCTGGCAGCCGTGGCACGACGAACTTTTTGAACTTGGCAAAGGAGTTTTTGAAAAGGAACAATGACGGGTTGCGGTAGTAGGCAATTTGACAGTGGTCAGTGGGCAGTCGGTGCCTGCTTTGCGCAGCGAGTCCAAAACAATTCAACAATCCCAACAATTCAACAATCAGACCTATGGCAAAACAAGTAGCAAAAAAAGCGGCCCTCGGCCTTGGCGTTCGGGCGCTGCTGACCAATATCGAAGCGCAATCGCAGGAGAAACAAGCCGAGGTGGTACGGGAGCTTACCCACACCGTGGCCATGATTCCGCTGTCGGAAATCGAGGTGAACCCCTACCAGCCCCGCACGGATTTTGACCCGGAGGCGTTGGCGGAACTCTCCGAATCCTTAAAGGTGCACGGCCTCATCCAGCCCATCACGGTGCGGCGGTTGGCCGATAGGCAGTACCAGCTCATTTCTGGTGAACGGCGAATGCGAGCCTCAAAACTGGCGGGCTTCACCGAGGTGCCAGCCTATATCCGCCTCGCCAACGACCAGGAGATGATTGAAATGGCGTTGGTCGAGAACATCCAGCGGGAAGACCTGAATGCCGTGGAAGTGGCCATCACCTACCAGCGCCTCATTGACGAGTGCAGCCTGACGCACGAGAACCTGAGCGACCGGGTCGGCAAAAAACGCAGCACCGTCACCAACTTCCTGCGCCTGCTCAAACTGCCGCCTGACATCCAAAAAGGGCTGAAAGAGGACAGCATCTCCATGGGCCATGCCCGTGCGCTGCTCGGCATCACGGACTTTGCAATGCAGCATTCCATTTTCAAGTCCATCACTGCCGATAAACTCTCGGTGCGGGAAACGGAAGACCTCATCCGCAGCTACAACGAGGGCAAAAAGGCAAAACCCGCCAAGCCCAAGCTCGGTGCCGATTACCAAAATGTGCAGGACTCCTTGCGCAGCCGCCTCGGTGCCAAGGTGCAACTGAAGGTAAAGGCTACTGGCGCTGGCCAGATTGCCATCCCGTTCACCAACACCAAGGACTTGAACAGGATTTTGGATTTGTTGGAGAAGAATTGATTGTTGGATGGTTGGATTGATGGATGTTTGGAATGCCTTCTCCCATTGACAACATGGCGGCCCGTTAATCTTTGGCAAAGGAAACCCCAGCTTGGCTTTTTCAGGCGTTTTTCAAAAATGAAAAAACGGATTATCTACATAGTGATGTTGGCTGCGGCTGGGTCGGGCAAGTGCCTCGCCCAAGTACCTGACTCCGTGGTGATTGACGTACAAGCGCCTGTTTTCCAACAAGATACGCTACCAGAAGAGCGCTTTTTCATTACCGTCGACTCAACTGGCACCGCCCCGCTCCTACCTCCCACCGACAGCTCGGCGATTAAAAAACACGGCTTCTTTTACCGCACTTTCAAATCGGACTACCCCAACCCCAACAAAGCGCTGTACCTATCGCTGGCCTTCCCCGGCGGGGGCCAACTGTACAACCGGCGCTGGTGGAAAGCACCCATCGTCTGGGGGGGATATGCGGCGCTCATCTATTCGGCCAGGTTCAACACGGACCTCTACCGACGGCTGCGGGATGCGTATTTATTGGAACGGCAGGGAAAGGTGCACGAGTTTTCCAACACCAACCTCAAGGCCAATGACCTCAGGCGCCTGCGTGACCAGTACGACAAGAACAAACAACTTTCCTACATCGGTATTTTTGGGCTGCACCTCGTCGCCACCGCCGAGGCGTTCGTGGACTGCCACCTCAAGACTTTTGACGTGAGCGACGACCTCAGCCTGCGCATAAAGCCCTCCTTGGAGCCTGCTTTTGCTTCGCAATTCCCGGCGATGGGGGTTGGCGTGGCGTTTTCTTTTGGAAAATAAATTCACGCCAGCCCTCCTTTTTCCCAAAAAAAACTGGTTCAACCTGCCGACTTTTCCAAGAATGTCCGCACTTTCGCAACAGACAATTCTACTCACCTAATACTGAACCATGGAAAACAACAATCTCATTCTTGATGAAGACTTTGCGCAAGAAGGCACAGAACCCCAACATTTTGTAATGGCAAGCCACGGTAAGCGCCTCGCCAACTATATCATTGACCGAATCTGTTGGACGCTTTTTTTTCTGTTGATAGGCATACTGCTGGCAGCCACTGAAAATGAAAAAACTTTAAACCTACTGGAGGATATCAACCCGATAGTGGACTTTTTCCTGACAGCCATCGGAGCCACTATTTATTATGCACTGTTTGAATTTTTGGCAAACGGGAAAACCATAGGAAAGTACATTACAAAGACGAGGGTCATCAACGAATATGGGGAAACACCCGATTTTGGGACGATACTTGGCAGGAGCCTCGCCCGATTTGTTCCTTTTGAGCCCTTCTCCTTTTTGGGCAGCGAGCCAACTGGCTGGCACGACAAATGGTCGAAAACGATGGTCGTTGAGGATTGATAATTCGCTTTAAATGCTCAAATTATTGCTTGAAATCAAGCACTCATAATTGGGCTTGCCATCACGCCCTGCAGCTTTAGCAACCGCAGCACCCCCTTGCCCCCACCGAGGTGCGCAGCCCCAATGGCCACGAAAACCACATGCTCCCGCACCAGCAAGCCAATGCGCTCGGCCATGACCTCATTTCGGCGATATAGCATGAGGTGCCTCATGCCTTTGCTGTTCTTCTTCACCATTTTATAGAGCTGCTGCACTTTTGGTGCCTCGTAAAGTTCGGAGAGGTGGAGCAGAAACTGGCGAAACCGACCCACGTTCCTGCACAGGCTTTCCAACATTTTCACTTGTTCTTCCAAGGTGATTTTTTGGAGGACTTCCATTTGCTCCCCAAGCGTTTCGATGCCGTGCAGCGACTTCCCCGCCGACTTTGCGTAGCCCCAAAGATGCTGGTCCAAGGGTTCTGGCATTTCTTGTTGGAGCAGGCTTTCTGTCGCAAAATTGACCACCAAAAAAGGCAGCATCCGCTGAAAATGGGCAAGGTCGAGGCCAGTGCTTTTGAGCAGGACCGTGCGGTATTTCTGGTATTTCTTCTTGGAAAAAAAATCACTGAGCCGTTGCTCCCCAGGCAGTTGCATGAGTCCCGACTTCATGCCCTGCCCTGCATCCTCCAAGTGGAATTCGGCGGCAAAGCCGTCGCATTCGGCCATCGCCCCGTACACCGTTTCCAATCGCTGAAAAGCCCGTTGGTCACGCACGTGCATGGTGCCAAACAGGTAGGACGGTGCTGGCAGCAGGTCGCCCTCCAATCTCCACAGTAGGCTGTTTTTTAGCAAGGTGATATTGTTGGGTGATTGGATTCTTGGGTGATTGGGTAGATACGCAAGCCATTGATTTTCAATGCCTTAATAAGGCAATTACTCAATAACCCAATAATAAAATGACCGGGCAGCAAATTTATGCTACCCGGTCATCTTATCATAAAGTCAAAGCCGAGAGGCCGACGGCTACTAATCGTAGTCGTAGGGCAGGGTCTTCGAGTTCTTCACCGTCGAAAGGGTCATCAAGGTTTTCAGGCGCTCGATTTCTTCGATTTGGGAAAGGGTCTTGAAGAGCAACTGCTCATAAGAAGGGATGTCCTTGCACACAATCTTGATGAGAAAATCGGCCTCGCCAGTGATGATGTAGCACTCCACGATCTCGTCAATCGCTTTGATTTTCTCCAAAAAGTTGTTCAGGGCGTTCTCCTTCTGCCAAGCCAAGGAGACCTGCACGAAAGTTTGCACGTTCAAGCCGATGCTCTGTGGGTTGATTTGTGCGTGGTAGCTTTCGATGAAGCCAGCAGTTTCGAGTTTTTTGACCCGCTCAAGCGTTGGAGCAGGAGAAAGGCCAATTTTTTTCGAAAGATCAAGGTTCGTGATTTTGCAATTCTCCTGAAGAATCTTCAAAATCTTCAAATCTGTACGGTCAAGTTTATCTGCCATGTGAATTTCAATTAAAATATAGTGATTTTTTTAAAAACGGCGCAAGATATAAACTCATGGAACAATATGCAAAATATTTTGCAAAAAACCACAGTTGATTCCTAAATTTAGCCTATTTATTGCTGGTGGATTAATAAAATTCGGAAAGCAACATTGATTTTTATCACGCCGAGCGGATTTCTTTGAGCAGATTTCTAATCAGGCCGCAAAAGTAGTTTTTTTTACCTTTGCAACAATTAAAACGGGTAGGTTGTTATTCACCCAAAATTAATTTTTCTTCCAAAATCATTAAATTCGACAAAATGGCTTTTGAAATCACAGATGCAAACTTCAAGCAAGAAGTGCTCGACAACCAAGGTGTTGCCGTCCTCGATTTTTGGGCAGAATGGTGCGGCCCTTGCCGTATGATTAGCCCAATCATTGAAAAACTGTCCACTGAGTACGATGGCAAGGCGCTCATCGGCAAAGTGAACGTTGATGAAAATGCGGAAATCTCCGTGGAATTCGGTGTACGCAGCATCCCGACCATCCTCATCTTCAAAGATGGCAAGTTGGTTGACCGCCATGTTGGGCTTACCACCCAGGCTGTTTTGGCTCAAAAAATTGAGTCCCAATTGGCCTCCTGACGCTCGACAACTAACTGATTGTTAATCGTTTATCATAAAAAAACCCTGCTGCCACTCGCAGCAGGGCTTTTCATTGTCAGATTTTGAACTGCATCTGCTCCGCAATCGCCGCTGGCAACGGTGCCTCTTCGCCGGAATCCTCGGGTACAGCATCGGCCATTTCCGGCCTTACCATCCTTTGCTCCTGCACTGCCCTGGCTTTTGGGTGAGTAGAGGCGTCCACCAATCCCACGGTAAAATCCTCCGGGGGGAAGAGCGCTTTGCCCTCCTCAAAAAGCCCCAATAATTCATGGACCCCGACATCGAACTGCTGCCCATGCCCCTCCGAAATACTTGGCAAGTTCAGCACGTCGGCAGCAATGTACTGGCCCAACTGGTAGTAAGACTCCCATTGCACCTTGTCGAAAAACTGGTCGGCAGTGCTCTCGTGCGGGAAGTCAGGATGGTAAATCTTGTACTTGAAGGTCTCGAATTGGAGGTTTGCATTCCCGTTCCCATCAAAAGGCGGTACGAAAAGTTTCCTTGGCGAGGTGACACTTGATTTGATATAAACCAACGTGCCTATCTTGATTTTCTCCATGCCAGTCAGCCCGGTTTTGGCCTCCAATTTTTGCTTGACAAATTCTTCCACCTGTTTTTGCAGCGACTGATAGCGTTCCTCCCCTATTTCGATGGGATATGCTTTCAGGTCCACTTTGAATTGCAATACATTGGGGTCATTTTTGTCGTAAAAATAATTGACCAATGCTTCCAGTTTTCTGCCCTTCCGCAGTATTTCTCCTTGCTTGTTTTTGATGTCAAATACCACTGGCTGGCCATTTTCCGTCACCTCAAATTCCTCCCAGATTTGCAGCAAGTCGGCTATGGCATAACGCCGCTGTGCATAGCCGCTCGAAGCTTTGGGCCGGATGGTGTCAATAGGGTCTTGCCCGTCCCGGAAGCAGATGTCAATGCCCATCTCGTTCCTGGCCCGTATGGTCAGGTTCTCAAAGTCGGCGAAAGTGCTCAAGGGGTCGGCCCCGGCATCCACGGCCATGATGAGGCGGCATTTGCGGCGCAATAGCTCGTACACCGCCAGGTTCTCGATATGCCCGCCATCGGAGATGTTCAGTTTGCGGTTGTCCGTTCCGATTTTTGAAAAAAGCTCCTTGAAAAAAAAGCTCGGCCACCATACTATATAGGTGGCCCACCTCGGCATTTCCATTCCGAACAACTTCCGTGGCTCAAAGGACGGGTTGTTCACCCAAAAACCCAGCCGGGCGTTGAACAGCGTCATCATCACGCTCAAGAACTTGTTGGAATAAATGCCCATGCCGGGGTTCACCGCCGCAGCGGAGATTGTCAGTGCAGCGGGCAGGGTCATGTGCTTGAAACCGGGAAAGCTGGCCGTTCGCACGTACCCGGAAAGCTTGGAGCCACACCAAAGCGGCGATAGCAGGAAGTAGTCGCTGGCCTTTGCGCCCTTGAACTTGTTGTCGCCGCCGGGGTTTTGGAGGTTCAGGCAAGTATTGATGAGGGGATAGGGCGCACGAGCCTCGGCTTTAGTGGCTTCGGTCACTTCCTGCGGGAAGACCTCCCGTAGGAACAAGTTTCGACATTTGGCGGTGTGCTGCAAGAAGGCATCCGCCAATTGTTTCCGGTAAAAACGGTGGAAACTCAACGAGTTCGGGTTGAGCAGGAAGCCCACCAAAAAAAAGCCCAAGGAAAGGGCCAACCACATTAGCTTGGTGTGGAGGGTGACTTCCTGCAAATCGTCAAACAGCTTTAAGTTCACGATGCCTAGCACCAACAAGAAGGCCATGAACACCGTGGCCAACGCCAGCTCTATTTTGTTGAATGCCTTTGAAATGCCGAGGTGAAAATTGAAGGCGAGGTTCAGCACCATGTGAATTGCCGCCACCCCGGCAAAACCGATCAGCCCGAACTTCATCAGCTCGCCCACAAAAACCTGCCCATTGGGGTTGTCAAGGTCGAGCAGCAGACCAGAGTCCTTGAACAGTTGGAGGTCGCCAATTACCTTCAAAGCCAGATAGATGGATGCAAAAAAAGTGGCTGGACTGAGCAGGCTCATCGCAAGGCTCACCAAATAGCCCACCACCAGCATCAAGGTGTTCCAGAGCTTGTCCAACTTGCCCTGGCCCGGTATGAAATAGTCGCCGTAAGCCCGTAGCCTATCAATTTTTTCGTCGCTGAAAAGCGTGTCGAAACCGCCCTCCTCCTTCACCGTAGCCTGCACGTAGGCACCCGTATAGCCGCCACCGGAGACCGTGGAGAGGTAGTCCGCTTTTTCGAGTATCCTGAATTTGTTGAGGGTTTTCAAAAAGCCGAGGTTTATGGTAGCCGAACGGATGCCCCCGCCGGACATGGCGATGCCGAACTTGGTGGCCTCGAAATCTTGGGCCGACTCCGGGCCTTGCTGCAACCTCCGCCGCTCGGTGAGTTGTGCTGCCTCTTCGGCCAATACTTTTTCTAAGTCAAAGCATTCCATATTTATCAGATGTTAGACATAAGACATTAGATTTTAGAGGACACTGCTACAATAGGGTTGAACGGAAGCCGAGAATCATTTTCTGGATTTCGTTAACTTCGTTGATGGTGCTCATGAGCAGCGGTTTTTGAAGGTAATTTAAGTCAAAGGCTAAGTATAACTGAGTTTCTAACTCGCAAGCAGAGCCATGAGCCACATCAAGAAATTGAACCAGTTGTGGATCAGTACCTCGACCGCAGCCCTCTGCTATGTTTGAAGGTATTGAAACAGCACACCTTCTTATTTGCTGCGTCAAAGCAAACATTTCCTCTTTCGGAAATACTTTGGTTACTTCATAAACCACCGCCACAAACGCTCGTGCACGTTTCCACACATGTAGTTCCCTAAAATTGTGGCTTTTTCTCCCAGTTTTCATTCCCAGTAAGTCTTAAAATCTATCGTCTATGTTCTATTGTCTCCCTCTCACGACCTGCCCGCCATCAACAGCCCCAAATCGGTGTGCTTGATGCCAAAACGGCGACCCAAGTAGGCGTTGGTGAGGCGGCCCTTGTAGGTGTACACGCCATTGCGCAAGCCATAATTCTCAAAAAGCAGCTCCTCCAAGCCCCCGCAGTTGTTCGCATTGATGAGCATTGGGGTGAAAATATTGCTGATGGCGATGGATGCCGTGCGTGGCACTTTTGAGGCGATATTGGGCACACAGTAATGCACCACGCCGTGCTTGACAAAGGTGGGACGGTCGAGCGACGTTATTTCGGAGGTCTCGAAGCAGCCGCCTTGGTCAATGCTCACGTCCACGATGACGGAGCCTTCCTTCATTTTCATTACGATGCTTTCCGGCACTATCACGGGAGAGCGCCCGATTTTGGAATGCACTGCCCCAATGACCACATCTGCGTTGAGAAGTTCCTTTTCAAGTTGGTAGGGATTCAAGGTGGAGGTGTTCAGTTTCTGGCCCACATAACGCTGGAGGCGCATGAGCTTGTAAACGTCGTTGTCGAAAACCCGCACATCGGCGCCAAGCCCCAGCGCAACCCTCGTGGCCGACTCGCCCACAATACCCGCCCCGAGCACCACCACCTTTGCCGAAGGCACGCCGGCGATGCCGCCCAACAGTACGCCCTTCCCGCCAGCAGTAGAGGTCATCAGTTCGGCTGCAGAAAGCACCACGCTGATGCCAGCCAACTCGCTCATCACCCGCACGAATGGGAAGGAGCCGTTTTCGTCCTTGATGTACTCCATCGCCAATGCTATCACCCGTTTCTCTTGCAGTTTTTTCACAAAATCGGAGGTGATGGTGGGGATGTGTAGCGGCGACACAATGAACTGGCCCGGACTCACCATCGCAATTTCGTCCATCGTGGGCGGTGCCGCCATGAGCAGCACATTGGATTGGAAGACCTTGGCCCGGTCGAAGCATATCTCGGCCCCAGCCTCCGAATAACGGTGGTCAGTGTAGTTCGCCTTCTCCCCTGCCCCGGTTTCCACCAGCACGTTGAAGCCGATGGCGGACAATGCCGACACGGCGGATGGCACCAATGCCACCCGGCTTTCCTGCAAAACCTCTGCCTTGGGTATGCCGATGGTCATGTTGCCCTGCTTGGGTTGAATCGCCAACATTTCGGCTTGCGGTTGCAGTTGCCCTTCCGAAAGGGACTTGGGCATGGGTATCTTTCTGGTTGTTTCTGCCATAATTGAGTGGTTGAGTGGTTGGGGGTTTGAGAGTTTGAGTCGGACACTGCCTTATTTATTTTTCAGCACAGCTCCATATTTCTTTATGTTAAAACGAACACATTTGTTTGCAAATGATTGATAATCAACTGATTGAGTAAAAATCATTGGTGAATAAAAATCTCCTGCGTTCATCTTCCTGCGATTCTATTTTCACGAAGACCGTATCATCGGGCAATAGCCCAAGGATGATTTCTGGCCATTCGATGAGGCAGTAATATCCATCATCAAGGTAATTTTCGATACCGATGTCAAGTGCCTCGTCCACGCTTTTCAGCCGATAAAGGTCAAGGTGGTGGATGGACTGTTCCCTGCCATTTTCTCCCAAAAAAACGTACTCGTTCACGAGCGCAAAAGTGGGGCTGGTCACGTTGCCTTCCACTTTTAGCCTTCGGCAAAATGCCTTTACAAAAGCTGTTTTGCCAGCACCGAGGTCGCCCGACAGGGCTATTTTCTTCCTGCCTTCGGCAAAATGGATTAGCGCATCCACTGCCCCACCCAGCCCTGCCTCCGATTGCACGATAATCTCCATGCTATCCTTCATGCTTTCTTTCTTTGAAATAGGCCAACCAAGCAATGGCTATGAACACCAAGAAAATGCCCCAGGCCCATGGTTGACACTGCGTCTTGTAGGCTGCACAGTAGAATGCCGCTCCTAACAAGCCGCCGATAAGTGGCCCGACCACTGGAATCCAGGCATAGCCCCAGTCGGAGCCGCCCTTTCCAGCGATGGGCAGTAGGGCATGTGCCAGCCTTGGCCCAAGGTCCCTCGCCGGATTGATGGCATAGCCCGTGGTACCCCCCAGCGACATCCCGATGGACACCACCAGTGCGCCCACCACGATGGGGTTGAGGCCATCGGTGAACTTGTTGGCACCGATGAAAAGCACGCCGCTCACCAGCACGAAAGTGCCCATAATCTCCGTCAGGAGGTTTGGCCAAGTGGAGCGGATGCCGGGGGCCGTGCAGAAAACGGCCAATTTGGCGGCTTGGTCGGTCGTGCGTGACCAGTGCGGGAGGTAGTGCAGCCAGACCATTGTTGCCCCGACGATGGCACCCAGCACCTGTGCGAGCAGGTATATCGGCACTTTTGCCCAAGGAAAACTGCCCTCGGCGGCCAGGCCAAGCGTCACAGCGGGGTTTAGGTGCGCTCCGCTGATTTGACCAACGGCGTAGATGCCCATGACCACCGCCAAGCCCCATGCCAGCGTGACGACAATCCAGCCAGCATTTTCAGCTTTGCTGCTTTTCAGCACAACGCCAGCGACGACGCCATCGCCCAGCAGAATCAACAACATGGTGCCAATGAATTCGCCCCAAAATGGTGTCATTTTTCTTCGTTTTGCTTTGTTTGAATTGGTTGTTTAACAATTGTCAAATAAACCACAATTCATTGACTTCCAACTAAACATGCTTGATTTTTTATCCAAAAAAAACGGGAAGGCGGCTACTGCCGTCTTCCCGTCCCGTAATCATCGAAAATATACCGCTACTTGCGCCTTGGGTTGCGGCGCTGTTGACGGTCACCGCCACCACCACCGCCCCTACTACGGTTGTTGTCTTTGCCACCCCTGCCGGAGCCGCCGCCACCACGCTGTTGGCGCCCGCCACGGTCTCGCTCCCGCTCGGAGCGGTCGCCAGGCCGACGGATGATGCCGTTGCGGCTGAGGTTGTCAAGCGATGCGTCATCCAGGACTTTGAGCTTGCCGCCGGAGAGGTGCTCCAAGTCGTCAATGATGATGTCATCGCTGACGTAATGCTCCCGATTCCAGGTTTTGTAGGCCAGCTTCATGTACGAGCCTATGACCTGCACAAAACCTTCCTTTTTCGGGCCTTCCTCCATTTGGAGTGCCCTTGCCACCAGCTTCTGCACATTGTGGCCATAGTGCCTGAACCTTGTTTCTTTTATCGGGTAAGGCACTTTTTCTGGCCGCTTGCGGCTGTCTTCTGGCTTGGGTATTTCACCGTTTGGCGGCATCACGTCGAGGTTATACTCGGCGATGCGGAATACGTGCTTCCACATTTTGTCGCGATAATCCTCCAGGTTACGGTTTTGAGGGTGCATCTGCATCATCAGGCCCACTATCTGCTCGATGAACCGCTGGCGGGTGGCCCGGTCTGGTATTTCCCTGGCATAGCGTATCATGGCCTGCACGTTGCGGCCGTATTCGGGAATGATGAGTTCTTCTTTATTTGAGTTATACTCCATTATAAAAGGGATGAGGGATTGGGGACGAGGGATGAAAATTCATCCCTCGTCCCTCGTCCCTATTCTACGGTTACTGATTTAGCAAGGTTACGTGGTTGGTCCACGTTGCAGCCGCGCATCACCGCAATATGGTACGAGAGCAGTTGCAACGGGATGACCGAAAGTAGCGGCGTGAATGGCTCCTCCGTTTCTGGTATCTCAATGACGTAATCCGCAATGCGGTTTATCTCGTGGTCGCCCTCGGTGATGATGGCAATCACAATGCCTTTGCGGGCCTTTACTTCCTGAATATTGGAAACGATTTTGTCGTTCAGGCTTTTGTTTGTGGCAATCACGACGACCGGCATGTTCTCGTCAATGAGAGCGATCGGGCCATGCTTCATCTCGGCTGCCGGGTATCCCTCGGCATGTATGTAGGAAATTTCCTTCAGCTTGAGCGCCCCTTCGAGCGCAACCGGGAAGTTGTAGCCGCGGCCAAGGTACATCGCGTTTGGAGAATCCTTGATTTCCCCGGCGATGTATTTGATTTTTTCATTGCTGCCGAGCATTTTTTCCACTTTCGAAGGGATGTTTTCCAACTCGGTCAGCAATGTCTGGAAATACTCGTCAGAGATGGTGCCACGTTCCCTACCAAGCTGTAGGGCCATCAAGGTTAGCAGTGTTACTTGTGCAGTGAAAGCCTTGGTGGACGCCACCCCGATTTCTGGGCCGCAGTGGATGTAGGAGCCAGCATCTGTCAACCTTGCGATGGAGGATCCGACCACGTTCACGATGCCATAGAGCAGTGCGCCGTTTCGCTTGGCCAATTCCAATGCCGCAAAGGTATCTGCAGTCTCGCCGGACTGCGATATGGCAATCACCACGTCTTTGTCCGTGATGACGGGGTTGCGATAACGGAACTCGGAGGCATACTCCACTTCCACAGGAATACGGGCCAAGTCTTCAAAGAGATACTCCGCTATGAGTCCGGCGTGCCAAGAGGTACCACAACCGAGGATGATAAACCGATGTGCATTCTTGACCTGCTGCACATGGGCATCCATGCCGCCGAGCCGCACCCAACCTTCTTCCGCACTGATGCGGCCGCGCATGGCGTCCATGATGGTAGTGGGCTGTTCATAGATTTCCTTGAGCATAAAGTAATCGTAGCCGCCTTTTTCCATGCGCTCGATTTCCATGTTCAACTCATCCACAAAGGGGGCGTGGACTTCGTTGTCAATGTTGCGGATTTCGTATTCGCCGTTGCGGTGTACGGTAGCAATGTGTTCGTCGTCGAGGTATATCACTTTTTTGGTGTACTCCACAATGGGGGTGCCATCGGAGGCCAAGAAAAATTCGTCCTCGCCAATGCCGATCACCAAGGGGCTTCCCTTCCGGGCGGCTACCAGTTTGTCAGGGTCTTGTCGGTCAAGCACGACGATGGCATAGGCACCGACCACTTGGGTCAATGCTACTCGCACGGCTTCCTCAATGGGGAGGTTCTCCTGCTTTTGAACTTCTTCAATGAGGTGGACAAGCACCTCCGTGTCTGTCTGAGATGTAAAGGAGTGCCCTTTTTTTTCGAGCGCCTGTTTAATCAGGGCATAGTTCTCAATGATGCCATTGTGTACGAGGGTTAGGCGACCATTGCCGGAGGTATGCGGGTGGGCATTGGTGTCGTCGGGTTTGCCGTGGGTAGCCCAGCGGGTGTGCCCGATGCCAGAAGTACCAGAAGTATTGAGGTCTTTTGCAAAGTCAACCAGTTCCTGTACTTTTCCTTTTTTCTTGTAAACATTGAGGCTGCCGTTCATCAGCGCTATTCCAGCGCTGTCGTAACCCCTGTACTCAAGCCTTTGAAGTCCTTTGATAAGGATTGGGTAGGCTTCATGTTTGCCGATGTAAGCGATTATTCCGCACATGATTTCAAGTGATTATTAAGTGGGTAAATGATGGTGTGGTAATGGATGTTGATCAATTAATTCACGAAATAGCCAAGGTGTCTCCATGCTGTTTTGTTCAATGGCTTTTAGAATGACGGCGAAAATTATTGCAAAATATTCAAATATTTCTACTTAGCAGAAACATTAATTTTTGAATCGCCAATTGCTCTAGGCACTATCCATTCGAGGACATTACCCCTTAATATTTCGTGTACCTGATTAGTAGTTTTGCTGGCATGGCCGAATGGGTCGGCCCGCCGAGAACCACCCTGGCAGCCCGCTCGGTACGAAAATGGGCTGTGAAGCGCATAGTGTTGCCGGAGTCCCCGGAGACCATTCGCTGAAAATGGGCGGAAATGCTCAATCTGTAGTCGTTGGACGACGTTACCTTTCCCCCAAAATAATCCCCGAAATCGGAGCTTGGGTAGCTTCGTGTGGCATAGAAGATGTCGTCCAAAATGACACTGCTGGTATCTGTCAGCTTCACCGTGGCATATACCTGACGAACAGGTTTGTAAATACTGTTGTCTTCGGGTAGCACCACAATTGGGAGTATCAACTCAGCCTTGTTGATTATCAAGCCTTTCAATGATTCCGCATACGGAATTTCAAACTCAATGTTCACCCCATTCAAGCCCTGCATGAATAGGAGGCTATCGTTTCGGTTTTCGCCGGGCTGGCTGATATAGTCCTCGACCACCGAACCGCCATAGTAATTGCGCTGGTGCAGCACCACGGGATTCCCAGAAAAGATGCGGAAGTCATAGCTTTTCTTGGCATTGCCGTCACTGTAGTAGAACCGGAGGTTGGTGTTCGCACCCCGCATGATGAAGCTGAGCAGCCCTGCATTTTGAGAAGCAGGTTTGAGCCAAATGCCCTTGAAAAACTGCAAGAAGCTGGTATCATTTGCCAGCGTCATTGAGTCCAGCCGGAAGATTGGGCCGGCAAAAGCGGTGTCCAAACGGATGCGAAGTTGGGGTGGCACCCTTACTGATCTGGCGGTGTCGGCATTGATTTCCATGACGGTCAAACTGTCCTTGGTGTTAGGTACAAAAGTGTGCACCGCAATCGGGGTTGGTTTCACCGAAAAGCTATCGCTGGCCAAGTACTTCTTTTTTGCATCCAAGGACTCGCTCATTTCATAGACCTCGATGGTGAATGGCTCGTCTATTTTACCATAGCTGAGGTCGGCATTGTAGGCCAATGTCAGCACGACAGAGTCGAGCACACTGGTTCCTTTCTTGAATTTTGGAGGGCTTGCATTGGTGACCACCTGTGCATAAATGCTGGACACCGTCCTGCCGAATACGGGGTCTTGAAAGTCGCCAAATGCGAAATTCTGGAAGACGACCCCATTGACACCCGGCCCCCATACGGTGAGCGAGTCGTTGGGGACTGTACGTGCCCTCAAGGTGAGCGTGTCGGTAAACTCCGTGTCCAATTGGTCGCCAGAAAGTAGGTCAGAGCCGAGGGATGACGGGTCGTTGCAAGAAAACAAGGCAATGAGGGAAATTGTCAGCAACAAAAATGCTGAGTTGATTAGTTTATTCATGCGTAAAGGAAGCCGGTGATTTTTTCTGAAAAAATGTCGAAAGGAAAGTGTTGATGGCAAGTCAAAAGGTTGCTTGAAGGATTGCTGGAATAACGAACTTGTCAGTTGGCCATTGGTCATTTGCCCCCGAAAAACGGTGACGACATGACCAATGTCCAATGACTTTTCGCATCAAACTGCCTCCTCTTCCACCAGCATTGAGTTGTAGAACTCCATGTAGGCTGGCAGCATGTCCTCCTCGCCGTGGAAGGCAAGTGCTGGTTTGCCAGACTCGATGATGAGTTGCTCCACGTCGTCGGGCAAGTGCTCACTGCCTCGTATGATGGCATCGGAGTAAGTGATGGCACCTTTGTGCAAGAACACAGCGCCTTCGTTCAAGTAGGCATCAAGGTCGCTGCGGTTGAGGTTGTTGATGCTGGCCTTCTCGATAAATGCATCGGAGAAATGGGTGTCCATTTCAGAGTCGTATGCTGAATAGATAATCTTAGAATTTTGGAACAGCGGCTCGGTTTTGTAAGCCTCCCGGATGTACATCGGGATGAGGCTCGTCATCCAGCCGTGGCAATGGATGATGTCGGGTGGCCAGCCGAACTTGCGCACCGTTTCAATCACGCCCTTGCAGAAGAAAATCATGCGGTCGGGATTGTCCTCGTAGGGATTCCCGTTGTCGTCCGCAAAACCAGTCTTGCGCTTGAAGAAATCGTCGTTGTCCAGAAAGTAAACCTGGAGCCTTGCACCGGGGAGCGAGGCCACCTTTATTATCAAAGGATAGTCGTCGTCGTCAACGATAATGTTCATTCCCGAAAGCCGCACCACTTCGTGCAAACGGTGCCTGCGCTCGTTGATAACCCCGTACCTGGGCATCAGTACCCGTATTTCCATGCCATTGGATTGGGCATATTCCGGCAGTTTTTTCACAATTTCTGACACCTCCGTGATGGCCGTGTAGGGGTCCAACTCCTGCGTCACAAACAAAAGCTTCTTCTTTTCTACCATGTTGTTTTGAGTTTTTTTTTGAAAAAAATACTTCTCAATGAACTTGGCTGCAAAGATACTAAAAAAAAATGCGGACTAATGCACCTTCTGGCCACATAAAAATTTTCACAACCCTTAGCCCAGCCGCCAGTATGGCTTTAGAATGGGCGCAAAACAATCTTTTGGCGGCCAAGGCACCAACCTCAGCACCCACTTCGGCGAAACCAATGCACTGCCGCATTTGCCAAAATCACCACGGCCCGCCCCGAAGTTGCTTTTCCCATAGGGCCAACTTTGCAAAAACGGCTACTTTTGCCCGTTTTCCACAATTGCCCAAACAAATCGGACAAAGTCAGGCGCATCGCCGTCGGGCTTCAACCAACTGACAATCATGTATTTGTTCAAAAAAGTAGCCGACCTGCGCCACCACTTGGACGCTCGAAAACGGGAGGGCAAGCGCATAGGATTTGTGCCAACCATGGGCGCCCTTCACCAAGGCCATGCCTCTTTGGTGCGCAAATCGGCGACTGAGACTACCTGCACCGTTTGCAGCATCTTCGTTAACCCGACCCAGTTCAACGAGGCAAACGACTTGGCGAAGTACCCACGCACACCTGAAAGCGACATTGCCCTGCTGATAGAAAGCGGTTGCTCCGTACTCTTTATGCCCGATGTGGCAGAGGTGTACCCCAATGGCAAGCAGTCCCCGCTCCACTTGGAATTCGGGGCGCTGGACAAGCTGATGGAAGGTGCGCACCGTCCGGGCCACTTCGCTGGAATGGCACAGGTGGTGAAGCGGCTGCTCGACATCGTCCAGCCCGACCAGCTTTTCATGGGGCAAAAAGACTTTCAGCAATTTGCTATCGTACAAGAAATGCTCTCGCAATTGGGCTTGTCCGCAAAGCTGCACATGTGCGAAACCGTGCGGGAGCCCGACGGCCTCGCCATGAGCAGCCGAAACACGCTGCTGACTCCATCACAACGAGCACTTGCCCCGCTGATTTTTCAAGCCCTCAGTGAGGCAAAGGCCCAAATGCACAGCCATCCGCCAGCCACATTAAAAGCGGCTGCGCTCCACTCGCTATCGGTGACGGGCATGGAGCCTGAGTATTTTGAAATTGTGGACGGCGACACCCTTGAACCAATCCTCGCATTTGAAGACCACGGGCTGGTGGTTGCCTGCACTGCCGTGCGACTTGGGGCCGTTCGGTTGATCGACAATGTGGTGATGAAAACGAATTAAGGCTTTTTTCTCGAAAATCATTTACCGGCAACTTTACCTAATGGAACAAGCAAATTCAACAATCCAACCATGATTACCCTCGGCAAATTCAACCGCCTGCGGGCCGTCCGGCAAACGGACAACGGCATCTACCTGACCGACCGGGAAGGCACCAGGGAAGTGCTGCTGCCCAACAAGTTCATCCCAGAGGAAGGCCTGGAGGAAGGACAGTACCTACGGGTGTTCATCTTTAAGGACTCGGAAGACCGCATCACCGCCACCACCACCGAGCCAAGGATAAAGCTCGACGAGTTCGCTTGCCTCCAGGTGCGGGAAGTGAACAACGTGGGCGCTTTCCTCGATTGGGGCTTAGAGAAGGACCTCATGGTACCGTTCAAGGAGCAGCCGGGGCGCATGTCCGTCGGTGGTTGGTACATGGTCCACCTTTTTTTGGATGAAAAAACGGAGCGCCTGGTGGCCAGCGGGCGCTACCAGAAGTTTTTGGAGAAGGAGGACATTGACCTCAAGCAAGGCCAAGCCGTGGACCTCATCATTGACGACCCCACCGACCTCGGCGTGAACGTCATCGTCAACCACCGCTACCGGGGCCTCGTTTATGAAAACGAGCTATTCGAGCGGGTGGAGCGGGGCGACGAGCGCAAGGGATTCGTAAAGACCATTCGACCCGATGGCAAATTGGATATATCGCTGCAGCGGCCCGGCTACGGCAAGGTCGAGACCTATTCCCAAAAACTTTTGGCCAAGCTCATGGCCAACAACGGCTTCCTACCCTTCACTGACAAGAGCAGCCCGGAGGACATCATCCGGGTTTTTGAAATGAGCAAAAAGACCTTCAAGATGACGCTGGGCGGCCTGTACAAACAGCGGTTAGTGCGGATTGAGGAGGATGGGATTTATTTGAAAGAAAAAAAGGAAAAAAAGAGGGAAAAAGGAGATTCCGTCTAACCTTGTCAGGTTGTTGCCAATGGCATTTGAACCCCACAGGCTCATTTGCCAATACCCTGTTTTCAGGCAATTAGGCAGGGTATCGCCGCCGCCAAACTCAAAAGTTATTGGTAAAATAAAAGCCAAATGCAGATTTTTCCAATAGGTTTCTCTTTATTTGCCCCTTAACCAAACGCTAATTTATGGAAATACTGCTTGCAGTCACCTTTGTTTTGGGCTATGCAGCCATCGCTTTCGAGCACCCCATCAAAATCAACAAAGCCGCTTCGGCGCTCATTACAGGAGTGCTTTGCTGGACGATTTTCGTGCTTTTCAGCAACGATTCCCATGTAATCAACCACCAACTGGAAGAACACATGGGCGAGCTGTCCGGCATCCTCTTTTTCTTGCTTGGCGCAATGGTCATCGTGGAATTGATTGACGCTCACGATGGCTTCCAACTCATCACCGACCGAATAAAGACTGACAGCCCCACTAAGCTGCTCTGGATGGTTGGGTTCATCACCTTCTTCCTCTCGGCAGCCCTCGACAACCTAACCACCACCATTGTCATGGTTTCGCTGATGCGCAAAATACTGAGCGACCAAAAAGACCGCCTGTTCTTTGCGGGCATCATCGTCGTGGCGGCAAATGCGGGCGGGGCATGGTCGCCTCTGGGAGATGTGACCACCACCATGCTCTGGATTGGCAACCAAATCAGCGCTGGGTCGATTGTCCTAAATGTATTTCTGCCCAGCGTGGCCTGCCTGGCGGTGCCACTTTTGTACTTGACGTGGCAGGTGAAAAAAGAGGCCCCTACCCTGCCTCAAGTCGCCATTAAGCCCGAAAAAAGCAATACGACGGCAAGGGAGCGCAACATCGTTTTCTACCTCGGGCTGGGCGGACTGTTGTTCGTTCCTATCTTCAAGACCGTGACGCACTTGCCCCCGTTCATGGGCATGTTGCTGTCGCTCGGTGTGCTTTGGGTAGTCACGGAGCTATTGCACCACAATAAAGACCTTGAGGAAAAAGGCGCACTGTCGGTGGTTCATGCCCTGCGGAAAATTGACGCTGCCAGCGTCCTGTTCTTCCTCGGCATATTAGTGGCCATTTCTGCGCTGCAATCGGCGGGCATGTTGAAGGAAATGGCCGTCTGGCTCGCCAATGCCATCGGGAACGAAAACGTAATCGTGGTGGCCATCGGACTACTTTCCTCCATCGTTGACAACGTGCCATTGGTAGCGGCCGCCCAGGGCATGTACTCACTGGAGCAATACCCAACCGACCACAGTTTTTGGCTGTTCCTTGCTTACTGTGCTGGCACGGGTGGTAGTGCGCTCATCATTGGTTCGGCGGCAGGTGTAGCGGCGATGGGCATGGAGCAGATAAACTTCATCTGGTACTTGAAAAAAATCAGCCTGCTGGCCCTGTTGGGGTATTTCGCAGGTGTGGGGGTTTATCTGTTGCAAATGCAGCTTTTTTAGCGGGTATGCGTGGCAGAACGCTCGACACGGAGATGCATTCGCATCCTCTTTTCTAAGGTAAAATTGGCTTGACAGCTCCACTGACAGTTGGAAGAATTTCTTTGGAGTATAAAAAAAACTTGAACAAGGCTTTCTATTCTCATTCTTAAAACCCTATCTTTGCCGACCATTTGAAAAAGGTGTCAAAAAATGCCTTTTCAGCAAGCTAAATTTTCATTTTCAACTAAGATATGGCACATCATAAATCATCGAAAAAGCGTATCCGCCAAGACGAAAAAAAGCGTACCCGCAACCGTCACAGCAAGAAAACAGCCCGTACCGCCATCAAGGCGCTGCGTGAGTTGACTGAAAAATCAGAAGCAGAAAAGTTCTTGCCGAAGGTTGTCAGCATGATTGACAAATTGGCCAAAAAGAACACTTGGCATGGCAACAAAGCTGCAAACCTCAAGAGCAGCTTGATGCACCACATCGCCACGATGTAATTTCTGCCTTCCTTTTGATAAAAAAAGTGCATCCTCCACGTCGGGGAATGCACTTTTTTAGTTTCTGTCAGGCGAGGTTTAGCGGGTTTAGAAAGTTGAGTAGGGTTAACCAGCATCAGGCTCAAATTAAACATCCTAAACCGCCTAAACTTTCTAAACCGCCAACTTAAATGTCCATCATTGACGCCATTCTCACCGCTATCGTCGAAGGGCTGACCGAGTTCCTGCCGGTTTCGTCCACGGGCCACATGATTCTGCTCAACCACCTTTTGGGCAACGGCGAGGACGAGTTCACCAAAACCTTCGAAATCGTCATACAGCTTGGGGCCATCATGGCCATCGTGCTGCTGTACGCCAAGCGGTTCCTGCTCCGGTTCGATATTTACCTGAAACTGTTCGTGGCGTTTTTGCCTTCGGCGGTGCTGGGCCTGCTGTTTTACAAAATCATCAAGACCTACCTGTTCAACCACTGGGTGGTGGCCACTTCGCTCATCTTGGGTGGCATCGTGCTCATCATCCTCGACAAGCGGATGGGCCCCAGCATTGAGCAAACCGACGACGAACTGGCCAACATCAGCTTTAAGCAAGCCTTCCTCATCGGTTGCTTTCAGGTGATTTCGATGGTGCCGGGAGTATCGAGGGCTGCTGCAACGATTATCGGTGGCATGTTCAACGGCCTCTCGAAAAAAAGCGCCGCCGAGTTCTCCTTCCTGTTGGCCATCCCGACGATGGCGGCTGCCTCTGTCCTCGACCTGTACAAATTCGAGGGCACCATCACTGGCGACCAATGGACGACCATCGGTATCGGCTTCGTGGTGGCGTTCTTGACGGCCATCGTGGCCGTGAAATGGTTCGTGAAGCTGCTGGATAAGCACGGGTTTACTGGCTTCGGCTGGTACCGCATTGCGATTGGTGTGCTGTTCCTACTGTTCGCTGGGTCGCAACTGTAAATAATTTTTTGGCGAGCCATTGCGTAGCTTTGCGTTCCAATTCAGCAACATTTTACCCAAAAACCGTTTACCAAAATTCATGGATTCACGGTTTCCGTTTGCCCAGCAATCCGAAATCCGAAATCCCCAATCCGAAATCGCATCACCATGTCTCAACCAGTAGATTTATTCAAAAAGCTGACCTCCCACTGTAAAGAATACGGCTTCATTTACCAATCGTCAGAAATCTATGACGGCCTCAGTGCCGTGTACGATTACGGCCCCTACGGCGTTTTGCTCAAAAACAACATCAAGGAATACTGGTGGAAAAGCATGGTGCAGATGCACGAGAACATCGTGGGCCTCGACGCTGCCATCTTCATGCACCCCAACACTTGGAAGGCCAGCGGTCACGTGGATGCCTTCAACGACCCGCTCGTGGACAACAAGGACAGCAAGCGCCGCTACCGGGCCGACCAGCTCATCGAGGGCGTGATGGAGAAGCTGGAGGAGAAGGCCGATAAGGAAGTCGAAAAGGCGAAGAAACGCTTTGGGGAGACTTTCGACGAAAAGCTGTACCGGGAAACCAATCCTCGTGTGTCGGAGTACCTGAAGAAGGCCGCCGACATCAACGACCGCATGAACGAGGCGCTCCGCAAGGAGGACATGCCTGCGCTCACCGCTTTAATCAACGAGCTGGAAATCGCTGACCCCGACACAGGCAGCCGCAACTGGACGGAGGTGCGCATGTTCAACCTCATGTTCAATACCCAGCTCGGCAATATCGCTGGCGAAGAAGGCAAGCTCTACCTCCGCCCAGAGACGGCGCAAGGCATCTTCGTCAACTTCCTGAACGTGCAGAAGACCACCCGCCAGAAGCTGCCGTTCGGCATTGCGCAGATTGGCAAGGCGTTCCGCAACGAGATAGTGGCACGGCAGTTCATCTTCCGGATGCGGGAGTTTGAGCAGATGGAGATGCAGTTCTTCGTGAAGCCCGGCACCCAAAAGGACTGGTACGACTACTGGAAGCAGTTCCGCCTAAAGTGGCACCTGGCCCTCGGCACCTCGCCCGACAAGCTCCGATTCCATGACCACGAGAACCTGGCGCACTACGCCGATGCCGCTGTGGACATCCAGTTCGAGTTTCCGTTTGGCTTCCGGGAGTTGGAGGGCATTCACTCCCGCACCGACTTCGACTTGACAGAGCACCAGAAGCTTTCCGGCAAGAAGCTCCAATACTTCGACCCGGAGACGAACGAGAACTATGTGCCGTTCGTGGTGGAAACGAGCATCGGCTGCGACCGGATGTTCCTCGCCATGATGGGCAATGCGCTCGTGGAGGAGGCCGTCGGCGACAACTCGGACGGCGAGGGCAACTCCCGTGATGTGCTGAAACTGCACCCGGCGCTCAGCCCGCTGAAGTTCGCCGTGATGCCGCTCAAGCGGAATGAAACGGGGCTTGTTGCGAAAGCAAAACATATTTTCAACACACTCAAATTCAACTTCCCCGGCCAGTACGATGATACGGGCAGCATCGGCAAGCTTTACCGCCGACAGGATGCCATCGGCACGCCGTTCTGCATCACGGTGGACTTCGAGTCGCTGGAAAACGATACTGTCACATTGCGTGAGCGGGACAGCATGGCGCAGCAGCGGGTGAGCATTACGGAGCTGGAAAACATTATCCGCAAACAGGTGGATATGGCGCAGTTGTTTAGGTGATTCAGCACAAGGATTTTTTAACGCAAAGACGCAAGGGCGCAAAGTTTAATCACGCTTTGCGTCTTAGCGTCTTTGCGCCTTTGCGTTTAAATAAAAAGCCCTCTTTGCGTTAAATAAAATCATTGCGTTCTTTGTCTCATTGCTCACCTAAACCTAAACGACTATGACAGAGAACGAACTAAGCCGCATTATCCTCAGTGCCGCCATCGAAGTACACCGAGAACTTGGCGGGCCCGGCCTCCTTGAAAGTGTATATGAAGAAGCACTTGCCGAAGAACTTTTACTGCGAGGTGTCCACGTAGAGCGTCAAAATCTGGTACCCATTCCATACAAAGGGAAACAACTCAAAACCCCACTCCGTCTGGATTTGCTGGTGGGCGGCCTCGTTATTGTGGAAGTCAAAGCTACAGAGCAGAACATTCCCTTGTACAATGCTCAGGTACTGACCTACCTCCGGCTCACGAGCCTGAAATTGGGTATGGTCGTCAATTTTGGTTATAGACTGGTGAAGGACGGAACGCAAAGGGTGGTCAATGGGCTTTAAAGCAGGTTTTTTTAACGCAAAGGCGCAAAGACGCAAGGACGCAAAGCATAATAATAATCACGCTTTGCGCCTTTGCGTCTTTGCGCCCTTGCGTTAAAATAAGCCTTTGCGTTGAAATGCTCAACTGTGCTGCCTAATTGACCAGACAAGTTAGAATAACTATAAATATGCTCCTCAGTTCCATCAATTGGGTGGCGAGTTTGACCAATCAGGATACCAGTTCCATCAATGACGGTATCGGTTCGGCCAGTGACGGTGTCAGTTCGGCCAGTGACGGTGGCAGTTCGGCCAGTGACGGTGTCAGTTCGAGCAATGACGGTGGCAGTTCGGCCAGTGACGGTGTCAGTTCGGACAATGACGGTGGCAGTTCGGCCAGTGACGGTATCGGTTCGGACAATGACGGTGGCAGTTCGGACAATGACGGTATCGGTTCGGCCAGTGACGGTGGCAGTTCGGCCAATGACGGTGGCAGAAAATAAAAAAGTCGTCCGCTGTAGCGACGGACGACTTTTTAAGGAAGCAGTTTCCCAAAGCCAGTTCATTACTTGCTTTTACGCCTAAACTTGATGCCCTTCACCGCTGCGTACTCTGGGGAATCCGTACCGAAATCACTCAGGATGTATTTTTTGGTGCCTTGCGCAATGTCCACCAAGCCCGTGTTTTTGGCGAAAAAGATTTCGTCCCGGTTGCTCAGTGCGGATTTATAGGCCACCAGTACAGGCTCCACTTCCAAGTTCTTGGCCAGCATCGTCACCAAGAGGGCGTCCAAGGCAGGCAGTTTTATATCGTCCTTGCCCGGCAGGTAGGTCGGCTCGGCCCGCAGTAGCTCGATGAAAAGGCCAAAATTCTCCGCAATCATCCCATACGACTGCTGACTGGTGGAGGGGCCTTCCGGCCCTGTTGTATCCATTCCCCTGATTTTGTCGGCCCTCGATTTCGCAATGTTCTTCACCGTGTCCAGCGCATCCGAGTTTTGGAAAGCGTTGAGGCAGCGGGTCGTCAGCTTACGGAGCTGAGCGAAGATGGCATCCCGTTCTGCTGCGATGAGGCTAAACTTATCCTTCGCCTCACCGGCGGCCTTGTGGGCAGCGGCAGCGGTCGTCTTGAGGGTGACGAGTGAGGAGAGTTGCTGTGACACCTTGCCCGGATTGTAGGACGGCCCCATTTCGGTGTACTTGGCGATGAGTTTGTCCAGGCTGGTGAGGTTGCTGCCAATGGTGGCTTCTGAAGTACTTGCCATTTGATTTAGTTTTAAAGTTAAAGGTTATGGTTGGATTGTTGATTGCTGAGCCTATTTTATCTTTTTCAGTGTCCCCCTGACCTTAAAGTCTGTTCCTCCAATCAGGCACTCATAACTGTACTCGCTTTTGTCAGTAGATAAAATAGTGATGAAATATTTGCTGCCGATTTTGTTGTTGAAAGCCGCTATCGTGCTGGATAGCAGTTCCAAATTGTATTCACATTCGGAGGTCCATTTAACCTTGTATTTGATTTCGCCCAAATGCATCTTTTCAATCTGTATGCTATCGAACCTCACAGTTTCTATTCTGATGGAATCCTGATACTGCTCGAATGTCCCATTTTTGAATTTGGAACATTGAAGTTGAGCGGATTGGGCAAACTGCTTGGTGGCGCAGCTTAGGGAAAGTGAAATGAGAAAGGCGAGAAATACTACTGTTTTCATATTTGGGTATTTGTTGTGTTGGTTGTGCTGGTCTTGCAAGTCCCGCTTCGCTAAAGACTTGCGGTAACGGGTATGATTGATTTTTTGATTGAACGGCTGCACTCACGCATACCGCCGCCTGCGTTGGCTTTGCGGGTTGGGCTTGGCGGCGGTTGGCGTTGAGTGCATGGTTCGTGGCATTTTATATTTCATCTATTTCTTCGTCCGTCAACTCGGTGTATTTTTTTATTATTTCTTTGTCAATTTTGTCTTGCTTCATTTGTCTTGCTATATTTATTTGCTTATCTCTTACTGCTTTTGCAAGGCGCAACTTTTCCTCTGTTTCTCGCAAACCAGCATAGTCATAAGCCTCCAATTCTTCCGGCGACCATGTTTGAATATTTGCCTGTTCATACGCCGCTTTCAGTCCGGGGTCGTCTATGCCCTCCGGGATAACTTCAAGGTTTTCCGCTTCTTTAATGAAATACACCCACTTCTCAACAAGCGTTTTTAGGTCTTTTCGCTGCACTTTGAATTTTGGCAGTTCGATAAAGTTGAACTCCATGTCCTCCATTATCCGCTCGCCCGTCTCCACGTCAAGTATTCGATGGCGGCTGATGTATTTTGGATTTTGCGATAACTCGAAGTCCAAAATACCCACAAAAATTGTCGGGTTCAGTCTGTCGTAAAACTCGCCTCTGTCAATTTGGCTGACGTAGCCCTGCGAAGTGTAGTACAATACCCGCTTGCTGAAACCCAAAGCGTCGGCTACTTGCATCTCAACGATGAACTCTCGACCGCTTTGGTCTCGTGCTTTCACGTCAATGATAGTTGCCTTCCCGTCCCGGAACTTTGGCAATTGGTAAGGGTTCAGGATAGTGACATCCATGATTTGGTGCTTGCCCTCAAATTCAAGGACAGCATTCAAGAAGGAAATAAGTACTTCCTTTTTGTTCTCGTTGCCGAAGATTTTGCGAAAAGCGATGTCGTTCTTTACGTCTGCAAATTTCATGTCAAACAATTTGGTACAAAAATACGAAAACCGCTGGGATTGTCAGCGGTTTTGAGGAAGCTTTCTGTGCCTTCCGTGAAGTCATCAAGTTTATATTGCTCTATTCACTCGTTTTCCTTGTCGTTTGCTTTTTCAGCCCATAAACTGGCAAATAAGATAATAGCCCAAATCACATCTATTACGTTCCACAACGCTCTGCCCAATGAAATTTTAACGATAGGGTTGATTAGAATTGCCGATGCGAGCCAAATTACAAGAAACAGATTGTTTCTCCGGCTGCTTGCTTTGAAGGCAAGAATACCAAAGCCAACCATTCCCAAGAAACGCACGAGTTGAAAATATCCGTATGGCATATCAGCAAGACAGCCAATGAAGATTACAATCAGTACAATTTTGATAATCTTATCAGAATTACTCATTTTTAACATTCTTGTTCAAGAGGTGCCGCTGCCCCCAATATCATAGTAAATGTTAGCTCAATCACCAAAATCGTGAAAACGATTGCTGCAAAAATCATTACTTCCCGAGTACTCGTCCTGCAATGTCCAACTGTTGTAAAGGGTAGTTGTGATTTTTTTTTCATCTTTTTTCTTGTTTGATTGTCATGAACGGTTCGGGGGTTTGCGATGGCGGGGAGTTTTAGCACTAAACTTCAT
>DIUC01000083.1 GCA_002435785.1 Saprospiraceae bacterium UBA6168 | reverse complement strand
CAATTTCTTCATGCAACAACGCCATCCAACTTTATAACCTGACGAAATATTAGGTATCGGGCTTATAAAAGCGGAATTGCAAATCATAAAGCCCGTGACAAATCTGGATCAATTCTTCTCCAATCAGAAATGAAGCATCTTGTTTTAATCTCATGACATTTCCATTTTCAAAAACTCCCCCGTAAAGCTCCCCTTCTTCTTCGCCACCGTCTCCGGCGTACCTTCCACCACGATTTTACCACCACGCCCACCGCCGTCGGGGCCCATGTCCACGATCCAGTCTGCCGTTTTCACCACGTCGAGGTTGTGCTCGATGACGAGGACGGTGTTACCTTTCTCCACCAGCTTATTCAATACCCGCAACAGGTGGCGGATGTCCTCGAAATGCAGGCCCGTGGTGGGTTCGTCAAGGATGTAAAGGGTGTTGCCCGTGTCTTTTTTGGAAAGCTCCTCCGCCAATTTCACACGCTGCGCCTCACCGCCGCTGAGGGTGGTGGCCTGCTGGCCGAGGGTGATATAGCCGAGGCCCACGTCGTTCAGCGTCTTCAGCTTGCGGTGGATTTTTGGCACAGGTTCAAAGAAAATGGTTGCTTCCTCCACCGTCATGTTCAGCACGTCGTTGATGCTCTTGCCTTTGTACAACACCTCCAGCGTCTCCCGATTATATCGGCGACCGAGGCAAGTCTCACATTCCACATACACATCCGGCAGGAAGTTCATCTCGATGACCCGCTGGCCGCTGCCCTGACAGGTCTCGCACCTGCCGCCCTTCACGTTGAAGCTGAAGCGTCCGGCCTTGTAGCCCCTGATTTTTGCCTCCGGCAAACCAGTGAACAGGTTGCGGATTTCGCTGAACAGGTTGGTGTACGTGGCCGGGTTTGAGCGAGGCGTGCGTCCGATGGGCGACTGGTCAATCTCGATGACCTTGTCCAAATGCTCTAGCCCTTTTATTTCCCCAAAAGTCAATGGCCGCTGCACGCTTTTGTAAAAATGCTGCCGCAAAATCGGGTACAGCGTCTCGTTGATGAGCGAGCTTTTGCCACTGCCGCTGACGCCCGTTACGCAAGTAAAAGTGCCCAGAGGCAGGCGCAGTGTCACGTTCTTCAGGTTGTGGCCGGTGGTTTTTGTCAGTTCGAGGAAATGGCCGTTGCCTGCTCGGCGTTTCTTCGGCACCTCGATTTGGCGCTTGCCGTTCAGGTAATCCGCCGTGAGCGTGCTCATTTGGAAAAAACTACTTGGGATGCCCTCACCGACGAGTTCGCCGCCGTGCTTTCCGGCACCGGGGCCGAGGTCAATCAGGTAGTCGGCGGCGAGCATAATGTCCTTGTCATGTTCTACCACCAGCACCGTGTTGCCGATGTCGGTGAGTTCCCGCAGGGCGGTGATGAGGCGCTGGTTGTCCCGCTGGTGCAGCCCGATGCTTGGCTCGTCGAGGATGTAGGTGATGCCCGTGAGCTGCGACCCGATTTGCGTAGCCAACCGAATCCGCTGGCTCTCGCCGCCACTGAGTGTGCGGGCCGTGCGGTTGAGCGAGATATAGTCCAGCCCCACATGGAGAAGGAAGCCGATGCGCAGACGGATTTCCTTCAAAACGTCTTTCCCGATGATCAACTGCCTGTCCGTCAACTTATTATCGAGTTCATTTAGCCAGTCAGCGAGCGCCTGAATATCCATGTCGGCCAGTTCGGCGATGTTCTTTTCAGCGATTTTAAAATGCAGGCTTTCGACCTTGAGGCGCTGGCCGTTGCAGGTGGGGCAGGTGTCCACGGTCATGAAATCCTCGGCCCACTGCCTGATTTTTTCGCTCGACGTGTCCTCGTACCAGCGCTTGAGTTGCTTCGCAAGGCCCTCCTGCGCCAAGCTGAACACCCACTCGTTGTCGCTGCTGATGGAGGGCAGTTTGATGGCCTCCCCACCGCCGTACAGGATAACGTCGAGTGCCGTTTTGGGGATGTCCTTCACGGGTGTGTCGAACGTGAACTTGTATTGCTTCGCAATTTCCTTGAGCTGCTTGAACGTGTAGTTGTCCCGCACCTCTCCGAAAGGCACGATGCCCTCTTGGTTGATGCTCTTTGTGTCGTCGGGAACGACCTTGGCCAAGTCCACGCCGTTGATTTGGCCGAGGCCATTGCAGGTGGGGCAGGCGCCATAAGGCGAGTTGAAAGAGAAGGAATTGGGGTTGGGTTCCTCGTAGCTGAGGCTGTGTTCTGCATCCATTAAATGTTTCGAGAAAACGGTTAGAGAGGCATGAGGAATGAGGGATGAGGGATGAATGGCTCCTGCCCCCTGCATTCCTGATTCCTCATCCCTCATCCCCAAGACCATGATGAGTCCGTTCCCCATTTTCAAGGCCGTTTGCATCGAAGCCGAAATGCGTTCCCGCCGCTCGTTGGCGACCGAAAGTTTGTCTACCACGAGTTCGATGTCGTGGACTTTGTAACGGTCCACTTGCATTTCGGGGGTGATGTCGAGCACCACACCGTCCACCCGTATCTTGGTGTAGCCCTGCTTGCGCATCTGGTCGAACAACTCTCGGTAGTGGCCCTTGCGCCCCCGGATGAGCGGTGCGAGGAGCATGACCTTCCGTCCGTTGAACTGCTCCATGATTTCGTCCATCATCTGTTCCTCGGTGTAGCGCACCATTTTTTTGCCGGAGATGTGCGAGTACGCCTCGCCGACCCTTGCGAAGAGCAAGCGCATGAAGTCATACACTTCGGTGATGGTGCCAACGGTGGAGCGGGGATTGCGTCCGGTGGTCTTTTGTTCGATGGAAATGACGGGACTGAGGCCGGTAATCTGCTCCACGTCGGGCCGCTCCATTTCCCCCAAAAACTGCCGAGCGTAGGCGTTGAAGGTCTCCATGTAGCGGCGCTGCCCCTCGGCGTAGATGGTGTCGAAGGCCAGCGACGACTTGCCGCTGCCGCTGATGCCCGTGATTACCACGAGCTTGTTGCGGGGAATGCGGAGGGAGATGTCCTTGAGGTTGTGCTCCTTGGCACCGATGATTTCGATGACGTCTTCGTCAAGGATTGACGATTGACGATTGACGATTGACGGGGCGACTGCTTCTTTGGGAAGTTTTGGGGTAGTGGGTGATGATTTCTTTGCCATTTATAGACTGGGTTTGCCGTGAATTTGGAACTAACAGTTGTCCGGCATGTATGTTCTGGCGATGCGGTGCGAAGGTAGGGGAATTTTTTGGGCCAACAGGTTGAATGGCTTTGGCAATTTTGCAGCAGGTTGCTCCAAAATTGAAATGACCTTTGGATGCTTTGCTCCGTTTTTATGGGCAAAAATCTAAAGCAATGAAAGAGGAAAAAAAGACTTTGAGTTTTAAGGAGGCGGTTTCGATTTTGAAGGATATTTTAGGAATAATTGCCCATCTGACACTGTTGGTTCCAGTATTCTTCAATTGGGCGCCTGAAATTCTACACTGTTTATCCTCATTGGTTTTCATAGTAAGGCATTTGATTCGATGAAATAAAAAATCATGAATTACAGATGACCTTTTCATTAGCCAATACGTTCTCTAAAAATGTTCGCCATTCTTTCTTACTGATACGGTTAAATAAACGATTCATCCATGAAGACACTAACACAGGGAAAAACAAGCTGTTTGAAAAAACAAAAATTCAAATTTCATGAAGAAATTAAATTTGACTTTTACAGTAAACATTGGCTACAATGCCGAAAAACTCTATTCAACCATACATAAGCACTATTTCAAACCCGTCTTGGCGTATGTTTATAGTTATCTGCAATCGTTAGAGTTTGCGGAGGAGGCCACTCAAAACACTTTTGTGAACATTTTCACGAAGGAGCGTTTGGAACGACTTCTGCAAATGGCTGCGCAGCAGAAGGAAAACGGTAAAACAGGTTTAGACCATTTTGTTTTCCATGTTGCCAAAAACTGCATCATTGATTTCACCCGAAGTCAAGATTATCTGAGCCACAAATCGAAGGTGGACTTGGAAGCCGAGCACGGCAGAAGCATTGAAATTTCATCTGACCACCCTTTCTCCGATGAAATGGAGGCAGCTTTAAAGACCCTTCCCCCGCTTTGGGAGCAAATACTTAGGTTGTATGTCTTGGAAGATTACAGCCATGAAGAAATTGCCGAAGCTCTATCCATTTCAGAGGGGCATTCCAAAAATTGCCTGTCAAAAGCAAAAGCAGCTTTAAGGGTTGTGCTACGACGGCATCAACACATGTAGAAATGCAATCCGCAATAAATATCAATTCATTAATTGACTATGCCGAAGGCCAGCTTCGAGAAGAAGAAAAGGCAGTGGTAGAACTCAATCTTTTAGAAGACCCCGTGCAGCTTCAAATCGTACGGGGACTTCTGATGCTCAAAAGGGATTTTCCTGAGCAAAATCTTGGCGCTTTTTTGGAAGAAAGACAGAAGAAGCTCAAAAAGCAGGTTTATGAAAAAATCTGCCGGATTCCAGATTGAAACTGTCAATAGTTAAAATTAAAATGGGGTTGACCACATCAGGCCAACCCCATTTTTTATTCCCAAACCATTCCCTACTTCTTCAACCCAATCTCCCGCAACCTCTCATTCAAATACTCCCCTGCCGTAATCGGCTCGTAAGCCAGCGGACTTTCGGCGGTGACCGTGGAAGGCAAACAACTCAAGTCCATGTCGCTGCGGGGGTGCAGGAAGAACGGGATGCTGAGCCGTGGGTTGTGCCACTCCTCACGGGGCGGGTTCACGACCCGGTGGGTGGTGGATTTCAGGTAGTTGTTGGTCAGGCGCTGGAGCATGTCGCCGACGTTGATGACGATTTCGTCCTGCTCCGGCACCACTTCCAGCCATTCGTTGTCCTTCGTGAGGACTTGGAGGCCGCCTGCGGAGGCGCCCACGAGCAGGGTGATGAGGTTGATGTCCTCGTGCTGCTCGGCACGGATGGCACTGGCAGGTTCCTGCGTGATGGGCGGGTAAAAAATCGCCCGCAGGATGCTGTTGCCGAGGTGGATGTGCTGGTCAAAATAGCCGTCACCGAGGCCGAGGTGGATGGAAATGGCCTTGAGCAGTTGGCCACCCGATTTTTCAAAACTCTGGTACAGTTCACGCCCCAATTTGTGGAACTCGGGTATTTCGGCCACGGCCACGTTGTGCGGGTAGTGGTCGGAAGGCACTGCTTCATCGCCGGTTTCTTGGCCGATCTGAAAAAACTCCTTTAGATCCGCCACCGTTGACTGCTTGGCGTGCTCTTTTCCGAAAGAAGTGTAGCCCCGCTGACCAGCGAGACCGGGTATCTCGTACTGCCGTTTCACGTCTTCTGGCAGTGCAAAAAACGCCCGGCTGCTGCGGTAAAAATCGTCAATCAACTGCTTAGGGATGCCGTGGTTGATGACGCCGACGAAGCCGATTTCGTGGAACGCCTTGCCCAGCTCGGCTACGAAAGCGGTGCGCTCTTCCGGTGTGCCGGCAGTGAATTTGGAGAGGTCAACGAGTGGAATTGCTCTTTTTGCCATGTTGGATATTGCTTGCGCAAGATTTGTTTTGATGAAGAAAACCGAGTGAATGGGCTGGCAAAATTAGCCTTTTCGTTGAAATTCCCTCCCTCAGTTTGATGCCTCGTTTCTCGTCAAAAACTGCGCAGTTGCTCCTCTGTCAAATGCATTACGCAGACATTTTTGGCAAAGTTGGCCCCACGCCGAAAGGCCGAAGAAGGTTAAGCTGATTGTGGAAATCTGGCGAAAGCTATTGGCGATAAAAGGAATCTCGCTGAATGATTGAAGCTCACTCCATCGGCAGCACCGACGCCGCCACCACATCCTCGATGGCGTGTATGACATTGGTGATGTTCCAAGGGTCTTCGGAAGTCACGACGCCCCGAATCAAGTCCACGTACAGCACAGGCAGGCCGTTGTTGACGAAGTCGTAGAGTTCCATGTCCACGAAGTCGTCCGTGTTGAGGTCACGCAGGCCGAAGTGGTGGATGGAAAGCTCGCCGGGCCTGTTCACGCCATGCGAGAAGGAGTAGCCTATCGTCATGCGGTAGGTATGGTAGGGCTTTAGGAAGACGTAGCGGGCGCTGCCGTCTGGATTCATGGTGATGGTGAGGGTGCCCCGCACACCGGATTCCAATCGCTCTACTTCGTGGTGTATCCGTTTTTGGCGCTCGACGAGCGAATCACGAAAGCTGGAGGCAGGGTTGTTGAAGAGGAAGAGCTTGGAGTAGGCATTGGAAGCGGCTGCTTGGAGGCGGCTGCGCAACGATTGGTCGAGCCAGAACAGGTCGAAGTCGGTACCGAACTGCGAATCGGCTCCCACGATGACGTTGATGGAGTCCTTGTTGAACCACGATTTGATGGCCACCTTCCGCACTTGGCGGGTGTGGAGCTTCATCAGGTGAACGTTAAGCGGGAAGAAAACATCGGGAAGCAGTTTGTCCGCCTTGTTGCTCACCGAAAAAACAAGGGAATAATACCCTTTTTCGTCCGTCAGCAAATCGCCGGAGGCGTGCTGGGTAGCACCCGTGATCCGGTCTTCCCACCAAAGGTTGGCGGTACATTTAGCATCAAAATACAGCAGTTCCAGCCGCCCGATGAACTGACTGTCCGGCACGATAAATGTCACTTTGGTGCTTCGCCCGATATTGTCGTGCCACACCACAAGGTCGGAGCTGCCCGATACAAGGAATTCGTCGTTGGTGTTCGCCGTGTCGAGGAACATGAGCGCAATGCCAGAAAAATAGGTGACAGGATGCTGTTTTGAGGAGCTGGAAACGGGTTGGGCCACGTTGTTGAAAAACACCGGAATGGCCAACTGGGGCTTGAACGGGGATTGCGCAACTGCAAGAAAACCAAAAGCAAAAAAGAAACTGGTAAGCAGCAAGCTTTTCATCGGAGTGTGGCGTTTTTATTTCAAAAAAATAATGCGAACAAATGGCGAAGGTAGCCAAAATAGGGTGCCTTAAAGCATTTGTTTGTTAAATTGCTGAGAAGGTTTGGGGAGGTCCCAGCCCAATGCAACCCACCTCTCTCCTGAACATTATTCTAACAAATATTTAAGCCCACACCAAACCCAACCGCAGCCCGGCACGTGTACCTTTACTAAAAAGAAAGAAAAGCTTATGAACAGAAACCACCTACTCCTGATTTTCATCTTCCTATTCCAAGCCGCAAAGGGTCAGTCGCAGCAGCACTCCATTGCCCGGCAGTGGAACGAGCTGGTGCTCGAAGCCATCAGTGGCGATTTCGCCCGCCCAACGGTGCATGCCCGCAACCTCTTCCATACCAGCGTGGCCATGTACGATGCTTGGGCCGTTTACGATGGCAAAGCCGACACCTACCTGCTCGGCAAGACCGTCCACGGCTTCAAAAGCTCGCTGGCCATCGTGCTGCCCCCCACTGACGTGAAGGCGGCGCAGGAGACGGCCATCAGCTATGCCGCCTATCGGCTGGTGAAGCACCGGTTTGCCAAGTCGCCCAGAGCCGAGCTGCTGTTCGAGGACCTCGACAACTTCATGGTTTCGCTCGGCCTCGACCCCAACTATACCTCCACGGAATACGGCTGTGGGCCTGCGGCAATGGGGAACTACATCGCCCAAACCATTATCGAATTTGGCCTCCAGGACGGCTCGAACGAGGCAGACACCTACAAGAGCCTTTACTACAAGCCTGTGAACCCGCCGATGCCCGTGGCAACGCCCGGCAACGCCACCGTGCTTGACCTGAACCGCTGGCAGCCGCTGCAAATCGCCCAAATAATTGACCAGAGCGGCAACCCCATTCCCGGCAACACCCAAAGCTTCCTCAGCCCCGAGTGGGGAAAGGTGCTGCCCTTCTCGCTCCAGCCCAGCGAAGCCACTATCTATAACCGGGATGGCCACGACTACATTGTTTACCACGACCCCGGCCCCCCGGCCCAACTTGATACGACGGCGCTCACCATCGAATCCGTCGAATTCAAGTGGAACCACGAGCTGGTATCCGTTTGGTCGGCTCACCTCGCCCCTTCCGATGGCGTGCTGTGGGACATCTCGCCCGGGGCCATCGGCAACAGCCAAAGCTATCCCACCGATTTCGCTGGCTATCAAGCATTCTACGACTTGGAAGGCGGTGGCGACAACAGCCCCGGCCATGCACTGAACCCCAAGACCGGGCAGCCTTACGCTCCGCAAATAGTGCCCCGTGGCGATTATGCCCGTGTGCTGGCAGAATTCTGGGCCGACGGACCCGCATCGGTAACGCCTCCGGGCCATTGGTTCGAGATTTTGAACTACGTGGATGACCAGCCCAACTTTCAGCGCAAATGGCGTGGCCAAGGCCCACCGCTCGATGCGCTCGAATGGGACGTGAAAACCTACTTCGCCCTCGGCGGCGCCATGCACGACGTGGCCATCACGGCATGGGGCATCAAGGGCTGGTACGACAGCAGCCGACCCGGCACCGCATTGCGGGGCATGGCCGAGCTTGGCCAGGGCAGCGACCCCAATCTCCCTAATTTTCATCCGGGCGGCTTGACGCTCATACCCGGCTTCATCGAGCTGATACAACCGGGCGACACCCTGCAAGGCCAGCAGGGCGAGTACATCGGTGAGGTGAAATTGTTGGCGTGGCGCGGGCCAGAGTACATCTCCAACCCGGCATCGGACGAAGCGGGCGTGGGCTGGATCCGGGCAAAGTCTTGGTGGTCGTACCAGCGGCCAACTTTTGTGACGCCACCGTTTGCGGGGTATATTTCTGGGCACTCCACATACAGCCGGGCGGCTGCCGAGGTGATGACTGAGCTAACCGGCGACCCCTTTTTTCCGGGCGGCATGGGAACATTCCATAGTCCCAAAAACCAGTACCTTATCTTTGAGGATGGGCCAAGTGTGGACGTGACGCTCCAATGGGCTACCTACCGGGACGCATCTGACCAGTGCAGCTTGAGCCGGATATGGGGCGGCATTCACCCACCGATGGACGATATCCCCGGCCGCTTTATCGGCATGAAAATCGGACCAGAGGCGCTAGCCTTTGCGGAGCTACACTTTACCAAAACGGATACCACAGGCAATTTTGTGGGGGGGGGCTTCCATCTCTACCCGAACCCGACCAGTTGCGTGATGCAGTTGGAGTTCAGGCACCAGGGCAAACTGCCAGTGGATGTTTATGCCACAGATGGCAGACTCGTCAAGTCCACCATGTTGGATTTCAGCGGCAACCGCGCCGCGCTGGACCTCATGGACCTGACCACTGGCCTGTACTTGGTGGTTGGGCGTGACGAGAAAGGTGGCAAACGGCTATTTGAAGAGAAGGTGGTGAGGTATTAAATGTCATAAAAAGACATTGGTCATTAAAAGTCATTGGTCATTGATCATCCGGCGGCTCACCATTTAGCAGTCTGCCGCCACCAATTTACTCCACCACCACCTTCGAGACAATCACCTCCCCTGCCCGTTGCATCCGCAGGAAATAAACGCCGCCGGGCAAGCCTTGCAAGGAAACCTGCTGAACGGCATCGCCATTTGCGTGGAAGCGCCGCACGAGTTGTCCCGTGGTGGTCAACAGTTCTAATTGCTGCAAGGATTGGTCGTCCTTGCTTTCAACCGTCAGCCAGCCATTGGCAGGGTTTGGGTAAATGCTGATTTGCGATAGCACAGGCTCCGGTGTTACGGGAGAAGTGCAGTTCACCACCACCACATCCAGCACAATGCCGAGTGACAAAATGAAGTCCGGGCAAAGGCCGGGCGCACCCTCCACGGTGTAGGCACCGGATTCTGTAATGGCGAGGGTCGTGCTGGTTTCGCCGGGAATAGGGGCGCCGTTCTTGAACCACGTAATACTTGCAGGGTAGGAAAAATGGAGGAACATCGTGTCGCCAGCGCAGATTTTGAAGGCTTCCAAATTCGGGTCGAACTCATACTCGCCGGTATGCGAGACAAAGGGAAGCAAAAAAGCGTAGCCATCGAGCAGCACCTCCGGCGATGCTTCTGTGCAGCCTGCGTCAGTAGCCTCCACCCAGTAATAGTAGAGAAGGTCAGCGTCCGTCAGGGTCAGGGCCTGCTCGGTGGCACCAGGGATAAGCTCCGGCGAGCCATCAGGATATACCCGTCGGTACCATTGGTAACTGTCATATTCTTGGGTGGTGAAAACGGTGGTGTCGAAGGGGCAAAGCAGGCTGTCTCCTGTAACTGTGGGGCTAAAGCTGCATTGGGCTTGGGCGGCAATGGCAAGTACCCAGCATGAAATGATGGAAAAAATGGAGGAAAATTTCATAAGCGTTAGATTTTTCATTAAAACGGTCAATGGCCAGCGGGGTTCAAAACACCAGACAGGCAGAAAACGACAATAGGTTGGTGTCTTGATTTTTTGGACAATGAAGGGTGTAGCGTGAAAACAGGCACGAGGGGGTAATGCTCGCAAGTTAGCGGGTTGGTTGAGGTTGCCGCCTTCTGCCAAAACCTTGTAAAGACAAATGCGATTCAAATCAATTTAAGCTGCACGCTGAGGTTTTTAAGCTATCGCCCCAATTGTTTTGCAAAGCCGCGTTTGCCACCCCGTTTTTTCATCCTACCTTCGCGCCCCGGAACGAAATACCGCCAGACTTCCCATCCGACAAAGGCGGATTCGGAAGTCTTTTTGTAGCGGTTTAGAGGGTTTAAAAAGTTTAGAAAGTTTAGCGGCATCTCGTCGTCTAAACCTCCTAAACCTCCTAAACTTCCTAAACCTTAAGAAAACAAACCGAACTACATCATGCCAAGAGATACTTCCATCAAGTCAGTCCTCATCATCGGTTCCGGGCCCATCATCATCGGACAAGCCTGCGAATTCGACTACGCCGGTTCCCAAGCCAGCCGCTCGCTGCGGGAAGAGGGCATCGAAGTAACCCTCATCAACTCCAACCCAGCCACCATCATGACCGACCCGGTCACTGCCGACCATGTTTATTTGCTGCCGCTGACGACCGATAGCATCGAACAGATTTTGCAGGAGCGCCAGATTGACGCCGTGCTGCCCACGATGGGCGGCCAAACAGCACTCAACCTTGCCATTGAGGCCGACAAACTGGGCATCTGGCAGAAGTACAATTGCCGCATGATCGGCGTGGACATTGACGCCATCGAACTGACGGAAAACCGGGAGGCCTTCCGTCTGCACATGATCAACCAAGGGCTTGGCGTGGCACCTTCCAAGATTGCCAACTCGTTTTTGGAGGGAAAAGAGGCGGCACAGGAAATCGGCTTTCCACTCGTCATTCGCCCTTCCTATACGCTGGGTGGAACGGGGGCCGCATTCGTCCACAAAGAAGAAGAATTCGATGAATTGCTGCGGCGTGGCCTCACGCTCTCGCCTACGCACGAAGTCTTGATTGACAAGGCGGTGCTCGGTTGGAAGGAGTTCGAATTGGAGCTTTTGCGGGATGCGGCAGACAACGTCGTTATCATCTGTGTGGTGGAAAACCTCGATCCGATGGGCATCCACACAGGCGACAGCATCACCGTTGCGCCAGCCATGACCCTGAGCGATACGAGCTATCAGAACATGCGCAACCAGGCTATTCAGGCCATGCGCTCGCTCGGCAATTTTTCGGGTGGCTGCAATATCCAGTTTGCACAAAACCCGGAGAACGAGGAACTTATCGTCATCGAAATCAATCCACGAGTGAGCCGCTCCTCGGCATTGGCCAGCAAGGCGACGGGCTATCCCATCGCCAAGATTGCCGCAAAACTGGCGATCGGCTACAACCTCGACGAACTGAAAAACCAGATCACGAAGAGCACCAGCGCCTATTTCGAGCCGACGCTGGACTATGTGATCGTGAAAATACCGAGGTGGAACTTCGCCAAGTTCCCCGGTGCTGACACCCGGCTTGGTCTCCAGATGAAATCCGTCGGCGAGGTAATGGCCATTGGCCGCAATTTCCTCGAAGCTTTGCAAAAAGCTTGTCAGAGCCTCGAAAATGGTCGCATGGGCCTCGGCGCCGACATGAAGGAATGGGTGCGCACGGAGGACATCATGGAGCGGCTCGAAAAGGCGAGCGACGACCGCATTTTTAGGGTAAAAGATGCACTACGCCTTGGTGTGCCTGAGAAGTCCGTCCACAAAATCACCAAGATAGACCCGTGGTTCATCAAGCAAATAAAGCGCCTCGTGGACATGGAGCATGAACTGATGCGCTTCAACGTGCCGGACGACATCCCCGAAAAATTCTTCCGGGAACTGAAGGAAGTCGGCTACTCCGACGCCCAAATCGCATGGCTGATGCGGGTAAAGGAGGAGCATGTGACCAAGGCCCGCAAACAGCTCAACATCCGCCGTACCTACAAGATGGTGGATACCTGCGCCGCAGAGTTCGAGGCGCAGACGCCCTACTTTTACTCCACATTTGACCAAGAAAACGAGAGTATTCCTTCGGATAAAAAGAAAGTCATCGTGCTTGGCTCCGGCCCCAACCGCATCGGGCAGGGCATTGAGTTCGACTACTGCTGTGTGCATGGCCTGATGGCCATCAAGGAGGTCGGATACGAAGCCATCATGGTCAACTGCAATCCTGAGACTGTCTCCACCGACTTCGACATGGCGGACAAGCTATATTTTGAACCTGTGTTCTGGGAACATTTGGAGGAAATCATCGAACTGGAAAAGCCGATTGGCGTCATCGTGCAGCTCGGCGGCCAGACGGCCCTCAAGTTGGCGGAGACTTTTCATAAAAAAGGCATCCCCATCATCGGCACGAGCTACCCGAACATGGACCTCGCCGAAGACCGGGGCGCCTTCTCCGACCTGCTAAAAGAACTGGGCATCCCCTACCCCAACTATGGCGTGGCCAGTGACGCCACCGAGGCCCTCCGCATCGCCAACGAAATCAACTACCCCGTGCTGGTGCGCCCCAGCTATGTGCTTGGCGGCCAGGACATGCGCATCGTCATCAACGACAAAGAACTGGAGCAACACGTACTCTCCATTTTCAAGCATGCGCCCGACAACAAAGTGCTCGTTGACCATTTCCTCGACCGGGCCAAGGAGGCCGAGATTGACTGCATCTGCGACGGCGACGAGGTACATGTGATGGGCATCATGGAGCATATCGAGCCTGCGGGCATCCACTCTGGCGACAGCAACGCCGTGCTACCCACCTACAGCCTCTCCGTGGACGTGGTAAACACGATGGTGGAGTATGCCGAGCAATTGGCCAAAGCGCTAAATATCAGGGGTTTGATGAACGTACAGTTTGCCATCAAGGGTGAAAAAGTGTATGTCATCGAGGCGAACCCACGGGCCAGCCGTACCACGCCGTTCATTGCGAAAGCATACGGCGTTCCTTACCTGAAAATCGCCACGAAGGTGATGCTCGGCACCCACAAACTGAAGGATTTCGTCATCAAGCCGCAGCCCAAGGGCTATGCCATCAAGGTGCCGGTGTTCTCGTTCAGCAAGTTCCCGGAAGTGAGCAAGGACCTGGGGCCGGAGATGAAGTCAACGGGCGAGGCGATACAGTTCATCCGGGATTTGAGCGACCCGTTCTTTAGGGAACTGGACAAGAATAGGAACATGTATTTGACGCGGTAGGGCAATATTGGTGGAGGCAAAAGCTTGATAAGCCGCCCGCTCCCTACCCCTCCCGTTTCCGCTGAAAAAAGCGCTTCATCAAATCGGCACATTCATTTTCCAGCACACCGTAGGCGACCTGTGTTTTCGGGTGCAGCAGCACCCGACCGTGACGCACAAATCCCCGCTTCTCGTCGGTGGCGCCGTACACGAGCTTGCCGAGCTGCGCCCATGCCAGCGCCCCGGCGCACATCACGCAAGGCTCCAGCGTCACATATAAGGTACAATCATCGAGGTACTTGCTGCCAAGGGAATTGGCGGCGGCGGTGAGCGCCAACATCTCAGCATGAGCGGTCACGTCGGTGAGCAGTTCCGTTTGGTTGTGGGCACGGGCGATGATGCGGTTGCGGCAAACCACAACCGCCCCCACCGGCACTTCGTCCCGCTCAAAGGCAGCTTCTGCCTCCAGCAAGGCTTGGCGCATATAATGTTCGTCAGAAAAAACGGTTAGCATAGGCGATGGTTGGTGGTTGGCAGCGGTAAAATTCCGTTTTTAAAATGAATAACCAAAACCAACATCGGTGGCGGCATGGGCTGCCTGTCGCTCCACAACCAAAGTCGGGTTTGTCCGTTTAGCTTTCAATAAAAATTGAAACATGGTCATCATCCGCAGACCTACCGAAGCCAACATCCGACGCTTCCTGCAAAAGCAAGTGGGCGTTGCGTTATCTTACCCACAAGTCCATTTCACCAATAAAAATGAAACCGTGCCCGGCTTCAACAACGACCACAACCGGGTGCTGCTCGGCACTGGCCAAGCGGTGTACGAGGCCGCCTGCGAGGCCATTCGCACTTGGCAGATGTTCCCCGGCGGCTGGGCGTGGATTGAGCCAGGTGGCACCCCCATTCAAACTGGACAGACGCTGGTGATGGTGGCAAGGGTCTTCGGCCTGCATTGGCTCAATGCCTGTCGCATCGTGTACACCCTCGACGGCACGGGGCCAGCCCGCCGTTTCGGGTTCGCCTACGGTACGCTCCCGGACCATGTGGAATGTGGCGAGGAGCGCTTCAGCGTGGAGTGGCTGGAGGACGACACGGTGTGGTACGACCTCAAGGCATTTTCGCACCCCCGACTATGGCTGGTTTGGCTGGCCTTTCCGTTGGCCCGGCTGCTGCAACGCCGCTTTGTTCGGGCTTCGCAGGAGCGGATGAAATTGGTGTGCGCCGTTGGCAAAACAGGAAAATGATGTTCAAAACCATCCATCAAAACCGCATACTTATTGGTGGCATCGCTTGGCTGGTTTGGATGCTTGGCACAACGTCGGGGAGGTTTTGAACCTCCCCGACGTTAATCCAAATGATGCGGGCGCTGCACGGTACGCTGAATGCGCTGGGATTTGGGCTGTGCGCAATATGGGGGTGGTGGGAAAAAGTTAGGGTCAAATGAAGTGATGGGTGGCATAGAAGCCAATAATATGGCGGAACTAATTCCATGCCTCCGTTGGCGAAAGTCTTCCGTTCTTCCGCCAAAGCTAGAATTTAGTCTCAAAGAAAAGACCGAAGTTTGAGCAAGAGTTGAAACAGCGGATTATTCATAGTGGTTGTATTTCACTCCCACCTCTATGCCAATATGTAGGAAGCGGCGTTGGAAAGTACCTTCGACTGTTTCATTTTTTCCATAAATACTGTAGGTGCCTTTGATGGGGTAATTGTTAGAATAAACTCCGTTGATTGAAATAAATGGCAAGTATTTCTTCCTACGCTACTGGACACTTTAATGTA
>DIUC01000090.1 GCA_002435785.1 Saprospiraceae bacterium UBA6168 | reverse complement strand
TATTTCCCAAAGGGTTATGGCAGTATGATTGCACAGAAAGCCAACGAGGGTGCCCATTCCGTCAGTGGCATCATCCAACATTTTATTGATGGCGATGGCGTGAGGGCCGTGGTGCTCGACAACGCCCAGTGGCAGGACGTGGACGACCCAAACATGAAACAAGAGGCCGAGCGCCGACTGCTCACCATGTTTGCCAGCCCAGCCGAAGCGGCACTTCTTAATAAAATTGCCCCCAACCAAACTGTCACACCAAGGGTCAGTTTCGTGGGTAAGCTCCGCAAATTACTGCCCTACGCACTGGGTTTAGGAATTATAGCTGCCCTGTTGTTTTATGTGCCAATTGATTTGGTCGGCGAGTCGCTGGCTTTGATTGGCAACAAGGTTTTTCTGGTATTTTCGGTGGCCATCCTTTGGATAGTGACCAACTCGCTCTGCACCCGTACCCTCGTTCAAGGCAAAGTTCCCTTCGTTGACCTGCTCTACAACCACATTGCTGGGGAGGCGTACAACACTATTTTGCCCTTGGCAAGCATGGGCGGCGAGCCGTACCGCATCCAGCACTTGTCCAACTGGCTCGACATCCATACCGCTAGCCGTGCCGTGGTAGTTGACCGCTTAATACGTGCCGTCACTGGAATATTGTTCGCCGCTACCTGCCTTTCGCTCACATTGGTTTTGGTGAAACTGAGCAGTGCCGCCTACATCACGATAGCGGCAATGGCGGCATTTCATTTTCTTTCGGGGATTGGTATAATATGGCTTTCCCTTTCGAGCGCACCATCGAAGATGGTCAACTTCACATTGAAGAAACTCAAAATGGTGGAAGAATTCCGCAGCGAGCCAATCCCGGCTGGCCGATTCTTCGAGGCCATGGGCTACAAGTTCCTAAGCCGCATTTTCAGTTTGGTAGAAATGTACGTGATTTTCAGCCTCTTGGGCTTTGACCCATCCATGGGCGACGTCATCACTATCGCCGGGTTCATTGCGGTAAGTGCATCGGTGTTTTTCATGCCAGCGGGCCTTGGCGTCAACGAACTGGGCATCGCCACAGCACTGACCATTCTTGGTTATCCGGCAGCACTGATTATCTCTTTCAGCATAGTGCGCAGGGCCAGTGTCATCTTCTGGGCACTGTTGGGTGTTGCGCTCCACGCTACCGTCACCGTCGCTAAAAAGGTGGCCTTAATCCGAGCATAGCGCAGCGAAAAAGGTGAGCGGAACCCTGCTCCGCTCACCTTTTTGTCTCATCCTCTTAGCACCTGCTCCTTCATTCCCATGTATTCTTCTTCTGTCAAAATGCCTTGCTGACGCAATTCGCTCAGCCGCTTGATTTGGTCAAGCAGGGAGGCTTGTTTGCCATTGCTTGGGGTGCTCAATAAATCAAATGCTGCATCAGGCTGGGCGCTGTGGAGTTGGTAGCCTTTTTTTACAAAGTCCCGGAAAGCCGGCTGGGTGCGTAGGAAAGCAAGCCCTTCATGCTTCTCTATCTTGTCAAAATCTATGAACCCAAAATGCACGGCCTTCGTCAGGTGGAAAAAAGCAGGGTCGGGCCGCTCGTTCAGGGAGTAGCAACAGGCCAGGTTGAAATGAATGGCAGGGTCTTCGAACTTGACGGACAGCGACTGCTTGAAGTCCTCCAAAGCGCCATCGTAGTCGAAATCCTTGAATTTTTGAATGCCTGCCACCTTCCACGGGTTGGGCACCTCGACAGGCGGGGCGGCTGGGCGAGCTTGATATCGAGGTGCTGACTCCAACGTGTTTCTTGGCCTATTCAAAAAGCGCTGGTTGTACTTTTCGTTGAATTCTTCCTGACCCATTGAGAAAAGCAGGACTGCATCTATAAAAGACACAATCCCCATTACAAGGAATATCGGGCCATTGACCTTGAAGGAAAAAGCAAACAAAAGGGCGGTAGCTATCAGGTACACCTTCCCAAGCCGACGCTCGCCGAGGTAAAAACGGTGTAACCCTGTTGGGCCAAACAGGAGCGCAAAAATTCCAGCCGTAGTTTTGTTCTTCATCGTTCAAAAAAAATTTGACCCCAAGTTAGGTTTTTAGTCGCTAATGAGCCAAATGCCCAACTTATTATTCTACAAGGCGTTCAAAAACTCGGACAACCGTGCAAGTCAACTTTTTTGCCCCTATTTTTGCAGTGTTTTTGAAATAAATTGAAAAAGCAAATCCGACATATCCTCGTTTACCTGCTGGTCGCAATGGTTTCTGTTGCCACCACGGGCCTTAGCGTACACCACCTGTACTGCTATTGCAAAGGCGAGTTGGTCATGTCCATTTTCCGGCCTGACGAGCCATGTGAATTGGCGGAGAAGCAGTCTCCTGCAAAAAGCTGCTGCAAGGGTAGTTCTTGCAGTGACTTAGATGGCAAAAAAAAACACAACTGCGCCGACTGCACTTCCATTTTCGTGAAGTTGGACGCTAAGTACCTACCAAATATTCTCGATTTTAAGTTTGCCCCATTTTTTGCTCCGCAAACATCGTCTTTCAATCCACCCTGCTTCGTAGTTTTTGAAAAAACAGCCCTCCGCTGGGAACAAGACCTACCGCCCCCGCCCGCAGGTAAGGAACTTTTGCCTTGGATACAATCCTATCTGTGTTAGTGCTGCTGAATTAAACCGGCCCGAATCCATGCCTACCAAGTAGGCAAGCGTTTAATTTGCAAACCTGCGTTCTTTCTTGAAGAAGAGAACGCTCAAATTTCAACAATGAAAGCACTGACAACTATCATAATCCTGTTCATTCTTGTATGCTCAAGCCTCAAAAGCCAGACCGCTCGCCAGCTTTATGGCAACGTCTTCAACGAAAACGGCGAGGTGCTCATCGGTGCCACAGTGCTTTGGGAAGGCACGAGCATTGGCACTGTGACCAATGAAAAAGGCGACTTTTGGATTGAAAAACAGCCAGACACCGCCAACCTTCTCATCCAATACGTCGGCTACACCCCCGTCAGCATCGAAATGTACCCAAACGAGGACACGGCGCTGATAAAAATCGAGGGTATCACCGAACTGGGAACAGTGGTGGTGTCCGAGCATCGGGGCGACATCTTCACCTCCACCCTGGACACCCGCAACATCGAGCAAATCACCTCCTGCGAACTCAAGAAAGCTGCTTGCTGCAACCTCGCCGAGAGCTTCGAGACAAGTGGCAGCGTGGACGTGATGCGCCAAGATGCCATCACCTCCGCCTCCGAAATCCAGATGCTCGGCCTCCGGGGCATATACTCGCAATTGTTGGTGGAAAAACGGCCAGCATACACTGGCCTCGGCAGTCCCTTGGCATTGGAGTACATACCCGGCACCTGGGTCAGCGGCATACAGGTGTCCAAAGGGGCGAGCACCGTGCAGAATGGCCCGCAAAGCATCACTGGCCAAATCAACACCGAGCTGGTAAAGCCGTGGAACGACAAGCAACTGTTCGTAAACGCCTTCGGCTCAACGCTGGGCCGTGCCGAAATCAATGTCCACGCCAATAAAAAATGGAACGACCAACTTAGCAGCGGTCTGTTGCTGCATGGCAGCACTACCCAAGGAGAGTTTGACCGAAACAATGACGGCTTCGTGGACCAACCCAAGAAAAAAAGCATCGTGGCGCTGTGGCGCAATTATTACGTGGAAGAAAACTTCAGCACCCAAATCAACGTGCAGGTGCTGAACGACGAGCGCCAGAGCGGACAATTGGCCACGTTCAATGGCACCCCCGACCCGCTGAACCCCGCCTACCGCATCAACCAGCAAAACCGCCGTGTCGATGTGTTCGGCAAGTTCGGCTATGTCGGCTTTTCAAAGCCAGAAACCTCAGTTGGGCTTATATACGCTGGCTCGGTCCACGACATGAAGAACGTGTTTGGCAATACCCGCTACAATGGCAAGCAGCAGAACCTTTACACCAACCTCATTTATGCCAGTTTCATCGGCACCACCGACCACCGGGTGAACGCTGGGGCCAGTTTCCAGTATGACGACTATGAGGAGTTCTTCAACGAGGCCGATTTCAGCCGCAAGGAAGTGATGCCGGGCGTGTTCGGAGAGTACAATTTCACCCGTGAGAAGTTTGGCTTAATCGCTGGAATGCGCTTCGACCATCACAACCTCTTTGGCCTGTTTGGCACGCCAAGGGTCAACCTCAAGTACAATTTCAACGACAACACCATCCTGCGCCTCAGCGGGGGAAGGGGTGTGCGCACGGCACAAGTATTATCAGAAAACATGGCCGTGATGGCCAGCAATCGCCAGTTTGTGGTGGACCAGTCGCAGCTCGATATCGAGGACGCTTGGAACGCTGGGCTGAACTTCACCAAAAACTTCAAAATCGCAGGGAAGAGTGCCAGCATCTTGGCCGACCTGTATCGCACCGACTTCGTCAACCAAGTGGTGATGGACATGGAGAGCGAACACGGCAAGGTACTGTTCTACAACCTTGATGGCCGCAGCTACGCCAACAGCCTGCTGATACTCGGCACCTGGGCGCCCCTCCGTGGCCTCGACATGAAGCTGGCCTACAAGCTCAACGACGTGAAAGTCACCTACAACCCGCCCGGCAGCAACGGTGGCAACGACCCTATCCAGCGCCCAATGTTGGCTCGCCACCGTGGCCTGCTCACGCTGAACTACGAGACGAAGAGCAAGCAATGGATGTTCAACACCAACACGCAAATCACTGGTAAACAACGGTTTGCGCACAGCCACGGCGTCCCATCGGAATTGATAAAAAACTTTACGGGTGAAGCTCCCGCTTATACCATCGTAAATGCCCAAGTGACCCGCCGGTTCAAGAACCTGGAGGTTTACCTCGGCGGCGAAAACTTGACCGACTTCCGCCAAGAAAACGCCATCGTGGATTGGCAAAACCCATTTGGGGAATACTTCGATGCTATGCAGGCATGGGGCCCGATGGTGGGGGCAAGGGCCTATTTCGGCATCCGGTGGTGGATTGATTGATTTCTTTTTATCGAAATAAAAAACCCAAAAGCGGCGGCATATCTTCCATGACATGCCGCCGCTTCTTTGTTTTGCCTGCCTAATTTGCCAATTTTTTGTCTCTCGGCACTTGACTGACCGCCTTTTAGTCGAAAAGCAATATCTTTCGCCACACTTAAATTTTGCTATGCGACAAACACATTTACAAACACCTTTTTTCCTTGCCTTTTTCTTCCTGATTTTTTCAATTGGGACAAACGAGTTGTTCGCTCAATACACTGTTTTTGGCAGTGCCAACTGCGGTGGCGCCTGCTGCGAGCTTACGCAAGACCAGAGCGGCCAAGCCGGGGCATTTTTCTCAAACGCCCCAGTTGACCTCACCCAAGCTTTCAGCCTCTCCGTCAGCTTAAATTTTGGCTGCAAGGACGCAACCGGGGCAGACGGCATCGTCTTCATCTTTGCTTCGGCACCGGGCCTTGGCACAGGCGGCGGCGGCATGGGATATGAAGGGCTACCCAACTCCATCGGCATCGAGATGGACGACTACCAGAACGGCGGCTACGGCGACCCTGCTTCCGACCATATGGGCATGAGTTCCAACGGCAGCATGAACCACAACCTCGTTGGGCCTACCCCACTCCCCAATATTGAGGACTGCGGCTACCACTGTTTCAATGTTAGTTGGAACCCCACCACCAACAGCCTGACCGCTACCCTCGACGGCACCACAATTAGCTACTCCGGCAACATCACGGCCATCGTGGGCGGCTCGGCCTATTGGGGCTTTTCCTCCGGAACGGGTTCGTTGTCCAATATCCACAATGTATGCTTTGGCGCTCCGGCGGTTACCCCAATGAACGATGTGACCATCTGCCCCGGCCAAAACACTACCCTCCAAGCCGACCCAAGTGGCTCCTCTTGGTCATGGCAACCCGACCCCACCCTCAGCGCTACCAATATTTCCAACCCCGTAGCCACGCCGAACACCACTACCACCTACTTTGTCACCATCAACTATGCTTGCGGCTTCTCCAGCTCCGACGATGTGACGGTGATGGTTGCCACGCCGCCCAATGCCTCGGCCTCCAGCAACACCCCACTCTGTGAGGGGGCAACCCTCCTGCTCAATGCCGCTGGTGGCGTCAGCTATGCTTGGTCGGGGCCGTTGGGGTTCAACTCGGGCTTGCAAAACCCCAACATTGACAACATTTTGCCAGCAAACGCAGGCACTTACACCGTCACGGTGACAGACGTTGATGGCTGCACCGCATCTGCCAGTACCCAAGTCGTCGTCAACCCAAACCCCATCGTGAGCATCGTGGCGCTAAATGCACCGCTTTGTTCCAATGGGCCAGTCGTCACCATGCAGGGCATTCCGGCGGGAGGCGTATGGGGCGGCGCAGCCAATCCGCTCGGTCAGGTGAACCCTGCCACCCTTGGCCAGGGGCAACACACGGTCACCTATTCCTTTACCAACGCCAACGGTTGCACGTCCCAAACTCAGACCACGGTGGAAGTGGTGCCAGTACCTATGGTACAGATTTTCCCGGCAGGGCCGTTTTGCCCAACTGACCCGCCAACCTACCTGCTGGCCAGCCCATCGGGCGGATTTTGGTCGGGGGCTACCGACCCGCAAGGCGTATTTACCCCATCGTCATTGCCGCCGGGGCTTCATGCCGTGCAATACAGTTACTTCGACATCTTTGGCTGTACCGCACAGGACGAGTTTTTTGTGGAAATACAACCCGGTACGCCCGTCACCATCCAGCCAGCAGGGCCGTTCTGCCCCAATGCTCCTGTGCAAACGCTCACCGCCAACCCGTCCGGCGGCATCTGGAGCGGCGCCGCCAACGGCAATGGACAAATCAACCCAACGGCACTCGGCCCTGGCACCCACCTTGTTTATTATTTGTACAGTGTCGGCGGGGCTTGTCCCGGCACGGACACCATCGCCGTGCAAATATTTACCCCACCCACCGCTACCATCAGCGGCAACGGCACAATCTGCCAAGGGAGCGGCCAAAGCGTCCCTATAAGCATCACGACCACCGGCACCGGGCCATTTTCCGTCACCTACGTCATCAACAACCAAAACCCCGTCACGCTGACGCTCCCTGTTGGCACTACCTCGATTCCCGCCTCGGCCCCCGGCACCTACACCCTCACGAACGTAGTGGACGCCAATGGCTGCATCGGCACAGGCAGTGGCACCGCAATGGTGCAGGTAGTGGGCGCCCCCACCATATCCGGGCTTGATTTCACTTGCAACGGCGACAACTCTGCCTACACCGTAACCTTCGTGGTCAGCAATGGCGACCCGGCGACCTACTCCATCACCGGGTCAGTGCCCGGCATTTTCACGAATAGCCCGCCGTACACCTTCAACAGTGGGCCTATCCCTACCGGGACCAACTATAATTGGGTGATAAACGATGCCAACAACTGCAATCCCGTCACGCTCAACGGCAGCTTTTCTTGCCTCTGCACCACGGAGGCTGGCACGATGAGCGGTACAATGCTAACTGCCTGTGCAGGTAGTACGGTAACGGCCACCCACAATGGCGACGAGGTACTGGATGCCAACGACAACCTGATTTTCGTGCTGCACAGCAGCAACGGCAACAGCCTCGGCACAGTGTTCGGGAGCAATGCCACGGGACAGTTTGGGCTTGTGCCGCCGATGGTAGCTGGCACTACCTACTACATCTCCGCTGTGGCGGGCGACAGCATTGCCAACGGCGGGGTTGACCTCCTCGACCCCTGCCTATCGGTGTCATTCGGGCAGCCGGTGGTGTTCACCGCATTGCCGCAGGCCAGCATCTCAGGCAACCAAACCATCTGCACCGGCGAGCAAGCCACCATTTCATTTGCCCTCACGGGCAATGCACCCTTCGACGTAGTGTATTCCAATGGCAGCCAAAACTTTACCCTCAACAACATCCTCAACGGGCACACCATAACCGTATCGCCAAGTGCAACGACGACCTACTCCCTCATCTCCGTGGGCGACGATAGCAGCCCCGCCTGCACCTCCTCCGGCGGCAACAGCGTGACCGTGACCGTGTGGCCCCATGCACTCACGACTCAGGCACTTGCTATCTGCCAAGGCGAATCCGTGGTGTTGGGTGGCGCTCCGCAAACGGTGCCCGGCATTTACACCGACTCTCTGACCACCTTCCACGGCTGTGACAGCATCATTGTCAGCACGTTGGTGGTCAATGGATTGGACACCGTTTACCTCACCGCCGAAAGCTGCAACCCCGCAAACGTGGGCACGGTGACGCAGGTTTTGCAAAACCAATATGGCTGCGACAGCACCATCATCACCACGACGACCTTTACCACTACGCTCACCACTATCCTCAGCGGGAGCACCTGCAATCCAGCGGCGGCGGGTGTTTTTACCCAAAACCTCACCACTGCTGAGGGCTGTGACAGCACCGTTATCACCACGGTGGCACTGTTGCCCAGCGACACGACATTGCTGTTCGGCAGCAGTTGTAACCCGGCCAGCGTGGGCAGTTTCACCCAAAATTTGACCAACCAATTTGGGTGCGACAGCACCGTGATACGCACCGTGATATTTTCGCTCTCTGACACCACCCTCGTCAGCAGTGCCACCTGCGACCCAACTTCCGTGGGCATATTTACCCAAAACCTCACCACGCCAGAAGGTTGCGACAGCACCGTCATCACTACTGTGGCGCTGCTGCCCAGCAACCTGACCAACCTTGCCAGCACGAGCTGCGACCCTGCCGACGTGGGCGTTTTCACCCAAAACCTGACCAACCAGTTTGGCTGTGATAGCACGGTAGTGCTGACCGTCAGCTACTCGGCGAGCGTCACCACACAGCTCTCCTCGACGACCTGCGACCAAACGGCGGCGGGCATTTTCACCCAAACCCTGACCACGGTGGGCGGCTGCGATAGCATCGTCATAACGACGGTCGCACTGCTGCCCAGCGACCTGACGAACCTCACGGCCAGCAGTTGCAACCCAATGGACACGGGGGTGTTCGAGCAAATTTTCACCAACCAATTCGGCTGCGACAGCACGGTAGTCACCACCATTACCCTGACGCCGCCAGGCCAGTGCGGGGTAGTGGCCTCGCTCATGGGCAGCACCATTCCCTGCGGGGAAACGAACGGGCCGCTCACACTGACGGTAACCCTCGGCACACCGCCGTTCAATTATGCTTGGACGGGGCCACAGAGCGGCTCCGGCACGGCGGCACAGGTGAACGTGCCGCAAATCATCGGCAACTTGCCGCCCGGCACGTACTCCGTGACGGTGACAGCCGCCAATGGCCTGACCACTACGGTTTCGGCGGTGATTGGGCAAATTTTGCCCCCCACCCTATCCGCTCAAGTCAGTTCCAATTACAATGGCTTTGCCGTGAGCTGTTTTGGGGAAACGGACGGGAGCGCCACGGCCACCCCGGCGGGCGGGCAAGCACCGTTTGGGTTTGTTTGGTCAAATGGAGCCACTGCTCCAACGGCCACTTCCCTCGCCACTGGCAACTACATGGTGACGGTGACGGACGCCAACGGCTGCAAGGCCTCCAGTGCCGTGTCCCTCAATGGCCCAACGGCACTCGAAATTGAATTTGGCGTGAACGATTTGAACTGTTTCGGGCAAAATGACGGAACCGTTTCCGTGCTGCCGAGCGGGGGTACTGCACCTTATACCTACTCGTTGGATGGGGGCGCTCCGCAATCGGCTGGCACGTTCGCTGGGCTGGCGGCGGGCATTTTTGAAATAGCAGTGACGGACGCCAACGGCTGCCAAACGGCTGAATTTATTGGGGTGAATGCCCCTGTGCCGGTATCCGTGGATTTGGGCGACGACCTTTTCATCGAGCTGGGCGACCAAGTGGTACTGAACGCCATCGTCAGCTTGCCGTTCGATTCGTTGGCCAATGTGGTTTGGCAGGGACTTGGTACGGAGGAATGCCCCGGGTGTTTGGCGCAGCCGATTGCACCGCTTTTCACCACCACCTACTCCTTGACCGTCACGGGCAACAACGGCTGCTCGGACAACGACCAAGTGACGATTTACGTGGACCGCAGGCGCAAAGTGTATGTGCCAAGCGCCTTCTCGCCCAATGGCGACGGGCTGAACGACGAGTTCATGATTTTCTCGGATGCGGAATCGGTGAAGCAGGTGAAGTCGTTCCTGGTGTTTTCCCGATGGGGGGAAACGGTGTTCCAATATTTCAACTTCCTGCCCAATGACCCTGCCTACGGCTGGAACGGCGAGCACCGAGGCGAACGGATGAACCCGGCGGTGTTCGTTTGGTTTGCGGAGGTGGAGTTCAAAGACGGTGAGGTGCTGCTGCTGGAGGGGGATGTGAATTTGGTGAGGTGATTTTGGATTGACGGGTGACGATTTTAGCTCACGATATTGCCAAAGCGCTCGTTGAAGCCAGCGATGCCCTGCAACCCACCCGTGTGAACCAGCACGATGCTTGTCCCTTCGGGGAAAAAGCCCTTTTCGGCCAAATCCACGGCAGCAAAAAAGGCTTTTCCCGTGTATATCGGGTCGAGCGGGATGCCAGTTTTTTCCTTGAAATCATTGATGAAGCCAATCAGTTCGGGCGTCCATTTGGCGTAGCCGCCGAAATGGTAACTGTCCAACACCTTCCAGTTGGAGGTTGGTTTGTCACCGCAAGCAGCCAACAGTTTTTCCACTTCATTTTGCAAAAAACCGCCTTTCAGCACGGCGACTCCAAGTGCTTGGCAACTGCCTGACAGGCCAGTGTGCATGCCCGCCAACGTTGCGCCCGTGCCACAGGGGACGATGAAATAATCGGGCGCATGTCCGAGTTGGGCGACTGTTTCCTCCACAAGTTCCCGGCAGCCGGGCAGGGCGAGGCAGTTGGCGCCGCCCTGCGGCAACACGAGTGCGTCCGCTGTTTCGATTCCGAGAAGCTGGAGGAGTTCGGGGCCGGGTTTGTCCCGCATGTTCGCCCGGCTCGTGAAAACCAAGTCCATCCTACACTCCTTTGCGAAACTCAAAGTCGTATTCCCCCTGCTCGAAGGTTCTCCGCTTACCACACCCACCGTATCAAATCCAAAGGCTAAACCAGCTGCCGCAACCGCTACGAGGTGATTGCTGTATGCCCCGCCAAAGGTTACGAGCCTTGTGAGGCCGAGCCGTTGGGCTTCGAGGAGGTTGTGCTTGAGCTTGCGCCATTTGTTGCCGGAAACATGCGGGTGCAGCAGGTCGTCCCGTTTTACCAGAAGCTGTAGGCCACGTTCCGAAAACACCTCGTGCTCGACGGTTTGGAGCGGCGAGGGTGGATGGTGGAGCAGGAGGTCTAAATTTTTCATTGGCACAAAAAAAATAAAACTGAGCGAACAAAACGTTGCATGACCCTATCGGAATAATTATCGCATTGTATTTGGCACTTTGTCCAGAAAGCCAAATGAAGTCGTTGGTTATTTCACCATTAAAACTCCCCCGTTTATGAAAAAGAAGCAGTTGGATAAAGCACAAGTCATTGCGAAGCCGCCCGTTGATGCCCCAAAAATCGAGGCAAATTCTACGAAAAACAACGATGGCGGTTATATCTGGCTGGTCTAAACATGCTGGCAAAAAAACACACCCGCTGGCCAAAGTCGCATAGCAGATAGGACGCTATCCATCGAATTGGTCAAAATCAGGGCTTGGCTTCGGCCAATGTCCTGATTTTTTTTGTCCTTATTTATCGGAAACAAGTTGGTTTGCCTACCTTTCCCGTCTGTTATCACTATAAAAACCTCCCTGCAAAAATGGCAATCCTCGAAGTTATCGTCGGAATGATTTTCACCTTCATGCTCCTTAGCCTGTTGGGCACCACCTTCAACGAGCTGGTATCGGCCTGGCGGGGCTGGCGGGGGTTCTACATGGAGGAGGCCCTCAAGCGGTTGTTGGAGTTCCGAGACAACCCGGAGGTGTTCCACAAGTTCAAGCAGAATGCGATGTTCCGGCAGTTGATGCAGCACAAAGCGCCCTTGCGGGTGTCCCAAGCTCCGGCGTACCTGAGCGCCGCCAACTTCTCCTCTATCCTCTCCAATGTGTTGAAAAAGAAAAACGAAGCGGTGCAGTCCGCCGACGATTTCCTGCAAGGGTTGCCGGAGGAGAGCCAGTTGCGGCAGGTGTTGGAGCAGTTCAAGGAGGAGGGGCACACGTCCGTAGAGGCCTTCAAGTCCCGGTTGCAGGCTTGGTTCGACGACGTGATGTACCAATCGAGCGGCTGGTACAAGCGGCACCTGCAGTTCGTGACCTTTTTCGTGGGGCTGGGCATTGCCGGGATACTGAACGCCGACAGTTTCCAGATTTACCAAAACCTGAATGCGAACGCCGTGAACCGCCAAAAACTGGCAGCATTGGCGACGGCATTCTCCAACAACAACCAAACCTTGCCAGCGCCAGCTTCTCCCACCGACACCGTGGCAAATGGTGAAAAAAAGAACCCCATCAATACCTTCCTCAACACAGCAGAGTTCAAGGAAACCTCCAACATCTTGGGCCTTGGTTGGCAACCCAACGACCTGTTCGTCAGCCCAAAGGCATGGCTGCTGCGGGTGCTGGGCTGGTTCATCACGGCATTGGCCATTTCGCTCGGCGCACCGTTTTGGTTCGATGTGCTGAAGAAAATCATCACCATCCAAAGTACCGGGAACGTGCCGAGCGGCGGCACGGGCAGCGCTCAGGTGATTATCAACACTGGGAGCGGGGAGGTGAAGAAGTGAGGTGGTGATTGGTAACTGGTGATTGGGGCGCTCCATCACCAGTTTCCAATCACTTATCAATGGAATCAAGGCGAAATCCTTCAATGATGGCGATTATTTCCTTCGCAAAATCATCGGTTTCGGCAAAGCCATCGCCTTCGAGGGCGAGTGCCCATGCTTGGTAGTCCGCCCCTTGCAGGCGGGCAAAATTCTCTTTTGCAAAAAGGCTGAAATCTCGGAAACTGGCCCATGCGGAGTCATACTTTCGGTAAGTATGGCCTTGAAATTCCCGGCAGGCGCCGTTCCAGTTGGCGTTGCAGGGCATGGCAAAGTGGTTGTGCACGTTGAGGGCAAGGTCCCGCTTGCCAGCGGCGCTCTGGTGCAAGGACACGGCCAAAATGATGCTGGCCGGTATGCCGTATCGCTTTTGCTCTTCCCGTGCCACTTTTGCGAAGCGGGTCAAATAGGCGTGTTGGGTGGCTTCGTCAATGCTCGACAGCTCGGTGCGGCGTTTGCCCGTGAAGCCGGGCAAGTTGATGCCTGGGGCTTCCATCCGACCCATTTTTGGCGGCAGCCCAGCGGCAAGCGGTTCGGCTTCTGTTATTTTTTCCTTGGGCTTTTCAGCCTTTTCGAACTGGAAGGGCGGTTCGGCCATGCGCACCTGAAGGCTGAGGTCCTTGCGGTACCAAGCCAGCAGCATCAATGTGGTGATGGACAGCTTGAACCAATTATCTTTTACAAAACCAACTATCGGGCGAAGGGCGGTTGTTTTTTTCATGGCTACATCGGTTTGGACATCAATGAGCCACAAATATACTACAATTTGTTTTTAAAAAACAATTTGTTTTTAAAGATTTTTCTTTGCTGAAACAAAAGTGAAGTAGTGTCCGTGGATGACTTCCTCATTTGGCTGAAAATGTGCTTTCTCCCCCAAAAATCAGCAATCGTTCCTCAAACGAGAAAATCCAAGCAGCTTCCACAAATCAAGCCGTACCCAATTCCTTCAGCCTTTGCACATGCGACGCCAGCGCGTTGATGAAAGTAGGCTTGACGATATATGGATAGCCATACTCATTCGCTGTGCGCTCAACAATGGGCGCTATGTGCCGATAATGTACATGGCAAATATGCGGGAACAAATGATGCTCAATCTGGAAATTCAGGCCGCCGGTGTACCAGCCCAAAAAGCGGTTGTCACGGGCGAAGTCGGCAGTCGTTTGCAGCTCATGTACAATCCAGTCGTTCTCGATGATGCCTTCGCTTTTTTCGAGGGGCTGCTCCACCCCTTCCACCACGTGCGCCAACTGGAACACGATGCTCAAAATAACCCCCGTCACCCAGTGCATGATGAAGAACCCCGCTAGCACCTGCCAGGCGTTGAAATTGGTCATCATCAGCGGCAACCCGATGGCTGCGAAAAGGTATGCGGCTTTGAAAACGACCAATTTTACCACCTCCATCGCCGGATTCCGCCGTTGGCCACGGGTCAGGCCCCATTTGTTGAAATCATGCAATTGCGTAAAGTCCTTCACCAATTTGGATAGCGTCATCAGGCCATACAGAAAGAAGGCGTACCAGTGCTGGTAGCGATGAATCTTCAGGGCTGGCGCATGTTCGGACAAGCGGATGGGGCCACGTGAGGCGATGTCGCCGTCCATCCCCTCGATGTTCGTGTAGGTGTGGTGCAGGACGTTGTGCTGAACTTGCCAATTGAACACATTGGCGCCGAGCAGGTACATGTTGGCACTCATCAGGTCGTTCACCCAGCGCTTTCGGGAATAGGAGCCATGGGCTGCGTCGTGCATCACGCCCATGCCGACGCCTGCCTTGCCGATGCCCATGATGACCACCAGCGGCAGCACCAACCAAGCACTCATAGGCACAAACAAAATCAGCAAAAATGGCAATAAATAGATGGCCAGCATAGTGGCGGATTTTAGCGTCATGCCCCAATTGCCTTTTGGCGAAATCGCTTTTTCCTTGAAATAATTGTCAACGTTTGCACGAAGTGCAGCGGCAAACTGAGCCTGCATTTTGTCAGAGCTCTTGAATTTTATGTTCCTCATGATTTTAAAATATTGTAGGTTCGTGACGAGGCCCCCATTCAGCCAAATTGGTCAACGGCCAACGTCAGGAGCGCTTAGGTGCTTTTTTCACCGTAATCGCCTGCCCGTTGAAATCTGAATTGTGCAGTTGCCCGATGGCCAAATTGGCCTCGTCGTCGCTGTCCATTTCCACAAAACCAAATCCCTTGGACCTTCCGGTCATTTTGTCCACCATGACCTCTGCGGAGCTTACGCTGCCGAATGCACCGAACATCCTGAGCAACTCATCGCTTTGTGTCGTGTTGTTGAGCTTGGAAACGAAAATGGTCATAAGCTGAATTGAAAAAATGGATGAAATGCCCATCTAACCTTGTCAGGGAATGCCCTCAGACCGCTAACCCCCGAAAGGGTCGTTTGGCAACAGGCACTTCGCTTTCACGATAGGATGAAAACGAAAACAACAAAGATTAACTGGAAATTTTAAGTCTTTCGACCTTGGGAGGCAGGAAGAGGAAAAACCTTTTTGCTAATTGAATTGTCAGCGTTAGGCTTGGTTCAAACGAACCCTATCGAACTGCAAACATGCAGTTATACTTTAAGTTGCGTTTGCTTGAATATTACTTTTCGCACCCGTTGCTTGGCGCAAAATCACCGTTGCTCCCCCGACAAATCCAGCAGTTCCACTTTCCTGAAATGGATGGGGTGGCTTTCGCTCTGCAAGGAAATCGTGCCGCTTGTCAATGGCTTCCCATCAATTTTTACCGCCGGGTCATGGTTGTTCACAGCCCCGTCGCCGATTTGCGGTTTGCTGTACTCCATCACCACTTTCCCGTCAAGGATGTGCTGTATGAGCGAATCGCCCAACACAAGGAACTCCGCCGTTACCCATTGGTCGCCGTGGTAGGTCTTGGAGGTGGACTCGATGCAGTGGTTCGTCTCCAACTTGCCGTTGATGACGACGTTGGTGCCGGGTGTGCAGAGGTTGGAGGTGTGCCGCTCATTCACGCCATCGCCACCGAGGAACTGCGCCTCGATGGAAATCGGGAAGTCCTGGTACTTCGTCATGCTGGCTGCGGACTGGCCATGCAGCATGGCGCCACTATTGCGGAGCGCCCAACCCTCGCCGCCGGGAGCCTGCTCGCCCACAAAGCGGTATTCTACCCGTAACCGATAGTGCGAAAACGGTTGCTTGTAAAACAAGTGTCCGTAACGTTGCTCGAACGCTTTGTAGCCATCGTACCCGACCTTTATCATGCCATCCGACACGGTGAAAGTGTTCTGGTAGTTGTCGTTGAGGTCGTAGCCCGCAATCTTGACATCCCATCCGTCAAGGTTTTTACCATTGAATAGTTGAATCCATTCCCTCTGTTCGGGAGCCGGGGCAGTGCCATTGGGGCTTGGCGCAGGTTTTTCCCCACAGCCAAAAAATGCGAGGGCGACGAAAAGTAAAAAGGTCTGTGTAAAGTTGGTGCTGTTCATCGTGAAGTGTTTTCGGGTGCAATTTAGTCAGGACAAAACAAAACCAGCCATGTTATTTTCCTATTCTTCAAAACCCATTCGGGGCTTTTTTGTCGTATAGTCAATCACAAAACCGTTTTTCAAAAAACAAAGATTTATGTCTTCCAAAATACTGTCCTTACTGCTTTTGGTGCCGCTCCTTGCTGCCACCTGCGACAAGAAAGAGGGAATGCCCATCGTGGAGGAAATGCCCCTAACTTATTTGGCCCTCGGCGATTCCTATACCATCGGCCAATCCGTTGGCGGAAAGGAGCGATTCCCAGTGCAATTGGCCGCCAAGCTCCAACTCGAAGGCTTCGACATCGGCCATGTCCGCATCATCGCCAAAACCGGCTGGACGACCGACGAACTGGCCGCAGGCATTGCCAGCTCCAACCTCACCGCCGACAGCACCTACTCGTTGGTGTCACTGCTCATCGGCGTCAACAACCAGTACCGGGGCCGAACCGTGGAAGCTTACAAACCGGAGTTCACCGCGCTACTTAACCAGGCCATTGGTTTTGCCGGAGGCAAAAAAGAGCGGGTATTCGTGGTGTCCATCCCCGATTACGCCTATACCCCATTCGGCAACGGAAGTGCCTCCATCAGTGCTGGCATTGATGCGTTCAACGCCGCCAACCGGGAAATCACCGAGGCGATGGGCGTCCGCTATTTCGACATCACGCCCATTTCAAGGGAAGGGCTGAACGACCCGACGCTCGTGGCGGGAGATGGGCTGCACCCATCGGGCAAGCAGTATGCGATGTGGGCGAGCCTGATGCTTGAGGGAGTTAGGGAATTACTCAACAAATGATGCTTTTAGATAGGGGAAGTATAGTTGACCTGCCAGGCCGAGTTGGTATACTGAGGGTTCTTTCATTATTGCCAAGCAAAGCCGAACGTTACCCCTGTGTTTGTAGCCACTATACTTAATAACAATCAAATCCATTAGGCAAATATTCAACAGTAGCAGCTTGAGCGTCAACCAGTTTTATTGGGTAAAGCTTGTCAATTCTCTTCTTTTTTGAATGGTTTAGGGAAACGTAGTCCCTGCCATACCTTGATATTGCGGCTTCGTTTCGTACTTCCTGATAGGCTGCCATGATTTCAATGTAAATGGACTCGAAGAAAGTATAATCCGCATCCAAATCGTAACGAACTACCACAAAGGCAGAATCAGGTGACATGGGGAGGCAAATTTCCTGTTTGGGATTGCTGATAAATACTTTTACCCGCTGTTTAATTTTGTTAAGATGGCCCGGTTCTCCGTTTATCAATAACTGGTTATTGTCCCACATAACAAGGATGGACAATGCGTTTTTTGAAACTAAAGTCAACTGTTGGTTATTGTAAGGATTGTCCTTGAAAAAACTATTATGGATTTCCACATTATAAGTTTGGGGAAATCCCCTTTGCAGAATAGACAAAAATAGGAGTGCTGATATACTAAGTTTCATCACATGCTTTTTAAATTCTGGCTTTGTGAAAAGGTGGCAACAAAATCATGTTTTTTACTTGTCAATTTTTCGGTTGCACCCATCCGTGCCTTACTCTCAATTTTGTTTGGAAAAAGCCCTTCTGACTCACTACCGCATTTTGTCGTTGCTATCTAAACTTTTCCCTTGGGTAGGGCAAAACGACAAAAACTGCCGTGAAGGAGTGTAGGTGCGTCTGACTATTTGTACGCCCTATATGTCTTGCTGTCCCCTTCCGTTGCCAAGCGAATCCGCACGGCAGCCCCGCCGCCAGCGGCCAATGGGATTTTCAGCACCGTTTCCTTTTTCACCAAGTACGAATTGATTTGATAGGCCATCGGGTTTTTGTCCCAATGCGCATCGGCGGCATCGGCGTAGATTGTGGCGATGTACGACGTTTTATCATCCAAAAAACTGAGCGGCAGGGTGGCCGTGCGAGCGTTCTCGTCGGTAATGGCACCGAGGAACCACTCATTTTTGCTCTTTGTCTTTCGGGCAATGGAGAGGTAGTCGCCCGGCTCGGCTTCGAGGTAGCGGCTGTCGTCCCAGTCCACCGCCACGTCCTTGATGAACTGGAATGCGTCCAAGTGCTGCTCGTAGATTTCGGGGAGGTCGGCGGCCATTTGCAGGGGGCTGTAAATCGTGACGTAAAGCGCCAACTGCTTCGCAAGCGTCGTATGCACCTGCTCCTTTTTATTCGGGTCGAAGTAGTTCAACTTTATTTGAAAAATGCCCGGCGTGTAGTCAATCGGACCGCCCATCGAGCGGGTAAAGGGCAGAATCGTCTCGTGGTCGGGCGGGTTGCCCACGCTCCAGGCATTGAACTCATTGCCTCGGGTGGCCTCGCTGGCCAGCCAATTGGGGTAGGTGCGGTGCAGGCCGGTGGGCCGCACAGGCTCGTGGGCATCGAGCATGATTTGGCGCTCGGCGGTCTTAGCCGCCACCCGGTTGAAGTGGTTCACCATCCACTGCCCGTCGTGGTGCTCGCCACGGGGGATTATTTTCCCGACGTAACCTGTCTTCACGGCATCGTAGCCGTATTTTTTCATAAAATCATACGATTTGTCCATCCAGCGCTCGTAGTTGGTCACTGAGCCGGAGGTCTCGTGGTGCATGATGATTTTCACGTTTTTTTGCTTTGCATACGCTGAAAGTTCCGCTACATTGAAGTCGGGGTAAGGCGTTACGAAGTCGAAAACATCTTCTTTCCACTTGCCAAACCAGTCCTCCCAGCCAGTGTTCCAACCTTCCACGAGCACGCCATCGAAGCCGTGTTTGGCCGCAAAATCAATGTATGTTTTCACTCGCTGGGTTGTGGCACCGTGCTTGCCGGAAGGCTTGAGGTCGGTGAGGTCCCAGGTGGAGGCGCTCTGCGTCCCGGCGTAGTCCCAAGTTGATTTTCCGACGTGCATTTCCCACCAGATGCCTACGTACTTCGTTGGTTTTATCCACGACGGGTCGGCGATTTTGGAGGGTTCGTTGAGGTTCAAAATCAGGCGGGAAGCGAGGATGTCCGTTGCCTTGTCGCTGACGATGATGGTGCGCCAAGGCGTGTGGAAAGGCGTTTGCAGGTAGGCTTTGTTGCCCACGGCGTCGGGTACGAGGTGAGACGAGAGCTTGAACGTGGCGGTATCAATTTCGAGGTTCATGGCCGGGTAGTTCACCAGCGCAGCCTCGTGGATGTTGAGGTAGAGGCCGTCCGTGGTTTTCATCATCAGCGGCGTTTGCACGAAATTAATGCCAATGGGCGTCCGGGCGTGAATCTCATTGGCCACGCCGCCCGCCAAGCCGTTTACCTCGCTGAGTTTGGTGGTATTGTACTGAAACTCATTGCTATCGTAGTCGCCGGGAATCCAAAATGTCTTGTGGTTTCCCGTGAGGTCGAACTCGGTTTTTTCGTCCAAAACGATGAAGTGGTTGAGGCCCGGCTGCGCCGGAAATTCGTACCGGAAGCCTAACCCATCATTAAACAGCCGAAACCGGATGACCAACCGACGGTCGTCCGCCACGGCTTGTTTTAGCGTCACCGCCAATTCCTTGTAATGGTTGCGGATGGTCTTGCTTTCGCCCCAGACTGGCGTCCAAGTTTCATCGAACACCGAAGAGTCCACCTGCACCACGGTAAAGCCTTGGCTAAAGGACGGCGCATCTTTTATTGTCACGGCCATTCGACTTGGTTGCACCACTTCTTTTTTGCCAAAAGAAAGGCGATAAGTTGGCGCACCAGCCGGGTTCAGGGCGAAAGTGAGGGACAGTTTCCCATTGGGAGAGTGGATGGTTTGCGCGAAAAGGGAAATCGAAAAAAGGAGAAAACCAGCTAACGAAGTGAGTTTTTGCATGGCATTTTTGTTTAAAAGCAAAAATAGTAAATGGCTATTGCATTGAATTGAAGAATTGTGGGCACTATTTTTTCAAACAGGTATTTTATACATTTGACGCCAACAAAACATCATCAACAATGAAAACAGCCCGTACCCATTTCTTCGTCTCCGTGCGCCGAGCCTTCAACCTTGCCCTCCGGGCAGAAAAACTGCAAACCGACACTGCCGAGGTCATCGGCCAAGCCAAGGAAGCCGCCATCAGCCGCCGCAAGTTTTTGGAAAATTCTGGCAAGACCCTGCTGGCGGGTGCCATTGCCCCAAGTCTCATCCTCAATCCTTCGAGGTCGCTTATTGCACCGTTCCTCGGCGGCGCAGCACCCCGCATCGTCATCGTCGGGGGTGGCATCGCTGGCCTGAACGCCCTGCACCACCTGAAAAAGCACAACCTCGACGCCACCATTTACGAAGCTTCCAACCGAACCGGGGGGCGCATGTTCACGGTACAAGGGGCGATGGGCGATGGCACATGGACGGAGTTTGGCGGCGAGTTCATTGACACCAGCCACCAGGATATGTGGAACTTGATAAAGGAGTTCGGACTGGAAGACATTGACTATGCCCAAGAAAGCGAGGGTGCACTGGAAGCCGAGTCGTTCTTTTTCGAGGGCAAGCACCGGCCGCTGGAAGAGGTGGTGAACGCCTTCCGAACCTTCGCCCCACGCATGGCCGCCGACATGGAAAAACTGCCCGAATACTCGGAAATCAACTACTTGAACAAAGACCCATTTGTCAAAAAATTGGACAAAATGAGCCTTTGCCAATACCTCCGAAAAATAGGGGCAAAGGGCTGGATAAAGAAATTCATCGAGGTAGCCTACGAGTCGGAGTATGGGCTTTCGCCAAAAGTGCAGTCGAGCCTGAACCTCACGGTGCTCATTTCGCCGGAGACCACCGACGGAAAAATCGCCTTGTTCGGTGAGAGCGACGAGCGCTACAAAGTGCGGGGCGGCAACCAAAGCATCCCCGACGCATTAGCCAAAAAATACGCCTCGCACATCCAACTCAACCGCCCGATGGAATCGCTGCGCATGGACGGCAGCGGCTACAAGCTCCACTTCGGCGGCATGAGCGAGGACATGAAGGCCGACTACGTCATCCTCGCCCTGCCCTTCACGGTGCTGCGCAAATTAGACTTCCCCATTGAAATGCCCGCCCTCAAGCGAGCCTGCATTGACCAACTCAGTTTTGGCACCAACGCCAAGCTGATGCTCGGCATGAAGACGCACTTCTGGCGCAAGCAGGGCCGCACTGGCTTAGTTTACAGCGACATCGGCATCCCCAACGGTTGGGACAACGCCCAACTCCAAACCAAGGAAAACGAGGCGGCAGGCCTTTCCATCCTATTCGGCGGGCCGTCGGGCGTGAAGGTCGGTGAGGGTACGCCCGAATCGCAGAAGAACATTTTCCTGCCGAAATGGGAGCGGATTTACAAGGGCAGCACGGAACAGTTCAATGGTAAGGTGGCCCGGATGCACTGGCCCAGCCACCCGTTCACGCAGTGCAGCTACATCTGCCCGACACGGGGGCAGTACACCAGCCTCGTTGGTATGGAACAAACGCCAGTCGGCAACATCCTCTTCGCCGGGGAGCATTGCGGCGGCGATGCCGCTGGCTTCATGAACGGCGCTGCGCAAAGCGGGCGGGAGGCTGCGGAGGAGATTTTGAAAAGGTTGGGGTAAGCATACTTTATGCTCGTTCAATAACCGTAAAAAATCTTTGAAGTCGGGGGACAGTATTATCATAGCCGACAAGGCGCATCCGAAGCAGTTCAAGCGCCATCAATCGTTCCACTGGCGTTTTTGAAAGCCAGAAACGGGTCTCTTCCAATGGGTCCTGGTCCAGCGTACCGATGGTAACGATGCTACGGTCGAGTTTTTGTAAATAATTCCGTTCCATACAGCAAAGATAGGGCTTTTGAGCAAAAAAATTCAGCTCATAGCAAACTGCAACAGCAGTCGGATGGAGCAAATAGCCAAATACCAATGGCAAGCAGCATCCCCTATTTCTCAAACTCCACGATATACTCCGACATATACTTTCCCAAATCGGCATATTTGAAAAACAGCCTTGCCTTCTTGCCAAGCCGAAGGCAAGTGTGCTTGTTGGCCACGTCTTCTGGCGTGTTCATGGGTTGGAGCGAGGGATACCAAAGAATATGGCCCGGCTTGTCCACCAGGAGTTGGGGCGTACTCCAGTCCTGCGAATTGGTGCCAGCGCCAAAGTCCTGATTCATATTGAAGGAGATGTATAGGCTGCTGCCCTGCCAAGAAGTACCAGTCACCTTGCCCATCAGCATTACCCAACAGTTCAGGTAGGTATTCCAGCTTACCGAAGGTCCCCAGTGGAAGCCGCCCGTGGGGGAAGATGCAGCGCCGCCACCTTCCGACACTGGGATTTGCAGCGAGGAAATGGGCTTGCCGACTCCGTCCCACGGCGCATTGAAGCCATTGCCATCCCAGCGCAGGGCCTTGCCTTGCGGCGCATCGAGGTCGGTCAGGCGGATGCGGGCCACGCTGATGCACTGGCCGCCCCACTCCACCGTGCGGTCGTAATTGGTCGAATCGTAGGTGCCGGGATAGCCGTATTCTCCATAAAAAAGGTATAGGTACTCGCCGATGGCCACTGCCGAGGGGTCGCCAACACCTCCCGCAAAAGTCTTTGAAGTATTGTGCGGCTTCAAAATCATGCGGGGCTGTTTGTCCTCGATGAAAAGCCCTTTGTTCTCCCAGCTCCAGCCGCCGTCCGTTGACTTCATCACGCCGATTCGGCAAACCGCTGCTGGCGTGATCCTTTCGGTCAGGCCAAGCGGCCAATCTTTGTCAATATAGCCCTCGCCCGTGGCTGCGTCGTAAGGCAGTGTTTCAGGATAATTTTCATTGTGGTAAACAGCGTACAAGGTGCGGCCAGTCGCATCCTTGGCATCTTGATAAACGGTTTCAAACCAAACCGCACCGTGCAGCCCCGGCGTACCGATGGGCGCATTTGGAGGCATACGTGGTTCGATAAATGCCGATGCCGGGCTGCTGAACGCCTCGTCGGCATGTTGGCCATTGGCAAATTTGAGCTCACGGGAAGGGCCTCCCCAAACCGGGTCTTCACCATATTTTCCGGGGAAAATGCGGAACGTATCGCCAATCCATGCCTCGGCCATGTTGCAGTCCACGAAGTTGTTGAAATGGAAAGTGTCAATCGCCGTTAGCGTAAACTTTGGCGTGGCAGTGGTGGTGGTTGCCGTCCCATCTTTTGTCGTTGATGACTGGCAGGAAATAAGGGTGGCCATGATGGCCAAAAGGCTGATGAGTAGGTAGGTTCGCATGTTTTGATTGTTTTGGGTAAAGGTATTTTTTTTCGGAAAAATCAACAGTATAGTGACACCGTCAATCAATTTAAAAGCAATGGCACTGTGCGGAGAAAATAATGCCTATTCTCCGCAAAATCTGCGGTCATTAATGAGGGTATTCACCGCAAACCTTGATTTTCGGGGCGTTCCGTCTCAATCCCTACCTGCACAAAGCCTATTAGCGTGAAGAATAGTACCACTCACACCGCCCCCTTCTTCCCATACTTCACCAATGTACGCACAGCCAGCAGCAAGCTGGCCAATGTCAAGAATGCTCCCATCAGAAAAGGTGCTCCCGCAAATTGAACGGGGGCTTTTGGGCTGGTGAACCATGAGAAAAGCCAAGTCATCAGCAGTGGGCCGATGATGGAGGTGACGGCGATGAGGCTGGTGAGGGATCCTTGCAGTTCTCCCTGCTCGTTGGCGGGCACTTGGTTGGAGATGATGCCCTGCAAGGCTGGCCCCGCAAAGCCGCCCAGTGCAAATGGCACCATGAAGGCGAACATCATCCAGCCTTGCGTAGCAAATGCAAACAGGACGAAGCCGATGAGGTACATCGCCAGGCCAAAATAGAGCGATGGTTTTGAGCCAAAACGGGGAATGACGACCCGTGTCAAGCCGCCCTGCACGATGCCCGTCAGCAACCCAACAAAGGCGAGCGAATAGCCCACCATCTCCGAGTCCCACGCAAATTTCTTCATGGTGATGTACGTCCAAGTGCTGTGGTTGGCGTGTCCGGCCAAGTAGATGGCCATGAGCGCACCCGCCAAGCTGAGCACCACCGGATAGCGCCGGAGGTTGAGCAGAGAGCCGACGGGGTTTGCCCGTTTCCAGTCGAATGGGCGGCGGTTTTCGGGGGCCAGCGATTCGGGGAGGATGAAGTAGCCGTAGAGCCAATTGAGGAAGGCCATGCCCGCTGCCACGAAAAACGGTGCCCGCAGCCCATAATGTGCCGATACCACCCCACCGACCAGCGGCCCAATGATGAACCCCAAACCAAATGCCGCACCGATGAGGCCGAAGTTTTGCGCCCGCTTTTCCGGGGTGCTCACATCGGCGATATAGGCTGTGGCGGAGGAAAACGAAGCCCCGGTGATGCCCGCCAGAATCCGCCCAACGAAGAACCACCAGATATTGGGCGCAAGCCCTGTAATGACGAAGTCAATGCCGAAGGCAAACAGCGAGGCAAGGATGACGGGCCGCCTACCATATTGGTCGCTCAACCCACCGACGATGGGCGAAAACAGGAACTGCATGGTAGCATAAGTGAACATCAGCACCCCACCCCACCGGGCAGCCGTGGAGAGGTCGCCCCCAGTCATTTCTTCCAATAGACCGGGCAATACCGGAATGATGAGGCCGAAGCCTATCACGTCCAACAACATGGTGATGAAGATAAAGGAAAGGGCCGGGGTGCGGGTGGACATGGTGGGGATTGGAAATTAGGAATTTGGTAGTTGGTGGCCGGCAAAAGTAGGGACAAGTGGCAATGTTCAGGCAACGAATATTAGGCCGAGCGGCTCAACCATTGCTCAAAAAAACACCTCCCAGACGGTGCAATCCCAAACCACTTATATCAATTTGTCCACTTGGTCACTCAACCGCTGAATCAACAAGTCGGCGATGCGGCGGGTCAGCTCTGGCTCCATGGAGGCGAACACCTCCCACTCCTGCTCGGTGAAATGGCCAACGATGAGCCCGGTCAGCATATTGCGGAAGCGGAGGTCGCTGCGGATGCTGTTGCCGATGAACTCCAACTGCTTCGGCGGGGCAAGCTGGAAAAAGCTGCCTTTCGACTTTTGGAGGTAATGTTTGAACACTTGGAGCAACAACTCGTTTTGAAGCTTGAGGATGGGCCGTAGGGTAGCGTTCTGAAAATGACCGGCGCTGTTCTCCGGATTTTCATCTATGTTTGCTTCAATGGCGGGGCGCAAGCGGGTCAGTTCGTTGTCTCTTTTAGTTATCATGCCGTGATAACATTTCTTGCCGCTCCTTGTTCTGTTGTTTCAAAAATAAAACTTAATGCTGCATTATCAGACCTACCGCCTGCCAATTGATGCTCCTTGGCTCGTGTTCGTGCACGGTGCTGGCGGGGCCATTGCCACTTGGCGCTACCAGACGGAGGCCTTCAAGCCCTTCTTCAACCTCCTGCTGCTAGACCTGCGGGATCACGGCCTTTCCAAGAACATGGAGCCGCCCTTTGCGAGCTACAATTTCGACATTGTTTGCGACGATATCCTGGAGGTGATAGACCACCTTGGCATTCAAAAATCGCATTTCATTTCCTTGTCGTTGGGCAGTGCCATCTTGCAAAGGTTGGAGCAGAAAAGGCCGGAACTGATTGACCGGATGGTGATGGCTGGCGGCGTGTTCCGGGCCACCCTGAAGATGCGGCTGCTGGTGCAGGCATCGCAATTAATGAACTTGCTGCTGCCGTACCGTTATATCTACGCCATTTTTTCGCTCATCATTTTACCGAAAAAAAACCACGAAAAGTCGAGGCGGCTCTATCGCCAACAGGCCAAGCGGCTCACCCAGGCCGAGTACATGAAATGGGTGGGGCTGTACGGCGAGTTCTTCTCGTTGCTCGATGAGTTCTTTCACCGCCAGCTAAAGCAATGGAGCCTCGTGGTGATGGGCGCCGAAGACCACGTCTTCTTCAAGGCGGCCCGCCGATTTGTGGAGAAACAGGAGAAGGCCACGCTTGTGGTCATCGAGAAGTGCGGGCATATCTGCAACATCGAGCAGTGGCAGCGGTTCAATGCCGAGGCGCTGCGGTTCTTGGGCGTATCCATGGCTATGGAAGAATGCCCCGTCCCCGCTCAATAAAATAGCCTTGGAAACAGAAAGAGGGCGTTGATGCCAATGCCCACCAACGGCAAAATCAGGTAAACCGCCTTGCCAATGCCCGGGGCCGCAAGCGTGCCCTGCTCGGTAATCCGGGGCATGTTCCCCGCCGCATCATAGACTACATTGAAGTCGGGATTGAACTGGTCGTAGAGGATGATTTCCCGCTCCTCGTCTTCCACCAGCCATGCTTGGTGGGTCTTGCAGGTGGCCGTGTGGCACTTGCCGCCCGCCTCGAACTCGAAGCCGTATTTGTAAACGGGATAAGTCCTGTTGTTGATTTTCACGGCAGAATTGGTGGATTCCTTGGTGGTCTTTTTGCCCCTCGTGAACGAACCGATTTCCAGGAGCTTGATGGCCCGCAGGTTCTGCCGGATGGCATGTACGATGAAGGCCAAACCCACCAGCGGGAATATCAGAACGAACAACACGAAGGCCGGAAACACCGCCCGCCTTGACCCCGCCACGTGCGAGTCCGTGGGGTTCTTGGCATCGTAGCGGATGGTAACATCCTCCCCACCGCTATAGTCCGCCCCAACGGTGAAGCTCTTGCCCGTGTAGCGCTGGCCATCCAGTTCAAAAGCGTGCAGGTTCTGGTAAACGACCTCCTCGTTCACCGCCGAATTGGTCGGCTCGGCAGTGACCAATTTCCCCGGCACCTCCTTCCATTCCTTGCCAAACTCGAACCAGTATTTAACATCCGACATTGGGATGAAAATCCACGAAAACAAGCTGCCCATGCAGAAGAACACCCAGCCGAACTGCTGCAGGAAACCGCCGGATAATACGATGGCCTTGGCGTACAGCCCCACTTGGCGGGGCGGGAGCTCATGGAGGTGACGAGTGGTTGGGTTTTCATTCATGGACAAAAGGCATTGTTTGGTAAAAATGGGAAATAAAAACAAACCTATTTATTCATGCAGCACTTCTTGTACTTTTTCCCGCTACCACAGGGGCAAGGGTCGTTGCGACCTACCTTTGGCCCATCTTGTTTTACCGTCTCCTGCCAACCAGCATTCGATGCTGGGGATGGGGGTGGCATCGGTTTTTTGGCGGAATTTTCCAAATCAACGGCGGCGATTCTTTCCTCCATACGAGCATTTCTTAGGTCTCGGTCTTCCGGCGTAAGATAGCCATGCCAAGTGCTTAAAATATGCGTGATATGCTGGAATATATTGGGATAAATGGTGGATTTGTCATCCTCTGAAAGCGGTTTAAGGGTTTTTTCCTCGATGCCCTTGTAATCGCCCGCATAGTCAAGGTCCACCAAGTCCATGTCGAAGAAAGACTTGCAGAGGGGCAGCGTATCGGTGGCCCGGAGGTAGGATAGGTCACAGATGATGGGAGCTATCGTGTCCACATCAACGAGCTTTGGGGTGTCCAAGTGGTCGAGGTAGTATTGAAGAATATCCTTGTACCAGTTTACGACCTCCTCATGCCGCTCGGGTTGGTGAAATGCTACTTGGACAACAGCTTGAGAAATAATGGTCTTGGCCTCGGAACAAACATCTGGCGCTTGCATGAACTCCTGCAATATGTCCAACTGCTGGTTTCCCAAATGGTAAACGAAATGCCAAACCGTTTCAAAGACGTGGTCGTTGAACCAAAAATCCAGAAGCTCCTCACCTTCCCGTAGGAGGTCGAGGATGGCTGGCAATTTTTCGGTGGCCTTCAATTCAGTCAGCAAAAAGAGTGCATGGAGCGGAAAAGAATGCCTTTCCTCTTCCCAATCCTCTTCCTCCCATTCCTCCAATTGGCCTAAAAAATAATCAAAGCGCCGCACGGTGTCCTGAAGCACGGTTTCGAGGTCTTGGAGCAGGGTTTCACGGGGCAGTTCAAGGATATTGCGCAGCACATCCTGCGGAATGCGCAAACCGTGCTCGTAAATCGCCCAAATTTCAGGGTGATGGAAAGTCGGCTTTTCATCGGTTTGGATGGATTTGTCGTAGTCCCTGCCGATTTTTTCGCCATGCTTTTCCTTCCAAGCAGTTTCTGCTTTCTTCCTATTGAGCACCCGTTTCGCCAATATCTGCATCCGCATATCCGACGTGATTGCGGGGTCATGGCTGAGCACCTTTTCTGCCATTTCTATGCGGCTTTCCGCTGCTTCCAATTGGTCGGTTTCAATCAAGTACTGACAGGTAGCGATAAAAAAGGATTGGAACTCTGAGAGATGGAACACCTCCCGGTGTGGGTACAAACCCTTCAAGTCAAGTGCCTCGCCAAGGATTTTTGGTACTTCGTCAAAGTTGCCTTTTGCGATGGCCTCTGCGGCAAGGTTGATTTTCCCGTGCAGATAATCTGGGTGTTCCTTTGCTATCCAATGGTTCACTTCGTATGCCTTATCTACTTTCCCGGTAAGGTTGTAGTACATGGACAGATAGTTCTTGAAAGTTGGCACCCGTGGGTATTTTTCAATCAACTTGTGCAACTCCGGGATGAGGTGGGGTTTCCGCTTTTGCACCCGCAGGTAGGTCTTGTGCAGCAGTTCGGCTATTTCATCGGAGTAGTGGTAGCCGTGGTCCGGTGCTTCCACATCGCCAGTGATGGCATATTCAAATTTCTTGTAGCGGTCTAAGTTGTCAAAGGCCATGTTCTTTTTATTTTGGCTCAAAGGTAAAAGTTTGACAAAAGCCTAAGTGTCCTTTCAAATCAATTTTGAAAAGTTATCGCTTGGCCGCCCAAACCTCACCCCCGGCCCCTCTCCTGCGAGGAGAGGGGAGTAGAGACCACTGCATTGGGTATGCTTGAATTTCAGTGGCCTCACCCCCGGCCCCTCTCCTGCGAGGAGAGGGGAGTAGAGACCACTGCATTGGGTATGCTTGAATTTCAGTGGCCTCACCCCCAGCCCCTCTCCTGCGAGGAGAGGGGAGTAGAGACCACTAAATTGAGAATGCTTGCACTTATATAACAAAACAGTGGCCTCACCCCCCCTTCGTTGCAAAACAGAAGCCTCACCCCTCTCCTCGCAGGAGAGGGGCTGGGGGTGAGGTCATCGCCTTCGTCACAAAGCAGTATCCGCCCCCCTCTCCTCGAAGGAGAGGGGCTGGGGGTGAGGTCATCCTGACACCCACCTCACTCCATCGGAGGGTTGTTTTTCAGCCAAATCAGCACCATCCGCAGTTGCGAGTACGAGTAAACATCCCCAAAATGCGCCTTCGCCTCCACCGTGCCCGTCGCCTTGGTTTCCACCAAAAACTGTGAAATTTCTGTCACCTGCTCCGGCTGCAGCAACTCGTGGATATCCAACTCCCCCGTGCCCACGTAGTGCGCAAGATGCCCCTCAATCGTGCCCACCACAAAACCCCGCTCGGCAGCGATTTCCTCCAGCGTCTTGCCCGACTTGAACATTTGGAGGCTGACGGCTTTGGTGTCCGACTTGGGCGGCGGTGGCGGGTCGGCGGCGGCCATCAGGTTCACGGGGATGTTCTTTACGGAGCAATATTGCTCGATGATGCCTGTGATGGCTCCCCCGAACCGCTTGAGCTTGGCCTCCCCAATGCCCTTGATTTGCTTGAGCGAGACCGTGTCCGTGGGCAGGTACTGCACCAGTTCCAGCAGGGTCTTCGTGGGCAGCACTTCGTACAGTTCCAGGTCCATGTCGTCCGCCAGTTCCTTGCGCCATTGCGCCAGCCGGGCATACAGCTCCGGGTGCGGCGTGTTCCTCGGCACACTGGGCATGGCCGAGGAGGGCGGGGCGGCGCTCTTTGCCGTCAGGTAGTCCAGCTCCGCATTTGTCTTCGCTCGGATATAGCCGTGGGTGGAAAAGGCGGGCTGGCAAGCGGCAAAACAGGCGTTTTTCACAAAAATCTCCTTCTTTAGGTTATCCAAAAGCTCCATCACGGTCTTTTTCACCGCCTTGTTGTCCGTTAAGAGGTGGATGTTTTTTGCCTCCGGCAAAAGCTCGTTTGTCAGCTTTTCGATGAAATAAGCACTCGCTTTTTGTAGCCGCTGGCGCAATGGCTCCTGCTCCTCCGGCAGTTGCGGCTCATTGAAATAGAACTGGAGCTGCGGCAAAAACTTGTCGGCCATCGTGAGCACCTCCGCTTCGGCCTTTTCTACCAGCGCCTTGAACTGTTCCATGCCCGTCTTCGTGAGGGTTCCATCGTGCTCTAAGAACTGGCGGTTCAACTGGTCAAACTGCCGCTTCATGGCCTTGAAGCTGAAAAGCTCCCGCAGCAGCGCCTGCTGATACTCCCTCTTTGATTGGTGCAGGTGCGCCTCGTCGGGGGCGTTCCGGTCCGACTCCTCGGAATAGTCCTTTACCACGGAGTCCGTTTTGACGCTGTGGAAGGCGATTTTGGAGCGCAGCACGATGCCCTCGAAGCTCTTGCATCGGCTCAGTGCCACATACACCTGCCCGTGGGCGAAGGCCGCCTGCGCATCAATGATGGCCCGCTCAAACGTGAGGCCCTGGCTCTTGTGGATGGTGATGGCCCAGGCCAGCTTCAGCGGGTACTGCGTGAAGGTGCCGAGCAGGTCTTCCTTCACCTCCTTGGTCTTTTCGTCGAGGCTGTAACGGATGTTCTGCCACTCGGCGGGTGTCACGGCGATGTCCGATGGCTCGTCCTTGCAGCGCACATGGATTTCGCCTTCGGCAAAACGGGTAATCTTGCCGATTTTGCCATTAAAGTAGCGCTTCTCCGGCCCAATGTCGTTTTTCACGAACATGACCTGTGCGCCCGTCTTGAATTCCAGTGAAAGTGCAGTTGGGTAGGCCATTTCCGGGAACTCGCCCTCGATTTTTGCCTTGAAAACATGCACCTCCTCATGGAGGGAATCCAGCTTGCGGGCGTTGATGTCGTTGGAAGCGGCATTGGTGGCCGTGAGCGTGATGTAGTCGTCCGTCTCGGCGGGCTGGAAGTTGGGGACGTAGCGGCTGTTCAAGGTTTCGAGCACTGCCTCGTCCAGCTTGTTGTCCCGCACCTTGTTCAGCAGGTCAATGAACGTCTGGTCGCTCTGGCGGTAGATATGCTTTAGTTCGATGGCCACGGGGCCGCTTTTCTTGAGGGCAAGGCTGCTAAAGAAATAAGGCGTTTGGTAGTGCTGGCGCAACATTTCCCATTCCTCCTGCTTCACCACGGGCGGCAGTTGGTGGAGGTCGCCAATCATCAGCAACTGCACGCCGCCGAAGGGCTTGGAGTAGTCCCGGTAGCGGCGCAGCACCTCGTCCACGGCATCGAGGAGGTCGGCCCGTACCATGCTGATTTCGTCAATCACGAGGAGGTCGAGGCTCTTGATGAGGCTGATTTTTTGCCCAGAAAAACGGCGCTGCTTGCTTTCGTCACGGGTAGCACCGGGCAGGTGCAGCCCGAACGGCAGTTGGAACATGGAGTGCAGCGTCATGCCCCCGGCATTAATGGCAGCCACCCCGGTCGGGGCCGTGACCACCATCCGCTTGAACCCCTCCTCCTTGATGCGGTGGAGGAAGGTGGTCTTTCCGGTGCCCGCCTTGCCCGTCAGGTAGATGTTCTTGTTGGTGTTCCGAACGTAGTCGAAGGCGAGGTCGAGCTGTGGGTTGGTGAGTATGGTCATAATATGCTTGGTTTTGCCGAGGGAAGGTAGGAGGATTTTTGAAAAAACACACAGTTTTTCCTTCTCCGTCCATGTCAAAGCAAACCAAGGCAAAGATATCCTGCATTACCCAGAGCGGGCCCAACTACGGCCACAACACCAGTGGGTGCGGTACAAAGAATGTTTTTAGCGAATCCTATCTTGCGATGATGAGCTTCCCGCTCCCCACAGGCCGCCCCTCGCTTTCCACGTTCCAAAAGTACATGCCCGGCGGCACGCCCGCCAGCCCGACCTCCACCGCTTGCTGTCCTGCCGACAAAACTACCCTGCGCACTTCCCGCCCAAGCGGGTCGAGGAGGTGCCAAGTGGATGGCTTGGGCAGTGGCACGGGCAGCGAGACCGTGACCTCGCTCGTGGCGGGGTTCGGATACACCTTTACCGCCGCCTGTCCCACTTCTGTATCCTTGGTAGCAGTAGGCACACAGGGCGGTTGCCCGGTGCCAAGGCGGTAGTTGGGGAAGTTGGGAAGGGAGAGGGCGTTGCTGGTGGGGAGCTGAACCCCGTGCTGTACGAAATCACAGGCAAGCCCCGGTTCATCGGGGTTGTTCACGACATGTAGCACGTCGCAGCCGTTGTAGCAGTTGCAGTATATCTTGCAGTCGGGCGCAAGCTGGCAGTGGTAGAAGGTGGTAGCGATGGGGAACGGGGACTGATAACCATCGTACTCGCCCAGAAGGACTCTGGACGCCTCTATATCTGATGCTTGAAGGTCATATTGATAAAATTTAACTTGAGAAGCTATGTATAAAAAACGGGAATTGGGCGAGAACGCAACACCACCTGTGACCATGATACTATCACCGTTATCTATATGCCTGTAATTGCTAAATTGTCCCAATTGCCGATCGAAGTCAAACAACATGATTCCATCTGCATAGTTGTATCGAACATAGGTATCACCATCAGGGGAGAAAAGAGCTTGGCCACCGCCAGTGCCTAATGGTGAAGTAACAGCGCCGATTTCTTGCTCTGAAACGGTTAAGTTTTCATCAGCATCTAACAGTAAAATGAAATACCTGTTTGATACTTCTTTTGGTGAGATTACCCACCAGCTTTTGCCATTAGCATGCCGTATGGCGGTCAAGTCGCCACCGTGCAATGTGTCTTCCACAACGAGCTGGTTTTTTTTCACGACCTTGCCCAATCCGTTGTTGTAATTCATGTTGACAACTGAATGGTAGATTTTATCATTAAAAAGATAAACGTTTGGATCGTCGAACACAATCTTTAGCCCGTAATGAAAAATAAAATGAACACTATCATTTAAGGGCAATGCTATTGCGCCATTAATTGAAATATAAGCCTCAAAAGATCCTTGACAATAGTTATCATAAATATACCCAGGATTGAGCTTGTTGCCATTATCCATTACTAAATCGTTGGCATTATAAATCTCACAACCGTTTGTGTAGAAAAGTAAATTTCCAATTGAATCTGACATGCTGGCATTGGTCACTCGCATGACTGCGTCTCTATTTGCAAAAAATATATTTGGATATCCATTGCTGAACTCAACAGTAGTGCCGCCATCCTTGCCAAGAATCCAGTGATTGTCATTTTTCTGGCCGAAGGAAAATGTATGTATAAATAGAAAAAAAAGAAAGATAATGCTGGTGGTTTGCATAATGGTAATGAAATAAAGGGGCATGGCTGAACAGCCATGCCCCTGTTGTTAAAAAGAAAGAGGTTATCGTGTAATGGCGTTGTTGCATGAAGAAATT
>DIUC01000002.1 GCA_002435785.1 Saprospiraceae bacterium UBA6168 | reverse complement strand
AAATGGCTAAAGTCGAGCTTAGAAGCAATGTTGAAAGAGGACGAGTGGAACACCATGCGTATCCGCTGCGTCGGCGATGAAGTGACGACCTACCTGAACGGCATCCAGATGATTACCCTCAAGGACGAGAAAATCGGGCAAGCGGATGGGATTATTGCCTTGCAGATACATGATGGGGGTGGGATTAAGGTGAGGTGGCGGAATATTAGGGTAAAGCGGGTGTGATTTTTTCTATCCCTCAAACCTCCCCAACAAATCCGCCAACCGCCAGCAATCTTTGAAGCTGTTGTACATTGGCACGGGCGCTACCCGGATGACGTTCGGCTCCCGCCAGTCAGCGATAACGCCGTTTTCCGTGAGGTAATCAAAGAGTTTTTTGCCTTCATCACCCGTCAGGATGGAGAGTTGCGCTCCCCGCTCATCGGGGTTCTTCGGGGTGATGATGTGGAAGCGGCGATGGCCTGATTTTTCATTCAAATTTTCAATCAAAAACGCCAAGTAGGCCGTCATCAGTATGCTCTTTTCCCGCAGGGCCTCCATGCCCACCTCATCGAACATGTCGAGGCTGACCTTGTGGGCGGCCATGCTCAAGACCTGGGCATTGCTCAATTGCCAGCCCGCTGCGCCTGACATTGGGATAAAGCCTTTTTTCATTTGGAAACGGCTGCTTTCATCGTGCCCCCACCAGCCAGCGAAGCGGGGAAAATCGGGGTCATTCCCGTATTTTTCATGAACAAAAAGTCCGCTTGGCCCGCCAGGGCCGCTGTTCAGGTACTTGTAGCTGCACCAGCAGGCGAAGTCAACGTTCCAGTCGTGGAGCTGGAGCGGGAGGTTTCCGGCAGTGTGGGCGAGGTCGAAGCCAGCATAAGCGCCCACTGCATGGGCCGCTTCCGTTATTTTTTTCAGGTCAAAAAACTGCCCGGTGTAGTAGTTCACGCCGCTGAACATGACCACTGCCACGCTGTCACCGTGCTGCGCAATGGACGCCAGGATGTCCTCGGTACGCAGGGTTTCCTCACCATCCCTGGGAGCCACCTCAATCACCGCCTCGGCGGGGTCAAGGCCGTGCCAACGGGCCTGGGTTTCCATGGCGTACATGTCGGAGGGGAAGGCCCCTGCCTCCATCACGATTTTGTAGCGCTCTTTGGTGGGCTGATAAAACGAGGCCATGAGCAGGTGCAGGTTGGTGGTGAGGGTATTGGCCACTACCACCTCCGATTCCAACGCACCGACGAGCCGGGCGCTCTGCGGTTGCAGGAATTTATGGTAGTGCATCCAGGGCATATCGCCCCGAAAGTGGCCTTCGACGCCGTGTTCCCGCCAGTGTTTCAGCTCTTTGCGCAGCGCCTTTTCCACGCCGTGGGGCTGCAGGCCGAGGGAGTTTCCAGTAAAATAGAGGACGTTTTTGCCGTTATGCTTTGGAAAGAAAAACTGCTGGCGATAGTGGCTCAGTGGGTCTTCCTTGTCGAGTTGTTGGGCGTGGGCGAAGGTGGGTTGGAATTCTTGCATCTATGAATTAATGGTCAGTTTCTAAAATATGCTTAATGTCCTTTACCAACACTGGAAGATGGTTTTGGATAATCTGCCAAGTCTCCTCCGCATCCACTCCAAAATAATCATGGGCGGCCATATTCCTAAACCCCTTGATTTTAGGCCATGGAACGTGCGAATTACTTGTTTTAAGTGTATCAGACAATTTGGAAACAGCTTCTCCTATCAAAATGAAATTCATAAGGACGGCATCAAAACTTTCTTGGTCAGCGAAAAAAGCATCTGCATCAAATAGGTCGGCAGTAAAGCGGGATATTTTATCGCAAGAGTCGAGAATTGCAAGCAGGTTTGCACGGTCTTTTTCAAGCATAAATGGCAGTTTGAAGGATTTGATTTTTGAAATAAGGTTTCAAATATTTCTCTCTACACAAGTCCACTTTTCTCTGGAAACGGATACTCACCATTTGCCGAATAGCTTCTTTTTTTTCTGACAAACCCTCTGTATGAGGAATGAACTCAATGATTAGGTCGATATCACTGGCCTCACCTTGTTCATTGCGGGCGAAAGAACCAAAGAGTCCAATTTTACTTACATGAAACTGCTGTACAAGCATCGGCTTGATGTCTGTCAAATAGCTCATTATATTTTCTTTAGAAATCATCTTCAGTAAATTATTCGCACGCAATTTACGCCTTTTCCCCCAACCTCAAAACAAGCTCCCCTGCTCCCCGTAGCTCATCGGGTTCTCCAGTTCGAGCAGTTTGCGCTTCATGTCGAGACCGTAGAAGTAGCCTTGGAGGTCGCCGTCCTTTGCAATGACCCGGTGGCAGGGCACGATGATGGCGATGGGGTTGGAGCGATTAGCCAGCCCGACGGCTCGCACGGCCTCGGGGTTGTTCAGGCGCTTCGCAATGGCCGAGTAGCTCGTGGTGTGGCCATAGGGTATTTGCAGGAGTTGCCGCCAAACGCTTTGGTTAAAGGCCGTGCCGGCGGAGAAGTCGAGCGGGAGGTCGAAATCGGTTCGCTGACGGTGGAAATACTCGCTCAATTGTCTGGCGGCCTCGATGACATGCTCTGGCCCATCGTGCCAGTCCTCCGGTGGCACCTCTTGGTTTTGCAGCAATTGCACCGAGGTGATGGCGTGGTCGTTCGCCTCAATTTTGAAGCAGCCGAAGGGGGAATGGCAGTGGAAGCGGTGGAGCATTTTTAGCCAGGGATGAAAAGCGATTGAATGTCCACTTCAAAGCCTTCCAAAATGGTGGACTGCACTTTGCCTGCTTCGGAGGCTACCTGAGCCAACTCAAATAACTGGCCGATGTTTTTGTAAATCTCTACCGACAGATTGTTCGGGTCAACGAGCCAATATTCCCGCACCCCAACTTTCTCATAGGCCCTTTTTTTATCAAAACGGTCAATGGCAAACGAGCCGGGGGAGATGACCTCCACGATGAGGTCGGGCACGCCGACTATGCCGTCCTTGTAATCAATAATACTTTGGTTTTCTTTGGAAATGAACAGGATATCAGGCTGGACATGGCTGTATTCGTCCAAAAAGACATCAATTGGGGCATTGAAAACCTTACCTAATTTTTTGGGTAGAACATGATTTATAAGTTGGGAGGTCAACAAGACAGAAGCCTCTTGATGCCGTGGGGAGGGTGCAGCTTTTTTCACGATTTCGCCATTGATGAGTTCATAGTATGCGTCTTCTCCCTCAAATTCCATTTGAAGGAAATCCTCGACGGTGATTTTTTTGCTCGCTACCAACATGATATGAAGATTATTTTTTTCACTTATTGAATTTCCGTGTTGATGCCTTCCGCTTTCAAATAGTTGCCAATGTTGAACACATGGCCATCCAATATTTCGACATTGGAATCCCAATCACTGAAGTCCCATTTTCCGTCAGGGGTAGCCGTTATGACAATTTTGGGCTTTGAGAGCACCCATACCACCTTCTCTGCACCAAATTTTAGCAGTTGTTGGGTTTTTCGCCGGATGTAGCCCGTCTCTCCAATGTCTTCGACATCGGCCTTGATGTCAACTTCTAAAAAGACCTTGGCAGGAACATCAATGTACTGGGTGTTGATTTTATCTGGGGTTACCAGTTTTCTGTCGTAGATGCCGATGTCGGAGGCAAGGTTTTGGTTGTGGTTGATATGCACTCCGATTTCATTGAAGAGTATTCGATATTGTTTTGACCCTATTTTTGAAAACATCAATTCGACAAGGTAAGAGATGATAATGCCCTGCAGTCCACTGATTCCCATAATTTCCGCTTGTTGTTTTTCCCCATTCAATACATCCTTGTAGCCTTTGAAATAAACGGGCCGCCCATCCAAAACCTCATAAACAAGGCTTTCCGGTATGTCGGGCACGTTCCCTTCCCCCTTTCGGGCCTGTCCTACAATATTTGCAGTTGCCATGCTTTTTTTTCCAAAGTTAAACACCTACTACTGTTTTTCCAAAAAATACCTTTTGATATCAATGCCTACTCAAACTTCAAGCTCCCAAACCGATACCCCCTACCACGTTCGCCCAACACTGCCATTTCCCGCCTGCCTATCTGTTTGCACATTTTTGGGCGGGTGATGACGCCAGCATCCCGGTTGGTGGTGAGCGGGGCAATGCTTACCTCGCCCTTGATGTTCACCTTTGCCAGTGACACTACACTATTGTTGCCGCCGGTATAGGTGTAAAGTTTGCCATCGTTCCTGCCGAAGTTGCGGCCATCATCGTTGAACAGGAAGAAGAACCCGTCACGGGTAGTGGACATGGCGTAACTGGAATAGTAGCCGCCGTCGTTGCGGGTCTCTTGGCGCTTGGGAATGCGAGCCGACCACTCAATCTCACCGCTGGGGCTGATGTTCACCACGATGATGTCGTTATAGTGATAATAGTAGTCCGTTTGCCGCTGGTTGTAGCGGTTGTAGTAGAATGGGTCGTAAAACGGGCTGTAATATGGGTTGAAGAAGCCATTGTTGAAGTTGTTGAAGTCTTGCTCCACATAATACTGCTCTGCCACCAGCACTGCACCGCCATCGCTGCGCAATATCAGTTCATCCAGCGAGTAGTCGTAGAGTTCTGGCGCTTTGTGGACGTCGTTCCGCTCCACCGCCTCCAATGCTTTTTGTTTGTTGCGGTCGGACATGAACGCCGTGAGGAAGTTGAAGTCAAACTCGGTCGCCTTGCGGTTCAGTACAGCCCTATCCTTTGGGTCAATATGAAAAAAATAAGTCCCTTTCACGCTGTACGTGCCCCGCTCGGAGTAAAAACCGGAGAAAACGAGCTTGCCGTCGTTGCCAATGCGGAAGGTCAGGTCGGTGATGAACTTGTCTGGAAGGTCAATGCGGTACTCCTCGAAGGCCGTTCCGTTCTCCATATAGGACAGCACCACGTATTTATAGGTTGGGCTGCCCCTGCGGCGCCACTTGGCATTGTCCTCGTAGAGTACGCCGAGCAGGAAGACGTTGCCATCGTTGTCCACCCGGTACTCTTCCACGGTGAACTTGTCGTCGTTGTAGGGCAGGATGATGTTCTTCTCCCAAAGGAGCTGAAAGTCTTTATCGAAAACCCGGAATCCAAACCGCTCCGGGTTCTTTTTTTCGTAAGGCAATTCATTGTAAATCAGCAACTTAGAGCTGTCCTTTGAAATACTGTAAGCGAAAGTCCCCTTCACCTCCTTGTTTCGGGCTTCGGTCTCACAAATCATGTCAAGCGACTTGCCGAGCGCCAGCGTCTTGGGGTTGAGGTCTTGTTTGAAGAGGTAGTTGCGCTTCTTGGCGGTGTTGTTGAAGGAGGTGAGCAAGTAGAGCTTTCCGCCAAAGTACACCACGTTCTCAAATTCAAGCGGCTTGCGTTTGTACTTCAGGTCCATCTCCTCGGAGCGCACCAGCTTCATGTCCCGGTTGAAGAACTCGACCCAGACCTTTGGCTTGCCGTTCGTGTTGCGCAGCACCTTTTGGCGCAGGATGTAAAAGCCATCTGGGGTGATTCCCACGACCTTGGTGGCCATGGTGTTGCCAGGCTCGTTATTGTCGGGCCCCCAAGTGAGCTTTGCTGGCAGGTCGGTTTGGGCAGTCGCCAATTTTTCACCAAAAAGAAAGAATGCTAAGAAAATAAAGCCTTTCAGAATGTATTGCCGCATGGTTTGAGTCTTTGTTGTTTGTAAAAAATCCAAAAATCCTTCAAAGGTAGAAAAATCCCCTACCTGTCGAAAGCAAACAAATTGCAGTTGAGGATGGCTCATCAACAACAAAAATTTAACGCCATTTTCACGGTTGTTTATACCTTCGGTTAAAAATCGGAAGGGATGGTTATTAAAACCTTGGTATTGGCTTCATTGGTAGTTTGCTCGCTTGGGTCGGTCATTGCGCAGCAAGACTCCCTGCTGCTGCACCCGGAAAACTTGGCCGAAAAGGACATATACGTTCCCCTCGAAAAGTCCAGCAAAAATGTCAAAATCATCTCTGGCAGCCGCTTCCCCATCGCTGCGGAAGACCTTCCGTTCTCCAGCCACGTGGTCACCCGGGAGGAAATCAGGCGCAACGGCTACGAGACCCTCGTGGACGCCCTGAAAATGGTGCCCGGCATCCGGGTGAGCCAGCCCGGCTCGGCCACCGACGGCGAGACCTTCCTCATGCGGGGGCTCCTGGGCAACACCTACGCCAAGATTCTCATCAACGACGTGCCGGTGAAGCCGTCGTTTTTGGCCTCCATGCCCATCGGGGCGCAGTTGCCCATAAAGGAGGCAGAGCGCATCGAGATTATCTACGGCGCAGGGGCGGCGCTCTACGGCTCCGACGCATCGGCGGGCGTCATCAACATCATCACCCGGGAGTCCGACAAGCCGGTGTTCATGCAGGCCGACCTCTCGGTGGGCGGCGGGATTTACAGCAGCGTGAACGTGATGTTCGGCGGGCGGCTGGGCAGGGACAAACGCATTTTCAAGTACTTCGCCTACGGCTCAAATGTCCTGTTTGAGAACCGGAACATTTTCTACGATAAAGGCTACAATTACACCCCTTCCACTTACCCCATAGACACCGCTGTCCTCCGGGGGTTCTCAAACTATGGCTTTAAAAACTCCGTGGATAACCCAACCCTGACCAACACCCCGCACCTCAGCCGCAAGTTTGGGTTCAACATCAAATACAACCGCTTCACGCTTTCGGCAGAAACCATGTATCGCCGTGACCACAGTACCATCGGGCTCAACCCGACCTCCTATTCTTATAGCAACCCGCAAACATTCACCGGGGAGTCCATCGCCAAGTTCAACCTCAATGTTTACAAGGAAAAAGAAAAGCGAAACCGCAAGACGGACTTCACCTATATCCGTTATACGCTTGATACCCGGTCGTCCATCCTGCCCGTCCAGAACCGCCTGTCGCTGATGCTGGAAAACGCAGCGAGGGCCCGGTCCACCTCCGTGGGAGGGGACAGCACAAAGGTTTTTTTCGATAGCCTTTATGGCCGTTACCTTAGCGACTTGCGCTACATGTTCGGGAGGTCTGACGAGGGGCGCATTGAGCATGTGCGCAACTACCGCCTGTTCAAGTACATTACGCTGACGGCAGGCGCCAATGTGAAATTGGCCATAGGCCGCCCGTTCACCGCCTATTTGAGCAACCCCGTTTCGGAGGGGCTGGACAACTTTGTGGGCTTCGATGGCCGCTATGTGTACGACGAGCAGACCTTCCCGATTGAGCCAAAGCTCACGGGCCATTTTGAGTTCAATGGTTTTGGCCAACTATTTTACAATGGCAAAAAATTCAACCTCGCTGGGGGAATGAACTATTCCGCTTACCAAATCGGCTTGGACGGTGAGACCGATGGCCGGTTCAAGAACCTCTCTCCCCGCCTTTCAGGGCTTTGGAAGATGACCGAAACCGTCAACCTCCGCACCTCGTGGGGCACGGCCTTCCGGGCACCAAACCCCTATTATCAAAGCATTAGTTACACCGTGTTTTCACCTGTCACCCCGGTGGTCAATCGCTCCAACAAACTCATTTCTCCAGAGAAAACGACCGCTTGGGAAAGTGGTATCCGCTGGAAACCCGACAAGGGTCGTATATCTGCTGACCTTACTTGGTTCCTCAACACCACCTCCCAACTCCTACGATACAGCATAGAAGAACATTTTCTGGACGGCGACTCCACTTATGCAGGAACAATAGGCTACTCCAACCTCGACAACGCTTCCATCCGTGCAAGGGGCGGCCAGGCATCGTTGTTTTTTGCAACCGAAATCGAGGGAAAACAAATCAGTGAGGGATTGCTGAGCTACTCATGGATAAAACAAAAGCTCGAAGCGGGCGATTTCAATATCCAGAATTATGACATTCCGTTGTTCAATGGCCGTATTTTGCAGTTCCGAAACAGCTTTTACCCTTTCAAAAAAAGTACGCTAATCGTGGACGTTATACGGTACAAAAATGCTGGTGTCACCTCCGGGGCCAACCCCAAGACCAAGTTCTGGACTTGGGACCTGGTGTGGCGTTACGCCTTCACCGACCGTTTTGACGCATACATCAAAATCGTGAACCTGTTCGGGAAGCAATATTCCGGCATACAGCCAAACGCCGACCCTGCCGACCTGCTGCACTACAATCCGCAGTCTGGCTTCTTCCTCCGACTGGGCATGAACTACAACATTGAATGAAAAACCTGCTCCACATATCGCTGCTATGCCTGCTGCCTTTGGCCGCCACGGCCATGTTCGAGTTGGACACCATCAAGTCGTCGGCAGAGGTTGCCCTGGCCGGCAATCCCGCCGTGGAAGAACTGCGGCAGGCACTGTACGACCTGCGGCAGGCCGAAAAGGAGGGCCGCACCGCCGACCAGTTGGCAGCTTGCCTGCGCATTGGCAAGATTTACGAGCGGGAACAATACCACTCACGGGCCGTCAAGTACTTCCGCCAAGCGGCCTTGCTGGCGCAAAAAATAGGCGACAAGCATACCCTCCTCGAAGTACAATGGCAAACAGCAAACGCACTCTTTGAAGATGGCAAATACTCCAACGCCCACGAGACCCTGCTCCAACTCCTTGATGCGCACGAAAACGCCGGGCGCTACGAAGATCAAGTGCGCACCCTTGAAAAGCTGGCACAGACCTGCCTCGCCATCTCCAACTTCCCGAAGGCCGTGGAATACTACCTGAAAATAAAGCAATTGGCGCAACGGAACAGCGACCCGAACACCACGGCCACGGCCCTGAACAACCTCGGATTCGCTGCCAACCGACAGCAGGACTTCAAGGCAGCGGTGGACTACTTCACGCAGGCAGAGGCTATTTACAAGGCCAATCCAACACTGAAATGCAATTACGTTTATACCAACCTCGGCATTGCCTGGAACAACCTCGGCGAGTCCAATCTATCGCTCGAAAACCTGCACCGGGCCGACAATGGGCTGGACGACAAGAGCTATGTGCAGCACCTCATCGCCTCCATTTACCTCAAGAACAAGGACATCTACAATGCGCTGAAATACAACGAGTTCGCCATTGAATCTGCCAAGAAATCGAAGAACGCACAGGTGGAATGTGATGCGTTTGAGGCCGCTTCGCAAATTTACCAGCAGCTCTTCGAGTCCGAAAAGGCGCTCGATTTTTACAAAAAACACCTCAGCCTGAAAGACAGCCTATTGCGGGAGGAGCGCCTGCGCCAACAGAACTTGGAGGCCCTCCACACGCTCCTCGAACGCACCGAAAACGAAACGATTCAGGGCATAAGCGACGAGTACCTGCGGCAGGAGCGGGAAGCCAAGCTGACCTCCGAAAACCAGCGCCTGTTGCTCGCCGCCGACAACCAACGCCTCGACGCCGACCGCAAGGAAAAGGAAATAGCCCTGCTGCGCAGGGAAGACGAGATAAAGGAAGCCAACTTGCGCTCCGCAAATTTGGAGGCCGAGCGAAACCGACAGGCCCTCAAATTGGCAAGACAAGACCTCATGGCTGAGAAACAGGGCCGTGAAATCACCAACCTCGCCCGTCAAAACGAACTCGACAGCCTCCGGGCCGCCCGCCAGCAAGCCGAGACCCAACAGCAAATCGCCCTCCTTGAAACCCAAAAACAGGTGGACAGCATGAAAATCCAGCAACAGGAAAGCTTCCGCAAAACAGCCACTGGAATTGGACTTTTGGGCGGAGCGATGTTGCTCCTGATTGGCGGAAGCTGGTATTACAGCCGCCGCCTAAACAAGCGCCTTGCCGCTCAAAACCAGCAAATAGAGGCGCAAAAGCAGGAAATAGACGCCGAGCGCACCCGTGCAGAGGGCCTCTTGCTCAACATCCTGCCCGGTGAAGTGGCCGCCGAACTCAAGCAAAAAGGCAGCGCCACCCCACAGCACTACGACAGCGTCACAGTGTTGTTCACTGATTTTCAGGGGTTTACGAAAATTGCTGCGGCATTGCACCCAACGGAGGTGGTTACCGAGCTGAACGAATTTTTCTTGGATTTCGATGAGATATGCGAGCGGCACAACCTCGAAAAAATCAAGACCATCGGGGATAGCTATATGTGCGCAGGTGGACTGCCAGTCGAGAACGCCACCCACCCATTGGATGCTATTGTAACGGCACAGGAAATGCTCCGGGTTGTGGAGCGCCACAATGCCAAATTGGCCAGCCTCGGCAAAACGCCCTGGCTCATACGCATTGGCATACATACGGGCGAGGTGGTAGCCGGGGTGGTCGGCAGCAAGAAGTTCGCCTACGACATCTGGGGCGACACGGTGAACACCGCCAGCCGCATGGAAAGCAACTGCCCTGTAGGAGAAATAAACATCTCTGAGGCCACCTACCACCTCGTGAAACACACCATCTACTGCGAGTACCGGGGAGCCGTGGAGGTAAAGAACAAAGGGAAGATGGGGATGTACCTTGTGGAAAAACGGTAGCCTACCTAATCCAAAAATCTTTCCCCGGAACCACAACGTCCGATGTAGATTAATGCCAAGTAAATGAAAGAAATCACCACCATACTCGCCGCCTACGACCGCCTCGATTTCACCCAACGCAAGGCCGCATTGGCCACCGTGGTGCACGTGGCCGGGTCGAGCTACCGCCGGGAAGGCGCACGTATGCTCATCGTGGACGACGGCCATTGGACGGGTGGCATCAGCGGCGGCTGCCTGGAGGACGACACCATCCGCAAGGCCAACATGGCCATTTTTCAACAAAGGCCAAGGGTGGTCAGGTACGACACCACCCTCGACGACCCCTTCCAAATCGGCGTCGGGCTGGGCTGCAAGGGCATCATTGACGTGCTGATAGAGCCTGTGGAACCCGCTGACCCACTTAACCCCGTGGAGCTGTTGCGCAAGGTGGTCGCACAAGCCAACCTGCCGCAGCGTGGCGATTTGGCGCTCGGCGTCGTGACCGCCTCCAACAGCCCAGAAGTGCCGGTCGGCCTGCGCATCCTGAAAACAAAGTCGGAGCTTTTGGCAAACATGACCCCTATGGCGGGTTGGGGCCGGCTCACGGAAGAAGTGCTGGAAACATTGGAAAACGGGGCTTCCCGGCACTTGGAAATGACTTGGCAGGACGGCCAACAAGTCAAGTTTTTCGTGGAAACGATAACGCCCCCCATCCACCTCGTGGCACTTGGCAGCAACTACGACCTGCTGCCTCTGCTCGAAATCGGGCGGACGCTCGGCTGGCGGCTCTCGGTGGTGGGCAACCTTCGGAAAATAGGCAAGCCCATCTTCGAAATGGCAACGGTGGTGGCCGAATTCTCACAACTGCCCGTGGAAGCTGATGCCCGCACCGCCGCCGTGCTCATGTCCCACGACTACAAAACCGACCTCGCCAACCTGAAAAAACTCCTGCCTTCCGAACTGCGCTACATCGGGCTGCTCGGCCCTCGAAAGCGCACCGAGCGCATCATCGAAGCCTTCCGGGACGAGGGCAACCCCCTCTCCCCCACCCTGCTCGAAACCCTCCACGGCCCATCGGGACTGGACCTCGGGGCCACCACCCCGGAAGCCATCGCACTGAGCATCGCCGCTGAAATCCAGTCGGTGTTTGGGCGACGGAGTGGCGGACCGTTGCGGCAGCGCACCACGCCTATTTATGACCGAAAAATAAACATGGAACATGGCTGAACGGGGCGAGAACTTGGCCGCCGTGGTACTGGCGGCTGGCGCTTCCACGAGGCTGGGGCAGCCCAAGCAGTTGCTCCGCATGGGGGACAAGAGTTTGCTGGCGCAAATCTGTGAGACGGCTTTGGCCATTGAGCCCCAGCAAGTTGTGGTGGTGCTGGGCGCACATTGCGAAGCGATAAAACCCGCCCTTGCGCACCTACCCGTCAAAATCGTTTTCAACGAAAATTGGGAGAGCGGCATGGGCAGCAGCATCGCTTGTGGCGTGGCGCACCTGCCCAAAAAAACAGCTGCCATGCTCCTTTTGCTCTGCGACCAGCCGTTGGTGACGACCGGTTTTTTGAAAAATTTGTTGGAAAAATGGCGCAATACCGACCGCTCCATCGTCGCATCGGCCTACGGTGGCAGCTTTGGGCCACCTGCCGTTTTTGGCCAAGAACACTTCGCTGAACTCGCTGCCCTCCACGGCCAACAAGGGGCAAAAAAGTGGATGGAAAAACACCGCCCACAGTTGGCGCTCGAAGATTTTCCCGAAGGGGAAAAAGACGTGGATACGCCGGAGGATTGGGAGCGGATTAGTGGATGGTCAAACCAAACCAGCGGTCGAAACCCGTAACCTGGTTCATAAAGGCTGACCGGAGGCTTTTTTGACGAGTTCCCACCAATTGAACCTTCGCCGAGGTTTTGTTTTTTTGGAACAAACCCTTAACTTCGGAAAAAATAACAACCATGACTGCTACTTCCATACAGCCAGAAGCCCGTCGGGCTACACTCGAAGAATACTTCGAGCATGAACTGGCATCTGAGTTGAAACTCGAATTTATCAACGGACAAATAACACCTATGCCCTACACATCCGACAATCACGGGCTGATTGCCACAAATTTCAGCAGCGAAATCAGGCAACTTTTCAAAAAAAATGATGTGAGGGTTTATGCTGGAGACCGCATGGTATTCTCCCCTTTTTGCAACGAAATCTACTATCCCGTCATCGTGGTGGTGCAGGGTCAGCCGGAGTTTTACCAATACAAGGAAAACATGCGGGCCACATTGAACCCAAGCATCCTCGTGGAAGTGCTTTCGGACAGCACGGAAGAACGTGACCGCCACGACAAATGGCCGCGCTACCGGAAAATCAAGTCCTTGCAACAGTTTTTCCTCGTTTCGCAGCACGAGGCCTCCATTGAATATTACACCCGCATGAACGAAGGCTCCTCCCGCTGGATTTATTCCTACGCCAACGACCTCGACGACACTATCCCAATTGGTGGCCAAGCGGTATCGCTGCGGGAGATTTACGGCTTGGTCAATTGGCAAACGCAGGACTAAAAGTCCATCTCACGAGAAGGGGCAATGCTACAAGATACAGCATTGCCCCTTCGCTTTTTTGGGCAAAATGGTAGGGAAATGAATCGCCGTGTATCTTTGCCGCCGATGAATATTTTTGCTCAAATATTTTACCTGCTCCGCAAGGAAATCACGCTGGAATGGCGACAGAAATTTGCCATCAGTGGCATCTTGCTTTATGTGCTCAGCACGGTATTCATCGTTTATATCTCCTTCCAGAACATTGGCCCGCAGGTCTGGAACGTGCTGTTCTGGGTCATCATGCTCTTCGCATCGGTGAATGCGGTGATGAAGAGCTTCGTGCAGGAAAGCGGCTATCGGCAGCTCTATTACTTCCAGTTGCTCCACCCGATTGCCATCTTGCTGTCAAAAATGATTTACAACTCCCTGCTGCTGCTGTTGTTGGGGGGACTCACCTTCGTAGCTTTGAGCTTCGTGGCGGGCAACCCGGTGCAGGAGGCGGGCAATTTCGCCCTCGCATTGTTCCTCGGCAGTACGGGGTTTTCCATCACGTTTACGTTCGTGTCAGCCATAGCGGCAAAGGCCGACAACAGCAGCACATTGATGGCCATCCTGAGTTTCCCGGTGGTCATCCCAATTTTACTGCTGCTGGTCAACCTCTCGGCGCACAGCATCGGGCTGCTCAGTGGCTCGGACGTTGGGGACAAAATCAGCCTGCTGGCCGCCGTGGACTTGATGCTGGTGGCGATGGGACTGGTGTTGTTTCCGTTCCTTTGGAGAGATTAAAGACGATAGACTTTAGACCATAGACAGTGTCGGTTAATTTGAAACCTGAACCCAAAACAATCCAGCAATTCAACAATTCAACAAACATGAAAAAATACTGGTGGAAGGTACTCGGTGTGGTCATCCTTTTCTACACCATCTTCGTGGGGATGCTGACCCCGCTGAAAACGGGCATCACGGACGCAAGCCCCGTCAGCCTACGCACGGGGCGCAGCGAGGTGTTGACGGTGCAGGGCTACAACTCCTTTTTTACGAAGGAAAAAGAAAAGCTGCGGGCTTGGCTAAAGATGGGCAGCGACAAAGCGCTGGCCGCCAGCCGCATCGAAGTTGTGGACGACCGGGTGGTGCGGCTCACCTTCGACATCCCGGCCTACCTGCCCGTGGAGCAGAAAGTAAAGGACTTCACGCTGCTGATTGACAGCCCGGTGGATGGGGCAAGCGTGCTGCCCGGCGGCATCGTCGTCACGCAAGACAGCATCAACACAGCGCTCGGCGAGGCGCTCTGGCCGAATGCCGAAATTGCAAAACTCCATGAAAAAGCTGCATTTACCTTCCCATTTCGCAACATCCTCAGCGAAACCATCCGCAATACCTACTACCACGTTCCGCTTTGGATGGCCATGTTCATCATCCTGACGGCCGGGATGGTGATGAGCGTGCGCTACCTCTGGAAGTCGAACCCCGACGACGACCGGAAGGCCATGGCCCTGACCAATGTTGGGCTGTTGCTGGGCATACTGGGCCTCATCACGGGCGCCATTTGGGCGAAATATACTTGGGGAAAATTCTGGAGCTGGGACGTGAAGCAGAACATGACGGCCATTGCCCTGCTGATTTACGGTGCCTACTTCGTGCTGCGAGGTTCGTTTGAAGACCCCGAAAAAAAGTCCAAGGTGAGTGCCGTGTACAATATTTTCGCTTTTGCCAGCTTGGTTCCGCTGCTCTATATCATCCCAAAACTGACGGACAGCCTGCACCCGGGAGCTGGCGGCAACATCGCCTTCGGCAGCCAAGACCTAGATAACACGATGAAGCTGGTCTTCCGGCCCGCCATCATCGGCTGGACGTTGCTGGGGGTTTGGATTGCGGAAATCGTACTGCGCTCGGCCCGCTTGCGGGATAGGCTGATGGAGGTTTGAGGTACGGAGGTATGTTTACCAAACCTCCATACCTCCAAACCTTTTTACTTTGCCGAACAGAAAATTTGATTGACCTTAGCGCCCGTTTACAGGACAGGTTAAAAAGTTAAATACCAAGACCATGTTGATAGCTTCAAAAAAAGCTTTTGCCACACTTCCACTGCTCGTTCTCCCCCTCACTTTTTTGTTGGCACAGGAAGACACGGACTTCATGCGCAGCATGGGGAAAATGTACGTGGTAGTGGCTGTGATTGCAGCTATTTTTCTTGGAATTGTAGTTTACCTAATTTATCTGGACAGGAAGCTCACCAAATTGGAGGACCAAATTAAAAATCATGAGTAGCCAAATTCAAGTTCCAAATTTTTACAACACGGTAGAAAACTTTTTCAAAAAAGCAGCACCGTACACCGGCCTCGATGCCGGTTTGTTGCACCAAATCAATGTCTGCAACTCCATCTACGCCATCCAATTTCCTGTCGAAATCACCAACAAGACGACGGGCAAGACGGAGGTGAAGGTGATTGAGGCGTATCGGGTGCAGCACAGCCACCACCGCCTGCCCACGAAGGGCGGTATCCGCTATGCCGACAACGTGGACCAGCACGAGGTGATGGCCCTCGCCACCCTGATGTCCTACAAATGCGCCATTGTGCACGTGCCATTTGGTGGTGCAAAGGGCGGGGTCAAAATCAACCCCAAGGACTACACGGAGGACGAACTGGAGCGCATCACCCGCCGCTACACCTACGAGCTGGTGCGCCGCAACTTCATCGGCCCCAGCATTGACGTGCCCGCCCCCGACTACGGAACAGGCGGCAGGGAAATGGCCTGGATTTACGACACTTACCGCACCCTCCGGGAAAACGAGATTGACGCCGCTGGCTGCGTGACGGGCAAACCCGTGGCGCTCTATGGCATTCAAGGCCGCACCGAGGCCACTGGCCGGGGCGTATTTTACGGCCTTCGGGAGGCTTGCTCCGATGTACACGACATGAAGCAGGTAGGACTGACCCCTGGCCTTGCGGGCAAAACGATGATTATACAGGGTATGGGCAACGTGGGCTCCTACACCGGCACCATTTCCCAGCAAGAAGGCGACGTGAAGGTGGTGGGCGTGGGCGAGTACGAAGGCAGCATCTACCTCGAAGGCGGCATTGACATCGAGAAGCTGCTCGAAATCCGCAAGGAGACCGGCTCCATCCTCAACTACCCCGGCGCTACGGTGCTGCCGCAGGCCGACCGCAACAAGATTCTCGAAATGCCCTGCGACATCCTCGTTCCGGCGGCATTGGAGAACCAAATCACCTCGGAGAACGCTGGCAGGATTCAGGCGAAAATCATTGGAGAAGCTGCCAACGGCCCTATTTCCTCTGCAGCAGAGGAGATTTTGCTGAAAAAAGGCGTCCTCATCATCCCCGACGTGTACTTGAACGCCGGTGGTGTGACGGTTTCCTACTTCGAGTGGCTGAAAAACCTCTCGCACATGCGCTTCGGTCGGATGGAAAAGCGCTTCAACCAAACCTCCCAAGAGCGCCTGTTGCACGTGATGCAGGACTTGACGGGCCGTCAGATTGACCCCGAATTGCTCCGCAAAGTGGCCCGTGGTGCCGACGAGGTGGACCTCGTGCGCTCCGGCTTGGAGGAGACCATGGCCAGGTCTTATGGCTTCATCCACGAGTTCCAGCGCCAGCACAACATTGATATGCGCACGGCTGCATTTGCCTACGCCATCAAGCTGATTGGCAACGATTATACCTCGCTGGGGATTTTCCCTTAATGGATGCGTTTGATAGCGCAAAAGCTATCACTATACTGAATAGAAATAAAAAGCGTGGCCGAGTGTTCGGTCACGCTTTTTTTGTGAAAAACGAGCTTATTCAAGGCAAATCACTCACTCCAACACCACCAACTTCTCCATCAAAATACGCCCAGCCGCCTCCATCCTGACGAAAACAAAGCCAGTAGCAGTAAGCGCTTTGCGCTCCAAAACCAGCCCATTTCGCCCCGCCTCATACTTCCCGGATGTTGCATAAAGCATTTTGCCAGCGGCATCAAAAACCGAAAACCGAGCCGCTCCGGCTTCAGGCAAGCTAAACGAAATCACCGTCCGCTCCACCATCGGGTTAGGCTGGCAGCGCAGCAGTACCGCCCCTGCTTGACTGGCCGCCGAAGCAGGCGAATTCGTAAATTCCAGTGCAAGTTCCAATTGCTCGTCCTCCAGGTTCCAAGCGGCGGCAGGGGTGATTTCAGAGTTGATTTGCAAAGCCTCCGCAAGGCTCATATCCGCCAGTGCCTTTATTTTTAGGGTAAAATGGGTGAGTGGCTGTTTGCCAAAATATAGCATGGACACCAAACCCTCATTGCTGCGGGACGCATTGAAAACCGGATTTATGGCTTCACCTTCATTTTTCACAAATCCGTGAAATTCAACCAATTGTGGGTCAAAAGCCAACGTGAACTGCCATGCAGCCACAGCATTCATTTCAAATACCACCTCTGCTACTTCACCCTTTTTTATCACCCTATTTGCTGTTCTCAAACTGAAATTGCCGCCATCTCTCCCCTCCACGACAGGCTGAGTGCCCACTGCAAACTGCCCACTGCCAACTAAAAAATCCGGGTTCGCATTGCCGCTCACGTCGCCTGTCTTTATGCCAATGAAATGAGCGCCCAAGTTGTCCTGCGTCACGTTGCCCAACGAAAGCTCCTGCGGGAACGGCCACGGGCTTGCCGGGTTGGGGAACACATGCCCCGATGGCACGAAACGCCACGACGGCGTACCGTTCGGGAAGCCGGGCGCAGCATTCAGGATGACCGCTTGGATGGCCACGAGGTCGCTGGCCGTCACCGAACCGGAACCGTTGGCATCGGCGGCAATGAGCTGCCAAGCCTGGGTGAATGGCGTCACCGCCAAGATGTGCTCGTTGATTTTAGCCAAGTCGAAGGCCGTCACGCCATTGGTCTGTCCAATGTTTTTCGTCGGCGTGATGGTATAATTGCCGCCCGTGGCCAAGCCGCTGAACCCATAGCTACCAACGCCCGCCGCCGTCGTTTGGGCGGGCAGGAATGCCCCGGAAATGTTCACCGTCACCTGCCCGACTGGCACACCTGCCGGGGTCAGCACCAAGCCGCCGAGGTCAATGTTTGCGCTGCAAGCCGTCAGGTTGTCCTGCACGGTCACGGTCGTTTCACAAAAATCGGAATTGCCGCCGGGGTCAGTGACCCAGAGCTGCACGAGGTTGGGGCCTACATTGCCGCAGGTGAAAAGCTGCACGTTGTTGGTCACGTTTTGCGAGAAGCTGAACTGGAGGCTGCTCGCTGGGGCGCAGTTGTCGAAGCTGTTGAAGTTGAGTTGTTGCGCAAGCAAAGCGGCCTCGCCCTGCGCATTCAGTTCCACGTTTATGCCGCTCACGCAATAGGCCGTGGGCGCTCCCGTGTCGCCGACGGAGACGGTGAAGCTGTGCTGCGAACTGTTGCCACAGCCGTCGTTAGCAGTAAAAGTCATGGGATACACCCCAGCAGGCACGTTTTGGAACGAGAACCCATTGCCCAAGGCACCCGAAGCCGTTATGGTCACGTGGTTGCTGCAGTCGCTCACTTGCGGCAGCGGCAGGGTCACGTTGCCATTGCAACCCGTACCGCTGCTGGCCATGATGTTGGCAGGTGGGTTAACGAAGACAGGTGCTTGGTTGTCCGTCACTTCTATCGTCTGGATATGCGTCCACGTGCCCACCCCGTTGTTGGCATTAGTCTGGTACTGGCACCAATCGAGGATGGTCCAAGTGCGCTCGATTTTGTAGCAGGCTGGCTCTGCAATCCAGAAGATTTGGTCCTCGTAATTGACCGCCACACTCTCGCAGCCGTTTTGCCCCAACAGGGTCGGGCCGTTGAAGGGGTACGGCAGGTCGAATGGCTCCAACGACTCACCGCTGCAAGCCTGCGATTGGTAGTCGAACGGCCAGATGATTTGGTTGCCGGTGGCGTTCCACGGAGTTTGGTTCACGAGGTGGATGACCTGTTGCGCCGAAGTGATATTGCCGCTGGGGTCGGTGGCGGTGAAGACCCTCGTCAGCGTTCCATCGCCGCAACTGCTGATGCTTGGCGTGGCCGTTTCGGTGAGGGTAAACGAGCAGTTATCAGTCACTGCAGGCTGACCAAACAACGAAAGGTTGCTGAGGTCGGTGTTGCAGTCCACCACCACATCGTTGGGGGGGACGACGACCGGGGGCAGTTCGTCGTGGACGTTCACGGTGACTTCGCAAGTGTTGGAGTTGCCGTGGCAGTCCATTACCCGAAGGGTGACCAATACCGCACTGCCGGGCAGGTCGGCGCAAGTGACCAAGAGGCTGGGAGAAAATGCCGAGTTGGGCTGGTTGGCCCTCTTCACGGCGTAGTCTTGGATGCAGCAGTGGTCGTAGCTGCCAGCATCGAGGAGGTTGGCGTAAACGGTGGCCTCGCCCGTGCTGGCGACGGAGGCCACGGTGAAGCCCGTGCAGATGACCGTTGGGGCTATTTGGTCTTCCACGGTGATGGTTGTCGTGCATTGCGAAGTATTGCCGCAGGCGTCGCTGGCCTCGTAGGTGACGGTGTGCGTGCCTTGCGGAACGTTCCCGAAGGGGCCAAAACCACTGCCAAAACTCCATGTGGGCGTGATGGTGATGGGTGCAGAGCAATCGTCCACCGCATTTGCCGAAGGTAGGTTGATGATGCCAAAACAGCCGAAATCGTCCGTACTTACAGTTGTTGACGGCGGGCAGGTAATGGTGGGCGGCGTGATGTCGAAGATTTTGATGATTTGGGTGTGCTCCGCAACATGGCCGGTGCAGTCGTCAATCACCGTCCATTTGCGTAAAATCAGGACGCTGCCCCCACAAGTCGGCACCACTTGGTCGGAGTGGGTGAGGCTGAAGAAGCAGTCGCCATTGTCCACAGCGAACTGGTCGGCGGTGGTGGCGAGGTTGCCGTCTTCATCAATAAAGGGTGCGCCCGTGGCGCTGGGGTCGGAGGCATTGGAGCCACAGGGGAGCATCGGGGCTTCTACCCCGTCCAGGTTGGGCGGGAATTGTACCTGCGAGAGCTGCGCCCGGTTCAGGGTGATGGTCTGGACTTTGGTGGCGGTGTTGCCCCATTCGTCGGTGGCCGTCCATTTGCGCTGGATGACCTTCCATGCAAGGGTGTTGAAGTGGAAATTAGAGATGGTGGTGCTGTTGGCGTTTGGGCTGCCGTTGGAGAGTTGCTCAAAGGACAGCACATCGCCGGGCTGGAGCAGCCCCGTGGTATAGGTGCCGCTGAGCGTGGTATCGCTGGACAGGCGGATGCACCAATTGTTGATGGTGAGGTAGAACCCCTCGTTGGAGAAAGAGGAGCCCCCAAAACTACTCCAGTCAAAGCTCACAAAGCCCTCGGTCGGTATAACGATTTTGAACCTTGTGATGTACGTTGAAGTACTGCTAATCATTGAGTTGTTGGCCCCTTCGACCAACACAGAATTGGGAGCTCCCGTGACATCTACCCCACCATCCCCAGTATTCGTTAGGCATATATCCCAGTTGCTTGGGTCAAAATATCCAGCAAAGCCCGTGTAGCCACACCCGAAGTCGAGCACCGTGTCTTGGTGCGACAGCGTGATGTTGCTGGCTGGGCTGCAATTGTCGGTCACGGTGGGCGGGTCGAGCGCCGCCGGGCTTGGGTCTTCCGTGCAGTTGAGCGTCAGGTTGGTGGTCGTGATGGACGGTTTTTTGGCGTCCTTCACGTACACCGTTCCCCAGCAAGTCAGGTTTGTCCAATTGTGCTTCACGTGCACGTTCACCGTCTGGCCGAGTTGGGCGCTGGTGAGCGTGGTGCCGAGGGGGTTGTTCCCGGCATCGAAATAGTTCAGCGTGAGCGGGCCTTGGCACGACCAGTAGTTCGTGAGCATGTTCACGGGGTTGACTGTGCCCGTGCAGTCGTTGCCCAGCGAGAATTGCACGTTTTGGGCGCAAATCAGCGTGGTGCATTGTCCAGTAACGAATTGTGGCAGCAGCAGCAGCCAGAAAGCCGTTGCCAGCAGGTAATAGGTGTTGGTAAAATGGCGGAACGCAAACTGCGCCCGGCCCGTGGGCAAGGTGTAAGTAAATCGGAACATGGGACGAGTGTTTGTAAATCGGTTTTGAAAAATGTTATTGGGACATTGGGTATTGGGTCTAACTCAAGACATTGATAATCAATGGATTAATCCATGAATATCTCAATAGCCCAATAACTCAATATCAATTTTTGCTGCTTACTGGCTGTTCCTGGCCTTAGGTGTGTGTGGGTGGGTAGATGAAATACGGGCAAAACGCTGCCGCTGCCGTTATGGCATTGGCACAAAACGCTCGTCGGGCGGCGATGCCGCTCGGCTTGTTTTACCCGCAAAATGGTTTGGAAAATTAAACGAGGTGTGACGTGAAGTCAGACGAAAATAGACGGTCGGCTTGTGTAATCGTTTGTTCATGGGACAACAGTTTTTGGAAAAGGGCTTTCTTGGAAATGCCCTCAATAATCAATTTACATGGCAAAGATAGTAGATGTTTGGTAGGGTGTATGCGGTGGGGGCGGGTTTTTCACATTTTCTTTTTTGTGAATTTTGCGTGGCGACTTGGGCGAGGGGTTATTCCAACTTGATGAATTTTCCGGCAGATACCCGTTGGCCATCTTCCAAGATGGAATAGAAGTACTGTCCGTTGGGGAGGCCGTCCAATGGGATTTGGTGCTGGGTAGAACTGTTGCCTATGTCAACTCTTTTAGCCACCCTTCCCAATATATCACGGACTTCAAAAACCAATTCAAAGGTTGGTCTTTCTATTTCCAGCGTAATCATACCAGCAGATGGGTTGGGAAATACAGTAAACTCCAGTGACTTTTTAGTTTCAGTTGAAGAAACAAAGATGGAATCACAGTCCATTGGGGTTGTTTGGTTTCTGTAGTTTGGGAAATTGGGGATGGAACCCCAATGCAAGGATGGCAGCACAATACCATGTTGTTCCAAATTGCAGGCTAAGCCAGGTAGGTCAGGGTTATGAATGACATGCAAATTATAAGTTGTTCCTGCGCTGGTAATATAGATTTTGCCATCAGGACCAAGGGCAGCAAAGTGAAAAAGTGTTGCACTTGGATTTTGATAACCGTCCCATGTTGCAATTAGCACTTTGCTGGATTCAATATCTGCTGCTGCTAAATCAAATTGATAAACTTTTTTCCTTGCACAGGCATATAAATACCTTGAGTTGGGCGATATGGCGACCCCAAAGGTATAGTTGATGGTATCATTGGGAAAATAAATGGTCAGGGGATTAGAAAGCCCTCCAGTAGCATTGTCAAAATCGAATATGTTCAGCCCGTCCCACCAATTGAAACGGACATATTTCTTACCGTTTGGTGAAAACACGGCCTGTGCCGGGTCCCTATCGCCCCAAACGTTACCCAAACAAGTTAATTGGGAGGGCTGAATGCCATTTGCCGTTAGCAGCGTCAAAAAATAACAATTGCTGTGCGATTTAGGGGTGATTATCCACCAATCGTTTCCATTGGCATGTCTTGTAGCCTGTATATTTCCCCTTGCAAACGTATCTTGTACGGCAATTTGAAGCTTTTGAATTATTTCGCCATAGCCGGAATCCCTCGACATATCCACGATATGGTAATACAAATGTTGGGGAGCCTGCCCAATGAACATATTAGAGTCTGGAGGGTAGGTGTCCAAAAAATCAAGATTGAACACATAATACAGGCACTCATCCTCTACTGCTGGGAGTATAAGCACACCTTGGGGATGAGGGCCACCGCCGCCGTCGGCACAAAAGGAGGTCTGTATATAACCAGGATTGATGGTGTCGCCGTTCACCATGATTTCGTGCTTGCGGTTCACGATATAGCAACCATTCGAATATAAAAGCAGGTTACCCTCGTTGTCGCAAATGCTGGAATTGGATCCCAGCATATAAAACCCATCCACTGTGGTGATAATTGAGGCGATAGGTCCTCCATTCTTGAAGTCCATCAGTATAGCATCCCCCAACGGGTCGGGGGTCAGTTGGTCGAACCCTATTACCCACTGCATGTCTCGTAGGCCTTGGCCATTTATAGGTATCCACCAAAGTATAAAGAAACAAAAAAAGGAAAAAACTCGCATGGTTTGGTTGCAAAAAGCGGTGATAAAATAGGGTTCAAAAAATACATGCCAGCTTGCAGACCCCTTATTTCATTGGGTGAATCCGCCTCACTTGCAGCTCCTCCCACGCCGTCGTCCCGTCTTTTTCCCGGGTGAAAACATGGCGGCGGCTCTCGCCCAGCACAATTTCGGCGGTGGTATAGACGAGGTTTTCGTTGAGCAAATGGCCGCCCGTCGTTTGCCCCAGGCTGTCGCTGACGCTGAGGTGCAGGTGGCTGCCATTGACGCTTACCGTGCCGGTGAGGCTCACGATTTCAAAATGGCCGTTGGACTTCGTGCCAATGGGCTGGTTGGCGAAGCGGAGGTGGGTCTGCACAAGGCTGCCCACGCAGGTCATCACCCATCCTGCTTGGATGTTTTCTTGTTTCACAAAAGCCACTATCCCTGCCCGGAGGTCGTCGCCGGGCTTGAGGCGGAAGGCGTGTATTTTCAGGTCGTCGTGCTGCATGGCGCTTGTTGTGTTTGTGCATTGAAGGCCAAGAAAGGCCAGCAAAATAAGGGCATATTTCATACAATCAATGTTTCAAGGGCCGTTTTTTAATCATGCCCCCTTTTGCGTCCTTGACCACGCCCATCACCATGAAGGCATCGGGGTCAATCCTTTCCACCTCGTTTTTCAACTTCGACAGTTCCAAGCGGGTAATGACCGTGAAGACCACATCCAAAGACTTAAGCTCCTCGCCCCGTTTCCCAAAGCCTCCTTTTGCTGCGTAGAGGGTCACTCCCCGGCCCATTTTTTCGAGGATGGCCAAGCGCACCTCCTCGCTGTAAACCGAAATGATGGTAACGCCCACGTATTCCTCAATGCCATCAATGATAAAGTCAACGGTCTTGGAAGCTGCCAAATAGGTGAGGATGGCATACAGCGCCACCTCCATGGACAGGATATAAGCTCCAAAGGAAAAGATGACCAGGTTGAAGCCCAAGATAACATCGCCCACGGTCAGGCTCGTCCGCCTGCTCAACCAGACGGCCAAGACTTCGGTGCCATCAATCACCGCACCTCCCCGGATGGACATGCCGATGCCCATTCCCAGGAAGAAGCCACCAAACACCGCTATCAACAGCTTGTCTTCGGTGATGGTCGGGAACTCCACGAAGTGGACTACGATGGCCAGCACTGCAATGGCCACCATGCTCTTTATGGCAAAGCTCCTGCTGATGGTCTTGGCGCCCATGAACATGAACGGCAGGTTGATGAGCGGCAGAAGGATAGAGAGCGGGAAGCCCGTGGTGACTTCCGTGAGCAGGGATATGCCCGTGACGCCACCATCAATAAAGGCGTTGGGGAGCAGGAAACCCCGAAGGCCAATGGCGGCACACCCTACCCCGATGACAATAAAAAGCGAGTCCTTGAAAAATTGGACTAAGTCTAACTTTAGGTTCCTTGCCTCCCGTTCCAACAGTTTCTTGGGCAACCTGGCAGTAGGGTGCTTCCGCTTGATGGCTTTTTCAACGACGGTGTTGATGATTTGCTGATAAAAAAGTGGACTCATGTACTTGTTTGGCGCAAAGTAGGATTTTTCGGCAAAATGCGCCAAAGCAGCAAGAAATTTATCAAATCTTAACTCGGTTTGCAAAGGGGATTTTTGCGGCAAATTTTTTTTCAAAAAAATACCTGCAAGGAAAACCCACGCATTTACTGGCTTTTCTGCTCGCTCGCCGCTCGGTCTTTTACAAAACCATTGCAAACAGAAATCCAACCTGCACCCCTCGGTTGCACATCATTGTTACTTTCAGAATAGAAGCCCGGTAGCAACGGCCTTTAGGCCGTCCCGTCCAAGCCCTTCAGGGCGTTCATCAAATACCCAAGCAAAAAAATAAAAAATAGAAAAAAATCCCACAAAAAAACAACACCTTCGCAAGGCAAAAAACAAAGTTGCCATACATGAGAAAAACAAACACCACCGAGCACCAGCGTAAGCTGCCACATTTCCATCACCCAGGTGCCACCTTTTTTATTACCAGCCATTTAGAAGGTTCCGTCCCTTCAATGGTTCGTGAAGAATCACGCAG
>DIUC01000003.1:7112-26532 GCA_002435785.1 Saprospiraceae bacterium UBA6168 | reverse complement strand
GCTGCTTAATTGGCTAAAGTCGAGTGTAAGTGTCGGCTTTTATTAAAGGTGGGTTGTCTATCTTTGCGAGCTGCCAGCCCTCTTTAACAGCATTGTGGCCGGTTTCATTTCAAAAAAACGTGTATGCTATTATCAATGACGGGCTATGGGCGGGCTACCAATTCTTTCGACTCCAAAATTATCATGGCCGAGGTGCGCTCGCTCAACAGCAAGTTCACTGACATGCGCATCAAAATCCCTTCCAACCTGCGGGAAAAAGAGCACTATTTCCGCAAACTGATAAGTGAAAAGATAGAGCGGGGCAAGGTGGACCTTACTATCGAGGTCAAGTCCATGCAGGGCGACGACGCTTTTGGCCTCAATGCCCCGCTTTTCAAGCGCTACTATCAAGAACTCTCCGCCATAGCCGACTCCATGAACATGCCCAAGGACGGTTTGATGGGCGCCATCCTGCGCATACCGAGCGTCATCATGACCGAGGAGGGCGACATAAACGAGGAGGAGTGGAAAATGATTGAGAAGACGCTGGCAGAAGCCCTCGTCAACTTCGACAATTTCCGCAAGGCCGAAGGTGCCGTCATCGAGGAGGACATGCGCCTCCGGGTCAGCAACATCAGCAGTGCCCTCCAGCTCGTTGACCCGTTTGAAAAGGAGCGGATTCTGTTGCTTCGCAACCGGATGCGCCAGAACTTGGAGGAGTTCATGAACAAGGAGAACATTGACGAGAACCGCTTCGAGCAGGAGGTCATTTTTTACCTTGAAAAAATCGACATCACGGAAGAAAAGGTACGCTTGGAGCAACATTGCACCTATTTTTTGGAGCAGCTCGCCTCCAATACGGTTTCCAAAGGCCGCACCCTGAGCTTCATCTCCCAGGAAATGGGCCGTGAGATCAACACCCTTGGCGCCAAGGCTTACTCCGCCGACATCCAAAAGCTCGTGGTCAAGATGAAGGACGACCTCGAAAAAATAAAAGAACAAGTCGCCAACGCTGTATGAGCAAGGGAAAACTCATTGTCGTCACAGCGCCCTCTGGTGCCGGGAAGACCACCATCGTCCACCACTTGCTGGGCACCTTTGAAGACCTTGCGTTTTCCGTTTCGGCCACTACCCGCAGTCCCCGGGAGGGCGAAGTGGAGGGAAAGGACTATTATTATATTAATGTGCAGGAATTTCAGGCGCTCATTTCCCAAGATGCCTTCCTCGAATGGCAAGAAGTCTATGAAAACCAGTTTTATGGAACGTTGAAAAGCGAGGTCCAGCGGCTCTGGGCGGAAGGGAAGCACGTGGTTTTCGATATTGACGTGAAAGGTGCCATGAACGTGAAGAAAGCCTTCCCCGACCAAGCGCTCACTATTTTCATCAAGCCGCCTTCCACGAACGTACTGCTGGAGCGGCTGAAAAAAAGGAAATCAGAAAGTCCAGAAAGCCTCCAAAAACGTATCGCTAAAGCTACTTTTGAACTTACCTTTGAGGGTAATTTTGACAAGGTGTTGGTGAACGACGATTTGATGTCGGCGTTGAAAGAGGCCGAAAGAATCGTTGGGGAGTGGCTGGAAGCAACTGATAACCGACCATAAACTTTTCTATGGAAACCCTGACCACGCATGGCATTCAAATCAGTGTAGAACCCTTCTACTTGCCGCATGAGTCCATTCCGATTCAGCACCGCTATGTGTTTGCCTACCGCATTACCATCCTCAACCAAAGCTCGGACACGGTGCAACTGCTCCGCCGCCACTGGCACATCGTCGAGTCGAATGGTGTCCGGCGAGAGGTGGAGGGCGAGGGCATCGTGGGGCTACAGCCTGTATTGTCACCCGGCGAAAGCCACCAATACACCTCGTGGTGTCCCCTGATGACGGATGTGGGCAAAATGCACGGCGAGTTCCAGATGGTGCGGATAGAGGACAATGCAAAGTTCGAAGTGAAAATTCCAGCGTTTAAACTTGCTCCACCTTTTAAAATGAATTGACCTCGGCAGCTCTTCAATAAAAAAGGCTGTGACCCATTGATGCGTCACAGCCTTTTTTTTGTTCAAAAACAGGATTATTGTACCAGTTCGTACTTGAACTTTACCCGCTCAAAGATGGGTGCATCCAATTCTGGGTCAATGTTTTTCAAGTAAAAATCTACGTCGCTGGTATCGCTTTCATCCCTTTTGTTGCTGTCAAAAATAATCTTTATCCAACCTTTTTCGCCGGGTTTGAGCGTGCTTGGCCCAAGTTCGTAGCTCGTGCATTCGCAAACGCTGACGAGGTCAATCTCCAAAGGAACTTCCCCGGCATTTGTGAAGTGAAAAGTATATTCCTTCACTTCGCCCTTTTTCACCAGGCCCATATCGTGCATCCTGGTCTCGAACTGCATGATGGGCAGGCCCTTCAAGTCCTTTTTGCCATAGAGCGAGGATAGTTTGTCAATGATGATGGTGTCCTTTTTCACGGGCAACAAATCCAACTTGATAGGGGAGGGCTTCAAGCTGTCGCCACCGCCGGGAGCGTTGCCGCCACTTTTCCGGTTGTTGTTGCGGTTGGGTGCGGGTTTACGATTGCCTGGCACAGGTTTCTCGTCCTTTTTCGGCTCAACTTTCGGCGCATTCGGGTCTACTTTGCGGTTGCCGATTTGGATGAGCTGCTCCTCCTCGATGGTGATGCTTGTTGGGCCGGAAAGGATTTTGAACTCCGTGCGGCGGTTGAGTTGGTGGGCCGCTTCAAATTTCACGGTATCCGGCTGCAGGGTATTGATAAATGCCTCTGTCAGCACCTCTCCCACTTTCAGGTAGGGGAATTTTGCGTTGGCCTTTGCGTCCACTGTCTTTGGTTGGGCTTCGCCGTATCCCTTTGCCTCGATGCGGGCACGAGGAATGCCCTTGCCCGTCAGCCACCGACGAGCGGACTCCGCACGGCGCTGGGAGAGCGAATTGTTAGACTGGTCGGTACCTCGTGAGTCCGTGTGCGAGGACAGCTCGATGACCATGTCGGGGTACCTGTTCATTAGGTCAAATATCACTTGCAAGTCGCCCTCGGCCGGGGGCAGTATCTTGTCGTCGTTGAAATCGTAGAGGATGTTTTCGAGCACGAACGGCTCGTTGCGAACGATTTTTTTGGTGATACGACCCGGCTTCAAGTTGAGCCTTTCCTTGTAGCTTTTTGAATCAAAAAGGCCGACGGTATTGATGCGGACGGTATCGTTCGAGTAGTTTTCCGCTGAGGCGACAATTATATAGGTACGATCAAGCTCTAGCACGGCATCGTAGTTGTTGGCCCCGCCATTCGTTTTGGTCTCGATGGTCTTGGGCTTTTCGCCCTGCATTTCAATCAGTTCAAAAGTGACACCTGTCAGCGGCTCTTTTGTTTCTTGGTCAAAAGCGGTGACAAGTACGTCTGCCACGATTTTTTTCAAAATCACGTTGTAAATATCGTTGCAGCAGGTCTTGCTGTGTACGCTACGGCTGCCTTCCGCTGGTCGGTTGCTCGCCAACAGGCCGTTGTAGCCCTCTTTGTCGAGCATGAAATAGAGGTCATCCACGCTGGAGTTGTAGCCTTTGCCCATGTTGGTGGGCTTGCTCCACATCGTGCCGTTCCAAGTGCTCATGAAGATGTCGTAGCCACCGAGTCCCGGATGCCCATCCGAGCTGAAATACAGCACGCCGTCCCGATAGAATGGGGTGTCCTCATTCCCAATGGAGTTGATTTTAGGGCCGAGATTGATGGGGTCGCCGTACTGCCCGTTGCCTTTGTAGGTAGCATAATAAATATCGTATTCACCTTGGCCACCCTCCATATTGGAGGCAAAGAACAGTACCTCTTTGCCAAAAAGCTCGCCCACGCATGGCGATTTGGCGATATAGTCGCCGTTCACCCCCTTTACCTCGTTGGCTGCGCCCCAAGTGCCGCCATTGTTCTCGCTCATGAAAATTTTGCTCTCCTTGAGCATGTGTCCGTCCAATAGCTCCCGGTTGAAGAACATCCGTTTGCCGTCTGGCGAAATAGAGTTGTTCACGTTGAAAAACTCTTGGCGGTTCACGTTTTCGTCCAATGCTTCTGGCTTGCCCCAGCCCTTTTCACCCTTGGTGGATTTGTATATTTTGGAAAAATAGTCACCGTCCCCACCGCTATCTTTAGTGCCCAAATCCACTTTTACCTTGCCATCGTCCTTTGGCTTCTCTGACACTTCGATGATGTCGTCCCCGACGAGTGCGGCAAAGTAGATTTCCTTGTTGTCGGCGCTCAAAAACGGCGAATACTCGGAGTTCTTGCCGTTTATTTCCTTGCCGCCGTGCGTGATGGTCACACCGTCCACTGGTTTGGCCACCCGGCCAAACTCGCAGCCCACTTTTTCGAGTTCTGCCAGTTCTTTGCGCACCGGGTCGGTGGTCAATGCAATGAACTTGTTAAACTCTTCAATGGCATCGTCGTACTTTTCATTCATCTTTAGTGAGCGGGCGTACTCAAAGCGCTTCTCTTGGTACTCGTCCACTTTCTTGTTTTTCTTGGTTGGCTTCAACGCCCGCACGTACCATTTTTCAGCGTTTTTGTAGTCCCGGAGCTTGAAGCTCAGGTCGGCGAGGATAATGGCCATCTCGATGTCCTTTGACTCGTCGTAGGCTTTTTCGTACCATTCGAGCGCCCGGTAGTAGTCTTTTTTCTCCATTTGCTCCTCCGCCGTCTTCACCATCATGGCGTAGGTTGGGCGGTTGAGTGGCTGCGCAATGGCGGCAAAGGTGCCACAGAGCAAAAGCGTTATAGTTAGAAAATGATTTTTCATAATTTTTTCTGGTTGAAATATTTTGCTGAATCCTTTTTCGATTGCCTTTGAGCTTGTATTGCTCACGCTCTCACACCGCTCACGCTCTTTTACAGGTGTGGACAAAGGATAACGGGTTTCACGGTCGGTTTCTTGTAAATCTTGCCAGTATAATAGGCTGCAATCTCAAAGCCACCTTGGCGGCTATTCGCCTGGCTGAGGTCGGAAAGGGTGAAGTCGTAGCCGAGCGCAACTTTGAAGTCCTTGTAATCCAAGCCTAGCAGCAACTGCGCAGAATCGCCCACCCGGTAGCCGAGGCCACCGTTCAGTTTGATGTTTTCGGCTGGCTTGAGCCAATAGCCCGCCCATACATGCGCTTGGAACTGCCGGGCCGGGCTGATATTGGAGTAATAAACCTCTGGCGTTAGCGTCCATTTTGCGTTGAGCGCCGTGTTGAGTTGGGCATGGGCGATGAGCCGCATGTTCAGGTCAACATTTGACCCGCCAAAGTTGTAGTCGTTGCCGGGCGTGGTTATGTGGCGTGCTGAAACACCAAAATTGTAGTCCGCAGTCTTGCTGGCTTTTGACTTAAAGAGGAAGCCGAGGTTCACGTCGGAAAAGTCTTTTTTCTTGTCGGCGTTGTTGCCACCTGGGCCACCGCTTCCACCTCCCATGAATATCAAGTCTTCAGTGGCTGCGCCCGGGTTGTTTGCCAACCGTTGCGTTATGAGGTCTTCAGGATTGTACCCATTGAGGTTTTTTATTCTCCTGCCAATTTTTCCCCACTGTACGCCCAGCGTTAGCACGTTCTTGCTTTTTTTGTCGAGCGCCAAGTGAAACGCTCCGCTGAGTTGCCCGGCAGTCATGGCCAATTGGCCGTCGCCCGCTTGGTCCTGAAAGGCCAGGAACCCAACACCAACCCAGTGCCGCTTGCCGATCATCAAAATCGGCGCATCCACGAAGATGGTTGGTGTAGTGTAAGCTGACTTCCCGATGGCCGTGCGGGCCTGGTCACGGTAGAGGCCGCCAATGCGGAAAGTCCCCTCGAACGATCCCGAAAAGGCGGGGTTCATGTGCAGGGGGTTCATGTAAAAAAGCGTGTTGTGCAGGTCTTGGGACTTGAGGTGGCCGAAGCCCCCAAGGGTGACAACGAGGAGTAAAATTGTTTTTGTTAATCTCATTTTCAAAAAAATTTTTACGGATTTGAGCGACGTGTTGCAAAAGGCCGAAAGATAGAATTTCTTCTTCAAACGAAGGTAGGAGCTGCCCCAAGATAGCGGTGGATCCGGGTAGTCTATGCCTAATTTTTTTCCTTTTTGCACGTCGAATGACAGAATTGTGGTAAAAATCAGCCCCGTAGCCCGGGCACGGTGGCCGCTATTTTTTTCAAATCTTGGTCGTTCATGCACTTGAAATGCCCCTTTGGGCAGCTCCCGAAGCCGATTTTTGAGCAAGGGCGGCACGATAAACCATCCACCTCAAAACTTGTGTTCAGGTCCGGGTTGGCCGAGCCATAGTATGGGCTCATGCCCAACGCAGGTACGGTATTGCCCCAAATAGACAATATCCTTTTCTGAAAAGCTGCCGCAATGTGCATCATACCCGTGTCGTGGGTAATGACCAAATCGGCTTGCCGAAGCACCTCCGCCGATTCGTTCAGCGTCAGTTTGCCGCAAAGGTTCACGACATGCCTGCCTGCTTGCACGGCAATTTCTGCCCCTTCCGCAGCTTCCGCCGCACCGCCCAACAGCACGATTGGCTGCGCAATGCCCTTGCAGATTTCGAAGATTTTTTTGGTCGGGAGCCGCTTGGTCTGGAACTGTGCGCCAATGGCGAAGGCAACGTATTGAGTTGGCAGTTCGACAGTTGGCAGTTGGCAGTTTGAACTGTCGAACTGAAAAAAATCCAGTCCTTGGCCGTCCTTTTTTACGCCGAGCGATGCGGCGGTAGCCACGTAGCGGTCAACGATATGAATATTTGGCAGCCGGTTGATTTTTAGGGCGGTCAGCAACCATTTTTCGATGTTCAACTTGTTGAAAGCCAACCATTTTGGCTTGAAAAAAAGCCCAACCCGTACCAGCATCGTGCGAAGGTTTTTGTGCAGGTCAATTACGCAGTCGTACTGCTCAAGCCGCAGTTCGGGAAGCACTTCCGACACGTTTTTTTTGATGGTGAAAATGTGGTCAATATGCGGATTGGCTGCTAACAATGGCAGGTACTGCTGTTTGGTCAGGTAGTGGATTTCAGCGTCGAGCTGCTTTTTCAGGCACCTGACCACGGGCGTCGTCAGCACGATGTCGCCAATGGAAGAAAAGCGGATGACAAGGATTTTTTTCAAAAAAGGAATTTGCCCACAAATGTAATGCAAGCCCCGAAAGGGAGGCATGCTCTATCGTTGGGCAACGATAGATAGGTTGAACTATGGATTTGCAGCGATTGGCTCGCCCGGCTTTGCAGAAGGTGCTGGAGGAGGTGTAGGCGGCGGCACAGGCTCCGGCATTCGGTCGAGGAGCGGGCCAGGTCGGCAGATAGTGAGGTTTTGTAGGTCGGCGAGACTACCGTTGAACACGTTGAAATCAACGTTGCCTTTTATGCCAATGAGGTTGCCACGGTTGCCGTACTGCCAGAAATGCCAAGTACGACCGTCGGCCATTAGCGGGGTGCGCCATTCGGAGTAGCGGGCTATCCACACCGGATAACCATCCACCCGCTGGGCTAAGTGTTGGTTGTAAAATTTTTGGTTGGAATATACGATGGGCTTGACCTTATAGGCATCTTCCACGATGGCCAGCCAGCTTTTTACCCCTTGTGCCAAGTGCTCGGTGGAGTAGCCATCGGTGACTTCCACATCGAGCACAGGGGGAAGGTCGCCGTGCTGCAGGTCAACGATGGACAGGAAGTTGCGGGCCTGCAACTCCGCCGATATGCCCGGACGGAAGAAATGGTAAGCTCCCCGCAGGAGTCCCGCCGCCCGCATGGCGTCCCAGTTTTTGCAAAAAATAGTGTCCTGCATGAACTGCCCCTCGCTGGCCTTTACGAAAGCGAATTGCACGTCCTGAGCAGCCACCAGTTGCCAGTCCACTTGCTTTTGGTAGTGGGAAACGTCAATCCCGTGCACACCGAAACCATCCTTCCGAACGGTTTGCTCGTTGCAGGCAGCCAAAACGGCCAAAGCCCCGATTAGGATTAACTGACGTTTCATGGTTTGACCCTGTTAGTAAGGAGGGTGATGTGATGACATTGAATTCCGATTTCTTAACGTTTGAAAATTGCGATAAGGCTCTGCAAGAACGGGAAAAAATATATTTGGCACAATAGCCGACGTAGAGATTATTCTTTCCGTAATGTTCAGTAAAGCAAAAATGTCGCCCAACTGCGTATTTGTGTCGCTGAAAGCGGATTAGTGGCAAAGATGGTTTTGTCAAACAGCCATACGCCCATTGTTTCCTCCAATTTTTTTTTCGTGAAATACAGCCCACTGCCTATCTTTCCCGCCGAAAATTTTTCCATACCCCTGAAATACGAAAAAATAGCCCTTGCCATCTGGAACTGGAAACTTGACAACGAATGAATGAATAAGGGTACGAGTGAAATTCGTCCAGCCTTTCCGGCAATTTTTGCTGAGGCCCATATTCTTTCATTTTCGTTCATTCTCACATTCATTAATAAAACTAAACGTACGAAGCATGAGCAACATCAATGGAAAATGGCTGCAGGACAACTCCTACGATGCCATTGTGATTGGCAGTGGTATCAGTGGAGGCATGGCAGCCAAAGAGCTTTCGGAAAAGGGCCTGAAAACCCTGGTGCTGGAGCGGGGCCGCATGATAAAGCACATCGAGGACTACCCGACCATGAACGCCGCACCCTGGGACCTCCCGCACCGCAACAAGGTGCCTCAGGACGAGATTGACAAGCACTACCAAAAGCAGAACCGAACCGGCTACACCGTGCAGCAGGGCTGGAAGCACTGGTTCGTCAAGGACGACGAGCACCCCTATACCGAGGTAAAGCGCTTCGACTGGATGCGGGGCTACCACGTCGGCGGGCGCTCCATTACCTGGGGGCGACAGAGCTACCGCCATAGCGCCATTGACTTTGAGGCCAACGCCAAAGAAGGTATTGGCGTGGATTGGCCCATCCGTTACGAGGACATTGCCCCCTGGTACAGTTATGTGGAGGAGTGGATTGGCGTGAGCGGCTCGAAGGACGGCCTGCACCAACTTCCTGATGGCGTCTATCAACCGCCGATGGAAATGAACTGCGTGGAAATTGACGCAAAAGGCAAGATAGAGGCGAAGTTCGCTGGCCGAAAGGTCACGATGGGCCGCACGGCGCATATCACGCAACAGACCGAGGCACAAAAAAAACTGGGCCGTGGCAATTGCCAGTACCGCAACCTCTGCATGAGGGGCTGCCCTTTCGGGGGCTATTACAGCAGCAATGCTGGTGGACTGAAGGCCGCAGAGCTTACCGGAAACATGACCCTTCGCCCCAACTCCATCGTGCACTCCATAATATATGACGAGAAAACGGGGAAGGCCACGGGCGTGAAAATCCTCGATGCGGAGTCGAAGCAGGAGATGGAATTTTACTCAAAAATCGTGTTCGTGTGCGCCAGTGCATTCAACTCCGCTTGGATTCTGATGAATTCCATTAGTAACCGCTTCCCTAACGGGATGGGGAACGCCAGCGACCAACTGGGCCGCAACGTAATGGACCACCACTTCCAAGTAGGTGCCAACGGCAAGTCCGACGATTTTGGCGACAAATACTACTCCGGTCGCCGGGCGAACGGCATCTACATTCCCCGCTTTCGCAATATTGACGCAAAGACCAAACACCCCGACTTCCTGCGGGGCTACGGCTACCAAGGTGGGGCCAGTCGCACGGGCTGGCAAAGGCTGATTGCAGAAATGGGATTCGGCAAGGACATGAAAGCGGAAATGCAGGAACCAGGGCAGTGGCAAATGGGCATTAACGGATTCGGCGAAATGCTGCCGCACCCCGACAACCGCATCACCCTCAACAAGGATGTGCTGGACATGTACGGTATGCCCACCCTCACGATGGACGTGCAGATACGGGAAAACGAACTTGCCATGCGCAAGGACATGGCCGCCAGTGCCGTCGAAATGCTTGAAGCCGCAGGGATTAAAGATGTGAAAGCCTACGACCGCAACTATGCGCCTGGCCTCGGCATCCACGAAATGGGCACCGCTCGCATGGGCAGGGATACAAAAACGTCCGTGCTGAACAAATGGAACCAAGTTCACGAAGTGCCAAACGTCTTTATGACCGACGGTGCCTGCATGACCTCGGCCTCCTGCGTGAACCCGTCGCTGACTTATATGGCGCTGACGGCAAGGGCTTGTGACTATGCCGTGAAGGAGTTGAAAAAAGGAAATATTTAACTGCGTTTATGAGGGTTTATAAAGGTTTATGAGGGTTTATTTCCAACCCATCAACGCTTATAAGCCCTCATCAACCTTTATAAACTTAAAAAATGAACAGAAGAGATGCCATAAAACAAGCTTCCATCCTCCTCGGTGGAGTGCTTTCCGCCAGTGCCATTTCGGGGGTAATGAGCGGCTGCAAGGCCGACCCAAAAATTGACTGGTCACCCACGTTCTTTACCGCCGAAGAGGGCAGCACCTTGGAAGCCATCGTGGAGCGTATCATCCCGAAGACGGATACGCCAGGCGCCAAGGACGCCGGGGTGCATACCTTCATTGACCAGATGCTGGCTGATTATTACGATGACAAGGATAGGGCTGCATTCCGGGACGGGCTGAAAAAAGTGGAGGCCGAGGCAAAGTCGGCGCACGGCAAGTCCTTCGCAGCGCTCACACCAGAGCAGCAGGACGAAGTGCTGAACAAGTTCGACAAGGAAGCCTACGACCCCGGCCGCAGCAAGGACGACCCGCCACATTTCTTTAAAAACTTGAAAGAACTGACCGTGTTGGGCTTCTGTACTTCTGAGGTCGGTGCCACGGAATTCCTCAAGTACGACGCCTCGCCGGGGGCTTACAAGGGCTGTATCCCATACAGCGAAGTGGGGGCTGCTTGGGCTACTTAATTTTGAAAAAGCCTGCGGGTTTTCTCAGCAAATCTGCCAGCTATTTTGTACAAAAAGGGCAACATCCATGAAATAGGAACTCATGTGTTGTTGCCCTTTTTTGCAACTACTGCCAGTTGAATAATTTCGACTTTTGCATTCATAAAATTCATACTAATGCACCTACTCACCCAAATCCTCATTGCAGTCGTTGCCCTCGAACACCTATATATATTGTGGTTGGAAATGTTCGCTTGGGAAACCCGTGGCAAGAAAGTGTTCAAAGGCTCGCTCAAGCCTGAACTGTTCGGCCCCACCAAAACCCTCGCTGCCAACCAAGGGCTTTACAACGGCTTCCTCGCTGCTGGCCTCATCTGGTCGCTGCTCATCGGCGAAGTGGATTGTGCGAAAAACGTTGCCCTGTTTTTCCTCAGCTGCGTCATCGTGGCGGGCGTTTATGGGGCATTTACAGCAAGCCGGAGGATATTCTTTGTGCAGGCGGTGCCAGCTTTACTCGCCCTGTTGGCCTTGTGGCTAATCAAGTGAAATAGTGCGCAGGTTCCCCCGGTAGCATGGCCTTTAGGCCGTCCTGTCAAAGGCGTTTACGCCGTCCTTATATCGGCGTTTACGCCGCAAGCGCCCTAAAGGGCTTGGACGGGACGGCCTAAAGGCCATGCTACCGGGGGGCATTTGCTTGTTTCACAAAAAATTGGACACCTCCAACTGCAGCCAATCCACCGTATTTTTCCAAAAAATCTTTTCTACTACCGCTGTTGGCAAATCGGAGTCCTCGATGAACTTGCCGATTTCGAGGTCGCCGAGCGGGAACGGGTAGTCGGAGCCGAGGGTCACTTTGTCCTCACCGACCATGTCCAGCACGTATTTCAGCATGGGAAGGTCGTGCGTGATGCCGTCCACCCAGAACTTGCCGAGATAATGGCGTGGGTTCACAGGGTTGTCCAATGCCACGAGGTCGGGGCGGCAGTTGAAGCCGTGCTCAATGCGGCCGATGGTGGGCAGGAACGAGCCGCCCGCATGGGCGAAGCAGCAGCGCAGCCCCGGCAGTTTTTCAAAAATGCCACTGAAAATCATGGAACAGATGGCCCTGCTCGTCTCGGCGGGCATTCCCACCAGCCAGGGGAGCCAGTAGCGTTGCATGTGTTTTTCGCCCATCATGTTCCAGGGGTGCACGAACAGCGCCATACCCAGTGCCTCGCAAGCCTCGAAAATGGGCAGGAACTGAGGCTCGCCAAGGTTTAGGTCGTTGATGTTCGAGCCGACCTGCACACCGACCAGGCCGATGTCCTTGCAGCGCTCCAACTCCTTGATACTCAGTTCTGTATCCTGCATGGGGAGGGTGCCAAGGCCGACGTATTGGCGGGGCTTTTCGGCCACCAGTTCGGCGATATGGTCGTTGAGGAAGCGGGAAATATCGAGCGTGTCGGCAGGCTTGGCCCAGTAGCTGAACAACACTGGGATGGTACAGACCACCTGCACCTGTGTTCCGTGCGTGGCGTACTCGGCAATGCGCTGGTCGGCGTCCCAGCAGTTTTGTTCTACCCGCCGGAAGAAGGTCGTTCCCTTCATCATGTCGGCATGGCCCGGCACTTTGTGCTCCAAGTGGATGAAGCCGTCGTAGCCGAACTTGTCCGCCCAGCGGGGGAGGTGGGCGGGCATGAGGTGGGTGTGCATGTCTATTTTAAGCATGGCGTCAGGTTTGGCGGCAAAACTACCCAATTTCAAATGCCCTCCCCCTAAATAATGCTTCTGGTCGTTGGCCATTGCACATTGCATTCAGGCCAAAATCAAATGGCCAAAGGCGAATAGCAATCTCGAATGAGCAAAGCCAAGCCATCTGAAGTATAGTAGCAGTTGTGGCTTAAGGCGTTATTTTGGAGGCTTCCAACCACTTCCTTTTCCTTTCAATGAATCCTATTCGAGCCGCTGAAAACTACTTGACCCTCCAAATTTTTATAATCACAGCTACGTGAATGAGCGAAAAAACCAAACTTAATTACTTTCTAAGCACCTTCTAAGTTTGTTCTAAGCAATATTGAGAAGTATGGTTCTAATTTTGCAAAAATAATTTTCCGAATTATAATCTCAATCCTACAAGTTTGAATTTGTTGCAAGCAGTAATTTTTTGGTTCAAAACCTTTAACTCACTGCGAGAAGCATTCAAACAATGTCAAATTCTAATCTTATGAAATTGAAAAACTTTTTTTTACCCTTCCTTGGCGGCTTAGTGCTGCTGTCGGTTTTTGTCACTTCTTGTGGGAAAGACGACGATAACCCAGTAAAAACGCAATTGGTAGCCAATTTTGGCCCAGAAGCTACGCTTGAATGGAATAAGACCTTCCTTGAAGTGGAGCGCTATGCGGCGGGCTATCGCCCAGGCCCTGCTCCCCGTGCGCTTGGCCTCATGGGCCTGGCAGCTTACGAAGCCTGCATCACGGGCATGCCCAGCTATAATTCCATGGAATCTCGTTATGCGAGCACTGGCCTGAACATCCCGGATGTTGACCCAAAAGCCACTTACCACTGGCCCACGGTCGTTCATTCCATTTACGCCAACATGATGCCCAAGTTCTTTGTGGACGTGCCTGCCGATGTAAAAACCAAAATCACGGCATTGACTGCCCAGCTTGACAGCAAGTACCGGACAGAGGTCGGCGCTGAACTTTTCGAAAGCTCTAAGGCGTATGGCGATAGCGTGGCCGAAGCCATGTGGACATGGTCAAAGACCGACACCTACGGCGACAACGCCTACAAAAACCCTTTTGGAAACTTCAACACCAATGAGGAGTACAATTGGTCGGCAAATTTTAACGGCCCCGGTGATTGGGTGCCTACCGTGCCAGGTCCCGGCAAAGGCATGGGCCCATTTTACGGCAAGGCCCGCACGTTTGTGATTTCGGAGAGCCAAAAGCTTGCAAGGCCACCACTCCCATACAGCGAAGACCCTAATTCCCTGTTGTATTCACAAGCGCTTCAGGTGTATGCACAGAATACGCCCACGCTTTCTTACGAAGCCAAGTGGGTCGGTGAGTTTTGGAGCGACGACTTGATTAACGTCACTTTCAGCCCAGGCCCCCGCTGGATGGCCATTGGCAACCAAATCATCGAATCCCATAGCACCAGCCTCGAAAAAGCGCTGGAAGCATACGCCAAGGTTGGTATGGCACTGAGCGATGCTGCTGTGGCCTGCTGGCATTCCAAATACTATTACAATGTTGAGCGCCCGGAATCCTACATCCAACGGGTGATAGACCCCAACTGGGAGCCTAACCTGAACGACCCGATTTCGGGTGCCACGGGCATGACCCCATCGTTCCCGGCCTATCCTTCTGGCCACTCCACGATGGGTGGTGCGGGTGCCGCAGCCCTTGCCAGCGTTTTTGGCTATGGCCTTGCCATGACCGACCGTTGCCATGAGGGTCGCACGGATTTTGAAGGTGCGCCTCGCTCGTTCAACAGCCTTTATGAAATGGCCTATGAAAATGCTTGGTCACGGGTGCCACTTGGCGTTCACTTTTGGATGGACTGCGAGGAGGGCTTGCGCCACGGTACGTTTATCGGTGAGCAAGTGAACAAACTGCCTTGGAAGAAATAAGGACGTTTGGTGCTTTGTTTGCATTGAAAAAGAGGCTACTTGCTTGCAGTAGTCTCTTTTTCATTTTACTTCTCAAAAACTCGAAAGCATGATTCTAAGGATTTTCAACAGCAAGGGATTTTGGAGCTTTGCCAGCTTAATACTGCTTGTTTTTGCCTGCAACCAAACGCAAGAACCCGTCGAGAAACTTCAGAACTACGACACTGGTAATATTTCCCGCCGCCATTCAGAGGTCAATGGTCAGAAGGAAGGCAAAATGACGGAATACTATCCCGAAGGTCCCATAAAAACCGAGCGTTTTTTTAAGGATGGGAAAGAGGAAGGCCGCACGGTCATTTATTACCCCGACGGAAAAATAAAGGAGACGCAATACTATGCCAATGGGCTGAAACAGGGTGGCGATACTATATGGTATGAAAACGGGCAAATTCAGTTTGTGCTGGAATTTGATAAGGGCAAGAAAAACGGGTACCTGCGAAAATGGGCGCCTGACAACTCACTGACCTTCGAAGCGAAATATGAAATGGATTCGTTGGTGGAAGTGAAAGGCAAGCCTGTCCGGCATTCCGATAAGAGCAATGTACCGGCTAATACCAGCCGCAACGGCCAGTGAAGATTTTCTGAGCAATTGGCCGGCCCCATCCCATCCAACCCAATCTTTGTTGAACAATGCCATACTTTTCAAGATGACAAACAGAATTTTTTTTCCAGTAATACTATCCATTGCGTCCCTGCTTTGCGCCAGTTGTTCCAACGAAGCCCCTGCTTCCGGTAACGCCCAACCATCACCTTCAACCACAGTGGTCGCCCCATTGCCCGCACCCGAACCCCACACTGAAGAACTGCAACCCGACACGGCTGCCAATTCAACCGAAACGGTGGCAGAAAGCAAAACCACACTAAGCGACCCCAAGCCCAAACAAAAAGCAGCCAAACCCAACTCGCCTTTCAAACCCAGCACCACGGTAGCAGCCAAAAAAGAGAACCCTGCTGGCAATCCAACAGGTTACATCGGCAGGGAGAACATCGTTTTATACAGTGAACCAGCCACCACTTCCCAACAACTTAGCACCTTGAAAATCAATGAATCGGTCATCATTCTGGAGACCAAGATGACGGATGATGCAGGCAAGTCTTTTCCCATACCACAATGGTACAAGGTGCAACTTGCCAACAAAAAGGTAGGTTGGGTCATCGGGCGGGCGGTCACCATCAACTGATAATGAAGAGCCATTGCGCAAGCCAAAAAACATATCCTAACAGGATTTTAAGGGTAGGCACGACACTTGGGGCTAACTTTGCCGTAAACTAAGCCAGCGGACTTTCCAACTTCCATTGTGGCCAATTGATTCAAAAAAAATTCCCATGACTGCAAAAACTGTTTTGCTCCTGCTCACTGTTTGCACTTGCTCCATCGCAAACGCTCAATCCCAGCAGGATACGTTAAAGAAAATCTCCCTCGAACAAATTACCGTGACAGGCGACCGTAGCAACGTCGAACGTTTGCCAAAAACGCATGACGCCTTCATTTGGGCGGGCAAGAAAAACGAGGTCATCAACCTCCAGTCCACGGACGCCAACATCGCCGAGAAATCGCCACGCCAGATTTTCGCCAAAGTGCCCGGCGTCTTTGTCTATGACATGGACGGCTCCGGCAACCAAATCAACATCTCCACCCGTGGCCTCGACCCGCACCGGGGGTGGGAGTTCAACATCCGCAAGAACGGCATCATCACCAACACGGACCTGTACGGCTATCCGGCCAGCCATTTTACCCTGCCGATGGAGGCCGTGGAGCGCATCGAACTGGTGCGGGGAACGGGGGCGCTGCAATACGGCCAACAGTTTGGCGGGATGCTCAACTATGTGCTGAAACAACCAGACACCTCTCGCACCATCGGGCTGGAGAGCATCAACTCCGTTGGCTCGTTCGGGCTGCTGAGTACCTACAATGCCGTCAGTGGCAAGGTGGGCAAACTGGAATACTACGCCTATTACAGCAAGCGGGTCAGCGACGGCTACCGGGACAACAGCCGCAGCGACTTCAATGGCCAATCGGTCATGCTGCGCTACCGCCCCACCAAAAACCTGGCGCTGACCGCTGAGTTTTCGCACTCGGAATATGTGTTCCAACTGCCGGGACAGCTCACCGACAGCATGTTTCACGAAAACCCACGCCAAAGCACCCGCAGCCGCAACTATTACAGCCCCGACATCTACATCCCATCCATTAGCCTTGACTGGGCTTTGAGTGAAAAAACGAAGCTCAAATGGACGACCTCCGCAGTATTCGGCAGCCGCAGTAGCGTCATGTTCGACAAGCCAGCAACGACGGCGGATGCACTCGACCCCATTTCGCTCGCTTACGCCCCCCGTCAGGTGGACATTGACAATTACCACAGCTACACCTCCGAACTGCGCTTTTTGCACAATTATGATTTGGGGAAAACGACTTCCACGCTCGCCGCCGGAGTACAGTACATCAACAATGACCTGCACCGCCGCCAGCAGGGCAAGGGCACTACCGCCTCCGATTACGACCTCACGGTGGCCGATGGCAAATGGGGGCGTGACATGAACCTCAAGACGCAGAACGTGGCGCTGTTTGCGGAAAACCTTTTTCAAGTCACCAAGAATTTCAGCGTCAGCCCCGGCGTACGGGTGGAGATGGGCGAGTCGAAGATGTCCGGCTATATCGCTTACCTGCCCGGCGACGAAGTGCCCAACACCATCGAGCACAAATTCCCGCTGTTCGGCATCAATGCCGACTACCGTTTGGGCGACCTCCAAACGCTTTACGCCGGATGGTCGCAGGCGTACCGCCCGGTCATTTTCAAGGACATCGTCCCCGGTTCGCTGCTGGAAAAATCGGACAAAAACCTCAAGGATGCACGAGGCTACAACCTCGAAGCGGGCTACCGTGGCACGGCGGGTGGCTTCCGCTGGGACGTGAGCGTTTTCAGGATGCAGTACAACAACCGCCTCGGCAACCAAGCCGTGCAGCAGGACAGCAACTTCTACATCTTCCGCACGAACATCGGCAACTCCGTGACGCAGGGCGTGGAAATGTTCGGTGAATACTATTTTAAACTAAGCGGTTCGTGGCGGGCCAGCGTCTTCACTTCCACCGCTTATATGGCCGCCAAATACGAGGATGCCGCCATCCGGGTGGGCAACGAAAACGTGGACATCAGCGGCAACAAAGTGGAAAGCGTGCCAGCGTGGATTTCCCGCAGCGGCTTCACCATCAAGTACCGCACCTTCAGCTTCTCCGCCCTGTACAGCTACACCGCCGAGAGCTTTGCCGACCCATTGAACACCGTGAAACCCTCCGCCACAGGCGCCGTCGGTCTGGTGCCAGCTTATGGTTTGCTGGATTTGAACGCCACTTGGCGCATCGCCAAAAACGTGACGCTGCGCATGAACCTGAGCAATGTTTTTGACAACCAATATTTTACGAAACGCCCCTCGTTTTACCCCGGCCCCGGCATTTGGCCATCGGATGGGCGCAGTGCGAACGTGTCGGTGGGGGTGCGGTTATAAATATCGCCTTGCCGACTACCGAATGGCCGGGTGGTTTCGAATCACCCGGCCATTTTTATGGTGATTCCGCCCTACATTCGCCCCATAAACCACCTTCATGTTTTTTCGACTGGCCATTTTTTGCTCCGCAATACAGCTTGCCGCTACCTGCTGCCTCGCCCAAGACACGCTGGCCATCCCTTTTGCTTCGCAACCCATCACCATTGACGGCCAACCGGACGACTGGAGCGCCGACCCCCTGTTTTTCTCCGTAAAAAATGCCCGTACCGCCGACAGCAACCGGGTGGCGCTGCGGCTGGCTTGGGACGAGCAGTTCCTGTTTGGCATTGCCGAAATCTCGGACAAACAGCTCGTGAAATTGCGCAGCGGCACCAACAATCCCACCCTCCACCTCGGCGATGCGGTCGAGATTTACCTCGATCCGCTGGCCGACAGCCGGGAGCACATGGACGTGAACGATTACCAGTTCATCATGGACGTGGGCGGCGACTATGCCATCTTCAAAGGCGATAAAAATTTTATCCAGGAAGAATACCAAGCGCCGAAGGATACCGGATTGGCCACCATTGCATTCGATTTCAAGACCCGATTGCAGGGCACCCTGAACAACGAAAGCGATGTGGATGGCGGCTGGACGCTTGAATTTGCGCTGCCTTGGGCGGCACTTGGCATCCATGCAAAACGGGGCACGGCCTTCCGCCTCGACTTTTGCCTCAACGACATGGACGCCCAGGTGAGGCTCGAAGATTTTGACGAAGACGACGTGATTGTGCCGTTCAGCTATGCGAGTTGGCAGGGCGATACCACGTTCGGCTTCCCGCCCCGCTGGCGGGTCTGCCACCTGACGGGCGAACCCGATACGCTCACCAAGGCATGGCGTTTTTCGGGCAAAAAGGGCTTCCTGCTGCTGGGGGTGGCGGTGCTGCTGGCGCTCGTTGTCGCCTTCCGGCAATACCTGCTAATCAGGCGCTTGCGCAACATGCCCCGCCAAGCGGAGGTAGCGCAAACCCCCGCCAAGAACTGGGCCGCCCCACCGGAAACGGAGCGCCCCCACTTGCCAAACGCTGAACTTTTCGACCGACTTCGGGCCATTGTTTTGGAGCGCATGCACGACGATCTGCGCCCTGACGACCTCGCCTCCGTGGCCAACCTAAGCCTGCGCCAGTTACAGCGCACCTTCCGGGAAGAACTCGACACCTCGCCGCACCATTTTATCATTATGCTGAAAATGGAGCAGGCAGCGACGCTGCTGCGGGAGGGCAAATCCAACGTATCGGAAGTGGCGTGGAGTATCGGGTTCACCGACCCGGCCTATTTCTCAAAGGTGTTCAAGAAGTATTTTGGTAGTTCCCCGAAGGAGTTTCAAGGACAGGCTTAGTCTAAGCACTTAAGATAGCCTTTGTGATTTTACAAACAAAGCGCTGAACGTTCAGGGTGGCAACTCCAAAATCGGAGTGGCG
>DIUC01000003.1:551-7012 GCA_002435785.1 Saprospiraceae bacterium UBA6168 | reverse complement strand
CGCTGAACGTTCAGGGTGGCAACTCTAAAATTGGAGTGGCGTGCCTGAACGTTCAGGGTGCATTACAATAGTATTAAGCAGTCCCTCACCATGTTTCGCCATTCTCAATTTTCCATTCTCCATTCATTCTGCGCCTTTTTACCCGTTTTTGGCGCAAAATTCCCAGTGTGCAAGTGTCATTCCGCCGTGCTTTGTCCACAAAAAAAACTGCCAATGAAGTTCACCACGATTGTTTTTGCACTTTTTACTTTCTCATTTTGTGCTGCGCAAATTCCCGCCTTCCCCGGTGCGGAGGGTTTCGGCACCACGACGACCACGGGCGGGCGGGGCGGCACCGTTTATTATGTCACCAACCTCAATTGCAGCGGCCCCGGCTCCCTCAACCAGGGCCTCAGCCAGTCGGGGGCGAAGTACATCCTGTTCAAGGTCAGCGGCATCATTGACTGCGCCGCCGAAATAGAGTGGGGCAACTGCTACATCGCCGGGCAGACCTCTCCGGGCGGCATCACGGTGCGCGGCATCCTCCTCGACGACTATTACGAGCCTTCCGGGCTGGCGCAAAACGTCATCATCCGGCACCTCAACTCCCGTCCAAACACCGAGGACGTGCGCCCCGGCAATGGTTGGGTCTTGGACGACGCTCTGCGGCTCGACGGCGCCCGGAACATCGTCGTTGACCATTGCTCGTTCGCAAACGCCATTGACGAGTGCGTGCAGCTTTCACGCAGCTCGAACATCACCATTTCCAATTGCCTATTGGCAGAAACGCTCGGCGGGCACTACTACCTCGGCGGCATGTTGATGAACTACTCCACCACCGCCCACCCGAAGGACAACGTGAGCATCCACCACAACGTCTGGAACCGCATCGGGGGCCGCATGCCTGAAATCTCCTGCGAACCGAGCGCCGAAAGCCCCGGCGATGCGGACTGCCTCGCTCACCCGTTCCGGTTCGAATTCTCCAACAACCTGCTCTGGGACATGCCCATCCAAATCTATTACGAGCCGGATGACGAGTTTTTGATTAAACCCAACTTCATCGGCAACCGCACCGTGGCAAGGTCGAATTATGGCGGCCCCATGTTCAACCACCCCATGCTCGGCCACAGCGGCAACGAGCTTTTTGCCGACGACAATACCATGAACCTTTACCCCAGCTACTCCGATTACGAGTTGTTTTATTGCTGCAATGATTTTGCCCTGTATAACCCCAATACCGACAATGGAAATGCCACGCTTCGCAATGCCCGTTTCAACTATCCGAGCATATCCTACACTGCTTCCAGCAGTTTGGCAAACCATGTTTATACCAATGTAGGGGCGTTCAACGGCCATAGCCCCATGGGGCGTGACAGCATGAACCGCCGCTTGCTCAAGTTCATCAACAGCAACAACATTGACCCAAAACCAGTGGACGGCGTGGACTACTACCACGACGCCTTCCGCCTCGATTTCAGCACTCAACCGACCGCTCCCACCGATACCGACAACGATGGCATGCCCGATGCTTGGGAAAACACTTATGCCGCTTACGGCCTCAACCCAAATGTACAAGACCACAATGGCACACAGCTTTCGGTGGTGCTGACGGGCATTGCTGGCTACACCAATCTGGAATGTTACCTCAACCAACTCGCCGAAAGCCTCGTGAGCGGGATCACGACCTTAGCCACCGAGCTGATTGATTTTCAGGCAATTCCAATTGCCGCCGAGCGCAAGGTGCTGCTCCGCTGGACGGCGGAGAACACCGTGGCTAGCGAGGCTTTCGTCATTGAGCGCAGCGAGGATGGGCATGATTTTAAAACCATTGGCCGCCTTTCGGCAAAGAACGACCACCATGCCATCCACTATCAGTTGCAAGATGAAAAAGTGCCAAGCGGAACGCACTACTACCGCCTCGTCCTACTCAACAATGATGGTAGCCGGGAGTACCTGAAGACCGTCGCCGTGCAGTTGGTTTCGTCAGCGGATTGGCTACGGCTGCGCCGCAATTTTTCCGAAGGAAAAATTGAAGTGGAAGTAATGGACGAGTTGCGGCTGCCCGTGCAGGTTGCACTCTTTGATATAAATGGCCGTCTCCAGCGCATATCCTCCATTCAAAATGGCCAAGGAACGGTGGATGTGACTGGATTGGCAGCAGGTGTTTATTTCCTGCATTTTTGGAATGACTACCTGCGGTATTCGGAGCGGGTAGTGGTTGGGTACTGACCCTCTAAAGTGTCGGAATTGGGTGATTATCAATTCCGACGCTTTGCTTTTTGGTAGCTCCGCAAATGCTGCCCAAGAATTTATGCCAAGTCTTGCGTTTAAAATCTTCCCAACTTTTTCTTTTCCTTCCCTCAAAGTTTGCAAACTACCCCGAAAGTGTATCTTTGCGCCGATTTTCGGGAGGGGGCTTCCCAGCAAGCGGAAACCTTTCCCCCGACAAACTAAAAACTTGCCTTTTTTATGAAAAATATCGGCCATATCAAGCAAATCATCGGGGCGGTAGTTGACGTCAGCTTCTCTGGTGAAGGTGCAAAACTCCCAGAAATCCTCAGCGCCCTCGAAGTGACCCGCCACAACGGCGAAAAACTCGTGCTCGAAGCACAGCGCCACCTTGGCGAGGACAGTGTCCGCACCATCGCCATGGACTCCACCGACGGCCTTACCCGTGGCATGGAAGTAGTGGACACTGGCATCCCCATCTCCATGCCAGTTGGTGAGGCCATCAAGGGCCGCTTGTTCAACGTGGTAGGTGAGGCCATTGACGGTATCGGCCCGGTTTCTCGTGAAAAACAGTACCCCATTCACCGCAAGCCACCTACCTATGAGGAGCTTTCCGTAGAGAAGGAGGTGCTTTACACGGGTATCAAAGTGATTGACCTCATCGAGCCATACATGAAGGGCGGCAAAATCGGCCTCTTCGGCGGTGCAGGTGTGGGCAAAACGGTATTGATTCAGGAGCTTATCAACAATATCGCCAAGGCTTACGAAGGAATCTCCGTGTTTGCAGGTGTGGGCGAGCGCACCCGTGAGGGCAATGACCTTATGCGAGAGATGCTCGAATCCGGCATTATTGACTACGGCAAGGACTTTATGCACAGCATGGAGGAAGGCGGCTGGGACCTCTCGAAAGTGAGCAAGGAAAGCCTCAAGAATTCCAAAGCGACCTTTGTTTTTGGTCAAATGAACGAGCCGCCAGGCGCACGTGCACGGGTGGCCCTCTCTGGCCTCACCGTCGCCGAATACTACCGCGACGGCGACCTCAACGACCCGACTGGTGGCCGTGACATCCTTTTCTTTATTGACAATATCTTCCGCTTTACGCAGGCGGGTTCTGAGATGTCGGCCTTGCTGGGCCGTATGCCATCAGCCGTGGGTTATCAGCCGACGTTGGCCACTGAGATGGGCCTCATGCAAGAGCGCATCACTTCTACCAAGCGTGGTTCCATCACTTCGGTACAGGCCGTTTACGTACCTGCCGACGACTTGACCGACCCAGCACCTGCTACCACCTTCGCCCACTTGGACGCCACGACGGTATTGAGCCGGAAGATTGCGTCGCTCGGTATCTACCCATCGGTGGATCCGTTGGACTCGACCAGCCGTATCCTCGACCCGCTTATCATCGGTGCCGAGCATTATAACTGCGCCCAAAAGGTGAAGCTTACCCTCCAGCGCTACAACGAATTGCTGGACATCATCGCCATCCTTGGTATGGACGAGCTTTCGGAGGAGGACAAACTCGTGGTACACCGTGCCCGCCGGGTGCAGCGCTTCCTTTCGCAGCCGTTCCACGTTGCAGAAGTGTTCACCGGCATCAGCGGCAAGTTCGTACAGGTCGAAGACACCGTGCGTTCGTTCAAGGCTGTGGTTGACGGCGAATACGATCACCTTCCCGAAGCCGCGTTCTACATGGTCGGCGGCATCGATGAGGCCATCGAAAAGGCCAAGAAGCTGGCCGAAGAGGCGTAATCGCAAATGGCTCTCCACTTCGAACTCGTCACGCCTGCGCGTCTGGTCCGGTCCGAGGACGTCCACATGGTGGTCGTCCCCGGCACGGAAGGCGAGTTCGGCGTGCTGGCGGGCCACGCGCCCTTCATGTCGACGATCCGCGACGGCGCGGTGAAGATCTACAAGTCGGAAAATGCCCAGCCTGAGGAAATCCAGGTCCAGGGCGGCTTCGCGGAAGTGAGCGCCACTGGCCTCACCATCCTGGCGGAGCACGTCGCGGGCTGATCCGCAGGTATTTGCACGACGATCAGGGGGCGCTTCTGGCGCCCCTTTTTCGATTTACTCCGCCACCCGCCGATATTGCCAGCGCATGGCCTCGCTACCGTCCATCTTCGACACTTCGGCAATCAGCAGTTGTCCGACCCGCTCATAGCGGATGCGCTGGGGATAACCGTGCGCCGGATTGGCAAATTCAATCGCCGTCTCGCTCATCGTCGCCATGCGGAACTCGATCAGTGCGCGCCCCTGCGGCTGGGTGAAGAGGCTGATCCCGCCATCGGCGCGGCGCACGATGCGGCTGTGTTCCCACTCGGCCAGCTCAGGCCCGAAGCCCGAGCGCGAGGCACCGATCATCATGCCGCCTCGCGCCGTGGTCCAGGTCTCGTCCGCCCAGCGCGCGCCGCTTTCCATCGACCAGGCCCCGGCCAGCCATCCGGGCAAGCCCTGATCCTGCGCCGCAAGCGGGCTGGCGGCGAGCAACAGGGCGAGCGGCAGAGCAAGCAGACGGTTCATCGCCTCTGCCTAGTGGATCGACTCCGACATTCCGATCCCGGAATATCGGCCCGATCCACCAGCCATCTCTTTGTGATGGTTCAACTTATCGAAACGAAAAGCCCGGCTGAAGCCGGACTCTTCCGTTTCGGTTGAACCACTAGCGCCGAAGGTGCGCGCATGAAAGTCCGGCGACTTGCCCGAAATCCAGCCGAGGAAACGGGCCAGCGCGGGATGGGCGCGCAACCGCTCCGCATCGGTGCCGATCCGCGCCAGTTCGGCATTGGCGAAAGTGACATGCAGCGTGCGGTGGCAGATTGGATGGACCGGCACCGTCTCGCGCCCGCCCCGGCTTTTCGGCAAGGGGTGGTGCCATTCCACCCGGTGGCCCAGCGGCCGGGCGCAGAGCCAGCAGGTCCCTTCGCTCATGCCCGGCGTTCCGCACGCCACAGCCACAGGCCTGCCAGCACAATCAGGCCCGCCCCGGCCATGGCGGCAAGGTCAGGCACATGGCCGAAGCCGAGCCAGCCGATCAGGCCGGCGACCAGCAATTGCACATGGATCATCGGCGCGACCCGCGAAGCGCCTGCCCGCACCGTGCCGAGGAAGATCAGCCAGTGGGCCGTGCTGGCGCTCACTGCGACAAGGGCACAGCGCGCCAGCACCGACCAGTGCGGCCAGCCGATCACCAGCCCCTCGCCCCAGCCGAAATGGCCGATCAGCGCGACAGAGCCCAGCATCAGCGCGGCGAAAACTGCGGCCCAGGCCTGCATGGCCAGCGGCGATCCGCGCCCGGCCGCCTTGCCATTCAGGATCATCAGCAGGCTCATCCCCGAGGCCGAGACCAGCGGCAGCAGCGCGGGCCAGCCCAGCGACAGAAAGTTGGGCCGCAGGATCGCCAGCACCCCGGCAAAGGCGAGCAGCGACGCGCCCCAGGTTGCCCCCCTCACCCGCTCTCCCAGCACCGGAGCGGCGAGCAGGGCGGTGAGGATCGGACTGGTGAAGCTGATCGCCGTGGCTTCGGCCAGCGGCATGAACATCAGCGCGCCGAAGAAGCCTGTGGTGGCCAGGGTCACGGCCAGACCGCGCAGGGCATGAAGCCCGCGATCGGCAACTGGCAGCGGCCCACGACCCTCGCGCGCCAGCAGAAGCGCACTCAGCCCGACCGCGCCCATGGCGAAACGGGTCGCGGCCAGCGCGGTCGACGGCCATTCATCGGACATGGTCTTGATCACCGCATCGCCCAGCGAAAGCAGCGCGAATCCGACCAGCGCCAGCAGCAGTCCCGGCTTGGGCTCCGGCCCGGAAGGTGTCGTCATCGGCTTTTCGGAGGCCCGGAGGAACGGCGACTGCCCATTAGGAAGTTATCAAAGTTTCAACCCTAATGTTCAACCTGAAACTGCCGGAGCCATGACAGGCTGCGGCCCGTTCGGACAGGATTGATCGAGACATGAGCGCATTCGGCCGACGCAATGGACCAGGCGGCATGGGCGCGGGAGCCCGACCGGCCTTCGGCGTCGCGCGCCCGATGAAGGGCGGCGCTCCGGCCAGCCCCTCGGCACCGGTTCCCGGCGGCATGACTCGGGGCGGCGAGCAGTTCCCGCCGCTGCCCGGTGAAGCCCCGCCGCCCGATCCCGCCTCGCTCAAGGCCGATGCCATGACCCGGCTGGCCGATCGCGCCAATGCGGTCAACGAAGGCAATTACGAGGCGCAAGGGTTCGAAGCCTCGGTCCACAAGATCAAGGAGCAGGTGC
>DIUC01000003.1:0-527 GCA_002435785.1 Saprospiraceae bacterium UBA6168 | reverse complement strand
GTCACGCTCAACCGGCGCGAGCAGTTCGCGCTCGAAAAGGTGCTGATCGACGAGCTGCTCGGCTTCGGCCCGCTGGAAGAACTGCTCAACGATCCAGACGTGTCCGACATCATGGTCAACGGACCTGACCAGACCTACATCGAAAAGAAGGGCAAGCTGCAGATCGCGCCGATCAAGTTCCGCGACGAGCAGCACCTGTTCCAGATCGCCCAGCGCATCGTCAACCAGGTCGGCCGCCGCGTCGACCAGACCACGCCGCTGGCCGACGCCCGCCTCAAGGACGGCAGCCGCGTCAACGTCATCGTGCCGCCGCTGTCGCTGCGCGGCACCGCGATCTCGATTCGTAAGTTCTCCGAAAAGCCGATCACCATCGATATGCTGCGCGACTTCGGGTCGATGTCGGACAAGATGGCGACCGCGCTCAAGATTGCAGGCGCGTGCCGGATGAACATCGTCATCTCGGGCGGTACGGGTTCGGGTAAGACGACCATGCTCAACGCCCTGTCAAAGATGATCGACCCGGGCGA
>DIUC01000051.1 GCA_002435785.1 Saprospiraceae bacterium UBA6168 | reverse complement strand
TGCCGTACCTCAAAGTTGTTCTTGAAGGCCAACAACGAGGGGTCTTTCAGGCTGAACATGGCAAAGGCGCTCATTACCACGCCTGAAAGGTCATGCCCCCTGTCTGTCTTGCGGTGGTCGGCCATTTGGCCGACAGTTTCATGTACCTTGCTTACTAAATAATCAAACATGGGTGTCGCTTTCCCGCAAAGTTATTCCTTGTTTCAATGAACGCTTTCAATGATTTTTTGAATGTGTTAAATTTTTAGTTCGTAGAGCTGGGTCAGCTTGTACGACCCAATGTTGATGTGTAATTCCAAAAAATCTTTGAAGTCCATGTTGCAATTCTGGTTTTAACCCGTTCTGGTGAAACTACCGATTTTTTCAGTCCGGCAAATCTCTGTAACTTACGTCGTTTTACGAAATCCTGTTTGTTCGCAAGTACCATGAGAGCGTCCTCAAGCCTACAATCAAAATTACTAAAGCATGAAAAACAATCTAATTTTTCTCTTGTGCGTGGCACTTCCCTGCTTGGTGAAAGCACAGGATGCCATTGATGCTGGCATCTCCTACGCCACCTTTCAAAGCCAAGGAGATGGCTATGTGGAGATATACCTGAATGTACTGGGCCGCTCTGCTGGCTTTGCCACAGTTGGCGACAGTACAAAGCAAGCAAGGGTGGAGGTGGTCATCTTGTTCAAAAAGGGGGCCGACGTGTTCAAGTTCGACAAATACCGCCTAAATGGGCCATTATCCAAAACCCCAGTTGATTTTGTGGATGTCAAGCGCTACTCCCTGCCCAACGGTGACTACCAGCTCGAAGTTTCCGTGGAGGATTTGGTGAAAACAGGCAATGCGAAAAAGTACGAGTCTTCCTTTACGATGGACTACAGCCTGGACCAACTCTCCATTTCAGATATCGAACTGCTTGCCGCTGTAAAAAATGCGCCGGAAGGGGCATCTGACAACAACCCGATGGTCAAAGGCAATTTCATTTTTGAGCCGATGCCCATCAACTTTTATGAAAAAAACGATGAACTGATGTTGTTCTACTTCGAGGTTTACAACACAGACAAGGCCATTGGCGAAGATTACTTGCTGTCCATGTTCATTGACAATGCCGACACGAAGGACCGGGAAGAAAAGATTTCCGTTTCCTACAAGCGCAAAAAGTCCGAGCCATTGGCTGCCGCCGTCCAGCAGTTGGACATAAAGGAGCTACCAACTGGCAACTACAATCTCGTCGTGGAAGTATTGGACAAGGACCGGCGGCTCTTGGCCAAAAAATCAATGCCATTCCAGCGCAGCAACCCCTACTTCAAGGTTTCCCAAGAGCAAATAACGACCGGGAAGTTTGCATTGGAAAATGAATTTGTCGGAAAAATGTCCGTGGAAGAACTGGTTTATTCCTTGAAGGCCATTATGATGCAAGTGGACAAATCGGATGGCGAGCACGTCAAGATGATTACTTCCCAGCGCAACCTTAACGCCATGCGCTTGTACCTGTTCAGCTATTGGATAAAGACAAACCACAACAACCCAGAAGCTGCCTATAAAGAGTACATGAAAGTGGCCCGGCAAGTGGACCAGAGTTTCTCGAATGGTTTTGGGTATGGCTTCGAGACGGATAGGGGGTATATTTTCCTGAAATATGGCGCACCCAACAACACGGTCTTTGAGGAAAACGAGCCGAGCGCTCCGCCTTACGAGATTTGGTTTTACAACCAGTTTCCAAAGACCCGGCAAAACAACGTCAAGTTCCTGTTCTACAACCCATCGCTCACCACCAACGGCCATGTGCTGCTGCACTCCACCGCTCGTGGCGAGACCAATAACCCCCGTTGGGAAATAGACCTTTACCGCAATGCCCCGAATGAAATCCAAGGCAACGATTTTATTGATGCAACTCGAATGCAATCCAACACCGGTCGTCATGCCCGCCAGTTGTTTGAGAGCTTTTGAGGGCCGCATTTATGCTGATAAAACAACAGAACTCGATTCTTGCCGGAGGGGAGGTAGCCACTAATCCCAGAATTTTCTAATTTCGCCCCCACTAAACAACAGAGGTGACGCATCCGGTAGAGCGCCACCTCTGTTGTTTTGAAAAAAGTGACGAATATTGTCGAAGAACCTTGTCATCATACCCACTTACAACGAACTCGAAAACGTTGGCAAAATGCTCGACACCGTGCAAGCCCTGCCTGTTCCATTTGACGTGCTGGTAGTGGATGATGGCTCCCCCGACGGCACCTCCGCCGTTGTCCGTGAAAAATGCGCCGAGTACCCCAACCGGATTTTCCTGCTCCAGCGAAGTGGCAAGCTGGGCCTCGGCACCGCCTATATCGAGGGCTTTAAATATGGCATTGAAAAGGGCTACGACTATATTTTCGAAATGGACTGCGACTTCTCGCACGACCCCGCCGACCTGCCCCGAATGCTCGAAACCTTGGAAACCGGAGGGGCCGATGTCGTTGTCGGCTCTCGCTACGTCAATGGTGGCAACACCGTCAATTGGCCCGCCGACCGAAAGGTGCTTTCCTATGGCGCATCGCTTTACGTCCGCCTCATCACCTTGATGTGGGTCAAAGACCCCACTGCCGGCTTCGTTGGGTATCGCCGTAAAGTGCTGGAAACCATGGATTTGTCTAAAATCAACTTCATTGGTTACGCCTTCCAAATTGAAATGAAGTTCACCGCATGGAAGCTCGGGTTCAAAATTCGGGAAATCCCAATCACCTTCACCGACCGCATTGAGGGCACCTCGAAGATGACGAAAGGTATCGTCAAGGAAGCAATTTTAGGCGTGCTTCAAATGAAATGGAAAAGCCTCGCCCAATGATATTTTCCCGCCTCTTCAATCCATTGAAATCCAACAAACTTTCCAAAGCATAGCTTTCCGCGTTACTTGCTACCTCCTTGCTTAACTTTCCTCCTGCTGTAAAAATGGCTCCCAAGTGTAAAGCCTCCTCATCCTTTTGCCCCATTTTTTTGCCACTGGTGTAAAAAAGTGGAAATCAAAGGCAACCCGCTCACCAATAAACCACGGGTGGGGCAATATTTCAATTGACTTTATTCAAGATGTTTAATCAATTTGATGCAATTGCTTGCATCAAATCATTGACTTTTGCAAAATTTTCCTGAAAAACAACAATGTGGAAAACTTTTTTCTCACATCAGGTGGGAGAAAGTGGAAATTAATGGAGGAAAGTGAATACTTTTGGCCAAGAAATTGAATTTAAGGTAATGAACCAACTTCTTGGAGAATATGCTTGCAAAATTGACCCGAAAGGTCGCCTTCGCCTGCCAAGCGGCTTGCTTGAGCAACTGGCATCCGACGAGCGGGACAATTTTGTGGTCAACCGGGGGATGGAAAAATGCCTTGTCCTTTATCCCAAAAAAGTTTGGGATGAAAAATCTGCGCAAGTTAACCAAATCAACGAATTTGACACCAATGCCCGCCTTTTCAAGCGTGCATTTTACCGGGGTGCTACCCCGCTCAAGCGTGACAGCGCCGACCGCCTCAACTTTCCCAACCAACTGCTCGAATGGGCAGGCATCATGGAAGGCGATGGCGAGGTGATGCTGGCCGCCGTCAACGACAAAGTGGAAATCTGGTCCACCGCTGAGTACGAAAAACAACTCAACGAGGAACTCGACATGGCACAACTTGCGCAAATCGTAATGGCAGACAAAGGGGTTGCAAAGCCTTTATAATTCGACTGTATGGCCTACCACATTCCCATTCTCGCCAAAGAAAGCATCGAAGCGCTGGCTATTAAAAAAGACGGCGTTTACCTCGATGCGACCTTCGGCGGTGGTGGTCACAGTCGGTTGATATTGAACGAGTTGGGTGAAAAAGGGCGCTTGTTCGCCTTCGACCAGGACGACGATTCGCTCCGCAATTTGATTGATGACGAGCGATTCACGTTCAACCACCACAACTTCCGCTACATCCGACAGTTCTTGCGGCTGCACGGCGTGAAGCAGGTGGATGGCATCCTTGCCGACCTGGGGGTCAGCTCCCACCAACTTGATGAAGCCGAACGTGGCTTCTCGTTCCGTTTCGAGGCCGATTTGGACATGCGGATGAACCGCTCCGATGAAACCACGGCGGCAACGGTATTGAAAACTTATTCGGCAGAGGCCCTGCAACAGGTTTTGGGCGAGTATGGCGAAGTGCGAAATGCAAAGTCGCTGGCGCAAAAAATCGTGCAGGAGCGGGAGCATCGGCCCATCCGAACCATCGGCGACCTGCTCGGCATCCTCGACCCGCTTGTTCGGGGGCAACGGCACCGGTACTTGGCGCAGGTCTTTCAGGCACTGCGCATCGAGGTGAACGACGAGATGGGCGCTTTGCAGGAGTTCCTCGAAGCGACACTCGAAGTGCTCCGGCCCGGTGGCAGGCTGGTGGTCATCAGCTACCACAGCCTCGAAGACCGGATGGTGAAGAACCTGCTAAAAACAGGCAACGTGGAAGGCGAAGTGAAAAGCGACTTCTACGGCAAAATCGAAAGACCTTTTGAGCAAATAAATAAAGGTGTAATCACTCCTTCGGAAGACGAAATGGCTAAAAACACGAGGGCAAGGAGTGCTAAGATGAGAATAGGAGTAAGAATTGAAAGTTGAAAATTGAAAATTGAAAATGTGGGCGTCACGGATAATTTTCAATTTTTAATTCTCCATTTTCAATTGTAAAGGTAAGTATGATGGCAACACAAAAAAAATCGCTCGGGAACTATCTGGAGTTAGGGAGCATGGGTGCATCCCTAATATTGAAGAACCTGCCTTTCGTGCTGTTCCTCAGCTTTCTCACCGTCATCTACATTGCCAACGCACACTATGCGGAAAAACAGGTCCGGCAAATCCAATCGCTGCAAAACGAAGTAAAAGAACTGAAACGACAATACAATTCTTTGAAGTCCGAAATCATGTTCAAGAGCCGTTTGGCCGAAGTCGGGGAGGACGTTGAGTCCCTCGGCCTTCGCAAAACGGCGGGCAGCGTGCACCGGATAGTAGTGGAAGATTAAACAAACAGCAAATTCAGGAACGAGGAATGAGGGATAAGGGATGAGAAATGCCAAGCCAGGCAGGTTTCATTCCTCATTCCTCGCCCCTCATCCCTAAAGAGAAATGGCTTTCAACGTCAAAAACGAAGTCCTTGTACGTGTTTACGTAGTGCTCGCAGTGGTTATGCTGGTGGCAGTCGCCATATTTACCCAAACGGTGAAAATCAGTGTGGTAGAGGGCGAGAAGTGGCGCAGCAAGGGCGAAGACCTCTACATCAAAGAGGTGCCGATGGAAGCCGAACGAGGAAACATCCTCACGGAAGATGGCAGCATGTTGGCCACTTCCATGCCGTTCTTTGACATCTCTTGGGATCCCAATTCCAACGCCATTGACACGGTTTTTTGGCACTCAAAATCCTTTGACAGCTTGGCCTACTACTTGGCTACCTACGTGAACCCGAACATGACCCCCGGTGCCATGAAAGAGTACCTGTGGCAGCAAAAACAGTCCGGCAAGCGCTTCGTCCCCATCAAGAACGACGCCTCCATGACGGAGAAGGAGCGAATCACCAGCTTCCCGCTGTTCAACCTCGGGCAGTTCAAAGGCGGCCTGATTGTCGTTCAAAAATACAACCGGGAACGCCCGTTCAGGCTGTTGGCCAACCGGACAATAGGTTATGTGCAGGGCGACTCCATCAAGGTAGGCATAGAGGGCGCATTCCATGACCAATTGCAGGGCGAAGAAGGTACGCAACTGATGTACCGGGTCGGCGGCGGCATGTGGATTCCCCTGGAAAACCTCTCCAAAATTGAACCCAAACCAGGTCGGGACGTGGTGACGACCCTCGACGTCAACTTGCAAGATATTACTGAAGGTGCGCTCGCCAAAGCAATGGTTCGCCACCAGGCAGAAAGCGGCGTCGCCATCTTGATGGACGTAAAAACCGGTGCCGTCAAAGCGATGGCCAACCTCGGCTGGACCAAAGAAGGACAGCTCTGGGAAACCTATAACCACGCCATTGGCTCGTCAACGGAACCCGGCTCTACCTTCAAGCTGGCCTCCATGCTCGCCATGCTCGAAGACGGTTACATAGACTTGGATGACAGCATTGACTTGGAACAAGGCGTGACCGTGTATCACGATGCTGAGTTGAAAGATGCCTACCCGCACACATACAACAGGGTGTCGGTGAAGCAGGCCTTCGGAATGTCCTCCAACGTGGGCGTTTCACGGATGGTTTACAACAGCTACGGCACCAAAAACAGGGCGGACAAGTACATCAAGCGGCTGCAAGATTTTTACCTCAGCCAGCCCACCGGCATAGAAGTCGGAGGGGAGCCAGAACCATATATCAAACGGGCTTACAACCAAGAAGACGGTTGGAGCGGCACGACACTGCCCTGGATGGCAATCGGCTATGAAGTGACCACGACCCCCTTGCAGTTGCTGGCTTTTTACAATGCGGTTGCCAATGATGGGGTCTATGTCAAGCCCTACCTCATCCGGGAAATTCAGCAATACGGCGTTACGATGAAGAAATTCCCGGTAACGGAAGTAAAAGGCCGAATCGCCTCAAAAAAGGCCATCGAACAAGCGCAGGAACTGCTCGAATGCGTGGTGGACAGCACCTGGGGAACGGCCTACGCCGCCCGCTCGGATGCCTTCCGTTTTGCTGGAAAAACGGGCACTGCCCAGTTGAACTACCAGCGCTTGAAAGAGAAAACTAAAGTTGGCGGATACCAGGCGAGCTTCGCCGGGTACTTCCCCGCCGAGAACCCAGTTTACTCCTGCATCGTGCTCATCAGCAAGCCAAAAGAGGCGGGCATTTATGGTGGCGCAGTGGCCCTGCCGGTGTTCAGGGAGATAGCCGAAAAGGCCATCGCCACCCGGCTGGAACTCTATCCGGTGCTGAACACAAGCGATGCCGTGGCCTTCACCAGCAACCAAATGCCAAACAAAGACGCTGGCTATCGCACGGATATTCAGTACATCATGAGCGAGCTTGGCCTCGATTATTTCAACAAGGCCGACGGCGACTGGGCCGCCCTACGCAGTTCGGCGCCCGATTCGCTCAAGTTGCTAAACCGTCCGGTGGTGGATAAATTAGTGCCAAATGTCATTGGCATGGGCCTTCGGGATGCCCTGTTTTTGCTCGAAAACAAAGGTTTGCGAGTGCAGTTCAGCGGTGGGTACGGGAAGGTGGTGACACAGAGCATTACCCCCGGCACAAGGGTGAACGGGCAGGTGGTTTATTTGAGGTTGGGGTAGCACGAGTGTATTTTGGGTGAAGTCAAGCATGCAATTGAATTACTCAGCCTGTCAACTTGACAGCTCGACCTATTGAAAAGATAGCTCGACCTATCAAAAGGATAGCTCGACCTCACTTTTTTGAGCTCGACCTGTCAAATGGACAGGTTGAGCTATCAAAAGGATAGCTCGACCTCATAGGAAGACAGCTCGACCTATCTTTTTTGAAGTCGAAATTGAGAAGTAAAAGCTCGACCTATCAAAAGGATAGCTCGGCCTCACTTTTATGAGGTCGAGTTTGGAAAAAGATAGGTGGAGCTTGATGGCTGATGCCGGAGTAGCAAACTTGCAAGAACTACAAGACTTTAGGGCTGCTAAACAGACTTGTGACAACTGGGAATTTTTTTCTATGGACTTGAGAATCAAGAAAATACTTGCAAGAGAAATCCTTGTATTTTTCAGTGTAGCAGTTATTGTTGCATTGATGATAGTATATTATCAGAATAGTGTGATTCCTGTTATTGCAAATGAATTGGAATTAAAGAGAGAGGTACTGTTTGAAAAATTGGCAATAGAAAATAGCAGCTCAAAAATTGCTGATTTTAAGATTAGGATTTCAAAAATTGATAGTCAGATAGAAGCAATCGAATCTAAAAACATAGCAAAACAGATTGAGTCCGATAATCTAATGATAGGATTGATAATGGGTCTATTTGTATTGGTGTACCCGGTAAGATTGATTTATTTTTTGCTGAGGTGGGCGATTAGAACTTTGAAAAGTTAGCAAAATGAAGAATGATTGAAAATCTTGTTAACGATGGAAATTCAAATTTCAGAAACGACTGAACTAATAATCAAGCATTTATCCAAGAAAGCAATACCTCCTAATGTCAAAGATTTTGCAAAAGAAATTGGAATTTCATTACGAGTATTAGTTGAGCAATTAGCTCTACTTGAAAATTATGATGTCGCAAAATTTCATCACACTGCATTAAAAAATACTGTTCAAAAGCTTCCGAAATTTAGTGAAGTGTATCAAGCAGGTTCCTTTGAAAATTATCTAAAGTTAAAGGAAATTCGAATTGAAGTTGTCCAAAATGATTTTCAATCAAAAGCGAAAGGTGAACCCCAAAAACCTATTGAAGTAAGTGTAGTCAAAGTGGAAATAAATATTGTTCGTGGTTTGATTGAAGAAGGAGATTTGGACAAAGCAATTCAGGAGATGAAGAAAATAAAAATGAGCAAGACTAACAGTGATTGTTTATTGCAATTAACAAGCAGATATTCAAGGTTGAAGAAGGAAAAAATTGAAGCAACGATAGGTTTTGAAAATAGAAAAATTGAAGAAAATGCCATCACACGAGATTTAATAGAATTGTGCGGATGTGTTTGAAATGAATGACAATTTGGAATTTAAGCCGTGAAATTACTCGAACAACTTCTCAACACTAGCGAAATAAAAACCCTCCTCGGCTCAACGGAGCAGGAGATAACCGCCTTGACATTGGACAGCCGCAAGGCAGCACCCGGCACCCTCTTCGCCGCCCTCCGGGGCACGGCGACCGACGGCCATACCTTCATCGGCAAGGCTATCGAGAATGGGGCAACGGCGGTGCTTTGCGAAGAACTGCCAACGGAAAGGCACGACCACATAACCTACGTGCAGGTGGCGGACAGCGCCGAGGCTTTCGGAAGGATTGCCTCTGAATTTTACGACCGCCCCAGCGAAAAACTCAAGCTCGTCGGCGTGACCGGAACGAACGGGAAAACGACCACGGCGACGCTGCTCTACGACCTTTTTACACAATTGGGCTATAAAGTTGGCCTGATTTCGACGATTGAAAATAAAGTGAACAAACGCAGTGTGCACTCCACCCACACGACACCGGATGCAGGAGCCATCAATTTACTGATACAACAAATGGTGGAGGCAGGCTGCGATTTCGCCTTTATGGAGGTCAGCTCCCATGCTGCCGTCCAAAGGCGAATCGCCGGTCTTTTTTTTGCGGGAGGCTTGTTCACAAACATTACGCACGACCACTTGGACTATCATGGCACTTTCAGGGCCTATATAGATGCCAAGAAATTGTTCTTTGACAATTTGCCCAAAAGCGCCTTCGCACTCGTCAACACCGACGACAAGCGGGGCGAGGTAATGCTGCAAAACTCGAAAGCAAAGCACCACACGTTTGCGCTGCGCAAGGCGGCGGATTTTAAAGCAAGAATACTCGAAAACAGTCTGAGCGGCCTTCACCTCGACCTCGACGGGCACGATTTCCACGCCCGCCTCATTGGCGAGTTCAATGCCTACAACTTGCTCGGCGTTTACGGGGCGGCGGTGCTTTTGGGTCAAAACAAAGCGGAGGTGCTGCAAGCCCTCAGCGCCTTGCGGGCCGCCGACGGCCGCTTCGACCAAGTGGTGAGCAAGGAGCGCAACGTCATCGGCATCGTGGACTATGCCCACACGCCCGATGCGCTGGAAAAGGTGCTTTCGACGATTGACCAGCTCCGCAAAGGCGGTGGCAAAATCATCACGGTCTGCGGCGCTGGCGGCGACCGGGACCGAACGAAGCGCCCACTGATGGCCAAAGTCGCCTGCGATTATAGCGACCAAGTCATCCTGACCAGCGACAATCCAAGGTCGGAAGACCCGGAGGCGATTCTGGCGGAGATGGAGGCGGGTATTCCAATCGTTGCGAAGCGAAAAGCGCTGACCATCACCGACCGCAGGCAGGCCATCAAAGCGGCTTGCCAAATGGCGCAAAGCGGCGATGTGATTCTGGTAGCGGGCAAAGGCCATGAAAAATACCAAGACATCAAAGGCGTGAAACACGATTTTGATGATAAAAAAGAGTTGAGCGAAGCGCTCGGTTTGATAGGATAGTACGCAGATTCAACTGATTTAACAGATTTTCACTGATATTTTTAATCTGTTTTAATCAGTCCAATCAGTTCAATCTGTGTCCCATCAAGCCATAAAAAACAATAACGAACAACCACGAAAGGAGATGTAATTCCGGGTTAATCCGCCCCAAAGGGGCAAGAAATCCGAAATCGCAAATCCGAAATTGAACGATGCTGTACCAGCTTTTCCATTGGCTTGAAGTAAAATACCATGTTCCCGGCGCAGGGTTGTGGCAATTCACCACTTTTCGAGCGGGTATGGGTCTGGTTATTTCGCTGATAATCAGCATGTTGTTCGGTGGGCGTATCATCAATTTTTTGCGCAGCCTACAAATCGGGGAGACGGTTCGTGACCTCGGCTTGGAGGGCCAAATGTCGAAAAAAGGGACGCCGACAATGGGCGGCGTCATCATCATCATGGGCATCGTCGTTCCGGTGCTGCTCGTGGCGGATTTGAAAAACATTTACGTGCTCATCATGCTCTTGGTGACGACCTGGATGGCCATCATCGGCTTTTTGGACGACTACATCAAGGTCTTCAAAAAGAACAAAGAGGGGCTGAGTGCAAAGTCGAAGCTGATAGGGCAGGTGGTCTGCGGGTTGATTGTCGCTGTGATGATGATTCAGAGCAACGAAATCAGCGTCCGACTGGAAACCGAAGAGGCCAACAACCTCGGCTACCAACAGGTGAGCGCTCCCTACGACGTGCGGGATGCCAGGGGCGACACCATCGAGGTGGCGCATTACAAGGCTTACATTACGAACGTGCCGTTTTTCAAGGAAAACCAATTGGATTACGCAAAATGGTTGCCGCTCGAAAGCGGGCAGGCGACGAAATATGTTTGGATTGTCTTCGTGCCGCTTGTGATTCTCATCATCACTGCCGTCTCGAACGCAGCCAATTTGACAGATGGGTTGGACGGCCTTGCAACCGGCGTCAGCAGCGTGGTAGCCACGTCGCTTGGGGTGTTCGCCTTTGTGAGCGGCAACGTGATTCTGGCTGGTTACCTCAACGTGTTCTACCTGCCCGGCACGGGCGAGCTGGTGATTTTCGCCGCTTGCATGTTGGGTGCTTGCACTGGGTTTTTGTGGTACAATTCGTACCCAGCTCAGGTTTTCATGGGTGACACGGGCAGTTTGACACTGGGCGGTATCATCGCTACGATGGCTTTGTTGCTTCGCAAAGAACTACTCATCCCCATCATGTGTGGGGTGTTTTTGGCGGAAAACCTGTCGGTGATGATTCAGGTAGCGTACTTTAAATACACGAAGAAGAAGTACGGCGAGGGCCGAAGGGTCTTCTTGATGTCGCCGCTGCACCACCACTACCAGAAGAAAGGGATACCGGAGGCGAAGATCGTCATCAGGTTCTGGATTGTAAGCATTTTGCTGGCGGTGATGACGATAATGACATTGAAAGTGAGGTAGGAATCCATCACTTCAACAAAAATAATAGAGCAAGAATTAATGAAAATTATTAATCAAAATATCAGCGTGATTCAGGCCCTGTGTCAAAGCCACAGCGTTGAGGCAATGTATGCTTTTGGGTCGGTAGTATCTGATGGGTTTAAGGATGGAAGCGATATTGATTTGGTTGTGAAATTTGACAGTGTAGCACTGCTTGATTACGCCGACAACTATTTTGAATTGAAGTTTGGATTGGAAAAACTACTAAAGCGAGAGGTTGATTTGCTGGAAGAACAAGCCATCCGAAACATGAACTTGAGAAAGAATATTGACGCCACCAAAAAGCTTGTCTATGAAAGAAGAAGCTAAGACTTGGCTCGAAGATATTGACCGTGCAATTGACGAAATCAATGCGTTTTTGCCAGAAAAACGGGACTTTTTTGAGTACAAAAAAGACTTGAAAACAAAACGGGCCATTGAACGGAATATTGAAATAATTGGAGAGGCAATGAACAGGGTTTTAAAAGAAAACCCGGAGATTGAAATAACAAACTCACGAAAAATCGTGGACACCCGCAACCGATTTATTCACGGTTACGACACGGTTTCCGATGAAATAGTTTGGGGCATCGTCAACAAGTATTTGCCCATTTTGAAAGTAGAAATATCAAGGCTATTGGAACTTTAGACGGGCAGTTTTTTAACCAAAACAAACACGAACAAACGCATGAAATTAGCCATCCTCGGAGGCGGAGAAAGCGGCACTGCTGCGGCACTGTTGGCCAAGCACCTCGGCCATGAGGTCTTCCTCTCGGACGGTGGCAGTTTGAAGGAAAATTACAAGGCAGAACTTCTTGATAAAGGCATTCCATACGAGGAAGGCAAACACACATGGACAAGCATATTTGAGGCTGATGAAATCATCAAAAGCCCCGGCATTCCTGACGACCTCCCCCCACTTTTGGACTTCCGTCGCCAGGGCAAAAAGGTGATTTCTGAAATTGAATTTGCGGGCCGTCACACGGCGGCAACCATCATTGGCATTACGGGGAGTAACGGGAAAACTACCACCACCCGGCTGACCTACCACCTGCTCAAAACGGGGGGCATCAACGCAGCCATCGGAGGCAATGTGGGCTTGAGTTTCGCCCGGAACATCATCGAGAACAAGTACGACTATTACGTGCTGGAGCTGAGCAGCTTCCAATTGGACGGCATCGTGACCTTCCGACCGCACATCGCCATTTTGCTCAATATCACGCCAGACCATCTGGACAGGTACGAGTACAAAATGGAGAACTACGTGCGCTCGAAGTTTCGCATTGCCATGAACCAACGGCCTGAGGATTTGCTCATCACCAACGCCGACGACAAGGAAGTTCAGAACTACCTGAAATTCAATGAGTTAGCACCCAAAATGGTAGAAATACCGACCCATTTCGACAGCACCAAAAAGTTGGTCGTCGCTAACTCCTCCCCTTTCAGGGGAGGCTGGGAGGGGGCTTTCGATATGACGGGCTGCATTTTGAAAGGCCCGCACAATTTTTTCAACACAAGCTGCGCCATCCATGCCGCAAAGGCGGTCGGAGTGAGCGATGAGGCGATACAAGCAGGGCTGAACACCTTCGTGAACGACCCGCACCGCCTGGAGTTTGTCGCTGAAATCGAAGGCGTCGAGTACATCAACGACAGCAAAGCGACCAACGTGGACTCGGTCTTCTACGCCTTGCAAGCGATGGAAAAACCCGTGGTCTGGATTGCGGGCGGCACCGACAAGGGCAATGATTACAGCCCCATCGAAGACCTGGTCCGGCAGAAGGTGAAAGCACTTATTTGCCTCGGCGTTGACAACGAAAAACTGATGGGTGTTTTTTCACCCATTTTGAAAAACATAGAAGAAGCCCGCAGTGCAAAAGAAGCGGTCGAGCGAGCCACCATCTATGCCGAAAGCGGCGATGTGGTGCTGCTCAGCCCAGCTTGTGCGAGCTTCGATTTGTTCAAAAATTACGAGGACAGGGGCGGGCAGTTCAAGGCTGCTGTGAGAGAATTGAAATAGTGATAAAACCAGAACGTACATGATTTTATAGTCACATCCTGCTCATTTTCAACGGGTTGCAAAAGTGGAACTTGTAAAATGGGTAATCAAAACTTTGGAACTATGAATGAGGTACACAACAAATTGGTCGTTTTTCAAGAGAAGGAAATCAGGAGAATCTGGTTTCAAGAAGAATGGTTTTTTTCTGTTCTTGACATCGTAGAAGCATTGACGGATTCTAAAAACCCGACGGATTATTTGAAGAAGATGCGCAAGCGTGAGGAGGAATTGAGGACGTTCATGGGGACAAATTGTCCCCAGGTAGCATTGGAAGGCAAAACAGGCAAAAAAAGGGAAACGCTTATCGCCAATACCGAAGGGATTTTCAGGATTATCCAATCCATTCCTTCCCCCAAGGCCGAACCCTTCAAACAGTGGCTGGCAAAGGTCGGCTACGAGCGGGTGAAGGAAATCGAAAACCCTGAATTGGCGGCAGAACGTGCCCGTCAACTTTACCGGGAAAAAGGCTACCCAGGCGATTGGATTGAGATGCGGATGAAAAGCATCGAGCTCCGGGAGCAATTGACAGATGAATGGAAGAACAGGGGCGTGAAAGAGGGCATCGAGTATGCGATTTTGACCGCAGAAATATCGAAGGCTACTTTTGGGATGACCCCGAAAGAATACCAAGAACATAAGGGACTCAAACGAGAGAACTTGCGTGACCACATGACAAATTTGGAGCTGATTTTTTCAATGTTAGGGGAGGAAGGTACTAAGCAGGAGACCATCAAAAGCGATGCAAAAGGCTTCATGGAAAACGAAAAAGCTGCAAAAAAAGGCGGTAAAGCAGCCGGCAAAGCCTTAGATGCCTTTGAAAAAGAAACCGGTAATCAGGTCATTACCGATCAAAACTATTTGAACCAGATAGCAGAAGCTAAGCAAAAGAAACGGTTGAAATGATGTCTGATTTATTATTCATCATTCCACCATTTATCATTAAAGAAAAATGAACTTCGGAGCCAGAATTTACGCAGAATTAAGGGGCGACCGTGTCATCTGGATGATACTGGCAGTGTTGAGCATTTTCAGCATCCTGACCGTATATAGCAGCACGGGCACCATCGCTTACAAGCTCAGTGGCGGCAACACCACGGGCTACCTGATGAAGCACGTGGTCATCCTTGGCTTCGGCTTGTTCCTGGCGTACTTGGCGTACCTGACGCCGTACATGCGCTTCATGAAAATGGCGCCCTGGCTCTGGCTTATTGCTTTTGCATTGCTTGTGTTCACGCTGGCATTTGGCAAGGAAATCAACCACGCCCGGCGCTGGATTGAAATCCCGTTCATCAACCTGACCTTTCAGACTTCTGATTTTGGCAAAATGGCGCTCATACTCCTCGTGTCCCGTGAAATTACCCGGCACAAGGACTATATCAAGGACTTCAACAAGGCATTCATGCCCATCATTTTGCCTATCATTATCATTTGCGGGCTTATTGCGCCCGCCGACTTGAGTACGGCCATCGTCTTGTTTGTCACTTGCTTCGCAATGATGTTCGTGGGTAGGGTGGACTTCAAGTTCATGGCACTGTTGGTGCTGTTGGCCATTGTCATGTTTGCTTTCTTATTGGTCATCCACAAGTTTGCACCAGAGGCGGTGCGGGTGGACACTTGGATAAGTCGAGTGCAAGAATGGATTAGCAGTTCAGAAGGCTCTTTTCAAAACCAACAGGCAAAAATCGCCATTGCCAATGGTGAGTTTTTCGGCAGTGGCCCCGGCAACAGCATCCAGCGCAATTACCTGCCAACGCCCTATGCCGACTTCATCTTCGCCGTTTTTTGCGAAGAATATGGCTTGTTCGGCAGCTTTTTGCTCATCTCGCTGTATGTCATGCTCTTTTTCCGGGTGACGAGGCTCGTGACCATCAGCGAAAAATCCTTCGGGGCAATGGTTGCCGTGGGTTTGAGCTTAAACATCGTGATACAGGCGTTGGCCAATATGGCCATCTCCGTTCACCTCGTGCCGGTCGGCGGCCTCACGTTGCCAATGGTTTCTTGGGGTGGAACGTCGGTGCTTTTCACTTGCATTTTCTTCGGCATCATCCTCAGTGTGAGCAGGTACATCGAGCAGGCGGCGGCGCAGTCAGCGTTGGCTACCGAAGCGGCTGCGACCAGCAGTGGTGGCACTCCGCAAACACCAAAACAACAGCCCCAAGTGGGCGGCCAGCAACAACAGCGTCGTGATAGCGGTGGTCCCCAAGGCAACGGTAGCCAGCACAAAGGTGGTGGCAATAGGAAGTAACACGGTCTGCCAGACCATGCTTCCATGAAGTGCGGAATGGCTAACTTTTAGATAGTACGGACCGGTAGTCCGTATTACTTGAACAACTACCATGAGAATAATAATTAGCGGCGGCGGCACAGGCGGGCATGTTTTTCCCGCCATCGCCATCGCCGATGCGATTAAGAAAATCAGGCCCGACGCCGAGATATTGTTTGTCGGCGCACAGGGTAAGCTGGAAATGGAAAAAGTTCCGAAGGCTGGCTACCAAATCGAAGGGCTTTGGATAAGCGGCTTCCAGCGGAAATTGACATGGCAGAACCTCCTGTTCCCGTTCAAGCTCATCGCCAGCAGTTGGAGTGCGAGGCAGATAGTCCGGCGCTTCCAGCCCGATGTGGCGGTGGGTGTCGGCGGCTACGCCAGCGGGCCCACACTGAACGCAGCTGGGGCAGCGGGCATACCGACGGTGCTGCAAGAGCAAAACGGTTTTCCCGGCGTGACGAACCGCATTTTGGCAAAAAAAGCCGCCAAAATCTGCGTCGCCTACGAAGGCATGGAGCAGTTTTTTCCGAAGGAAAAAATTGTGCTGACGGGCAATCCGGTTCGCTCGGAGGTTTTTGAAAATTTGGAAAACAAGCGCAGCGAAGGCATAGAGTACTTCCAGTTGGACAAGTCCAAAAAGACGATTTTCGTCTTTGGAGGTAGTGGCGGGGCAAGGGTTTTGAATGAGGCGTTGGCCACCAACACCGACTTGCTCCGGGAGCGCTCGGATGTGCAAGTTCTTTGGCAAATTGGCAAGTTTTACGCAGACAGCTACGGCCAGTGCGCCACGGCTCAACTGCTCAACGTGCAAGCCCGACCGTTCATTGACCGGATGGATTTGGCCTACGCCGCAGCAGACTTGGTCATCGGCAGGGCAGGGGCGCTCTCCATTTCGGAGATGTGCTTGGTCGGAAAGCCTGCTATCCTCGTCCCTTCGCCTAACGTGACCGACGACCACCAGACGAAGAACGCTTTGGCCTTGGTGGAAAAAGATGCGGCGCTAATGGTGAAGGATGTAGAGGCAAAAGAGCGGCTGCTTTGGACGGCGCTGGAGGTGTTGGCAAATGTGGAATTGAGCAAACGCTTGGGCGAAAACATCAAGCAATTGGCGAAGCCGAATGCGGCGGAGGAGATTGCGAGGGTGATATTGGAATTGGTGAAAGCGTAAGTCACGGAACACGCCGCTTTGTCATTGCCGAAGGCAAACTGCAAAGTCAAACGTGATGTCGCGGATTGCCTTCGGCAATGACAAAAAAGGAAGACAACAGATTGCCTTCGGCAATGACAAATGATAAGAAATGGGCCTTGTAAACATCAAAAAAATCTACTTCCTCGGCATTGGCGGCATCGGTATGTCGGCCTTGGCCCGGTACTTTTTGATGAAAGGCTGCGAGGTGCATGGCTATGATAAAACAGAGACAACACTCACCAAAAAGTTGGTGAAGGAGGGCATGACGGTTCACTATGGCGCAGCGGATTTGACGAAAATCCCCGCCGGGCTTGACTTGGTGGTTTGGACGCCAGCCGTCCCCCGTGATTTTGAGGAACTGCTGCATTTTCAGAACAGCGGCATCCCCTTGAAAAAACGGGCAGAAGTGCTTGGCATCATCAGCCGGAGCCAGCGCACGATTGCCGTGGCTGGCACCCATGGGAAGACGACGACCTCCTCTCTCGTGACGCATATTTTGCGCACGGGCGGCGTGATGTGTACGGCTTTTTTGGGCGGCATTGCACAGAACCTCCAATCGAATTACGTGGGCGGCGACAGCGAATGGGTGGTAGCAGAGGCGGACGAATACGACCGCAGTTTCCTCCAACTTTCGCCCGAAATATCCGTGCTACTGAGCATGGACCCCGACCACCTTGACATTTATGGCGCTGCTGAAAACGTTGCTGAGACTGGATTCAAGGAATTTCTTAAAAAAACAAAGCCAAATGGCAAGGTTTTTATTAAGGATGAACTTACGCAACACTTTGACAATCAAACGATTGAAAATTCCAACCGAGTTGCGTATTTCACTTTCGGCTTAGGTTCAGGCACTTATCGCTCAGAAAACATCCGCGTAGAGGATGGGTGCTTCGTTTTTGACTTCGTAGCTCCGGCCCCTGGCCGGAGTTGGGAGGCTCTCCTTGCCACAAGCAGGGGCGGTGAGGGCCGGAGCTACGAGGCAGGTATTGGAAATTCGGTATTGGGTGTTAGTGATTCAGGCACAGCCCAAAACCCAATATCCAATATCCAATACCAAAATATCCGCTTCGCAATGGCGGGGCGGCACAACATCGAGAACGCGACCGCAGCAATTGCTGTGGCGCTTCAACTGGGGGTAGGGGAGAAGGCCATTAGAAAGGCGCTCATCACTTTCAAGGGCATCAAGCGGCGCTTCGAGTTCGTCTATCGGGACGAACGAACGGTGTTCATTGACGACTACGCCCACCACCCAACGGAAATCCGGGCGGCGGTGCAAGCTGCACGGGAGCTTTTTCCCGGCAGGCATATCACGGGCATCTTCCAGCCGCACCTGTACTCCCGAACGAGGGACTTTCAGGACGGTTTCGCAGCCGAACTTGACAAATTGGACGACATCATCTTGATGGACATTTACCCGGCACGGGAACTGCCTATGCCAGGCGTGACTTCGGACATCGTTTTTGACAAAATGAAGAACCCGAACCGGGTATTGGTGACGAAGGCGAACATGCTGGACGTGCTGAAAACCAGACAGTTGGATGTGGTGATGACGATTGGGGCTGGGGATATTGACACCTTCGTTTTGCCGATAAAACGCTTTTTGAAAAACAGAAAACAATAGAAAACGAACCATAAACAACTTCTATGCTCGACAATGCAAACAAATCTACTTCATTCCGCCGCATCGCCTGGATAGGTGGTGGGTTCCTCACGCTGATGCTCATCATAGCGGCAGTAGAGCGCAAGAAGGGACTCACGGTGGGCGCCACGGTGGTGGAAGTGAAGCCGCTGGAAGATGGGGCGCTGCTGATTGACAGCATGGATGTGATAAAACTGGTGGAGCGCAGCTTGGGCGGTTCATTGGATGAGCAGACTGCTTCCCTTGTGAACGAAGACCAAGTGGAACGGGCGTTGGAGGAAAATCTTTTTGTGAAAAACGCCGAAGTCTTACTCACTGCCAACAGCGACATAAAAATAAACATCGAACAACGAGTGCCCATTTTGCGGGTGGTGGACAAGCTTGGGGTGCAGTATTACCTCGATAAAGAAGGCGCAAAAGTGCCCCTTTCACGCCACTTCACCGCACGTACGCTGGTAGCGACTGGAAACATTCCGCCCCATACGCCAGAGTTTTTGACATTAAAAGACAACCTGATGAAGGACCTTTTTGATTTGACAAACTTCATCTTGGAAGACCCGTTCTGGAAGGCCATGATAGAGCAGGTACACGTGAACATGGCCAACGAATTTGTGCTGGTACCCAAAGTTGGGGATCAAACCATCCTGCTTGGCAAATTGGACACTTCGGTGGAGGCCAAGTTTAAAAAACTCCGAACCTTCTATGAAGAAGGGTTCAGCCGGGAGGGATGGCAAAAGTACAAGACCATTGACCTGCGGTTCAAGAACCAGGTCGTTTGCGAACGAAAATAAACAACGAATCTTTGGCCGTTGGAAAAGTCCAATGGCCGCAACCGAAACCCTTGAAATGAAGACATCGTGAAATTTGGAAATTTAGAAATTGGGTCAATCTTTTTCTGTGAAACACACCCAGTTCCCAATTTCTGGTTTCCGTTTTTCATTCGAGTTTTACACATAACCAGTTCATTCTATTGAGCCATTAAACATCATGATTATGGATTATCCAAACTTCTCCTCCCAGGATTTGGTGGTCGCCCTCGACATCGGCACCACGAAAGTCTGCGCCATTGCCGGCCGCAAGAACGAGCATGGCAGGCTTGAGATTCTCGGGGTCGGCAAAGTCGAAAGCGAGGGCGTCATGCGTGGCGTCGTCAGCAACATCGAAAAAACCGTCCGAGCCATCTCTGATGCCGTTGCCGCTGCGCAACGAGCAGCAGGCGTTGAATTCCGGGTGGCCCATGTGGGCATCGCAGGGCAGCACATCAAGAGCCTCCAGCACCGGGGCCTCCTGACCCGTGACAACCTGCATACAGAAATCGGACAACGAGACATTGACCGACTCGTGAACGACATGTACAAGCTCGTATTGCCGCCAGGCGACAAAATCCTCCACGTGCTCCCGCAGGAATACACCGTGGACGACGAGCAAGGTATCGTTGACCCAATCGGCATGAGCGGGGTGCGTTTGGAGGCCAATTTCCATATCATTACAGGTCAAATCACGGCTACGCAAAACATCGTGAAATGCGTGGAACGGGCGGGTTTGAAAGTAGCCAACCTGATGCTCGAACCAATTGCAAGTGCCACGGCTGTGTTGTCGGAGGAGGAGAAAGAAGCTGGCGTTGCCCTCGTGGACATCGGCGGCGGCACCACGGATATTACCATTTTCAAGGACGGCATCATTCGCCACACGGCGGTCATTCCGTTTGGCGGCGGCGTCATCACCAAAGACATCAAGGAGGGCTGCAACGTCATGCATAGCCAAGCCGAGAAGTTGAAGGTGAAATTTGGCAGTGCCCTATCGGAGGAAGTGTACGACAATCGGGTCATCACCATCCCCGGCCTAAAGGGCAGGGAACCCAAAGAGATTTCTGAGAAAAACCTCGCCCGCATCATACAGGCACGGGTGGAGGAAGTGCTGGATTACGTGGTCTGGGAAATCCGCAGGAGCGGCTACGAGGGCAAGCTGATTGGTGGCCTGGTGCTCACTGGCGGAGGGGCCTTGATGAACCATATTGACAAGTTGGCGGAGTTCCACACGGGCATGAACACCCGCATTGGCACACCGGTGGAGCACCTGGCGCATGGCTACCATGAGCAGTTGCAAAGCCCGGTGTTCTCCACGGCCATCGGCTTGTTGATGAAGGGCATCCAAGATGTTGAAGAAGGGAAAGTGCGTTACGAAAGTATCCAGCAACCAACTTCTGCGGCTGCAAAGGCCGTGGAAGAAATGGAGGCAGCCGAGCTTTCGACCGAGAGTGCAGGCGGTGGCAACGGCCTTTTCAACAAAATTTTTCAAAAAACCAAAGAATGGTTCCAGACCGAACCAGACGCAGAATTCTAAACAGGGATGAGGAATGAGGCTTGAGGGATGACCAGTCCCAGTGCTTCATTCCTATTCCCTCATTCCTCATTCCTCAAAATTAGCAGTTATGATATTCAAATTAATAGACGACAATAAAAATAGCGGCGCACCAATCATTAAGGTAATTGGCGTCGGCGGCGGCGGCTCGAACGCTGTCAACCACATGTTCAAGCAGGGCATCGTTGGGGTGGATTTCGCCATCTGCAACACCGACGAGCAGGCCATGGCCCAAAGCCCTGTGCAAACCAAAATACAGCTCGGCCCGACCCTCACAGAGGGGCGTGGCGCTGGCTCAAAACCCAATATCGGAAAGCTGAGCGCCGAGGAGAGCATCGAGGAGGTGAAAACCTACCTCGGCAACAACTGCAAGATGCTCTTCATCACAGCGGGCATGGGCGGCGGCACTGGCACGGGTGCAGCGCCCATCATCGCACGGGCGGCACAGGAGATGGACATCCTTACGGTGGGCATCGTGACCCTGCCGTTTACCTTTGAGGGGAATAAACGGGTTTTTCAGGGCCACGAAGGCTTGGACGAACTGAAAAAGTACGTGGATACCATCATCGTCATCTCAAACGATAAACTAAAGGCCATCCACGGCAACCTGACCATCTCGCAGGCATTTGGGCAAGCGGACAACATCTTGACCACGGCGGCCAAGGGCATTGCGGAAATCATCACCGTGCCCGGCTACGTGAACGTGGACTTCGAGGACGTGAACACCGTCATGCGGGACAGTGGGGTGGCCATCATGGGCACGGCCATTGCTGAAGGCGACAACCGTGCGAAGCGTGCCGTGGACGAGGCACTGAACTCGCCGCTGCTCGAAGAAAACAACATTCGGGGCGCACAGCACATCCTCATCAACATCACCTCTGGCAAAAGGGAGGTGACGATGGAGGAGATTTTTGAAATCACCGAATTTGTGCAGGAGGAAGCGGGCGCTGGCACGAACCTCATCTGGGGTAACTGCTACGACGAGACACTGGCCGACAAACTGAGCGTGACCATCATCGCCACAGGCTTTGAGCGCAATACCACGAAGCCAGCCATACCGGGTGCAAAGCCAGAATCCAATGCCCGCCCAGTCAAGGTTTCTTTGGACGACGACGATTTTTCGCCAAAAAAAAACTTCCTGAGCACGCTTGGTTCGGATGAGGCCAATGGGCCGGACAATACCATCGAGTTCCCAGATGTAACGGAAAAATTCAACAAATACAGCCGTTTCAGCCGGGATGAGCCGTATGTGAAGAACCACCGAGACCGGGAGGAAGAGGAGCGCCAGCACCGATTGGAAGCGGAGCGCCGCCGCAAGGAGCGCTTGGCCAGCATCAGCTCAAAGCCGAAGCTCAGCAACCCGCAAGCGGTGAACGAACTGGAAAACGTGCCAGCCTACCTCCGAAAGGGCATCAACCTGGAGGACGTTCCTGGCTCCGATGAAATTGCCTACTCCAAGTGGACCATCTCAGAGCATGAGTCGGAGCCACAACTGCGGGAAGGCAATTCCTTCCTCCACGACAATGTGGATTAGAGGAGGAATTAAGAGATTGAGGATTTGAGAGATTGAGTGGGGTTCTGCTAATTGTTTGATACCCACTCAAATCCTCATCCTCTCAAACGCTCAAACCCTCACGACTACGATTTTTTATTTTTAGCCATCATAACTTGCTAAACCAAGTTTCGGGCTTGGGTCTGACAAGGCCCAAGCCTTTTTTTGTGCCATAATATTTCCAATCGAAGCCAATCATCGAAAGATGGTTGGCACAATGTTTGCCCTGCCGTATTTTTAGGATTCCCCTCCTTTTTCCCTCCTCCCTTCCCCCTACATGTTATGGATGCTATACTTCAATCCAATCTGGATTGATTTCCCCCAAAAAGTGCATTGGTGAGATACAAAAACTAGACAATGAACACAACAAACTATGACAAATCAAGTAGCATAGCTACTTGTTTCCACCTTCCTTTCATTCGGCTGGAACTTCTCCCGTCTCTTCTACAATTACAATTTCGAAACTGGATACAGCAACGATAATGCTGTTACTACAAGTTGTTGAGGCATCATCAACAGGCTTGCTTTTCGAAAGAATTTAGGAAAAATAAGCAAAAAGGCTCCCAATATTTCGCAGGACTGGCACTCAAACAAAAACTTATGAAGTCAAAAAATTTTACACTCACACTTTTAACGGCCTACATGGTACTGTGCTTTGCTGGCCAGTCCCTTTTTGCATTTGAGCCTATGGCAAGCCAAGGGTTCGCCGTTAAAATCTTTCAGAAGTTCAGGGTGCAACTTGACGAGCAAATGGCAATGCTGATGCTCCCGCCATGTATCCTCCTCACCAACACTGACCTGAACACCAACCTAACGGGTTGGACGACCACCGGCACCGTCACTTCCATTACGGATGCTTACGCAGGTGCGAGGGCAGTTGAGCTGACTTCAAGTTGGGCCACCATGACCCAGGTCAGGACAGGTGTGACGGCGGGCAGGGTTTACACGTTGTCTGTTTTTGGCAAAAGAGAAAGCACACCATCGTGGGCCGTTGTAAAATTGGAGTTCCTCAATAGCAGCAATGCCGTTTTGAGTGAAACGGTGATGTCAGTTGGCACCACGGTTTATACCGAGCACCGGGAAAGCTCCACGGCGCCGACCGGCACCAACTCCGTTCGGGTTACCATTGAAAAAAGCGGCAGCGGCAAGCTGAAACTTGATGAGTTTTGCTTGGAAGAATACACGCCTGCCATCGGGGAGTGTACCCTGGTGGAAAACCCCGGGTTTGAAACCGGGCGGGTTGGATGGGACAATTGGAACACCACCGTCACCAATGTCGCAGATGCCAATACTGGTTCGAGTGCCGCTCAACTTAGTAGCACAGAAGGCAGCCTGTATCGTCGGGTAGGCATCACGCCAGGTGAAACTTACGAGCTTACTGCTTGGTCGAAGTTAAGCGGCAGCGTTAGCTGGGCTCAGATTTACCTGTCCTGGAAGGATGCCAGCAATAACACAATTACGGACGCTGTACAGCCTGTTTCTGGCAACAGCTACGCACTTTATTCCATAAAAGGGAAGGCGCCAGCAAATGCAGTTTATGCTGAAATTGGCGCGTACAAATCAAGCGGTGGCTTGCAATTCGTTGATGATTTCTGCTTCAAGCGGATAAACCCGTTGGGCGGAACCAGCTTCGACCTCGGCTGTGGATGCTCCGACAATATGGTTGGCAACGGCGGCTTTGAGGCAAACAACGTGACCTCCTTTCCATATACCTTGGATGGCAAACCAGCCGCCGCCATACCAAACGGCAATAGTTCAAGCCTTTATCCATGGTCGGCGGGAATTTCCTCGGCCTATTTGTTTTTGGTAAATGACGCAACCAACACCGTAAACAACCCAGAAGGAAACTATTACGTCTGGTTGGCGAACAGCGGCGACTGTTGGACCTCCAATTCCGACTTCTCCAACAACCTCTTGTTAGAGGATGGTGAGACCTATTCCTTTTGCTTTTATGCTGCTTCTCGGTCATTGGGATTGAACAGCAGTGGCCTCCCAAACGGCAACATTCCTGCCCAAAATAGTGGAAATCTTGCCCTTGAGTTCCAGTTTGTCAGTGGTTTCAAAGTGGTCAATGCCTGGTCGGTGCCTGCCAGTGAAAGTGCTACCAATTTGAGCTGGACTAAGTTTGAGTACACTTTTACCTACAATATCCTCGACCCGATTTCAAACTTCACCTTCACCAATGCTCGCTCGAACGTGGGCATGTACATTGATGCTGTTTCACTTTCAAAAGTGAACTGCCCTGCGGCGGCAAACTGCAATACGGGCGGCCTTGTATTCGACCGATGGGGGGGGATTAGTGGTGTGTTGGTTGACAACCTGATTTCCAATGCCAATTATCCCAACAACTATAATGAAACAGGCTTTATCACCTCGTTCCAAAGCCCACAAAATTACAGCGACAACTATGGCACACGCGTTTATGGATATATCGTGCCGCCCACTACTGGCAATTATGTGTTCAATGTAACCGGTGATGACAACGTTCAGCTATTCCTAAGCACTGACCAGAACAGGTTGAATAAGCGACTAATTGCGGACGTACCGGGCTGGTCGAACGTAACTGAATACACCAAATTTCCTTCCCAAACATCTGCCAATATCGGTTTGACCGCTGGACAAAACTACTATGTGGAACTGTTGCATAAAGAGGGTAGTGGTGGCGACCACTTTCAGGTGTATTGGAAAAAGCCGGGCGACTCCAACTGGAGCATAGTGCCAAGCAGCGCTTTGAGGCCGATATGCTCGCAAGAGGTGTGCGACAATGGCCGTGACGACGACTTCGACGGCCTCATTGACTGTGCCGACCCCGACTGCTCCAACGGCATGTCCGGCAGCTTTACGGTTGTGGACGAAGGCTGCGGCGTGGCCAATGGCAGTATCACCATGACTCCAACAGGTGGCGATACACCTTATAGCTACCGCTGGTCGGATATGGTCGAAACCGCATGGTGGACTTTTGAGAACAACACCAACGACGTATCTGGCAACAACTACCATGAAAACGGTATTATTGGTTATCCAATCTACACCAGCGATTGTGTGCAAGGCAATAAATCGCTTTATTTCAATGGCAACACGGCCATCCGTTACAGCATTGACGGGGGCTTCATGGAAGTCGCCATGAACAACCTCACGGTGGCCATGTGGATAAAGCCCGACGACCTTTCTGGCACAAAAGTGCTCTTTGAAGAAGGAGGAACGAATACCAGTTCCGGGATAGGCATTGCCATGCAATTAAGCAACAATATCTTGCAGGCCACCATTCGGCGTGCAAGTTCCACATCCTATTCTGCGGGTACCCGTACCATTCCAAACGATGGCCAGTGGCACCATGTGGCCGTGGTGTTTGCCGCAGGCAAAATTCAACTCTTCTTGGATGGCGTAGCAGGTACACAGACTACATCGAACTTTACCAACCTTTCCGCCCATGGCAACAATGGTGGCCTCGGCGGCTCCCACGCAGGTACGGTTATCGCAACTACCAATAGCTACTACAAAGGCAAGATGGACGATGTCCGCTACTTTTTCAATACTGCGTTGCCAGCCGAAAAAATTGCTGACTTGGCATCGAGGAATGGCGTTCGAACCAACCTGACCGCTGGGACTTATAACGTGACGGTGACAAGTGCATCTGGCTGTTCCATAGCGCAATCAATTCAAGTGGTCAGTAGTGGCAACTTTACAAATGCCGGCACAATAGTGGGCGCAGAGGTAGGTTGCAGCGGGAGCTTTGACCCAGCCATGATTACCAGTTCGGCCACTCCTGGCCCAGGTGTTGGTACCATAGAATACAAGTGGCAGTCCAGCACGAATGGCGGTTCAACTTGGACGGACATAGCCAACACCAATGCCCCCAATTATGACCCCCCAGCTATTGCTGCGACCACCTCTTACCGCAGGGCAGCAAGGCGCCTACCCTGTGCGGACTGGGTTTTCTCCAACGTTGTTGTAAAGTCCTTTACGGCCAATTTCACCGAAGGTGGTACCATCAATGATGATGAAACAAAATGCGGCGGCTATGACCCCGAAATCATTGTAGGGACAAAGCCTGAGGGGGGCGCCCAAACCACATGGAAAGTGGACCCTCCTGCAAGTGGAACCAAAAATGGTGTGACCTATACCGTCACTTCCCAGAATGGAGAGCCAATGTTTCTTACGGTCAATGGCCCAAATGTGACGCAAGTCACGGTCAAAGGTGGCACGCCCACCGCCATTTATGCCGACCCCCCATTTGTCAACCTGACTTCACCAATCAACCCCAACAACGGTACTCCTTATGGTATCAGCCACTTCAACATTTGGATAGGTGGCAACGTGAATGGCACAACGGAGTACCAATGGCAAAAAAGTGAAGACGATGGGGCTACATGGGTGAACATCCCATCCACCAACACCAAGGATTACGACCCGCCATTCATCACCCTGACCACCGAGTACCGTAGGGGCGCAAGGGTGGCCGAATGCGCCAGCCTACCCGGTGGCGGTTGGATTTACACCAACATCGTCACTAAAACCGTAGAATTGAACGTGACCGACCCCGGCATCATCGTGGGCGACGAGGAGAATTGCGGTAGTTTCGACCCAGATGTCATTTCCAGCGTGACCAATCCTTCGGGTGGTGCAGGTGGTTCACTGCTCTACCAGTGGCAATTCAGCACCAATGGCGGCACCACTTGGTCCGACCTGTCAGGTGCCACTTTGGCCACGCTAAACCCAATCACCATTACCACTACCACGCAATACCGCCGGGGCGCTCGCCGCTCTACTTGCGCAGGATTTGTATATTCCAATGCCGTGGTAAAAATGGTCGTATCCAACTTCACCTCGGCAGGAGCCATCAGCGGGGCAGAATCCTTTTGCGACCCGTACAATCCTGCCAACATCACCAGTACCTCACTGCCGAGCGGCGGAAAGGATGGCTTCACTGCCTACCGCTGGCAACAAAGCACCGATATGGGCAACACCTGGACGGATATTGCAGGCGCGACAGGTGTAGATTACGACCCAGCTTCCACCATGACTGTTACCACTTGGTACCGTCGCCAGACCCGCCGCACCCCTTGCGTTGCATGGATTAACTCCAATACAATAGTAAAAGAGGTGAAGCAGATACCTATGTCCGCCATTGCGTTTGGGCCTACCCTTATCAATGGGTTCATTTGTGAAACAGGCAGCTACCAGTTTCAAGCGGCTGACGCTGGGGCAGGTGCCACCTATTCATGGAGCTTTGGGGTGTATGCTACGCCTACCACGGCAACTGGCATCGGCCCGCACACTGTTACCTTCAACGTACCCAACTCACCAGCTTTTACTAATGTACCTGTACAATTGACGGTTACGAAAAACGGATGCCCCGGTATTAGCACCACCAACTATGCCGTGCGGCCACCATTTACCATTTCGAGTGTCAGCAGTGTAAACCCTACCTCCTGTACGACACCAAATGGTACGCTCACGGTCAACGCCTCCTCTCCAACTGGCACTTCCCTTCAGGCATCCTTAGATGGGATAACTTGGATTTCGGCACCACTAACCTTCACTGGCCTTGGCCCGGGCAACTACGACGTTTGGGTGCGGTACAGTGGTAGTGAGTGCGAGGTGTATTGGGGCGACAGGATTATCCAAGAGCCAGCCAATCCCAACCCAACATTTTTGAGCTGGAGTGGCACCTCTGCTTGTGTCGGTGCAATTTTTACCGTTCAAGGTTCAGCCAGCACTGGCAGTACGGTCACTTGGGAGTTTGGAACAGACGCTGTACCAGCCACGGCTTCTGGTCTCGGCCCGCACAGCGTTTATTACACTACGGGTGGGATAAAGACCATGCGCATCACTGCCACAAAAAACGGCTGTACTGGTTTTGTGGAGAAGGATTTCACCGTGATTTCAAACCACACTTTTGGGGGAACTATTGGCTACGACGAAGCGCTTTGCGCCAACGGGGTACCGACGCCTATGGTCACCGTGGTAGCTCCATCTGGTGGCTATGGTGGCAGTACGAGTTATGCGTGGGAGCGCAACCAACTCCTTGGTACGGTATGGTCGGGCTGGACCACCATTTCGAGCACCAATAGTGCGACCTACGCACCTGGCGCTATTTCCGTGACGACCATGTTCCGGCGCAGGACTCGGCGAGGAACTTGTGGAGACTGGATTTATTCCAATGAAATTACGAAAACGGTGACCCAAACTCCCGTGCCAGCCAACGACATGTTCTCCAACGCATGTCCCGGCTTTGTTTTTGTGGGATATGTTGGCACCAACGACGCCAACCTTGATGCGCCCATTTATTCCATCGTTTCACAGCCAAGCAATGGATTCCTCGACTTGGATACCGATGGTGAATTTTACTACATCCCGAATACGACCTTTTGTGGCGGCGACGAATTTACCTATAAGGTTTGCAACAGCTCCACTGGATGCTGTGCAACAGCGACGGCACACATTGACATGTCGGACGCCCAACCACCCTTGCTGAACAACATACCGGGCGACTTGGAGGTATCCTGCGATGATGAAATACCCCTACCGCCAGTGGTGGATGCTTATGAAAACTGTGGCAGCGTTTGGTTGTCTTTTGACCAGACTGCCACACAAGGTGCCGATTCCTGTTCCATCTTCAGCTACCTCTTGACAAGGGTCTGGACGGCGAGCGACTACTGTGGCAACAGCGTGATTGACCAGCAGCAAATCTCGATAAAAGACGAAACCGCACCAGACATCTACCGCATTTACACCTTGCCCAATGGCAAACGGATGATTGCCGGCGTAATGGAAAACGTAACCCAACGCTGGAAGACCATCAAGTTTCCCATCCAGTTCAGTTCCCCGCCAGTCGTTTTGACGCAGGTGGTGACCAAAAACGATGGTGCGGCGGTGATAACAAGGCTGCGCAATGTTTCTACCTCCCAGTTCCAACTCCGCCTACAAGAGGAAGAGGGCGCAAATGGCATACATGGCAAAGAAAGCGTGGCATGGATTGCCATTGAAAAAGGGGTATCCACAACAGGATTGCCGTTTGAGGTCAACTCCAAGCTGGCCTCCAATGCGCCGACTTTGGCGGCTTTCGCCCAATCGTATTCATCTCCAAACTTTGTGGGGCAAATCCAGACTTTCAACGAAAACAACCCGGCAACGGTGCGCTACAACTCGCTTAACAGCACCGGTGCTACCATTTTCTGCCAAGAAGAAACTTCTTTTGACCCAGAGATGAACCACGGCTTTGAGACCGTCGGCTACATGGCCTTCGGCGGCACGGGTAACATCAGGAACCAAGCTGGCGAAGTCTTCGGCGAAGCGGGCAGCTTGACCATTGACCACAATTTCCAAACGGTGAACTTTGCGCACCGCTACAATAATCCCGTGGTGGTGCTCGGCGGGCTTGCCATGACCGATGGCGCACCAGCCACTATCCGGGTCAAAAACCAGACGCTGACTTCCTTTGAAGTGCAGATTGACGAGTGGGACTACCTTGATGGCCCTCATGCCCCTACCGTGGTAAGTTACATCGTCGTGGAAGGTAGCATTCCTTTCAACCAAATCGTGGAATGTAGTGCCGTGCCGACCAAGCCAATCATTGGGGTTGAAATAGCCGCTGTGGATAACTGCGACAACTCTACGCCATTGGTCATCTCCGACAGCGATTGGGATTTTGATTGCCTATCCGATACCACTTTGGTTCGTACTTTTTATGTGAGGGACGAATGCGGCAATTTCACGGAACTGAGGCAGACATTCATCTTGCGGGACCAAACCCCGCCGACCTTCAATGTGCCAGCCGACATCACAATTACTTGCTCCGACAACAAGAATGACCTCCAGCTCACTGGTGATGTGGTAAACGAAGCCGACAACTGTGCCACAGGATTAAAGGCTACCTATCAGGACAACCTCAGCTTCCAAATTGGGTGCGGGGGCTATGTGCTACGCCTTTGGACTTTGGTGGACCATTGCGGCAATACCCTGACGAAAAACCAGACCATCTACGTCACGAGCGGAAACGATACCGACAACGACGGTGTAGTGGATGAGTTTGACCTCGACAGCGACAATGACGGCATACCTGACCTCATCGAAGGCTATGGCGATTTTGATGGGGACGGCGTTCCGAATTATCGTGACCTTGACTGCGACAACGACGGCATTCCTGACATCATCGAAGCTGGTTTTATTGACAGGGACGGAGATGGCATGGTGGACAACGCCCTACAAATGGGTTGGGACCATGACGGCGACGGCTATGCCTACGGTTATGATGCAAACGATTACAATGCCAGTGCTTCGGCCAGTATTATCTTTGTCTATGCCCCCCTCGACAGGGATGGCGATGGCCAGCCCAATTATGCCGACCGTGACAGCGACAACGACGGTATTCCAGACCTCATCGAGGTTGGAGGGGCAGATAATGAGGGCAATGGCATTATTGACTATCCGATACCTGGCGACCCAACTTCAATGCTGGATGGCGACTCTGACGGCTTTGCCAGTGTTTATGACCCAGATGAAGATGCTGTGCCGGGTGCGGAAAACCCTTCCAACCCCCTCATCACCTTTAATGGTACGCAGTATTCAAGCGGCGACCCGAGCCATAACCCCGACTCGGACAGCGACGGCATACCCGACTACCTCGACCTCGACAGCGACAACGATGGCATCCCCGACTTGATTGAGGTAGGTGGCGTGGACGAAAACGGCGACGGCAGGATTGACCTCCTCACCGAGTTTGAAGATGCCGTCAAGGATGGCTTCCACGACAACTACGTGACCCGCCCAAGGGTCCGCACCGAGCCTGATGGCAACACGCTCGATGGCCGGGCAGAAGACCTGGATGGCAATGGCTCCGTTTTCATCATCGGCGATGACGACTTCGACAACATCCCCAACTTCCGTGACCTCGATGCGGACGGGGATGGTATCCGAGACATGGCGGAACTGCGCATGCACGCTTATGACCAAAATGGCGATGGTGTACTGGACCTCGTGGTGGACAACAACCTCGACGGCTTCCATGATGGGCTTGCCGCTGTTGGGTTTATTCGCACCGACCCCGATGGCCCCAACAACGACGGCGAGCCGACGGACGACAACGACAGCGATACCAGCCCATTCATAACCGTCATCCCAGACGGTACTTTTGGCGAAGCGAACGGCGAGCCAGATGTGGACGACGATGGCGACGGCGTCCTGAACTTCCGTGACCTCGACAGCGACGATGATGGGGTTCGTGATAACCACGAAGACCGCAACCGCAACGGCATTGTGGAAGTAGATGAAATGAACCCACTACAAGTGGATACGGATGGCGATGGAATACCCGATGGGGTAGAGGATGCCAACCAAAATGGATTTTTTGACCCTATGGAAACAAGCGCCCTGCTCGTTGATACAGACGGCGACTTGCTGTGGGACAATATAGAGGATACCAACCTTGACGGTATCGTCAACGCTGGCGAGAGCAATCCAAGGGATGCTTGCGACCCATTCGTGAGCAGCACCTGCGTGGGAGTGGCGATACAAGTTAGAGCAAAACTGCAAGGTCCTACGGTCGGAGCTGGCAATACGGATTTGATGAAAGACGGTCTGCGGGCAAAAGGCGTGATTCCAACCAATGAGCCATACAAGTCCATTAACTTGTTCCACCTGGCGAATGATGGTGGTTCGGAAGCCTGTGACCCCGCTTTATTGGCGGTAACAGGCCCTAATGCCGTTGTTGACTGGGTGCTGATAGAACTGCGTCATGGTTCAAAGCCAGACAGTATCGTTGCCACCCGTTCTGCGCTCTTGCAACGGGATGGGGATGTAATCATGCCAAATGGCGATAGCATCATTGTCTATCCATTAGTTCGAACTGGGGAATATTATGTGGCCCTTCGTCACCGCAATCACCTCGGCGTAATCACGGAGCAAAAATTTGAGCTTTCAAGGACGCCGACCATGTTCGATTTCACCGACCCAACCTTGCTCACCAAGGGGTCAGGCTCAAGGGTTGACCTCGGCGCTGGCGATATGGCGCTCTGGGGTGGTGATTTCAACAACAACCGCCAGACGGTCTATCAGGGGCCGGGCAATGATGTGTTGACCTTATTTTTCCACATCATTTCCCATCCTAACAACACTGATGTCTTGGCTAACTACATCAGTTCGGGTTATTTGATGACCGACTTCAACTTGGATGGGAATAGCATCCTGCAAGGCCCCGCCAATGACAGGAGTACCATGTTGCTATACGCTACCTTGAACTTCGTTGAAAACACGAACAACTTCGCCAACTATGTTATCGGCGATAAATTGCCGGAGACCAGCCAACCCTTGGCGGCCCCAAGATGCGGCAACGACCCAACCGCTCCTGCTTGCGATTTTGACGGCGACGGCATCATCAATGACCTTGACCTCGACGACGACGACGACGGCGTTTACGACGTGAACGACATGAACCCTTACAACCCGAACAGCGACTCCGATGCGGATGGCATCCCTGACAACATTGAGTGTGGGGGCGATGGCCGGTACAACCCTGGCGTGGACACCAATCCACTGGAGCAGGACACCGACGGCGACGGCATAAAGGACGGCCAGGAAGACCTTAACAAAAATGGCATCGTGGATGGCAACGAGAGCGACCCACGCAACAAGTGCAGTCCAAATGCCACAACCCCGCTTTGCGACTTTGATGGCGACGGCATCGTCAATGCCTTTGACCTTGACGACGACAATGACGGCGTGGCTGATGTGAACGATGTGAACGACTTCGACCCGATGAGCGACAGCGATGCCGATGGCGTGGCGGACGGCGTGGAAACTGGCATGGATGGCATCTACCATGCCGATGCGGACAGCAACCCGCTCAATGCCTGCGACCCAAACCCAACAATGGGGGGCTGCCTTCCAGTTGACCAAGATGGCGACGGCTATTTTGCAAACTACCCGGCGAGCCACCAATTGTACGACCCAAGCGATGTAAACCCTTGCCTGCCAAACTCCTCCGTCAGTGTCTGCCCCTGTGAGGACACCGACGGCGACGGCAAGATTATCATCTGCTCCAACCCTGGCACTGCCGACCAAAAGACAAGGACTATTTCCTTGTGGCTATGGCCGCTGTACGCTGCACAGGGGTCGGTTTGCGGAACCTGCCAGTATTGATTATAAAACGTTTTGACTTACTTTGAATACAAACATGAGCCCCGGTGGATGCGAATCCATCGGGGCTTTATAGTTGTAATGGAGAGGTGTGTATTTAAAACATTGGTAGGTCAAAGTCATTTTCCTCCCCGCAATCTTCGCTGGGCGTATCCATATCGTAGCCTTTGGATGAAGGTTTTTCTGCGTCATCCGCAGGGAAGGCTTTGCCTACGTCTTCTACAAAAATAACATCCATCCAATCATCATCTTCAACAATCAGGCTGCTAAGCATATCGGACGTTATGGGTTCCCCATTTGGGACAAAAAAATCTTGCGCCGTAAACCGGTCCCAATCATCCCCATATTGTTTGCGTAGGTTTCTGACCCGCATTTCTTCCTCAAAAGCTGCACCCTCCTCCTCCGAAAGTTCCCGGTAGGGGTCGAGGCCCTGTGAACGGACGTGTTCCTCCCAAAGGGCAATGTCATGTTTTACCGAGTCGTCCAACTCCTTACAATAGCAGTATCCGCCTTCTTTTCCGAAAGGGCAGTAACTGTCTGCTTCAAATTGGCAGATGGATACGTCACCTCCCTTGTCAATGCTCCAAGTGACCCGTTCGTGCTGCATGGCATGGCACATGGCACTGTATTGCTGCCGGTCGGAAAGTTGGCGGGGGAGGTCCCACCAAAGCCTCCAACTCGACCAAAGTCGCTGGATGCCATCGAGCAACTGGATGACCTGCACGTCGGTCAGCATTCTTTCGGGTGGAAATGCCTCAGCGGGGATGTCGTAGATGTCGCCAATTTTTATGGCGCTCGTAGCGGAGAAGCGCTCCTCGTCATCGTCTTCGAAATCAGGAAACCAATCAGATGTCGGCAGTTGTTCTGCCAATTCGATGGATTGCTCAATATCCTCCAAGAGTTGAAAAAGGTACTTGACCATGATGGGTGAGGTTATTTGTGGCTAAAATAGCAAAATTCTCCGATAAGTAAATTTTTGGTTAAAATTATCTGTCCTTCTGGTTTACTTTGGGGAAATTTTTCGATGAAACGGACTTCATTATCAGCAAAAGAGGAAGTTGAACTGGCCACCCGGCGGCTGTTCTTGCGCCAGTCCATGTTTGGCATTGGGGCTATGGCCTTGGGCAACCTCTTTGGCGGCTGCCAAACTTCGGTGCGACGGCCATTCGACCTTGCCAACCCAATGGGATTCAAGACCCCCCATTTTTTGCCAAAGGCAAAATCCGTCATCTACCTGCACATGGCCGGTGCGCCCAGCCAGTTGGAGCTCTTCGACTACAAGCCCGAATTGGCCAAATTGGACGGACAGGACTGCCCGCCATCCCTGCTTGAGGGCAAAAAATTCGCCTTCATACAGGGCGTGCCCAAGATGCTTGGCCCACAGGCCACTTTCGGGCAGTATGGCCAATCGGGGCAATGGGTCAGCAACTATTTGCCTCATTTCCAAAAAGTGGTGGACGATGTGGCCATCATCAAGTCGCTCACCACCGACCAGTTCAACCATGCACCAGCCCAGCTTTTCATGCATACCGGTTCGCCCCGCTTGGGCCGGCCCAGCATCGGCTCATGGGTGACTTATGGCCTCGGCTCCGTCAACGAAAACCTGCCCGGCTTCGTCGTGCTCACCTCCGGCGGCAAAAACCCCGACGCAGGCAAGAGCGTTTGGGGCAGCGGCTTTTTGCCCTCCGTTTATCAGGGCGTACAATGCCGCTCGGAAGGCGACCCCGTGCTGTTTATCAAAAACCCCGACGGCATGGACACCGAGCTGCGCCGTGCCAGCATTGATGCCATCAACGAAATCAACCAACTGAACCATGCCGAATCGGGCGACCCGGAGACGCTCTCCCGCATCTCCCAATATGAGATGGCCTACCGGATGCAAATCAGCGCCCCGGAGGTGATGAACATCAACGACGAACCCGCTTATATCCATGAACTGTACGGCACGGAGCCGGGCAAGACCAGCTTCGCCAACAACGTGCTGCTGGCCCGGAGGCTGGTGGAGAAGGGGGTGCGGTTCGTGCAGCTCTTCGACTGGGGGTGGGATGCACACGGCACCGACGAGGCACTGGCCATTGACATCGGTATGCGGCGGAAATGCGAATCGGTGGACAAGCCCATGACGGCCCTCCTCCTCGACCTAAAACAGCGTGGCATGTTGGAAGAGACGCTGGTGGTTTGGGGCGGCGAGTTCGGACGGACGCCCATGCAAGAGAACCGCAACGGCTCCAAAATGCCCTTCAAAGGGCGTGACCACCATACGGAATGCTTTAGTGTCTGGATGGCGGGCGGCGGCATCAAAGGCGGCGTCACCCACGGTGAGACGGACGAGATAGGCTACTCGACCGTGAGCGGAAAAGTGACCCCGCACGACGTTCATGCCACCATTTTGAACCAACTTGGGTTTGACCACGAGCAAATGACCTACCAGTTCCAAGGTCGCCCCTTCCGTTTGACGGACGTGAGCGGCGAGGTGATTGGCAGCATCGTTGGTTGACCCCGCAACTTGTAACTTACGATGGACGATTAACGACTGACGAACAACTCGCACTCGTAAATCGTACATCTTCAATCCAAAATAAAAGATGGCTTTGACCAGAAGAAAATTTCTCGCTACTACCACGGCAGCCGCAGCGCTGACCCCGTTGGCCTCGCTGGCCAGACCTGATTTTGTAGCCAAACCAGGCTTTTCCCTCAAGCTACTTGCCACCAATTGGGGCTTTGACGGGAGCTACGATGCCTTTTGTGCTAAGGCCAAAGCTGCTGGCTATGACGGGATAGAGGTTTGGCTGCCCGGTGAAAAGGAGCGACCCATGCTCATGGAGGCCGTGGCTAAACATGGGTTGGAGTATGGCTTCCTTTGCGGTAGCGGCGAAGCCGATTTTGCAAAGCATTTTACACAATTTGAAAAAATGTTGCGGGACGGTGTAGCCCTAAAGCCATTGTACTTCAACTGCCATTCGGGGCGTGATTGGTTTGATTTTGAGCAGGGCAAACGGTTTGTGGAGTTGGGCTTGGAGGTGTCAAAGTCGAGTGGGGTTCCTGTTTACCATGAGACCCATCGTGGCCGCTTGATGTTTGCTGCGCAAATAACGAGGAAATACCTCGAAGCCTATCCCGGACTGCGGCTGACGTTGGATGTGTCGCATTGGACCAACGTGCATGAGTCGCTGCTGGAAGACCAAGCCGAAACGATGAAGTTTGCACTTGCCCGCACCGAGCATATCCATGCCCGAATTGGCCACCAAGAAGGCCCACAGGTGAATGACCCCCGTGCGCCGGAATGGAAATCGGCGGTGGATGCCCATTTTGCTTGGTGGGATACCGTGGTGAAGCGCAAGGCCAGTGAGGGACAGCCAATGACCATCCTCACCGAGTTCGGACCGCCGACCTACCTGCCCACGGTGCCTTACACCTTTCAGCCTTTGGCCGACCAGTGGGATGTCAATGTTTTTATGATGAAGACATTGCGGGAGCGGTATCGGCCTTGATGGGAAGTGGACACTTAGGATGGGGTGGGGGGCACTTTTTTGCCTTGCCAAACATGGCAGCAAGCGTAAACAACCTCAGAAGGAGTTGCTAATAAGGACTTTTTTATGAAAATGGCACTTTGATGATTTTTGTGTCAAAACCCCAGAACCCCATCCTGCAACCGCTTCAAAAAGGCAGGGACTTGCTCCTTGTTCATTCCACTCTTTTGCTTATCGTCACCTTCACCCAGACCGAAGAAAAGTCGAAGACAGGTGGGGGGTTGCCATTGTTTATCAACAGCTCTTTTGCCCGCTGCACCCCATAGCCATAACGGTTCACGTAGCCGAGGGTTTTCATTGCTTCGGCAATGATGCCAGGTTGTTGGGTTCCAGCCATGTCGTTGGCAAAGGCACAAATCGCTTCCGAAAATTTGTCGGTGTTGTTGAGCGATTCGGTCTTTTCTACCCGGTCGGATTCCGGGGCAGCTATGATTGCTTCCAGTTCGGGCAGTGCAAGCATGGTCGTTTTTTTAGCAAAAGTAAGTATTCATTCGACTATTAAGTCGCCCAAAGCGTGTTCGGAGGTCTTAGTCGCAGATTCCGCACTCTCAGCGCCAAAAGCTATCTTTGCCCCAAAATTCAAATTCTGATTTTGATGGAAAACTTGAAAGCTTTTGCCAGGGAAGTTGGCCTTTTTTTGTCCAGCGGCATTTTTTTGAAAAACTTGGCCATGATGGTAGGCATTGTGGTTGGTTTTGCGCTGTTGTCCAACTGGTTCCTTGGCTGCTATACCAACCACGGCGAGTCGGTACAAGTGGACAATTTCACGGGAATGCACATCAGCGACGCAAAACGGCAGGGCCGGGAAAAAGACTTCAAATTTGAGGTGCTCGACTCCGTTTGGAAAGAGGGCAAACCGAGCGGCATCATCCTGAACCAAACGCCCAAACCGCTGGCGAGGGTAAAGGAAGGCCGTAAAATATACGTCACCGTCACTGGCGAACCTGAGTCCTACCGTTTGCCAGAAATCAAGTTAAGTAGTTACGAGTTTGACCGTTATGCCAAAAAAATCGGCAATTTCGGTGTGAAATCTAGGGTAAAAGAACGGGTTTACGACCGGAAGCAGGCGGAGGGTTCTATCCTGTATTTTTACCACCAAGGCAAAAAAGTAACGGAAGGGGAAGTTAAGTCAGGTTATTATGTCATGCCCGGCGATGTGCTGGAGTTTGTTGTCACGGAGCAACGGAGCAATCAACTTCAGGCGCCCGACCTCGTGTGCATGAACTACTCGGCGGCTGAGTTCCTCGTCAGTTCCTCCAACCTCATCATCGGCTCCGTGAATGAAGAAGGTGCGATAAGCAGTCAATCCACAGCATACGTCACCCGCCAAGACCCACCTGCTGGCCAACCAATCCAAATGGGCGGCCAAATCACTTTGTGGCTGTCCCAATCGTTGCCGCCCGGCTGCGATGACGGCCAGTACGTGCCAAACGACAATTCCAACGACCAGTAAGGTTTCTGCCTTCAGCAACAAAATCGGCGATGTGTCGTTTTCAAACCTCAAACCAGTTCAAAAAAGAGTATAACATCCGACGATGAAATTTTTACACACTGCTTTTCTGCTGCTTTTTGCGGCGTCCATTCTTCGTTCACAATCGCTGGAAGTAATGCCCGTTCAGGGCAACCCTGTATTAAGAAGTTTTGCTGCGCAAAAAACCGCCGAAAACGACCTCTTTGTGGAACAGCTCACTGGCCATAAACCGCCGGGGCTGGTGGCTGATGACCGGAACAATGTCTGCCCTCCCGACCTCGATGGCTACTATGTAGCTGCCGGGGATAGCATCGAAATAAAGGTGGATACTTTCGACTTGATGAAGGGATTGGACCCTGCCACATTGACGATTGTTAATGCCAACAGCCTGCAATTTGGCGCCGCAATTCTTTACGACACTTTTTTACTGCTGACCTATAAGGCCACCCCGGGGTTCGGTGGAGCGGGCATAGATACCGTGAAAATCAAACTCTCCCAGCCTGGCCACGATACCATCATTTCGATTGAAATTTTTGTGCGGCGCAAGGCTCGTGTGGTAGTGGTGCAGTCACAAACCGTTCAGGCTGAGTCAATTACGACTTTTTGCCTTGGCAATGAATTGAGTTTTGCGAAGCCAAAATCTTGTAGCCGCTCCTTTGATTGCCCTGACAACTACGATGGTGCAGGGCTGCCATTTATCCACCTTTCCAGCTACGATTACCCGGATACTTGCCTGGTGTATTATGCCAGCCGCTTTCCTGGGGTTGATACGGTATGTATGCGCATTTGCGACGAGTGGGGCGTTTGCGATATTTTCAAAGTTCCTTACATAATTCCCGGCGACACGGTATCCATTGCATCAAAGGCGTTTTTTGATGATTTTTCGGCTTACCCTGGGCCTTACCCGAGCGCTGATTTTTGGTTGGACAAAAGCGTGTTTCTCAACTATACCTTGGCCAAAGACCCGCCCTCCGTCGGCCTTGTGACCTTCGATGGACTGAACGCTCGGGGCGATGTTTACCCTATCATCAATGGGGTGGGGGACAGGCTGACCTCCCGGGCGATTGACCTCAGCAGCTACAATGCCAACAGCAATGTGTTCTTGCGTTTTTTCTTGGCTCCCAAGGGCTATGGGCTTCCACCGGACGTCAGCGACAAAATGGTGTTGGAGTTCAGGAATGCCAACCGACAATGGGTGACTGCGGGGACCTACGATGGTTCAGGGAATATTGCCATTGATTCCTTTCCGCCGTTCTTATTTTATGCCATCAAAGTCGACGACCCGCAGTTTTTCCACAAGGGTTTTCAGTTCCGGTTCTCTGCCAATACTTCGCCCGGCGGCGCTGTGGACTTGTGGCATTTGGACTACGTGCACCTGAGCAGGAACGAAGGCTCCGATAGCAACTTCCCGGACATCGCCTTCACCCAACTGCCCACATCCATTCTCAAGAACTACACCGCCATGCCGTGGAAGCACTTCAAGGGGCATGTTTCGGAGGAAACGCAGGACAAGCTGCAATCGCATTTTTACAACCATTTCGACAATACAAGGGCGCTTTCTTCCTCCAGTGTTTCCTATCGGGAGCTGGTCACAGGGACGACCATCGGCAGCTTTTTTACGGTGGTGGAGACCGGGACCGACAACAACATGCCGCCAAAAGTACATTCGGTTCGAGAAAGGACTATACCTGCTGGAAATTTCACCCAAATAAAAAATGACCTTGACGGCATACCCGTTGGCGGGCTGAGGGTGCTGGAAACCAAGTTTGCTTTTACGGAAACAAGTCAAGGAGCCATTTTCACCCCCAACGACACCGTAACATTGCGGAACACCTTCTCCAATTATTTTGCCCATGACGATGGCACGGCGGAGTGGCAGGTGTACATAGGGCATTCGGTCGGAGGCGAGCAGTTGGCCACCCAGTTCCACGCCAATGAGGACGATGTGCTGGAGGCAGTCCAAATCATGTTCCCGCACGTAAATGGCGATGTTCAGGGGCAGTTTTTCAACTTGAAGGTTTGGGTCGGCTCCTTGGATTCAGACCCTGTGTTTGTGCGCTCTCTGCTTCGGCCCTTTTACCCAAACAACGTCTATGACACTTTGCAGGGCTTCACCACTTATGTACTCGACGATTTTTTGGGCACCCCTATGCCCGTCAATATTCCAGCGGGCAGTGATTTCTTCATAGGCTTTGAGCAAGAATCGGCGGCAACGCTGGGCATACCCATTGGGTTCGACATCCAAAATGCTTGCGGCTGCAATTGGTCGAACCTCACTGGCAACGGTTGGTCAAAATTCTCTTCCGGTATTAGTGGTTCGCTCATGCTGCGCCCCGTATTTGGGCCTGCAACGAACACCAACAGTGGTGCGAGCGAGCAACCCGGTAAGTCCACCTCCGGCTTGAAGTTATTCCCCAACCCCAGCACTGGCCTCGTCAATTTCCGGCTCAAGGAGGGCAACTACCATGACTTTCGGTTGGCCATTTTCAACAACCTTGGTCAAGTGGTGAGCCAAGGCAATTTGGAGCGCAGCCATGATTTGGGCACATTGCCTACTGGCGTTTACCATGTCCAAGTGGTCAATGAAAAAACCGGCGAGCGATTCAGCGAGCGGTTGATTTTGACAAAAGATTAATTTTGCGGGTAAATGGCTGTGGAGGATACCCTATTTACGGGTAGCACCATTGTCAATCAATTGATAACCAGGCAATTGTCTCAGCATTTGCCTTAACGCAAACCCTTTTATTTATATAGAAAATGGACATTACTGTACAAGAACTAAAGGAAAGAATGGATGCTGGAGCCGCTGATTACGTACTGATTGACGTGCGTGAGCAATATGAGCATGAAGAATTCAACATTGGAGGCGACTTGGTTCCGGTGGGCAATCTGATGGCTGCCATTCCAGATTTGATGGCCCACAAGGATGAAGAAGTGGTGGTTTATTGCCGCTCCGGCAACCGCAGCGGCATGGCCAAGCAGTTGCTCGAAGTTTCGGGCTTTACCAATGTGAGGAACCTGACGGGCGGGATGCTGGCTTGGCAAGCAAGCTTTGGGTAGGAATTTTAAGAAAACGATACGATTGCAAGGTGCAATCGTATCGTTTTGGAGATAGGTTATGATTTAGTTTTTACGTAGCTTTTCACGCCATTGCTGCCAAGTTTCTTGACCAAGCGCTCGGCCTCCGCCATGTTGTTGAATCGGTCAACCAGCACCACGGCGTACTTTCCACGATCAAAAATCTCCACTTGGGCGTTTTTGTAGCCCAATTTTTTCAAATCCTTCACCTGTGCATCGGCGAATGCTTTCTGGGAGAATGAACCCGCCAACACCATGTACTTTCCTTGGGAATAAGCAGGCTTATCAGCCGTGTCCGAAGTTGTTGTGCCACTATTGGTAGTTGCTTTTGTGCCGCCGGTTTTTCCAGTCGTGATTACATTGTCATCCTCTGCGGGAGCGTCGCTTGCAGATGATTCGCCTTTGTTGGAAGGGACGGAGGTGCTGGGCTTGGTCGTGGTGGTTTTGTCGCTTACAGCACCGCCAGCGGTAGTGCCAGTGGAGTCCACGTTCTGGTCAATTTCGTAATCGTAAACATCCTCGTCCTCAGATTCCACGGAGTCCGTAGCGATTTCGGTCTTGTCCTTTGCCTTCTCCCCGCTGAAAACGTTGGTCATTTTATAGACCAAAAAAAGGATGGCCATGATGCAGATGCCAACAATGGCGATGGTAACGTAGTCAAGTTTTGACATGGTAGAAGAAGTTATGTTTTGATAATCAGTAAGTTGTGTACTGCCAAGACATTTGATGTTCAAGGAAATGGCCGTTGGCTTCAGGGGTAAAATTAGTTTGAAATGTTGGAAACAGCAAACGCCCACGGCTGCTTACCTTCGCAGCTACACTTTTTTCTTATTCAAACTGACATTTCACCGAAAATGAACCTCAAAATTATATCCGCAGGGGCGGGTTCCGGCAAGACCTACCGCCTCACCAAGGAACTTGTTGAGCTTTTGGCCTCCGGCAAAGTGCGTGCAAGTGGCATCATTGCCACCACGTTTACCAACAAGGCCGCCGCCGAGTTGCAAGAACGGGTGCGGGTGCGCCTCTTAGAAGAGGGCCTGACCCAAGCCGCCAACGACCTCTCCAATGCGCTCATAGGCACGGTGCACGGCCTTGGCGTGAAGCTGCTCAAGCGTTTTGCCTACGAGGCCGGGGTGTCGCCGCAAGTGGACATCATCGCCGACGAAGACCAGCAGATGCTGTTCAACCAGTCGCTTTCGATGGTGCTGACCAATGAGCGGGTAGAGGAAATGGAGTTGCTTTCCAATCGGTTGGGGCTTTCAAAATCAGATTATGGAAAAACGGATTGGCGCAAGCTGCTCAAAGACCTCGCCGAGGTCGTCCGTGCCAACGCCTTTGGCGACGAGGTGCTGGATCTCAGCAAGCAGCAATCCTTCGAGCGCTTTGCCCGTTTTCTTGACCCTGTGATTGACCGGACGCCGGAGGCTTGGAATGAACTGATAAATGAGCATATCGAGGCCACCATTTCAAGGTTGGAAAACAATGGGGACACCACCAAGGTGACCGCCGATGGCATCAAGTCGCTCCGGGAAATCAAAAGTGAATTAAGGCTGCGGGGAACCCTGAACTGGCACCAGTGGGCCAAAATTGCGAAGACAAAAGTGGGCGCCAAAAGCCGGGCAGATTTGGAGGATTTGGTCGGATTCGCCAATACCCATCTCGGTCATGTGGGACTTAGGGACGATGTCAAGGCGTTCATTTTCAACATCTTCGAACTGGCGGCGGCGGCCATAGACGAGTTTGAGCGCTTCAAAAAAAAACGTGGGCTGATAGACTACAACGACATGGAATGTTACGTGAAGGGCCTCCTCGACGACCCGAACGTACAGGAGGTGTTGGCGGAAGAGCTTGACCTGCTGCTGGTGGATGAGTTCCAGGACACTAACCCGTTGCAGCTTGAGATTTTCTTGAAACTTTCCCGATTCGCCCGACACTCCATCTGGGTGGGAGACCCCAAGCAGAGCATCTACGGGTTTCGGGGCGCCGACCCGCTGCTGATGCAGGCCATCATAGAAGGGCAGGGCGGGCTGCGGCCCGACAATATTTTGGCCCATTCCTGGCGCTCAAGGGAGGATGTGGTTTTTGCCACCAATGCTATTTTCACCAAAGCATTTTCAAACTTGCCAGCCGAACAGGTGGCCTTGCAGCCTAAGCGACGCAAGCTGGCCACCAAGGACACCGCCAACCAGCAAGATGAGCCGCCCGAAATGGGCAATGCGCTCGTGCATTGGCACTTCAACTATGACGGCGATGGACGAAAGCCGGGCAAGGAGTGGTTGCACAATTGCATCACCGAGGCTTTGCGCACCAACCTGGAGCGTGGCATCACCATTTTGCCGAAAGGCGAAAAAAACTACCGGGCAGCACAGCCGGGCGATGTGGCCATCCTCTGCCGCTCCAATGCCGACTGTCGTGACATGGCGGCGGCGCTGCACCGGACAGGGCTGCGGGCCGCCATTTCGAGGGCTGGGCTGATGGTCACCGCCGAGGCGAAGTTGATTTTGGCTTGCCTCAAGTTCATCCTCAACAAGTACGATTCGCTCTCGGTGGCGGAGATGCTGTTGCTGGCGGCCCGGCTGGAGCTGCACGAAATCGTGGAAGACCGGCTGGCATACCTCGAAGCCGCTGAAGAGGGTAAACCCGATTTCAAATGGGGCGAAAAGAACGAGTTTGTGCAGCGCCTGAATGCCTTGAGGCCGCAGGTGGCCGAGCTTTCCGGCTCCGAAATCCTGCTGTTGTTGCTGGAAGAGCTGGACCTTCGGCGCATCATTGCCACTTGGGGTAACGTGGAGCAGCGCCTCGCAAACGTGGACATGCTCATCCATTATTCCCTGCAATACGAACAAGCTTGCAACCGTCTGCACAGTGCCGCTTCGTTGGGTGGCTTTTTGTTGTGGGCAAATGACATCGCCCAAAACGAAAATGACCTGCAAGGCTCTGGGGAAAGCCCAATGGCGATCAACGTACTGACCTACCACAAGAGCAAGGGCCTCGAATACCCCATCGTGATTTGCCACAGCTTAGAGCAGACGCTCCGGGAGGATGTGTGGGGTATTTCATTGGTGCCAACTTCAGCAGTCATTGACCTTGATAACCTGCTCGGCAATCGGTGGCTCCGGCTATGGGTCAACCCTTATGCCGACCAGTTCAGGGGCACACTGTTGGAGGAGCGGATGGCGGATTCGCTGGAAAAGTCGCAGAAACGGGTGGCTGCATTGGCCGAGGATAACCGTCTGATGTATGTCGGGCTGACCCGTGCAAGGGATTACTTGGTGTTCCCGACCCGTGAAAAGCAGCCAATTTGGTTGAACCGGGTTTGCAACAATGGGCAGGAGCAGCAGCCCGCTCTGGATGCCAACTCCAATGAAACGTTTTGGGAGTGTGAGGGCAAAAATTTATTAATTTCAACGGAGGTCAGTTATTTCCCGGATGAGTTTCCACATGCATCCCACCAAGAATCCCGCTGGGTTCAGCTTGCGGGGCGGATTGGCAGGCGCCCGTTTCCAGTATTGGCGGCCATTCCAGAGGATGTCGGGACGGGAGGTCAGATGGCCATTTTGAGCCAAATCAATTGTTTCGGTGCCTTTACGTTGCCGGAAGTACCAGAGCGGCAGCGGGTGGCGGCAGCCTTCAAGGATTTATTGTTGGCCACCAGCCAAGGGCTGGTGCAGGGTGGTGCAGGTGATATTGTGGAGCAATTGATTGACCGGTATGAGGTGCTGGATTTGGTGGAAGTAGAAGATTTATTGGGAAAAGCTGGGGCTTTCCAAGAATGGATGAATGCACAATTTCAAGTGTTGCGGGTTTCGACTTGTTACCCGTTGCGCAATTTTTTTGATGGTAGGTTGTTCGAAACCAATGTTGACTTACTTGTGGAAACTGCGGATAGGTTGGTGGTGCTTAAACTGAGCAGGTTTGTTGGCGATGCTAAAAATAGGCAACGGAACTTGAAGGGCCTCATGCAGGAAATGCGATTGGAGAAGCAGGTGTTGCAGCAACAATTTGATAAAGCGCTTGTGGGCTATTGGGTGGTTTTTGTGCTGTATGGTGAGGCGTATGAGTTAGGGCAATAAAAAAAGGGCAACACGAAAAGTGCAGCCCTTCAAAAGTTTAAACATTATTATTTCTGGATACTGAATCAATTGTTTGGAGTGGAGATTTTTTCGGAAGCAAAAATCGCTTTGAAATCCTCCTTCCCTACTTTTGTTTCAGGCGTTTTCTTGCCGTTGGCAATAGGGGATGAAGCTGTTGTTGGGGTCTCCAAGTTATGGCCGTAGTTGTAAACTATCATGCCACCGTGTCCGAAATCAATTACGCCAAGTTCGTTGCCTGGGTTTGAGCCATAAGTATTTGGGGTAGCAAATGGGTCGGTTTCATTGTCAATCAAGCTGAATTCAGCTTTTCCGTTTTCTGGGATGAAAGTAAAAAGCAACGTTTCTTTGCCCGCTTGGTATTTGATGCGAGGCTCATCGGAAACAAAGCCGAAAGAGATATAAGACTTGTTTGGAGCTTCCATTGGGCCATCAACCCTGGCGTTTTCAATCCATGTACCACTGATATTTTCGAGGCCAGCATAAGCAAAACCAAATGGGGCAACAATGGTCACTTGGCCTGTACCAGTGTTTACACGCTTAGAGGGTGTGATTGATTGCCCTGGCACCACGAACACGCCCCAAGTGTATTGGTCATCCATCAACTTTAACTTGAAGTTCAAGTCGGCAATGGCATTTTCTGTTTGAGCATTGAGTTGGAAACTCAGGAGGAGTGCGAAGCTGGCGATGATGGTGCGGAATGTGCTCATTGTTTTTGTATTTATTTGTAGTGAGTGTAACCCTTGTTCTGTTTGATGATACAAATATGAAGGTCAATGGCAACGATTTTTGGGTAAAAATTGCAAAACTGTGACGTCGGTTTGTGGGTAGAGGTTGTCATTTACTTTCTTGTTTTACGGGTGCTAAATGCGAAAATTTGCAAAATAGTACCCGGGGTTCTGTGACAACGGCGGAACTGGCAAATGAATTTTTTTTTGAAAAATGGTTTAGCCAAACTTCACGCCTACCTGTGGCTTGCCTTTCTATATTTGCGATGGATTCCAGTATGATGGTGCGGAATGCTTCAATTTCAGTGCCATCCAACTGCGAGGCCAGCCATTTCATTAAAACGGTTGTGATAAAATGATACAGAGAATTCAATCCATTTTTTTGCTGCTTTCCTCAGCCGCTGGGTTTGGGGTTTTGGCCTTGCCGTTCGCAATTTCGGGAGAGGGCGTTCAAAGCTCCACCTTGTTTTCTGATAAAGCCTACACTACTGGTGACAACATTGGGTTGTTGGTACTGTTCGCTGTGGCAGGTGCATTGTCGTTAGCGGCTATTTTTCTTTACGGCAATAGGCAATTGCAATTGAAAATTGGTAGGGCGGCGTTGGCGGCCAATATCTTGGGAATCGTATTGGCCTCCTTTCTTTTCTGGCAAGACTTTTCAAATGTAAGCACCAATGGGGTAGGAGTGGGATATGGCCTCTATTTGCCAGCTCTGTTTGTTCTTTTCACCGGATTGGCATTGAGGGCGATTAAGAAAGACGAGGCACTGGTGAGGTCTGCGGACAGATTGAGGTAATGGTTTTTGCTAAAACGAAAAAAGGTCGTTGTCAGTAGGAACTGACAACGACCTTTTGATTCTTGAAAATGGAGCGAATTTACTCAGTGGACTTTGCCACACCTCTTCTTGCGGCGTAGTTGACTTTCAATTGCCCAATTTTCCTTAGCTTGTCTTTCACGTCCTGAACGATACCCATGGTAATCTCGCCATCCACCCGGAGGGAGGAAGTCACCCTGGGGCGAAGTCCGGCTTGAACCGTTTGTTTGTGGTTTTCAACAAACAGTGGAATGTCCTCCACGGTCTTAAATGAATCATCAAGTTGGATACGAGGTGCAGTGCCATATATTGACTGAAAGCGCTCCATCGGGCGACCAATGTAGATGTAATGCACCAATGTCTTTTGTTCAAGTTTTTCCAATTCAGTGGCCTGTGGTACTTGAACCTTTACCTTCAGTTCGGTTTCCCGCATCTTGGTGATAACCATGAAGAAGAAAAGAAGGATGAATACAATATCGGGAAGGGAAGCAGTCGAAATGGCCGGTGCTGAACTCCCACGTTTTTTCTGAAATTTACCCATAACTGTAAAGTTTGAAAGGCTTGAGTGTTGTGGTTAGAATTGACACCTATTTCGATTCCTCACCGTATTTGGAGGCTTCAGCCTCAGAAAGAACAAAAGGAATTTTTGCCTTTATTTTGTCCTTCTTAGCTTTAGGCAAATCATCGGAATAGTGCTCGCCAAATTGCAACATGCTTTCTTCTTCCCAAAGCTCATTATAAGCTGCTTTTAGCTCATTGTAAACTTCGATGTAAGTGCCGTATTTGGTACCACGGTCATTCTTTAGCGAGATGATTGCCGCATTGGGAAATTCGGCCAAATCCTCCTTCTTGCTGGGATTCATGATGAATTCCTTTGCCCTATTGCGCAACTCTCCAACTTGGGCTGGCTCACCACGCACCAAAAGTTGGTTTTGGGCATTCACCAATACGGTGAACACATTTCGCTTGTTGATTTGAACGTTCTCCGGTGGCTCTTCCGACCATTCCGGCAAACGAACCGTGATGCCTCGCTCCACATCAATGGTGGTTGTGACCAAGAAGAATACCAGCAACAAGAAGGCAATATCCGCCATCGAACTGGCATTAATCTCGGCTGCGCCTCTACTCTTTTTCTTTGCCATGATGGTTATTGATTTTTAAAGTAGCCCCATATTTCCATCACGATTGCCAGCGCCACGAGTCCGACAAGCATCACCAAGGACAATTGTATTCCTCCGCTGATGGTGCTGAAAATACTGTCGCTAATCTTGAAGGTATCCATGGTGGTGCGCAGGGAACCAACCACGTTGGTATCCGTCATTGAGTAAAGAATGACGAACAGGATAATTACTACCCCAAATGAAATTAGGCCTTTTTTAGCAGCTCCCGGATTGCCAATGACTTGAAATAAACTGAGCACCAAAGTGGTCAGGATGGTCAAAATTAGTAGCCCAATCGAAATCAAAATGCCCAAGCTAAAGATGCTGCCTTCTTCTGAAAAAGCCTGCTGTTCCGTTGGTATGCCATTGAAAGCGGACAACCCAGAAAAAATGGGAATTAATGCGATTACAAAAAGCACGACCACAGCCAAGAAAGCAATGGAAGTACCACTCTTTGATAGGTATTTATATGCAGACATAGTGCTTGTTTTTTATCTTTTGAAAATGTTGTTGGCAAACAGCATGTCAACCAAGGTGACAGAAGCTTCTTCCATCTTGTTGGTGATGCCATCAATCTTCGATACTGCATAATTGTAAAAAATCTGCATGATGATGGCCACCATAAGACCGAATACCGTCGTCAACAAGGCCACCTTGATACCACCTGCAACGATGGTGGGGGAGATGTCACCAACTTGTTCGATGCGGTCGAAGGCTTCCACCATACCGATTACCGTACCCATGAAGCCGAGCATCGGGGCAAGTGCAATCACCAATGAAATCCAGATAAGTCCTTTTTCGAGCAAGCCCATTTGTACGCTACCATAGGATACAATTGCCTTTTCGACGGCATCGGGGCCGTATTGGGTATTGCGAAGGCCCTCGTACAGTACGCTGGCCGTGGGGCCTTGCGTAGAACGGCAAGCCTCCATTGCGCCCTTTACATCACCGTTTTTCAGGTTGTTGTCAATTTTGGTAAGCAATTTCTCGGTGTTGATGGAGGCCAAGTTGAGGGTGATTACCCTTTCGATACAGAGGCCCAAACCCAAAATCAAGCAGAAAAGAATGGGGAGCATGAAGCCCCATCCACCCTGAATGAATTTTTCCTTGAGCATTTGAACGCCAGAGGAGGATTCGACAGGTGCGGCACTCTCAACTTCCGTCGTGGTAGGTTCCGCTGATGTGTCCTGGGTGGATTGCTGAGTGGTGTCAGCAGGGCCTTGGGCGCTAACGATGTTAGTAGTGAAGGTCACTAAGCCGAAGACGAGCAAAAGAGCTAAGAATTTGCGCATAGTCGTAAGATTTTACGTTTAGAATTTAGTTAATCGTTCCTGAAAGATTGTGGGAATGCTCCCGGTTAAATTGATTTTATAATCCGTTGTTTGTTCCCTCCAGAAGTAAAATCAGCGGAGAGATAGGGATTCGAACCCTAGATACCCTTTTGAGGTATACACACTTTCCAGGCGTGCGCCTTCGACCACTCGGCCATCTCTCCGTTTGTTTTTTTGTCAGGAATAATCCTGTTGTGTTTAAGACGCCGCAAAAATTGTAAAAAGAAATAACAATTCAAAAATTTTTAAAAGCGGACAGTTCTTCAAATAATAATTTGGACTGGAAAAGGCTCAACAAGTTTAACTCATAGTAGAAAAGATGGGGCAAGATTAAGAAAGAGTTGTGTAAGCCCATGTTATTTTTTCAAAAATATTTTTTGCGTTCGCAGTTGTCACCCTTCCCACCGTTTCCAAATCAATGGATTTCACCGCCGCTACCTTCTCCGCAACCAACCGCACATAAGCACTTTCATTGCGTTTGCCCCGAAACGGCACTGGCGATAGATAGGGGGCGTCGGTCTCCAACACCAGCCATTCCAAGGGCAATTGACTTACCACCATGTCCAGCCCGGCGTTCTTGTAAGTTACCACACCGCCTATACCAAGGTAAAAACCCAAAGCGAATGCCTGCCCGGCCTGTTCCACAGAGCCTGTGAAACAGTGTAAAATTCCTCGGAGCCGCTCGTCTTTTTCATCTCCCAGGATGTCCAAAATCAGTTCAGTGGACTCCCTGGAGTGGATGACGATGGGGAGGTTGTGTTTTTTTGCGAGAGCAATCTGAAATCTGAACGCTTCGATTTGGATATCGAGCGTCGTTTTGTCCCAGTAAAGGTCAATGCCAATTTCGCCAATTGCACAAAAGGGACGTTTGCCCAGCCAGTCCTCCACGATTCCCAGTTCTTCTTGGTAATTGTCCTTTACTGAGCAAGGGTGAAGACCCATCATGGCATGTACGTGGCTGGGGTAGGCAGCTTCAAGTGCCAGCATTTCGTTTACCACACTGCTGTCAATATTGGGGAGGAAGATTTTTTCAACACCTGCCTCCAATGCCCTTTGGACCATCTCGGACCTGTCGCCGTCAAATTCCTTGAGGTAAAGATGTGAATGGGTGTCAACGAGCGAGATTTTCAATGCGTCTTTCATTGTTCTTTATAAATTGCAGACTATCAGCGTCTCTGGGACGTATTTTTTTTGGGAAAAATTGATTGCCAACTCAAAAACCGAAACTTGGAGAAGATTGATTTTTCAAACTAAGCACCAACAAAGTGTAAAAATAAGTCTAAAGGCAATATATTTGCACTAAGTTTTACCCTCCTGCACACGTTTTGATACAGCTCATCAGTCTTGCTCATCCAATTTTGCCTATTGAATAGGCTCAAAAGAACACCTTTAGTTCGAGAAAACAATCAGCCCACTCAAGTACTTCAGGGTCGCAACCCCGATTGATTCTGAGTGAGCGTTGTTCGACATTTTGCATGTTAATCGTCGTTTCCTGAAAACGATGTTCTGGAGAAAACTCACCACAACTTACTCAAAGACATTGCGTAATGGCTTGAAACACAGCTATTTTCGAGATAAACCAGTACCGGAGGCATCACAATAATCCCAATTTCAAACTCATGTATTTACACCCATGTAAACAACCTCCTTCTATGGAAAAAAGCATGTTACACTTAGAGTCAACACTAAACGAACACATGAAATCCTTGATTACTTCAATTCGGTTTGCAACCTTTCTGGTTGTAACCTTTATTCTTTTTGGGCAATCTGCGAATGCCCATCCTTGTTTCGCAACCAAGTCTTTAAATCCGCCAACCCCCTGGTCAGTGAGTGCTGGCGCTGATGTTTCGATTTGCTTGGGCGATACCACCCAACTACAAGCCACTGGTGCAAATAGCTACACTTGGACTCCATCAACTGGACTAAGTTGCACTGATTGTCCCAACCCCCTGGCCTTCCCCACCATCACCACCACCTATTTCGTCTCGGGGGAAGATGGGACGATGGACCAAGTGGTGGTGAAGGTGCTAAACCCACCTGTGATAATTGACGTAGCCGTTAACCAACCGACGGAATGTGGCCTCAACAATGGCTCAATAACCATCACTACCCTCGGCCTTGACCCTTACCAATACAGCATTAACGGTGGGAGTACTTGGCAAAACAACGGGGTATTTACAGCCTTGCAGCCGGGCAATTATTCCGTTTTTGTGCGTGGTTCCAATGGAATCTGTGTGGTAAATGGCGGCGATTTTACATTGAGTGCCCCTCCCTTTCCCCAAATCCTTGACATTCAATCCACAGACCCATCCGACTGCGATGTGAAAAATGGCAACATTTCGGTTTTCGCCCAAGGTGGCATTAGCCCCTTGCAATACAGTATTGACGCTGGGCAGACCTGGCAGGTTTCCAATACTTTCCAATTTCTTGGTTCCGGCATTTTTCAAATCAGGGTTCGGAACGCCAACGGTAGTTGCGTGGTAAGCAATCCCAACATCGCCCTCAATGGTTCGCCAGCCGAGGCCATAATTGCGGATGTTTTTGCGGCAAGCCCCTCCAATTGCGACGAGTTGGACGGCCTGATAACCGTCATAGTTCCCAACGATGGCGGCCAGTTTGAGTACAGCATGGATGGGGGTGGCCACTACCAGCCAAGCAATGGCTTCACTGGGCTTGGCGAAGGTGTTTACCATATCCTTGTCCGTCGGTCGGCAGATTCTACCTGCGTAAAAAATGGGGGCTATGTCACACTAACCAGCAACAACCATCCAACCTTTTATGGGGTCTCGGCGGTGAACCCGCAGGGCTGCGGCAGTTTCACGGGCAACATCACCATCCTTGCCTATGGTCCAAGCACCCTTAATTTCAGCATAGACGGCGGCACGACGTGGCACCCATCCAACATCTTTTCAAACCTACCTGCCGGAACCTATACAACGGCGGTGCAAAACAGCGATGGGACTTGCCTTGTCACTGGCAGCACGGTCATTTTGACCCAACCTGCTCCCCCGGTCATCGGCGCCGTGGCAGTAAACAACCCGACTGCCTGCGGTTTTACGGACGGTTCCATCATCATCAGCGCCGCTGGATTTGGGCAACTTGAATACAGCATCAACAATGGGGGGGCCTGGCAATTGTCCCCGACGTTCAGCAATATTGCTCAGGGCAGCTACACCGTGCGAGTCCGCTTTGTAGGCGGAAACTGCCCTGTGGACTACATTGGCAACCCAGTCATGCTGGTAATGCCAGGGGCAGTGCCCAGCATCGGCGGCATCAACCGGACGCAACCCTCCGCTTGCGGGGTGGCGGATGGCTCCATTGCCGTACTTGCCAGCGGCACTGGCCCGCTTTCTTACAGCATAAATGGGGGCACGAGTTTTCAGCCCTTCAATGTTTTCAACAACTTGCCCGCTGGCGACTACCCAATCATGGTGGTGCTCACTGGCACCAACTGCTCCACGACGGCTGCAGCAAACCTTGTTTACAGTGGCTGCACCGACACCGTCCAAGTGACCATCACTGGCAATACCAACACCGTTTATTGCATGGACCCAGCGGTTTTCAACAACCTTGGAACAATCACCAGTTCCCTGTTCTGTAACCCGGGAAGCCCGCTCACCGTGAACGCACTTTCCATGAACCAGAACTGTTTGACTCTTTCGCCAGCATTCGGTTTCACTGGCATTTCCCCAGATTTGATTTGCACGATTCATTGCTTCAACAACAGCAGCACCTGCGACACCACCTACCTGCAAGTGACGGTGACAGCCGTGCAATGCGACGATGTTTTTCAACATGACACCGTGACCGTTAATTTTCTGGGCAACCCCACCAACTACTGTGTGCCCGTTCCGCTGACCGACCTGCTGGGATTCGACCTGTACCTGAACGGCAATGCCCTGATAAGTCCTTTTGCTTGCGACTTCGAGGCGACCACTGCCTATTCCTACACCTTCCTGCCAGGGGCCGGGTTCAGCGGGCCTTATTCTTTGGATGCTTGGGCCGTGAACGGCTTTACTTATTCCGGTTTTTTCAACGACGCCAATGGCTTGCTCTTGCTGATGCAAGCTTTTGACCCTTCGGGAAATTGGCAAATAAATACCGGCACCGGCCTTATTTTTGGTGGCGATGTGAACACCTCCTATGACGACATGCAGGTGACGCACCTACCAAGCGGCACCCAATCCATCCTCAACACCAACACTACTTTCCTGCCGACCGGCTTCACGGTGGGCTTGAGCGACCCCGGCATCTCTGTACTGATTGTCCAAAACCCAGCGAACGGGTGCGCCGACACCCTCTACATCAATGCTGTGCTGAACCCTATATTCACAGACACTATCTACCTGACGACCACGGTGAATACACCGACCATATCCACTTGCCTCGATGGCAGCGAACTGCCCGGCGGCGTCATCGTCAATGTGGGCTACTGCGCCGGCCCGGCCAATGGGGCTGCCCCGCTCACCTCGCCATCCTGCGTTTTCTACATTCCAAACCTCAATTTCGCTGGACAAGACCAGTTTTGCATGGTGTTTTGCGATGGCGGCTTCCCGCAGGTTTGCGACACGACTTATTTCATCGTAAACGTCCTCCCTGAAAACGATACCGTTTACCTCACCATCCCAGTGGGCGAAACCTCTGTGGACACCTGCCTCGATAACTTCGTCATCGAGTTGCCCGGTGGCATTACCTCCGCTGATTTTTGTGGGATAAACTTGGCGGAAATCAGCGGTACCATCAATGGCAACTGCTTGGAGTTCAATGCCAACGGCAGCTTCTATGGCACGACGACGGTCTGCGTCAGCTTTTGCAGCGGGGGGGTCTGTGACGAAAACACCATCGTCTTGAACATCGTGCCGCCAGTGGTTTGTGAAGAAATTTTTGACCAAAACGCCTTGAGCTTCATCACGCCTTCGGCAAACAATTCGCTTTGCATCCCCATCCCACCTGCCGAAATCTTCAACTATTCGGTGACGCTGGATGGCGTGGCCTACACGCAGTCATTCATCCCATGCGGCTTCGCCAACTTGGCGGTTTACAGCTTCGCAAATTTGCCCGCAGGGCCTTACACCATCAATGCCTGGACGGCAAATGGCACGCTCCATAGCGGCATTGTCGCCAACATCGCCGACTTGGTGGCACAGATGAACGCTTGGGACCCCGCCGGCAACTGGGTACTAAACCAAGCAACGCAAACAATTCAAGGTGGGGAGGGCGGCATTTACAGCAACCTCGTCATTACCCCAGCGGGTGGCGCTCCGCAAACATTGACCGTGAACATTGTGCAGGTTACGCTCGGCGCTGCGTTAGGCATAGCAGGCTACGGGACCCACGAAGTCATTGTGACGGCAGCCAACGGTTGCGCCGATACCGTGCTGGTGACTTTTGTGCAACACCTGTTTTCCACTGACACGCTGGTGTTCAACACCACCCCGAACACCTCCGTCAGCCAGATTTGCGGCAATACCGACGAACTGTTGGGCAACCTGTTCAGCGTGAGCTTTTGTGGACTTCCCGCCAATGGCGGCTTCGTTCCCGTTGGTGCCACCTGCTACTCCTATACCCCGAACCTCGACTTCACTGGCTCGGACACGTTCTGCGTCGTTTTTTGCGACGACAACCTCGTGCCCGTTTGCGACACTTTTGTCTTCTTAATAAATGTAGGCGACCCATGTCCCGAAATATTTGCCCAAAACGATATTATTGTCACGCTGCAAAATGGGGCAGGGGAGGCCTGCTTGCCCATTGCGCCAGCACAAATAAATAGCTACCAAATAACGCTGGATGGGCAGCCCTACACGGGTACGCTTACGCCCTGCAACATGGATATGATTTATATCTACAACTTCGGGCAGGTTTTTGGTCAGGGTGTTAGCGGGCCATATTCGGTAAGCTGGCAAGCAAATGGTCAAAACTTTGCAAGTGTGGTACAAAATATGCAGGAGTTGGTTGCCCAGATGAATGGCTGGGACTTCGCCGGAAACTGGAACATTGAACAACCTACCTTTTCAATCATCAGCACCAACGACAACGGAGTGTACGGAAACCTCATCATCACGCACATCGCAACGGGCCTATTAAGTACCCTTTCCCCCAACTTCAATGACATCCCATTGGGCATGGCGGTACCAATTAATGGTGCTGGTCAGCACCAAGTAGTGGTGCAAAACCAAGTGGACGGCTGTGCCGACACGCTGACCATCAATGCCGTGAATGGGGTGAGCCAGCTCAATATTTTTACTTTCGAGGAACTCCCAAGCAATGTGGAGTGCATTGACATCACGGGCTTGCCGGGCACTTTCCAAACGCTGACCGTTTGTGGGCAGCCCCAAAATGGGACATTGAACATCGTCGGCAATTGTTTCACGTTCACACCAGCACCCGGATTTGTAGGGACAAATACTGCCTGCGTCGTCGCCTGTGATAACCTTGGCAACTGCGATACCACCTTGCTCAACATCACGGTTGGTGCCTTGTGCAGCCTGTTCGACATTTTTCCAAGTGCGACACAACAGATACAGGTGGCGAGCTGTGCGGACATAGCGGCGTACTGCACCCCGATTTTGCTCGATTCCATCGGCAACTATGGGGTGCTGGACAACGGCTTCCCTTACACGGGTGGTTTTGTGGTGTGCAACGGACAGTTTGCCCAAATAGCATTAGACACGGGGTTCCACGAAATCATTTTTGTGCAAATGGCCACCGGCTGCCAAGATACGCTGCTGGCCAATGTGACCTGCACCACCAACAATGGCTGTGGCATGACGGCGTTCTCGCCGCTGACCATCGCTATGGACGATTGTGCTGCCACTGCCCAGTTCTGCGTATCGGTGTCCGTGCTTGACTTGCCGAATTACCTCATCACCGACAATGGGGCTGCCTTTGGCGGGACAATCGGCATCTGCGACCTCAATGGCACCACCGTCGGAATGACGGTTGACACGGGGCTGCACTTGCTCATACTCACCGATACAGTCAAAGGCTGTGCGGACACCTTTGCGGTGAACGTACAGTGCAGCATCATTGACGACGTGACGATGGATACCACCGTGGAACAGGGTGCCTTGCTCGTGCTTTGCCTCGAAGATTTCGGGTACATTGCCGCTACCATTGACAGCGTCTCCAACGTTTGCGTGAGCAACGGCAACGCCAGTTTCACAGTTGACACCGCCACTTGGTGCATCACGGTGGTGGGCGAAGTGGTAGGGCTTGATACCCTGTGCTTTGAGGTGTTCATTGGTGACACCTCCGCTGTTTTCACGGCAAATATTTCCGTGACAACGCCATGCCCGACCTTCATTCCTGGCGGACTGCTGGCTACGGGCGTTCCCTGCTCAGTGGATACTGGCCTGATTTGCCTGCCGATAACCTTCCTCGAATTGGCCAACAAAACCCTCCAATTGGATGGGCAGCCCTACACGGGACCTTTATTGCCTTGCGGAATCGAAAGCCGTTTTATCCTGAATTACAATGCCCTGCCGAGCATGGGCCAGACGGGGCCGTACATCGTCCAATCTTGGGCCATAAACGGCACGCCATTCACAGGCGTATTCAATACGGTGCAGGAATTGGCCGCCTTGATGAACGGTTGGGACCCCAATGGCAACTGGGTCGTCGTTTTCGACATCCCGAACAACTTGGTTCTGGTGCAAGGAGGCGACCCGTCGAACGTTTACAGTGTCATGTCCGTGGAGCAGCAGTTGACTGGGGTGCAGGTGGTGCTCGGCATCAACACCATAACGGTGCCTACTGGCGTGGCCATTCAAGTGCCCATTGGCGGCTACACCCTCACCATCACGGACACGGTGACCCTGTGCAGCGAAACGGCCATCGTGGAGCTGGTGTGCGTGACCTCCGATGTGGTGACAGATACGATTTTGCTTGGCGCACAGGACACGTTTTGCCTCGATTTGACGGAGTTGGTGGGCGATGTGGTGAGCGTTACGAACATCTGCCCCGGCTCAAATGGGGAGACCGTCAACTTTGCGATTGAGGGCAACTGCGTCATTTACGAAGGAAACGAACCCGGCCTTGATTCGGCCTGTGTGGTCGTCTGCGATGATGAAGGGCTTTGCGATACCACTTATTTTTACATTACTGTTCAGTTTTTTGGCGACTCGCTGCCCATAGCCGTGGACGATGTGGTGACGACACAACAGGGCGATGTGCTCAATATTCCAGTCTTGAACAACGACACGGTTTCGTTTTTACAGACCGTGAACATTATCACGCAACCACTGCATGGTGCTGCGCAAACCAATACCAACGGGACCATCAACTATGTGCCCGACCCCAACTATTGCGACGAGGATACACCAGACAGCTTTACCTATTCCATTTGCAACCTTTTTGGCTGCGATACGGCCACCGTTTTCGTCACGGTGCTTTGTTCCAATTTGCAAATTTTCCAAGCCTTCTCTCCGAACGGCGACGGGAAGAACGAGGCGTTCAAAATAAACGGCCTGCAGAATTACCCGAACCACCACCTTACCATTTACAATAGGTGGGGCGAACTGGTTTATGAAACGACGAACTACCTCAGCAATTGGGAGGGTACCTACAAGGACAAAAAACTGCCGGACGGCACCTATTTCTACTTGCTCGACCTTGGTGATGGGCAGATGAAGAAGGGGTATGTCGTGATTTTGAGGTAGGTTTTCGGTGCTTGTTCCAAAAGCAGAAAAGCCAGATTTGCGGTAGCAGCAAGTCTGGCTTTTTTGATTTTGTATCCCGTCAGCCAGTTGGGTTGACGCTTTTTGGGGCCATTCCTGATGTATTCCGTTCCAGACTCCATGCACTCTCCTGATTTGGAATGATTTTGGCCTGAAATTTAATCCCCTCATATTGTTTCCCCTTCCCCTCACAGTTTGGTTCAAGGCTGTTTTCCGATAAGACAACCATGTTGAACCCTATTTCTATTTGGTCGGTGCAAGCCCCCTATTTGTGCCAATTACCTCCTTATTTCCCCCTGATTCTTGACAAAACAGCTAACATTTTCTTGGGTTTGGCTTTGGTTTCCAAACAAATTGATGCCAACCTCAATTGCTGCCCAAAAGTGAACAAACACGAAAAAGATGAGTAACATTAAGAGAAAACACGAACGCCTCGGTGCTGCCATTTACAAATCTGGCTTATCAATTCCAATGGTGGCATGCCGACTATTGTCTTTTTCAAAGATTGCTTGTCTTGGTTTCGCCCAAGTTGGGTACGCCGTAATAGTTTCAGCGGATTTTTGCCACCGAGTATTCCATTCAAACGAACATTTTCCCCATCAAAATATTGGTCTTCAAAAACTGCTACGGCTGCCCGCTCTCCTCGTGCTGATGGCCATTTTGGTAAATGTAGAGATAGTCTCGGCGCAGGTGGTGGCTGGCACTGCCGTGTCCGGCACCTTGAACAATGCAAGTAGCACCACCATTTCGTACACCAATACCAGTGGCTCCAACAAGCTATTGGTGGTTGGGGTATCGGCGCAGCAGCCGTATGGGTATGTCACTTCCATCACCTACAACGGTACACAATTGACCAAGTTGGGCAACCTCTCCAACTCAAACCAAGGCCGGATAGAGGGTTGGTACTTGGTAAACCCGCCTGTTGGGACTTTTAACGTGGTGGTCAACAACAGCCAAGGCGACAATGCCGTGATCGGGGTGATGTCGTTTTCCAATGTTAACCAAACAACGCCATTTGGAACAGTAGTGTCTGCACAGGGAAGTGGAACTACTGCTACGGTAATTGCCAACTCAGCTATCAATGATTTGGTGTTCGGCGTCGTGGCATTCAACAACGGCAGCACGAACCTAACACCCGGCAGTGGGCAAACGGAGTATTGGGACAAGACCGTGAACAGCTCCATAGCAGGGGCGGGCAGCATGAAACCTGGTGCTGCGTCCGTCACGATGTCTTGGACTTCCACCTCGGCCAGTTGGACAATTGGTGCCGTATCCATAAAGGCAAACACGTCCCCCACCACCGCTCCCGGTGGCGTTGGGGGGGCGGCATTGTGGCTAAAGGCCAACGATGGCGCAACAACCGGCACCACTTTTACTTGGACTGATAGGTCGGGCAACAGCCGGAACGCCGTCCAATCCACGGCTGGCAACCAACCAACCTTAGCAAACAGTGGATTCAATTACAATCCAACCATCTCATTTGACGGCTCCAACGACTATTTGGCGATACAGAACTTGGCCGGATTGCCCACGGGGGCGGCACAGGTACAGCAGTTTGCGGTAGCCAACCATTTGAACACCCCCGGCAACTGGTCGCACATCATGTCCTATGGCTCAGGAAATACCAATCAAATGTTTGGATTGGGCAAACATACCGGTACGGCGAACACCACTTTGATGCTTTATACGAATGACGCCATCAGTTCCACCTCGGAGTTTCAGGGCGGCAGGCCGGTCCTGATGGATGGGAAGTACACCGGCACCCAAGCCGTCATTTCATCCTTCGGCGTACAGCGTGCAACTATAACCGCTACTGCCAACAAGACCATTGCCGCTGGGTACGTTGGGGTTGACCCGGTTTTGGCGACTGCCACCTACTGGAATGGCCGTATTCCTGAAATTATTCTATTCCCTACCAACCTCACGGCCACCCAAACCAGCCAAGTAAACTCTTACCTTGCCATAAAATACGGCATTACGCTTGACCAGACGAGCCCTCAAAACTACATCGCCTCCAACGGAACCACCGTCTATTGGAATGGGGCTACCAACAGTGGCTATGGTGCCAATATTGCGGGCATTGCCCGGGACGATGCCTCGGCGCTTGAGCAAAAGCAGTCCCGGTCCGTCAACGAAGGTTTTCAAGTGGCAATGGGCAATGCCAACACCATAGCGGCCACCAATGCGGACAATACCACGGTGTTTTCAGCCGATAGGTCCGCCCTTCTCTGGGGCAACAACACAGGTGCCGTGGCCTGGACCTTCACGGGTGCGCCAGCAAATCGCCAAGTACTCGCCCGGAAATGGAAGGTACAGGAGACAGGCACTGTTGGCTCGGTGAAGGTGCAAGTGGCGGACAATGGTGGGACGGATGGGCTTCCGGCAGAAGAAACCATTGTTTACCTGCTGACCGATGCGGATGGGGACTTTAGCTCCGGTGCCACCGAAACGGCGATGACCCTCAACGGCACCAACTGGGAAGTCAATTTTGATTTCGCAAATGGACAGTTTTTTACTTTTGCTACTCATTTGCCATTTGCACCGGGCGGTGTTTTCACGAACCTCGATATGTGGTTCAAGGCAGATAAAGATGCCACACCATCCCAATGGAACGACCAGAAAAGTGCCTTACATCAAACTCAACCAACTTCTGCCAATCAGCCTGTATTGACAACGAATGCTGTCAACTTCAACCCCGCTTTTACTTTTGATGGGGTCAACGACTTTTTTTCCAATACCAATTTGCCGCTTCAACCCAATTCAGAAGATTACTATGCGGTAGTAAAACCAAATGCCCTGGCAGGTGACCACAACATGCTTGGATTCGGATTTTCCGGAAATTCTAATAACGTTAAAGAGTTTCGATTCAGTGGAAATAGATTACAATTTGGGACATTGGCAAGTTCTTGGCAAAATATCATAAGTTCATCCACTACAAGCGGAACTTGGCAAATTGCCGATTTGAATAGGCTTTCTGGCACGACTTATCTCAGGATGAATGGAGCGCAGGTTGCAACTGGTACAATTACTCAAGCCCCAACCACCATAAATCATTTGAATATTGGTGCAAGACGAATATCAGGTGCTAACGACCAGTTCTTTAATGGCCAGATACCCGAGGTAATCGTTTTTTCGGCCCCTTTATCGGCTACTGACCGTTTGAAGGTTCAATCTTATCTTGCCATAAAATATGGAATCACGCTGGCCCAAGCGACGGCTCAGAACTATATCGCATCCAATGGGTCAATTTTTTGGAATGCGACCACCAATACAGGCTTCAACGCCAACATCGCTGGTATCGCACGGGACGATGCCTCTTCCCTCAACCAAAAACAATCGAAGTCAGTCAATCCGGGCCTGCAAGTGGCAATGGGCAATGGAAACACCATCGCCGCCACCAATGCCGCCAACGCCAACAATTTTTCTGTTGATAAAGCCGCCTTGATGTGGGGGGACAACGCAGGGTCAAACACGGCTTGGACTGCACTTGGTGCGCCAGCAGGAAGAGAGATTCTGCCCCGCAAATGGAGAGTGCAAGAAACTGGGTCGGTCGGCTCCGTAAAGGTGCAGGTGCGGGACGGCAACCTGTCCAACTTGGCATCCCAAATGACCACAGGCCCCAATAACCTTGAAATCAAAACTGGGTTATCACAAGGCCAAACATTCAGCTATACATCGGGCAGTGGGTCCTATCAAGTGAACCAAATTCAACTAAACCTCCGCAAGGATGCGGATGCCACTGGACAGTTAGTGACCTTCAGGATTAGGTCCACTTGGGGTGGTGCCGACCTTGCCACGGTAACCCTGTCCTCCAATGATTTGACGACTTCTTACGCTTGGTACAACTTCGCCCTACCATCCGCCATCACATTAACGGATGGTGCTACCTACTTTCTACGTGCGGACAATTCTGGAGCCGGCAAAATCTGGTGGAACCAAGCCTCCGCAGGAAATTATGCCGGCGGCGCTGCCTTGACGACTGCCGGCGCACCAGATGGCAGCAAAGACAACCTGTTCAGGGTCCAGTACACCACCCCCGATGGCCTGCCGGATGAAGGTGGCAACGCTGTCTATTTATTGGTGGACGCCAATGGCAATTTCACCACTGGCGCCATTGAAATCCCGATGACCCTCAACGGCAATTTTTGGGGGGCAAACATGGACATGGCGGACGGGCAGTATTTCACCTTTGCCAAAGGCTGTGTGTTAGTGGCAACTGGTGCCGTGACACCTGCAGGCCCTTGTTTTGGTGCCTCCGTTGGTTCGATTGTGCTGTCGCATGGAGGCACATCGCCGTTTACGTACAATTGGGCGGCAAGTGGTGGTGGTGCAATACCAGTTGGGCAATCCACCATCAAGGACCTGACCGGATTGGTGGCGGGCACCTATCACGTCACGGTGACTGACAACACGGGCTGCCAGGCATTCTCCAATTTCACCGTCACCCAACCGGATCTGCTCGGCCTCACAGTGACCTCGACCCAAGAGTTTCCCGCAGGGGGAATGAACGGTACCATCAGCCTCACAGCGATTGGTGGCACGGCACCTTTTACCTATGACTGGGCAGATGTGGCGGGCACCAACAACCCCAAGGACAGGAGTGCCTTGACAGCGGGAACCTATACCGTGACGGTGACTGACAGCAAAGGCTGTACTGCCACTGCTGCAGAAGTCATTGCCACCCTCAATTTCGTTTACAAGCAACTCTATCTTTCTGACCCCTCACAAGTGCTTGACCGCATTGACCCGGTCGCCACTGGGGATGCAACCACTTCCAACACCACTTTGGCCAGCGTGACTGCCAATCCTGTTGTGACGGCTGTTGCTACCTCGTCGGGTTCCTCGGTTTCGGTTTTAAGTGGAGGGACTTTGACTTTTTCGCACACGCCAGGTACAAGCGCCAACCGGATTTTGCTTGTATCCGTCGCCGTTGGAAATACCTCCCCATCTGACGAGGCTGCACCTGGTACCGTGACCAGCGTAAGGTTTGGTGGGGTGCTTATGACCCAAGTGGCATCAGTTGTCAGCACAGGTGGCGTAAGGTGCTATATTTACCAATTGATAAATCCATCCGCAAGCCCTTCGGCCAACGTGGTTGTGACGATTGGTTCTAAAACTTCAAGTGTGACCGCATCCGCCACGACATTTTCGGGTGTGAACCAAAGCAGCCCACTTGGCATTCCTCAGACCTACACCGCTACTGGGACGTTCATCAGTGGGAATTATGCTTCGACCACTGGAGAGGTAGTTTACTCCTTAGCTGCAGCGGATGAATATCCTCAAGTTCCGCAATCAATTTCCCCCGCAGCAGGGCAGGCGCAGTTGTGGAATGCCAGCGATTTCAATTACGTAAGTGCTGCCTCCAGCACAAAACCTGGCGCTTCCTCCGTTTCCCTGCGATACAATTTTGCTGACCCCGAGGATGCTTGCATGGCCGCAGTTGCCATCAAGCCTGCACCAGTTGCAGTCAACAATACCACTTTTACGCAAGCCCCCGCATTTTGCAGTCCCCTTACCATCATTAAGGGCCAACCGATAACCATTACCAGTTATGTCACCGTTATAAGCGGTACCATGCCAGCAAATCCTGCCATAAATGCAACCTTGAAATATGGCTTGAACAATATCATATCGCTGGCTTCGCCAACCTACAACAGTGGGACTGGCCTGTTGACATGGACGGGGACATTGGCGAACGATGCCACCGTGCCAGCAGGGCAGGGCATTGACCTTGTCATTACCACCACCCAAAATGGTGTTACTTTCAATATTGACTATGATAGCCAAACAAAACCTTCAAAAGTTGCGCTGCCAGTTACGACCTATATTGATATAGTGGAGTATGCAGTTTACAGTGCGCCATATCCCGGCGGAAGTGTAATCACGGGTGCAGGGGCGGGCACCACCGTTTATCCAAGGGCCGTAGTGACCGACCCATTTGGCCACTATGACATCACAGGCTTGAACATTACCGTTAGCCCGCCCGGCACCACGGTAGCGGCCACAACCGTAGATGCTGAGGGATGCCTAAAAACCTACGAATATGCCTGGAGTACCACGGGTTTGAACGGTGCCTACTCCATAAATGCCACCGCAAAAGAGGGGTTTGAAAATACAGTTACTGACGTTCAGCCACTCAGTTTTTCAATTTGTTCGCCCGCAATAGGCACTCCAGTGTTTAGCCTTGGCGGCAGCTCCACCTGGTGCCAAGGGGCTGGAAGTGTGACCTATTCCGCAACTTCTACTGGCGCCACAAGCATGGTTTATACGCTCGATGCGGCGAGCTTGGCAGCGGGCAATAACATCAATGCCGCCACTGGAAAAGTCACCTATATAGCTGGATGGGTTGGCACGAGTATCATCACTGCGCAGGCATTTGGTTGTGCGGGCCCAAAATCCGCTACCCATACTGTGACGATGACTCCCTCGGTCACTGTTCCGGTTTTCAATTTGGGTGGTTTTACTGAACGCTGTAAAGGGGCAGGTGCTGTAACATATAGTGCGACTGCTACCAATGCCACAGGCATTACCTATTCATTGGATGCGACAAGCCTTGCTGCCGGGAATACCATCAACCCAACTACTGGCATCGTGAACTATGCGGCTGGGTGGCGGGGGAATTCCACCATCACGGCGAGTGCGGCTGGTTGTAATGGCCCTGCATTGGCTTACCATGTAGCTACTTCGATTGGTGTTGTTGCAATTGAGGATGCAGCCACAGGTATTCAGGGAAACCCACTTTCGATAAATGTTTTGGACAATGATTTGTGCGATAAAAACCCCAATTCTGTTACCATCGTTTCAGAGCCTACTAATGGATTCCTACAGGTGGGGGCTGGGGGGGGCATAACCTACCTTCCCAATGGCAGCTTTTTCGGTGCGGATGAATTTACCTATCAGGTATGCTCCAATGGGCCGTCCGTCCAATGCGACCAGGCAGTGGTGAAAATCCAAATTGAAGAAGCATTGGGCGACCCCTGTGCAGAAGCTTCGAGGAGTAAAACCTTTTACCTCTCATTTCCTGAAAATACTACTCAGATGCGTAAAGCATTTTGGAGTGCCAGTAGTGTCAACTTTGTGTCCAATAATGTGCGTACCATTTTGAGTATAAAGGCCATTTATCCAGGCACCATCATAACTTATGACCATTGGGAGGATGGATATGAGACGAATATCACGCTCCCCTCACAATCAACCACGGAGATTTGGGGAGATGGCAATCCTTCCAATGGCTGGGCACCCGGATATGCAAATGATATAATCCCAGCAGGGGGGTACATCATTGTTGACAACCAGTTTCAGTATAATCCAAGGGTTTCATCCACCATAGCCTTTGATGGGAAGGACAAGCTGTTCAGCTCCAATGATATTGCCCTCTCAAAAATTACTGGTGATGCCGGTTTTGGGGGGGGTAGCCCCACTTTTGCCGTCCAAAATGTAAAAACCAACGTGGTGGATATTTCCCGTTACGGGAAGCTGTTTGTCTTGCCATTTGGAGAGAACCTTACGTTGGGAGGCACTGCCGCCTTCAAATACACGGCACTATTTGTGAAAGCTGCCACCAATGGTACTGTTGTAACGCTCGATTATGATGGTAATGGTACGGTGGATGTTACCTCGCCCACACTGAACGAAGGGGAGGTATGGTTTTATGATGGTACAGCATCCACTTTTGGGGTGTCCTCGGACATTAATAGGGCCAATGACCTTAAAGCTGGGGCCGTCGTGACTTCCAACCACCCGGTAGGCGTTGATTTGATGTTCGGCGGAATAGACTCCTACGGAACTCGAAACCTTGCGCTGTTGCCAGGGTTGTTTTATGGAAGCACATACTACTGTCCGGTATATACGACCCTTGCCTCTGCCCCGGTTTATGCCTTTTTTACCAATAGCTTGAATACGCCGATCGCCGTGAACTGGAGAGCTGGCACGGGGGCCAATGGCACGGTTACGATACCTGCCAACGGCGCAACGTATCTTAGTCTGAGTGAGCCTGCGGGCTATAAGTTTGAGAGCCAGATTGGGGAGTCCTTTACGGCTGTGGCAGTTATTGATGCGGATAATGATGGTTCAGCCTACGATTGGTCTTTCAACATGATTCCGGAAAATCGCCTTTCCACCTTTTCGAGCATTGCATGGGCACCAGGAAGCAACGACCTATCAGGCAACTACAACCCGATTTGGGTGACTGCACCTAATGCTACAACCATTTATATAAAATACGACGGAGACCTCACCAATTCATCGGGTATGATTAGTCCATGTGGAATCCCCTATGACGTTGCTGTTCCGCTTGGTGCATTGAATGTACATCGGATATTCGACGTGGACAATGACCAGACTGGCACTGCTATCTATACCTGCGACGGCACCAATATTTGTGCCGTATGGGGGCAAGACCCAAATGCAGGAAATCCCACACCACCAGGCTCTCCTGCACAAGACGTGGGATATGTGATGGCACCAAAGTGTTTGTCGCAATTGATAATTGCCAACGACGACGTTGAAACGACCGAGCCAAGCACCCCCGTCATTGTCAACATCATGCGCAACGACGCTGGGTTCCTATGTACACCAAACCCTGCATCCATCTCCAATATCGGATTGCTTCAGCCAACCAACGGGACTGTCGTCATCAATGCGGATGGCACCATCACCTACACGCCAAACCCCGGTTTTCAGGGTACCGATAAATTTGAATATCGCCTTTGTGCTATCGAATATCCTGATATATGCGATAACGCCTTGGTTACTATTTACGTAACGGATTGTTTTGCGTTTGCCAATGAAAACCTGATTGTTGGGAAGGTTTTTGTGGAACAATTGCCGGACAACGGAGCCTTCAACAATGAAGCTGGGGCAGCGGGTGTGCAGGTAAACCTGTACAATGATATAAACTGCAACGGTGTGGTGAACGGCACTGAAAACATTGCCGCATCCACCCTATCCGACATCAATGGAAACTATAGTTTTAGCACCAACAGGGGCTATAATGCCAAGGACGATTTTGACCCAACAGCAGCCCTAAACGGCAATGACGGCGGCGTTAATTGGAGCAACAGTTGGTCGGAGGTTGGCGATGATGGCAATATCAATACAGGTAATGTCCGAATTATTGCAAACACCGGTTTTGGAAATTTGGGCAACGCCATCCGCCTTTCAGGCCCAAGCAAGGGAATCAACCGAACACTGAGTTTTAGCGGCGCCACAGGTGCTATGCTGAGGTTTAGCTTCAAAAGGCAAGGGTTGAATGTGCAAGGAGAAGGGGTCAACGTACAGTTGAACGGCTCAACGATATACGCCATTAACGATGGTAGTTATGTGGGTTCGGACATCAACTACCAAAATGTTGTTATTCCACTTTCTTCTTACAATGCAAATGGGTCAAACACCCTCCAGTTTATAACGAATGGGGTTACGGCTACCGACGATTTTTTCTGGATTGACAATGTGGAGCTGACCTATTTTGTCGGCACCTCCTGTTATATCGTGAAAGTTGACCCCACCAACTTGGGGGGGGCTTATGGCACCTCCATCTTGAACACACAGACTGCCTCGTTCAATGGATTGGGTGTTTGCAACAAAAACAACTTTTTGGGCGTGTTGGTAAAAGTGGATGCCATCAACGACATGGCAGTAGTGGGCCAAGATGTGGCTACCCAGATAAACATCCTGAACAACGATATCGTCAGGTTCCCCAATTTGGCCGACATTGCCATCACCTCACCTCCTACCAATGGAGCCGTGACCGTGAACCCCGACGGCACCACCACCTATACTCCCAACACGGGCTTCACCGGCACCGACCAGTACAACTATCAAGTTTGTAGCCTTGAAGACCCGGGCGTATGTGACATAGCGACCGTGTTCATTACTGTGTCCTGCAGCATAACGCCCGGTGTGAACGCTGTGAGTGGCATGGTCTATTATGACCAGAACCTGAATGGCGCCTTCAACACCAACGAAACTGGCGCAGCCGGGGTAGGGGTGCGGCTATACCAAGATACCAATGGCAATGGTGCCGTGGATGCTGGCGAGCCGCTGCTGCAAACCAAAACCTCCAATGCGCAGGGTGCCTATTCGTTTGATATTGCAGTTCCCATCGTCGGGAATACCGTCTTGGACCAGTTCAACACCAATGGCGTAGGCACTGGCAATAATGGCACCGCCAACTGGTCGGCAGCATGGGCTGAGTCGGGTGAAAACAACGGCTTTGCTTCAGGCAGTGTTATTGTAACAGGCAACCGGTTGCGGATGAGCAGTGGGACAAGGGGAGCGATTCGGACTGCCAACCTAACGGGAGCGGTGACCGCCCAATTCTCATTTAATTTTGAGAAAGCAGGCTTGGATGATTCCAATGACAACATCCTCATTCAGGTGTCCACCAGTGCCACTGGGCCGTGGACTACCTTGGAAACACTCACCTTCCCCAATGGCTCCGGGACCCGCTCCTACGACATAGCTGGGTTCATCGCATCGGCCACCAGCGTCCGGTTTCTCACTTCGAGCACCCTCGGCTCTACGGATTATTTCTACTTTGACAATGTCCAAATCGCATACAATACTTATTCCACGGCAACCCGGCACTTTGTCCTCAATTTGTCAACCCCGCTGCCCAGTGGTTTTACGCAAAGCAGCACACCCACGAACCAAGCCATCTCGTTCAACGTCGCTGGTGATTCGAGGTGTGGCAGGAGCTTTGGACTGAGGGGCGCCGACCTCTCCATCGTAAAGACCGGAACGCCGAACCCCGTGATGGCTGGGCAGAACATCACCTACACCATCGTGGTCACCAACAATGGGCCGACGAATGCTGAAAACGTCGTCGTGTCCGACATCCTTCCGGCTGGGCTGACCTTGGTCAGTGCAACCCCGTCCATAGGCACTTGGACGACACCAAACTGGAATGTCGGCATACTCGCAAGGGGTGTATCCAGGACCTTGGTGATAGTAGCGACCGCCAGCACCACACTAATGCCCGGTACTGTCGTGTCCAACACCGCCACCGTGACCAGCACGACCCCCGACCCCGTCTTGGCCAATAATACGAGCACCGCCACCACGACGATTGTTTGCCAATCAATTTCCGTCGTAGTTGGCTCAAACAGCCCTACTTGCGAAGGTAGCAGCCTAACCATCAACGCCAGTGCGCCTACTGCGGTCAGTTGGAATTGGACAGGGCCAAACGGCTTTAGTTCCAATGCCCAAAATCCGGTCATCAATGCCGTTACGCCTGCCGCAAGTGGACAGTATTCGGTGACCGCCACAGCCGCCAATGGCTGCACGGGTACGGGCACTCATACTGTAAACATCCGCAATGCACCCGCTGCTGGGGCAGGGGTGGGCAGTGATTTATGTACTGGTTTCAGCACCACCATACAAGCCATTGGTGGCACCACTTACAGTTGGAGCAATGGTGCCAATACCTCAGTCATAACGGTATCCCCGTTGACCAGCACTACCTATTTCGTGACGGTGACCAATGCCAATGGCTGTACTGCGACTGCTTCCCACGTCCTTACGGTGGCCCCTTGCCATGAGCTTTGTGACAATGGCGTGGATGACGACAATGATGGCTTCGTGGATTGCGAGGATGTCTATTGCAATAGAATCACGCTGGCAACGCCAGTGGTCAGCGAATGTATCAACCAACCGTTGCAGGACGTGGCCACGGTCAGCATTGAGGTTTCTTGGATAAATGCTCCAGACAACGACCAAATCGAGGTCAGCATCTTGGGGCAAACCGAACGAATCAACACGGGCAATGGTGCGACTTCGCCGCAAACCGTCGTGTTCACCGTGCCAGCGAATGGAGCATTAAACCGCACCGTAACAGCCTCCTGGATGGGTGCTACTTCGCTCTGCTCAGCCACAGCCACCTTCAACACCCCAAATGCTTGCTCCAATGACCAAACCAACTGCAACATACTCTACCTGTGCGGCCTCGACAAACCTTTCGACGGGGACTCCTGGGACCACGGTTTCATCAATTATTTGGATGAGGTCAACGGCTCGAACTTCGTCATGCCCGTACTTACCAAGGCGGATGCCACCGGGATGGGCACTTATGATGTCAACAACCAAACACTCCCAATCAACATCATCCTGAGCAACTATGAATTGGTCGTCATATCTGCTACGACCGAAGGGCATATTGCGCCAGCACTTGTTGCTGCCTTGAAAAACTTCGGCGGCGCCGTGCTGAACTCCAACTATGAGATTATAGATGACTTGGGATTTTCGACAACGGCGGGCAGCTACCAATTTCAAAACAACCTCTATGTGGACAATAGCCTTTCCAAGGAAATCTACAACTTTAACAACGATATAAACCCCTCCTACACCAAGGTTTTCACGAGGGGCAATTACACATCGGCAGCAGACGCTTACTTGTGGACCAACTCGGGGGAGCAAGCATTGGGCATAAACGGGGTTTACTTTGTGTATTCAAGTGCCGACCCAATGCCGGGTGTGGCTGCTGGGCATGGCCGTCGGGTTTACTTGGGCTACCACATGAATGGCTTTTATGCCAATGCCCAAAACGGCGGGGTGCTGCCTGCGCCGGCTTCCTCCTATTTTGTGCCAGCCACCCATTTGACCCTGGAGGGCAAATACTTTTTTGACCTTGCCATATTGGATGCGACCAAAGGTTGCAACATAGAAATTTGTGACAACGGCGTTGACGACAACGACAACGGCCTCGTGGACTGCCAAGAGGTGGTTTGCGTACCGCCAAGCATCACCAATGTGGCAATGACCACGGCCAACAATTGCCCTGCCCTGAACAATGCACAAATTACCATATCCGCTGTGGGGGCCAATCTGTCATACAGCATAAACGGTGGTAGCACCTATCAGGCATCCAACGTGTTCACTGGCGTTGCCGTAGGCACCTACCATGTTCAAGTGCGCAACAGCGTGACGGGTTGCATCGTGAATTTTGCCAATAATCCGGTTCAAATAATCGGTATTACTTGCTATGAAAACTGTGCAAATGGGATTGACGACGATGGCGATGGCTTGGCTGATTGCCTGGACCCTGACTGCCAGCCCATCGTAAATGCAGGTGCCGATGCCAGCATTTGCATCGGTTCGAGCTATACCCTTGTGGCAAGTGCCGCTGGTGGGGTGGGGCCGTACTCCTTCAGTTGGAGCAATGGCCTCGGCAATGGCCAGTCCAAAACAGTGACTCCAATGGCGACAACGACTTATCAAGTAACCGTAAGCTCGACGGGCGGCTGTTCCGCCACCGATGCCGTCACAGTAACCATTACGACCTGCTCAGAGGTATGCACGGATGGCGTTGACAACGACGGGGATGGGTTGATTGACTGCGACGATGAGGATTGCGTGCTCGTGGCGACCCCGCATCTGCAAGACGATGTCTATCAAACATGCCCTGGCATTGTATTCCAAGAGCAACCTATTTTTAATGACCACAACCTCCAAAACCCAGTTTATAGCATTTATTCCAACCCGACCAAAGGGACGGTGACCATGAATTACCAGGGTGTGTTCACCTATACACCGACCGCCGTCACCTGCGGAACGGACAGTTTTAGGTACCAGGTCTGCAATGCGGCCTCTGGCTGTTGCAGCCAAGCGACTGTGGTGCTGCACCTTGGAGACAATGCCCCCCCAACCCTGCAAAACCTACCTGCCGATATTACCATAGACTGTAGCGAACCAATACCCTCCGCTCCGGTAGTGCTGGGATTGGATAATTGCCCGGGCATCTATGTTTCTTTCGATGAAGTAAACAATAAACCGAACGCTGGCACTTGCCAGAATTATTCCATCGTGCGCACCTGGACATCCGCCGACCAGTGCGGGAACACAGCTACTGGCACCCAAACCCTCCATGTGGTTGACACGGAAGCGCCTGAAATATTCAGGGTTTATACCCTCACCAATGGCAAGAAACTCGTGGCGGGGCTTACGCCAAACGGCACTACCAACTGGCGGAATATCTCGTTTCCCATCAGTTTCGGGGAAACGCCGGTAGTATTCTCCCAAGTGGTCTCCAACAATTCGCCGGAGGCCATCGTAACCCGTCACCGGAACATTGGCCTTGAGGGCTTTGAGCTTAGGATTCAAGAGGAGGAGAATGGCGACGGCATACACGCCAACGAGCAGGTGGCATGGATGGCCATGGAACCCGGCAACTTGGCCGACATCAGCAACCTCCAGGCAGGGTTGATATCCAATGTGACCAATGTTGAGAAAACAGTGTTTTTTACCTCGGCATTCACCACCGTGCCCACCATCATAGCTTCTCCGCAAACCTTTGCGGAAAGCGACCCCATCCAGGTTCGGTTCAAAGCCCAGGGGATTGGCTCGTTTAAGCTGTTCCTCGAAGAGGAAAGGTCAAAGGATTTGGAATTAGTGCACGCCAACGAGTCGGTCGCATTCCTCGCTGCCAAGCCCGGCAACATCACGGACAACAAGGGCGATTTTGTGGCCCTCACGGGAACGGTGAACTTGACCCATAACTGGGTCACGGTGAACCTTGGCAGGAAATTCACCAAACCAGTCGTGCTTTTCGGCGGCCAAGTGGCCGCCAACGACCCTGCTACCATTCGGGTCAGAAATGTGACTCCAACGAGTTTTCAAGTTAGGATTCAGGAATGGGACTATTTGAATGGGGTGGTGCCACAGCGGACGGTCAGCTATTTTGTGGTGGAAGGAAGCGTACCGGCATTGAACCCGGAGGGCTGTTCGGGGCGGCCCTTGCCATTGTTGGCAGGGTTCAATATCCTTTCCGTGGACAATTGTGACAACCAAGCCGTGGTAAGCCTCACGGAAAACAGCGATTTGTCTGCAAGTGGATTGGTGATGAACAGGGTCTGGACTTCGGCGGACAACTGTGGAAACACTACCTCCTTGGTTCAATACGATACCTGCAACATCGCTGCCGTCCGGCTTAGGGCAAACCTGAACGGCGCCATGCTGGGCGTGCCGAACGGCACTTCGTTGATGCGGGACAACCTGCTCACCAAAGGCTTAATCCCGACCAACAATCCCTACAACTTTGGGGCATTCAGTAATAACGGCCAGCCACCCCTAGCCTTGTTGCCGTCCTTGTTGGAGGTCACGGGCGACAATGCCATCGTGGATTGGGTTTTGGTTCAAATCCGGGATGCCGACCAACCATCCATCGTCCTCAGAAACATCCCATGCCTCCTCCAGCGGGACGGGGACGTAGTTTCGAGGTTGGGAACCGACGTCATAGTAATAGATGGTATGCCCGAAGACTATTACCATGTGTACATAAAACATCGCAACCACCTCGGCCTGATGACGGCAAACCCCGTCTATTTGAAGATTGTGGACCCCCACCTTGTTGATTTTACCATTCCGGGTGCGCATGTTTACCAATTCGGCACGGCCGGAAGGATAAGCAACGGTAGGTTGATGCTATGGCCAGGCGATTTGAACAACGATAGCAAGGTGATTTACCAAGGCCCCCTCAACGATGCCTTTCAGTTGTTCTCGGAGGTGATGACTGCGCCCGGCAACACGGATAACCTCGCCAACTTCATCATGTCGGGTTATGTGTCAACGGACCTCAACTTGGACGGGTTTGCGATTTTTCAGGGGCCAACCAACGACAAGTCAATGCTTTTGCTGAACACGATATTGGCGCACCCCGTTAATACGAGCCTTTTGGCCAATTTCATTGCTGTGGCTGCATTGCCGTGATGGAGGGGTTGGAATAGTAATGTTTTGTTATTCGTGATTTCGTTTGGGTAAACATCTATCATCCCCGAATACCCGGGATGATAGATGTATCATTACCCACACAAATCCACGAATCACCAAAATTAAAATAATCCGCTGCGTCTTAGCGCTTCTACGTTTATTGATTCTTGCGGCAAAGGGGCAACAGCCCCTTAATACAACTCTACTAATTGTCAATATCATCTCAAAGGCGTGAGGCAAGTTATCGCACAACTTCGGCTGCGCTACGTTATGCCCCCTTCTGCGCCGCTTTTTGTCATTGCGCAGCAACCCCTCCACGCCACGGTCCACGCCCCGCTATGCGCCGCCTTTGTCATTGCGCAGCAACCCGTCCAAGCCACGTTTCAAGTCCGGTTGTGCGCCGCTTTTTGTCATTGCGCAGCAACCCGTCCACGCCACGGTTCACGCCCCGCTGTGCGCCCCGCTGTCCGCCGCTTTTGTCATTGCGCAGCAACCCGTCCGCCACGGTTCACGCCACGCTGTGCCCCCCGTTTTGCGCCCCGCTGTGTGCGGCCTTTGTCATTGCCGCAGGCAAACTGCGGCGTCATGTGTGTCGTCCTGTCGTGACTTGCCATCGTGACGATGCAGGTTGCCTGCGGCAATGACAAAGCGACAAAAAGCGGCGCAGCGTGAGGCGTAAACCACGGCGGCCATCGTGAGTTGCAGGTTGCCTACGGCAATGACAAAGCGACAAAAAGCGGCGCAGCGTGGGACTTGAACCGTGGCGTGGACGGGTTGCTGCGCAATGACAAAAGCGGCGCACAGCGGGGCGTGGACTGTGGCGCATAGTGCTGCTCACAGCGAGGCGTGGACGGGTTGCTGCGCAATGACAAAAGCGGCACACAGCGGGGCGTGGACCGTGGCGCATAGTGCTGCTCACAGCGATACGTGGACGGGTTGCTGCGCAATGACAAAGGCGGCGCACAGCGGGGCGCATAATGGGACATTATTCGGCACAATGTGAGGAGGCAACCAATGAGGTAAGTTGGGCAGTAACCCCGGTATTATAGGCTCTTCGTTTATTTCCAGCTTTCAGAAAATTACTAAAACTGTATAATCTTGAACCTTGAAAACTGAAAATTTCTGGCGCCATTGATATTGGCGTGTTTTGCCAATCAAGGATAATTAAGAAGAGTTGCACCATCCCAAAAAAAGAGGAAGCCGATGAGCAGTCATGCCATCGGCTTCCTTTGTGAAATTACCGTATGGAAAAAGGGCATTTTAAAGATGTCCTAAACCATCGGCTCATATTTTAACGCAGATTAGAACCTGCCAATCACCAATGTTTTGGCAATTGGGCGTTTGCCCGGCACGTTAATCCAGACGATGTAGTGGCCCTCATGGAGGTCACGAACGTCCATCTGGTAGTATTTGCTGTAAACCTCATCCAGGTTGAAACGCTTCAATTCCGTTCCGAAACTGTTGAAAACCGTGATGGTCACTTCTTCAGCACCAATCACCATTTCGAGGTTTGCCTTTACAAACCCGTTGGCTGGGTTCGGGAAGAGGACGAAGTCCACTACGTCTGGGAAGTTCACCATTTGAACATCGGAGTAAGCAATGCTGCCATCCGTGTTCACCATCTTCACCCGGTAGTAGTTGTCGCCTTTCAGCGGCTCAAGGTCAAAGTCTTCATAGAAGGCTTGTTTTTGGCCGCCTTGTGAAGCCTGCTTCACGATTTGCTCGAAGCTGAAACCATCGGCAGAACGCTCCAAAATGTATTCCTCAACATGGAAGCCGCCATTGTGCAACCAGTAGAGCGAGGTATGCTCTTCTTGTTTCTCTGCTACAAATTGGAAGGACTCGCTTTGGTCGCTGCTGCCCAATGCATTGGTCACGTTCACCGTCACCAATTTTTCGCAAATTGGCTGCCAGCTGGAGTTGTAGTATTTTGCCAACACCTGATAAGTTCCTGCCGGAAGGGTCACTTGCTGGGTTGGACTGCAATTGCCGAAGCAAGTGAAAAGTGTGGCAGACCAAGTGGCATTGAATACTTGGAGCGAAGATACTGGTGCTCCTCCAAGGCCACTGACAGTGATTTTGCCCGCACCTGGTGTGATGGTGATGTTGGCGCAGTTAGGAGTGCCACCACCGCCGGGCACACAGTTCGGGTCAATGGTCAAACTGATGATGTTGGACTCGATGAAATTCGGGCAACCGGCACGCCGTACGCAGCGCAGGTAGCAGGTTTGGGTCTTCACCGTATCAGGAACGGTATAGGACAGCGAAGAGGCGCCCGGAATCATTTTCCAGTGCGGGTCAAGGCCAGCGGCAATTTGCGCAGCGGTAGAGGTTGGGAAAGTACAAGAAGTATTACTCCTCAACCATACGATTTCAAGGTTGCCGGTACCACCAGACGGGTTGACACATGAAATAATGGTCGGTGGCGTTTGGCCAGGGCAGTACACGATGCTGCTGCTACAGTTTGGGCCAAACCCAATGGTTCCTCCATTCGTGATGTTTTCACAAATGGTGACCGGAGTGCCTGCACAACTACAGCCACCTGGCTGCACTACGTCGTTGATAGTGTTAGGGTTGCCATCGTTGCAAGGTGAACCTACCGGAGCTGGGAATGCCGGGTTGTTTGGCTGGCAGTCCTGGTTGTTGCAAATGCCGTCGCCATCGGAATCGCCGCCCTGGTCGGCACATGGATTGTTCGAACAGGCGGATACTGTGTAGGAAGTGAGGTTGCCGCAGGCCTGCACCCAATAGATGCCATTGGAAGGAACGGTGAAGTTGATGTTACTTCCGCAGGGGTTGCCGGTCCAAGGGTTGCAGTCGAAGATGATGGCCCAACTGCTGTTGAAAATCTTGGCACTGCTGGTGGCGTTCAAACCAGTGATGGTAATCACGCACCCATTGACTGACACGTTGCAGGTGGACACAGGCGTGCCTGCGCAAGAACAACCATCGGCCAGAATCACGTCGTTGATAGTGTTCGGGTTGTTGTCGTTGCAGGCGGTGCCCGGTGTAGTTGGCAGGTTCGGGTTGAGGGGTGCGCAGTCTTGGTTGTTGCAAATCCCATCGCCGTCGCTGTCGCCGCCTTGTCCCACGCATGGGCTACAATCTGATACCGTGAAAGTAGCTTGTTTAACAATTTGGCAGTTTGGTATTGCCGGATTGGTAATGGTGACAGTAACTGTTTTAAGGCCGGGTGCATTGAACGTAACCGTCAAGGACCTTGGGTCAATGGTGAAGGCTGAGGCCACGGTATTGGCCGGCTGTACCACATACGAATAGGTGTAGTTTGGATTGTTTGGCGGAAAATAGGGGTCGTTCGCATCCGCAAACAGGAAGAAGGAACTAGTCAGGCAGCCACTTGCCACGCTGAATGTAGCGGCCAAGTTGCAGATTGGTGTTCCAGCACAAGAACAACCATCTGCCTGAATCACGTCGTTATTCGTGTTCGGGTTGTTGTCGTTGCAAGCAGTGCCCGGTGTGGTTGGCAAGTTCGGGTTGAGGGGTGCGCAGTCTTGGTCGTTGCAAACACCGTCACCGTCGGTGTCCCCACCTTGGTTGATGCAAATGCAATCCTGAACGGTAACGGTAGTCGTTACCGTTTTGCTGCAATCAATGCAATTTGGGCCAGGAGGTGTTATGGAGCCACAAGTTACTCCGTTCGACCATGTAGCTGCCAACAGGACCAAACTTCCAAACTGGTCGCCCGGAACAATTGGTGCCGAGCAAGATGTATGGACCTTTATGTTTTGACGAGTGGCGCCGCTCTGGCTGGTCTTTACAATAAAGTAGGTGTTGGTCGGTAAGGAAGAACTTGGTGAGGTAGCAGTAAAGGTGCCGCCAAGGCTTACATTTCCAGCAAAATAGGTAATGCCAGTGCCATCAGCTTTTTCGTTGGCGATAATATAGACCGATGAAGCTCCGTTGGGGCCACCACTGACATCGGCACAGGAATATTTGCTCGGATCCTGCGACGTGTTTGATTGTGAGCAGCTTTCGCCATTGTAAATAATGGTTAGCGATTTTGGCTTGCCGCTGTTGCTTGCGCAGCAGTTTTCTCCGCCGCTGCCTCCACTGCCTGAGCTGCCACTGTTGATGTCGCAGGTAGCACCACTTGCCCATGTTGCACTTTCCAGCAATAGGCTACCAAAATTTTCGCCGGGCACCAATGGTGCTGAGCAAGAAGTATGGATTTTAACATTTTGCAAAACTGCGCCCGTTTGGCTGGCTTTGACAATGAAGTAAGTATTGGTCGGGAGTGCACTGCTTGTCGTAGTAGCAGTAAATGTTCCGTTTAAACTAACCGTTCCAGCAAAGTAAGTTACACCAGTGCCATCCGCCTTTTCGTTGGCAATAATATATACTGTGGATGCTCCGTTCGGGCCACCGCCCACGTTAGCACAAGAATATTTACTTGGGTCTTGGGTAGTGTTAGTCGAGGCGCAGCTTTGTCCTGTGTATTTGATTTTCAGCGTTTTTGGCTTTCCACTGTTGCTGTTGCAGCAGTCCGACCCGACTGGAGGGGGTGGGGGCGGAGGACAAATTGTGGAGCCTGTGCCGCCTGCGCAGTCGTTGGTTGTGTTGAGGGTGACAGTAGCGGTTCCAGTGCTGTTGTAAGTCACGGTGTGCGGGCCGATGCCAGTTGCAGTGGCAGGGGTTGCATTAGCACCAAAGTTCCAGGTATAAACGAAGCAGGGGAACCCCAGGTCCGTCGTTTTGTAAACAACTTGGTCGTTTTTGCAAACGGGCCCTACGTTGTTGCTGGAGCTGTTGTTGATGGTAATTGTCGGTGTGGGGCAAGTAGGGGGTGGCGGTGGCGCAACAGGGGCATTGCAATTGGTGTTGTCTGCTAGAATGATTTTGTTCAGCTTTAGGCTGCCGAACTGGTCACCTGCCACAAGTGGCGTAGAGCAGGAGGCATGCACTTTTACTGCTTGTAGCAAAGTACCGTTCTGTCCACTCAGCACCCTAAAATATACGTTAGAAGGGAAGGTGGAAGAGCCACCAGCCACAGAATTTGCTGTAAATTCTGCATTTAGGTTGACGGTGCCAGCGAAATAGGTGCCGCCAGTCCCGTCAGAATTTTTGCTGACCGTAATGTAAACAGTGGCAGCGTTGCTCGGGCCAGAACCTGAGCAAGACCACTTACCTGCGGCCTGGCAGGTAGAAGAGGCACTACATGGCAGCCCATTGTATTGGAAAACCAGTGTTTTTGGTTTGCTGCCGTTACAACAGGTTTGGCACTGGGCATTCACAGTTGCCTGTGATGCGAGTAGAAATAAAATGCTGGCAAAAAGTATTCTAAAGCACTGTTGGATGCCCGAATTGATTACCGGCATTTTTGACAATAGTGTCAAAGAATGCTTGTTCATAATGATGTAAAGTTTTGGTTATATAAATAAATTAATTTGAAAGCTATACGAGTAGAATGAGAATCAGAATGGAGGGGGAGAATAAAAATGGATACAGCTTTGGGAGTTCGATTGCCTTATTTATAGGCATGTCAAAATGAACTAAAGCTGTCAATTTTAAAGTGGAGACCAAATCAATTGTGTTGCAAAGGAAAGCAATTTTTGCAGGTTCATCGTCTTTGAGATGCAAAAAAATAAAATTTACTTGGTACGATTATTGGTGTTATAGTATTAATTAAAACGAATTTTTACTGCCAAATCCTCCCTAAAATATTTATTCATATCCTTTTGAATAAGTAATTTTTATTATTTTGCTTTCCCTGTCAATCGCTTTCAGCTTCATATTCTTCCAATAATTAAAGGGTTTTTGGTATAAGCCCATTTGGCATTATACAGTTGGTCAAGTTGCCTTTAGATCTAACTTGGATAATTACATGAGTGTGTATTCATATCTTTATAAGATTGCTATATTTTAATTATTCCTTGACAAGGTTAGATTTAAAACTTTGTCAAATGCCTTATTTAATTCAACCCTCTCTCCTGACTGGCCAAAAAACAATGTTTTTAGGTGAAAATTTAGGTGTGCTTTATACAGGGAACTTCCAATTGCTTGGTCAATTAAAATTATTCTCGGACATTTGTAATTCAAAATAGAACTCCTCACCTCCCTGCACAATATTTTGTATCCCTTTTCCCTCCAAAAGAGGATGTGCATTAATAAAATAGATTCAACACAGTTTCTTAATCTTCCCCCTTTTTCTTATAACCAACAAAATAAGCACTATGCAAATCAGGACTTACTTGACTTTGGCATGCATTACCCTTTTTTCAGCAATGAATCTCACCGCTCAAACTACGCAGTATGTCGGCCCCCCTCATGGTGACTGGTTCGACGCTAATAACTGGAGCGAGGGCTTGCCCGCTGTAGGTAAAGTAGCTCAAGTCGGTGGCGGCAGTTCAGTCGTTATTGGTAGCCCCCTCACTTCAAATTTTACCATCAACAATTATGGCACCATCACCTTTTCGGCGAATTTCATCAACAACAGCATCGTGTTTTCCCTCGGCGACCTGGTGTTCACTGCAACTGCCGACGTAACCAACAACGGCTCGTTCTCCAGTTTGGGCACGGCCTTGTTTGCAACCGGCGCAGATTTCACCAATGAGACAGGCGGCAGTTTCGTCAACGGCGGCAATTTCACCCTGCCCACCACGATGCTGAACAAGGGCGACATCGTCAACAACGGTAACCTGAACGCCACGGACGGAATGGTGCAAACCCAAGGCACGTTCGAGAACAACCAGACCATGACGGTCGAGTTTCTTACGGTAGCGTCGGGCACGTCTTTGGCAAACAACTCAGGTGCGAACCTCAATATAACTGGAAGTGGTTCCACCTTCACAGCGAACGGCTTGGTGAACAATTTTGGAACCATAACTAATGCGGGCTCCACCGTGGTAAATGGCGTTTTCAACAACACCGGCAACGGTCTGCTCAAGACGCTGGCCACTGGCGAGTTGAAAATCAATGCCGGAAAGACCTTCGACAACAGCAACGGCAGGTTGGAAAACGAGGGCAAGTTCGAGAACCATGGCACCTTTATCAATGGCCACCAGTTTTTGAACAAAAACGATGCGAGGAACTTTGGGCAATTCCTGAACAACAACTTTTTGAGCAACATAGCAGGCGGGGTGTTCAGGAACGAAGTTGGTGGCACTATCAGCATGGGCTATGGTTCGCAACTGCTCAACCCTGGCAACTTTGAAAACGAAGGCCAAATAACGAGTCACGGCCTGGTTCAAAACGACGGCGTGTTCGAGAACGACGGCACGATAGCCAACACCGATGGCTCGGTGCTGGAAAACAACAACCAGTTGACCAACAACGGCACGATAACCACCATCAACATTGTGCGCAACTATGGCATTTTCACCAACAAGGCGGTATTCAACATCAATTCAGGTGCGGTGCTGAGCAACTATGCCACATTCAATAACCTTGCTGGCGCAGTGTTCACCAATAGCCAGGACATTGTCAACAAAACGGAAGCTGTTTTCACCAACAGTGGCACGGCAAACAACGTGCTGCGTTTCACCAATGAAGGAACCGTAACAAACAGCAGCACCTTCAACAACCCGGGCGATATCTTCAACAAACCCGGTGCGGTTTTTTCCAACAGCGCTTCACTTTTGCTTGCCGCAGGCAACATCCGAAACGAAGGCTCGCTTACGAACACCAACCAGTTGACCGTGGACGACTGTTCCAGCATCCGCAATACTGGTTCTGTGGCAAATAATGGAACGCTCACGCTACGAGGCATTTTGTTCCAAACGGGCAGTTTTACCGGCAATGCTCCGATGGTAGATGGCGGCTATATTCATGTTTCGCCCAACTCGAATGCCCCAAGCATCTGCAAGGACGGCACGTTCGGTGCGAACATTAATGGTGAGATTAAAGTGTATGCCCAGGAATTGATTGCATACCCCAACTTTGAATCCTGCAACAACATGATTTACAAGGCAAACGGGCTGGACCGTCCGGTTTTTCATTGTTCCGATATTGGCTCGGTGCTCAATGTGGACGTCGTGCTAAAAACCCGCCTGAACGACGTGCTGACCTGCGTCGCACAGGTGATACCCGTTGATTTGTTAGCGCCCGAGTTTACAACGCCTTGTCTCGGCAACATCCAAAAAACAACAATGGGCAGCTCGGCGACTGCCACTTGGACGCCCCCAGCCGCTGTGGACAATTGCTCAGCAACCACGTTGAACGCTTCCCATGCACCGGGAAGTAGCTTCCCCATTGGCAGCACCACCGTGTCCTACACGGCCAAGGATGTTTACAACAATACGAACAACTGTGCCTTCACCGTCACCGTCAATGGCCTCACTTCCTGTACCAGCAACCTAAGCCCTGCCAACGATGCAACGGGTATCAATCCAGCCTCAGTTACTTTCACATGGAACGCTGCGACGAACGCCACCCACTACGACCTTTACCTCGGCACGAACAACCCGCCGACAAACAAAGCAAAATCCGATGTTTTTGCCACAACCACAACAGTGACGGGGCTGACTGGCGGCTTGACCTACTTCTGGTACGTCGTGCCGAAAAACGGTAATGGTGCTGCGTCGGACTGCCAGCAGGTTAACACAACAAGTTTCGCCACGCAACCGCCTTGCGTCAACGTGACGAATGCAGGTGCTGTCACAGCAAACCAAACGATTTGCAACGGTAACGATCCGGTGGCGTTTTCAAACGCCACACCACCTGTTGGCGGCACTGGCACTTTGGAATATATATGGCAGCTATCCACCCTCGACCCAACTGTTAATCCCAACGCTTGGTCAACCATTGATGGGGCGGTTTCGCCTACTTTTGACCCACCGGTTTTGACCCAAAGCACTTGGTACCGCCGGGGCGCTCGCCGTGGCAACTGCTCCGACTATCTCTTCACGGAAGCCGTAAAAGTGACCATCATCACGACGCCTGCGCCGCAACTCGACTTGGGGCAGCCGTTGTGCAGTGCATTGAGCGGTAGCCTGACCATCAACAACCTGCCGAGCGGTTTTTATAGCAAACTGGACAACGGCCTGCAAACCCTCAACAAGGCTACCTATGCCAACATCGCACCGGGGCAGCACACCCTAACCATTGGCTCGAACGGCTGCGACAAGTCCGCCCAGTTTACCATCAATGCCTTACCCGCAGCGCCAATAGCTTCCTGTCAAAACATTGCCCGACCATTGACGACTGCCAATGGCAACAGCGTCAGTGTTTTGGCAGCTGAAATCAACAACGGCAGCACGGGCGGATGCTCCCCGCTTTCTTTTAAAATCAATAACCAAAGCAGCCTGAGCTTCACCTGTGCCAACCTTGGCCCCAATGCGGTGACCCTGCTGGTCACGGATGCTGCCGGCCGCACGACAAGCTGCTCAGCAACCATCACCGTGCAAGACCTTGCACCACCGACACTGGTTTGCAAAAATTTCTCGGCAACACTCAACGCTGCTGGGCAAGCTTCCATCTCGCCTGCCGATGTTTTTCAAAGCGGAACGGATAATTGCACTGGCACGGTAAACCTCGTCTCCGTCGTGCCGAACACCTTCACTTGTGCCAATACGGGGACAGTTCCAGTATTGCTGACTGCGAACGACGGCAGGGGGAATGCCTCCACCTGCACTGCGCAGGTGACGGTACAGGACGTTACGCCGCCGACGGTCGTTTGCAAAAATCTCGAAGTCATGCTCGACGCCAATGGGCAGGCGAACATCACCCCCGACCATGTTTTTCAAAGTGGGATAGACAACTGCGGCTCGGTGAACCTTGTATCCGTGGAACCCAATTCTTTTGGCTGTAATAATTTGGATGCGAATGTGGTAACGCTAACTGCCGACGATGGCAAGGGAAACTCGGCCACATGTACCGCTTCGGTCACCGTCAACCTGAACGCAAGCGCCATCGTCAGCTACACCATTCTCGCCCAGGACGAAATTCACATGCACAAGAATACCGTTGCTGGAAACTTGGGCATTTGGAAGGCGGGAAAGCAGGCGAGAATCCATGATGCAACGACTGTGACAGGCTTTGTACGCTCGCCATTGATTGACTTGGATAACAGCAGCGTCATCACTGGTATGCAAACATTAGCGCAATCACCGGAGCCGCCGCTTGAGGGCTTCAAATACAACACCATGCCCGACCCGCCCTCCGATGTGAAAGTGCCCGACAACTACGCAGGTGTTTACCTACTCAACGGCACCAATTTTAAGAAAATTGAGGTGGGCAAAAATGCTACGGCAAAGTTCACGGCGACGGGGATTATCTATGTCAAGGAGTTTATCATCAAAGACGCTGATGCCGGAAAACAAACGAGTGTCCAGTTTTCAGGCAATACCGAGTTGGTGGTGCGCCGTAAAATTGATTTGGGCAAGCGTTCTAATATCAATTGGGGTAGCCCTCACCGGGTAAAATTCTACATTGAAGAAGACAATTCACTCATCAGGGAAAGCGCTAAAGTAAATGCAAGCATAGACATTCGATTCAAGGACCTGAACGTGAACGACGGGACGGAACAAAACCACACCGTGTTGAACGGGCAGTTCATCGCCAAAAAAGTGGATGCCAAGAAAAGGGTGGATTGGTCGTGGTCGCCCTACGAGTGCGGTTCGTTGCCGCCCATTGCCCCACTCATCGCCGCTGGCGACGACCTTGGCTTGGTTGCACAGCTTGACCATGAGGAAGTGAATCTGAATTGGGTGACCAACACTGACTACAAGAGTATCAGTTACGTGGTGGAACGTTCCACCAATGGCGTTGACTTTGAGCCATTGTTGGAGATGTTGCCAGCAACAGACGCTGAACATCTGAGCCTTTATAAAAACAAGGATACGCAACCAAACCTTGGTGCAAACTTTTATCGGGTTCGGGCTACGTTTGTTGACGGCACGGAAGCAGTGAGTGCGGTAAGGGCCGTTGAACTGCAATTCGACCGCAGTGCTTTGACGTTGTTCCCCAACCCGGCCCACCGCCACGTATCGGTGTACTTTGAAAAAATGGTGGGCAAGGCAGCGACGGTGACTGTCCACAACAGCTTTGGCTATCAAGTCTTAGAAAGCCGACACCACTCGCTTCCTGATGCGCCTTGGCAATTGGAATGGGGCGACCTCCCAGAAGGCATGTACTGGCTGTGGTTGAAAGTGGATGGTTTGCGGGAGCGATCTGTTCGATTTGTGGTCGTGAAGTGAGGTTGAGAAATTCAAATTTGATGAAATCATTGTAGTAAAAAATAGGCTTTTTGTCTGCGATCGTGGATATTTCAGCCCGCTGCTCGACGCCGATACTTTGGCTCGACATACTCCGTAATCGAAAGCCCTGCTTGTGTTCCAAACACAGGCGGGGCTTTTCGCTTTGATAATTTGTGGCATTCTTAATGGTGAAGCACCAAACTTTCCAACATTGTACTTCTGTGCCTTGGCATGGTTATTGAAGAGTTAGCTTTCTTCCCTCGAACTTGATGGCTTGGCTGTGTTTTATATTTTTTGGCCAACAAAAAGATTTCCCTCTCAACACATAATCTGGTCCCACACAATCACACAATAGGCGAAACATCAATTCCTGCATGTTTCTCCAACTGATTTTAGCGAATGGCTGCTTCCTGAAAGTGCATTGTGGCACTGACCTTGAGGAGGTAGTTAGATGAACACAAACGAACAAACACATGAGGCTACTTTTATCCACACTGATTTTTTGGTTGGCTTTAGGCAACGTAATTTCAGCTCAAAAAAAAAATCCCACTTCTTCCAATCCATGGACTTTTAAGGCGGAAGGTCATTTTAATCAAAAAAAACTGACCAGGGCAATCATTCCCAACGAGTACCGCACAGTTCGGCTCGATGTGTCGGCTATGCTAAACTTGTTGGGAGAAGCGCCACTCTGGCAAACGGACAAGGCGCTAACAAAAACAATTGAGCTTTCCTTGCCAATGCCCGATGGCAGCTTCCAGCGTTTCAACATCGTGGAAGCGCCCATCATGCACCCCGATTTGGCAAAAAAATACCCGGAGATAAAATCGTATGCTGGCTACGGTATCGAAGACCCGGCGGCCTACCTGCGCTTCGACCTCACGCCACAGGGCTTCCACGCAATGATGCTCAATGCAGCTACGGGCCATGTGTTCATTGACCCTTACGCAAGGGAAGACAATGAACACTATGTTGTTTACTTCAAAAAGGATTTTTACGCAGACAAACCCTGGGCTTGCGAAGTCAGTCACGATGGTGGACATAAAGGGCCGGAGGCTTTCCTGGAATTTGAGAAGGCGGGTGATTGCAAGTTGCGCACCTATTCATTGGCCTTGGCTTGCACGGGCGAATACACTGCGTTCCACGGTGGCTCGTCCCAAGCCATGGCTGCCATGAACACCACGATGACGAGGGTGAACGGCGTTTTTGAAAGGGACCTGTCCATCACCATGCAGTTGGTCGCCAACAACGACCTGCTTGTTTTCACCAACGCCAGCACCGACCCCTATACCAATTTTGATGCATCGGCGATGATAAATGAGAACAGAACCACTTGCAACAATGTCATCGGTTCTGCGAATTACGATATCGGGCACGTGTTTGCGACAGGCGGCGCTGGCTTGGCTTATGTAAAATGTGTTTGCAACGCAACCTACAAAGGTGGTGGTGCCACAGGCATCACCAGTCCAGTAGGGGATCCTTTTAACATTGATTATGTCTGCCACGAAATGGGACACCAGTTCGGTGCCAACCATACCCAGAACAACCCTTGCAGTAGCAATTCCACTACCTCAGTAGAGCCGGGAAGCGGCTCCACCATCATGGGGTACGCTGGCATTTGCACCCCAAATATCCAGCCGCATAGCGATGCCTATTTCCATGCCATAAGCATTCAGGAGATTTTAGCCTACTGCTCTGGGAACGGGTCGGGAAATGCTTGCGCAACGCTTTCTACTATCAATAATGTACCCACTTGTACGATAATACCAGACTATGCCATACCAAAGTCCACACCTTTTTTCCTTACGGGAAATGGCGCCGACCCCAATCCTGGCGACGTGTTGACTTATTGCTGGGAGCAAATGGACTTTGCCGCAGCAACCATGCCGCCTGTTTCCACCAATACGGGCGGCCCTACTTTCAGGTCAATTGCACCCTCCACATCCCCCACTCGTTATTTCCCAAATTTACCAGCCGTAATTAATAACACGATACCTGCCTGGGAGGTGCTCCCCAGTGTTCCAAGGACGCTGAACTTTCGCCTCACTGTCCGTGACAATCACATTGGCGGCGGCTGCACCAAAGAGGATAATATAGTGGTGACGGTGGCCAGTTCTGGGCCATTCGTGGTCACAGCGCCGAACACGGCGGTAAGCTGGCCCGCACTTTCTACGCAAACAGTCACCTGGAACGTGGCCAGTACAACTGCGACCCCCGTCAGTGCCACCAATGTGGATATTTTGCTGTCAACTGATGGGGGCCTAACTTACCCCATCACCTTGCTCAGTGCAACGCCAAACGATGGCACACAGGCGGTTACCCTCCCCGAAAATCAAACCACGCAAGCGAGGATTATGGTGAGGGGTACTGGCAAAATCTTCTATGACATCTCTAATGTGAATTTCACCATCGGACAGCCTGCCGATGACTTTACGGTGAACGTTCCAGCGACACCTCAAAATGTTTGCAAAGGGGGAAGTTCCGCTGCCGCTATCAACATTGGCAAGATTTCCAATTTCAGTGGCAATGTTGCCCTCTCTGTCACAGGGCTTCCGACTGGTGTCACGGCAAGTTTTTCGCCTGCACAAATAGCTGCACCAGGAAATGCCCAATTGATATTGAATGCAACTTCCAGCACCACCGCTGGCAATTATAATATTACGGTAACAGGCGTCGGGTCCACTGGCACAAAGACTAAGGTGTTTGCGATTGCTGTGATTACAGCGCCTGCCCAAGCCGTACAATCCGCCCCAGCTACCGGAGCCACGAATGTTTCTGTGACCCCAACATTGAGTTGGACAGCCGTCGCAGGTGCTTCTTCCTACGAAGTACAGGTCGCTACCACCAATACTTTCGCCAATCCATTAGCCGTCAACGTGACAGGTATCACGACCACCAGTTACGTTGTTGCCCAAGCTTTGCTCGACAACGTAACGTACTATTGGCGAGTGATGGCTGTCAATAATTGTGGTGTAGGTGTGTACTCTGCCACCCGCAGTTTCAAGACGCTGATTGTCAACGATTTCTCGGTAGATGCGACCCCAAGTCCTCAAGCAATTTGTAGAGGTGGCAGCACAACGATTACCGTCAACGTTGGAAAAATTGTCAATTTCAGCGGCAACGTGACGCTCTCCGTTACGGGACTTCCATCTGGCGTAACGGCCAGTTTTTCAACAACCACAGTAGCTGCTCCTGGAAGCGCCATACTGACGCTTAACGCTACAACCGCTACCATCGTTGGCAATTATAACATCACCATATCAGGCGTCGGCTCCACTGGCACCAAAACCAAAGTGGTGGTACTGTCCGTTGTTACAACGCCAGTTCAGACCGTACAATCCGCTCCAGCCACCGGGGCCACGAATGTATCCGTGACCCCAACCTTGAGCTGGACTGCCGTTTCGGGAGCTTCTTCTTACGAAGTACAGGTTGCCACCACCAACACTTTCACCAGCCCATTAGCTGTTGACGTGACGGGCGTTACCACCACCAGCTACATTGTTCCGACAGCTTTGCTCGACAACGTAACTTACTATTGGCGGGTGAGGGCGGTGAACAATTGTGGTATAGGTGTGTACTCTGCCACCCGCACTTTCAAGACCCTTATTGTCAACGACTTTTCGGTGGATGCGACCCCAAGCCCTCAAGCAATTTGCAAAGGTGGCAGCACAACTGTTACTGTCAATGTTGGTAAAATTTTAAATTTCAGTGGCAACGTGGCGCTCTCTGTCACGGGACTTCCATCAGGCGTAACGGCCAATTTATCAACAAGCACGGTGGCTGTTCCTGGAAGCGCCATACTGACGTTTACCGCTACAACCGCTACAACTGTTGGCAACTATAATATCACCATATCAGGTGTAGGCTCCACTGGCACCAAAACCAAAGTGGTGGTGCTGTCCGTCGTTACGACGCCCGCTCAAGCCGTACAGTCAGCACCCGCTACTGGCTTCATAGGTGCTTCATTGACGCCTGTTTTGAGCTGGACGGCAGTCCCAGGGGCAACCTCCTACGAGGTGCAGATTGCCAATAATACCGCCTTTACAAACCCAATCGTGAATGCCACGGGTATCACAACCTTGAGCTATACAAGTACCCCGCTTCCTGCCAGTACCCTGCTTTATTGGCGAGTACGGGCGGTCAACAGTTGCGGTACGGGTGTTTACTCCGCAAGCCGTACCTTCACGACGCTTGCTTTTAACCCCAAGTTCGAGTACGGCACACTCACCAATGTATCCGAGACGTGGCAAACAGTGAACCTGACAAATACCTACACCAGCATGGTGGTGGTAGCGAGCGTGGTAGTCACCAGCAACGCAAGCTTATCCATCGTAACCAGGGTGCAGAACGCTACGGGCAACAGCTTCCAGGTGAAGCTACAAGTGGCAGGCAATGCGACCGGTGCAACTGGCACTGCCACTGTCTATTACATGGTTGCGGAGGAAGGCACTTATACAGTGGCGGCCAATGGGATAAAATTTGAGGCAAAAAAACACCTCTCTACAAAAACTTCCCGCTACAACGCTTGGGCCTATGAACCTAAAACCCACACCAACACCTATACCATACCAGTGATTGTTGGTCAGGTCATGACTTACAACGACCCCAATTGGTCGATTTTCTGGAGTTGCCTGAATACCAAAATGGCAAGCCCAGCCACCGCAACTGCCACTTCCATCGGCAAGCACATCGGCGAGGACAACGTCAACACAACCCGAGCTAACGAGACGCTGGGTTATATGGTCTTCGAGAGCGGAACTGGTACTATCAACGGCAAAAGGTATGCTGCTGCCATTGGTGCCGATGCCGTTATGGGTATCAGTGATAATGCGGCTGGCTATTCCTATGCTTTGACTGGGTTTGGCGCAGTCGAGGGAGTAGCCGTCAGCTCTGCTGGTCAAGATGCCACAGAAGGGTCATGGACCGTGTTGGCCACAAGTGCTCCTTTGACCACAAACTCCCTCAAGACCTGGGCGTTGGAGGACCAAATCATGGACCAGGAAAGGACCCATACTACTGACCAGGTATGTTATGTGGTCATCGGCACAGCCCCTGCATTGACATCAGAAGAGACAGATGACCGGGAAGCTATTACCATTGATGGGCAAGAAGCCGAAACGGTTCTACCCCAACAAATAGTGGCCTATCCAAATCCATTTACCAACGAGCTGGCCATTGAGTTCGAACAGGTATCTGAAGGTAGTCCATTGGTGATGGTAAGCGACGCTTTCGGCAGGATAGTGTTCAGGACGCTGCTTTCACCGCAGGAAGTAGGGCAAAGGACTGAAACGCTCCACCTTGGGGCGGCACTGGGATACGGTCACTACTATCTTCAGGTGATTGATGGCAAACATCAAAAAGTTGTTAAGATTATTAGGAGCCAATAGGGAGTTCGCCAAGCGATGGGATTGTTCAAAGCAATCCCATCGCTTCGAGCATAAGTAGAAATACGGAAAATAAACGAACACCTCGTTTCGGCAAGATTGTTGTTTCAATGGTGATTGGACAAGTGAGCTGAAAAAAATAACTCGCTTTTCCAGGTAAAATCCCCCCCTCAGGTTTCTCCCTCAACTAAAGAAAAATTCGTCACGAGCTGTAAACACGACTTGGTTGCCACTTGGCGAGGCTATTCATACTATCCAAGCCTACGATGTCATCAGATCCAGATTTACTTGGCTTTGTGCTGCTTTTACAAAAATGGACACTTAAGGCTCGCTTTACTTTAGCTGCGTTGCAAAGCATTGGACGCAGACGGGACTTTTAAGAACAAACACAAAAAAAATGAGCAAAATTTCTTACACACTTGTCCTTGGCTTGTGTTTTTTACTCCAAAGTTTCAACTTGGAGGAGAACAACCTGCTAAAAGAAGCCACAATTCAAGAAAACCAAGATTTGGCAACCCAATGTTACCTGCTCTTAAAGAGAAATGTCAGGAACATTTATGTTGCCCATCTCGACCTAACTGAGGCTTGTGAATCACCAACGTCACCATTTTCCCCACCTTTTTTTGTTCCAGAAATTTGCAACAACGGCATAGACGATGACGGGGACGGCCTTATTGATGCCAACGACCCCGACTGTGGAGCAGACATCATGCAGCCTATTCCTGTGGGTTCTTTTATCATAAACATGGGCGTACAGCCACAGACTGCTGCCAATGCACTCAAGCCCTACGGGTTGGTTTGGCAACTTTTGCACACGCACAATATTCCCATCATTTGGTCCATCAATTCAACAAAGCTAAAGGACGGCGTTGACTTCACCTACGAGGGTGTTGACTACCGGGGAGGCCCCTTTATTATATCAGCAGAATACAGAACGCCTGAGGTAGATGCGGTTATTGCGGCTTGGCAGGCGCAAGGTGTGGCAGGTGTTACAACTACTTCAGAAGTCACCGTACCCATGAACAGGGTACTTAACTACTCCATGAACTGGACGTTGAATTCTGACAACGGTTCAATTGCAAAAGCATACCTTGACCGGGCCGGCATCCCTTCCACAGCTTACAACTGGACGCTGCCTCAAAACTTGGACTGCTGTACCGACGTGTTCCTTATGCCACACTCAGAGCCTACATGGGCAACACACAACCGCCTGTTGAGCTGGAATGCCAGCCCTGCACAAGGTGGCTGTGCCGGCTCGCTTTGGGCTGGCTGCAAGGCTGGTAGCAATGTTGAGAACATCGTTAACCCTTCAAACCCTGCTCAGCGCCTAAACTTTCTTATGCTTAACCCGGTAGCACCGGCTACGACGCCTGCCGTTCCTGACGGTAGCCATAGTGATGGAACATTGCCTTACAGCTATAGTTACCATACTCATCCTATCATGCAGTTCCTCGGGACTTTGGATGGGGCACAGGAAAACGGTGCTGAACAAATTTACATGCCCAAAACAGGCTGGCGTCCTACCACTTTTGTTGGTATTTATGACCCTGACCATCCGCAAGTGCCTTCGCTTTCGCCTGGCTTGGCCGCCAAATTGGCTTTTGGTCCGGCCTTCGGTGATGTTGCACGGGGGTATATCATGTACCAAACTGCCCACCGGCTTGATAAATCAAATACCCCAGCAAACATAGCAGCCCAAAGGGCTTTCTTCAACTTCAGCTTTTTGGCAGTGGGCCAAAAGGCTATTCATGCAACCTCCAATATCCCCGATATCATGGAATCGGGCAACACTTACACGCTTTCTGCCGCTGCTACTGGTGGTAGCGGCCTGTACAAATTCCATTGGGAAACCAATTGCGGGGGCTCCTTTTCCAACCCATTTTCCGCAAATACAACTTATACGCCGCCCAACGTCCTTACCCCATCGGAATGTTATATCAAAGTCATGGTCACTGATGACTGTGGTACACGAGTAGGGTTCCAGAATGTGTATATCAGTATGCGGCCTCGCCCTGCGCCCCCGGTTGCGGTGGATGATTTCGACGAGACACTCCCCGGTGTGCCGATTACCGTAAACGCGCTGGCCAACGATAGCGACCCCAATATGGATCCCATTGTATTGACCCACCTCCTTGGTTCCACCAATACAGGTAATGGTGTTTTTGTCAACGGTGGAAATGGCTCGGTGACTTACACCCCAAATGTCAACTTCGTCGGTGTTGACCAAATTAAATACAGGATTTGTGATAATACCCCCCTCGCCAAAGGTGGGCCGCTTTGCGATACCGCCACCATCTTCATTACCGTGGACTGGTCGGATGCGTACGGGTGTTATCCCAACCAATATTATGGCATTTCTGCACAGGGCAATGCTACGACCGTGCTTGCGCAAAACTCCATAAGCAACCCCACCGAGGCGCTCGGTGTACCAATTTTAGTGCCTAGCAACGGCAACTACTACGCAAAAATTGACAACGATGGTGATTACCTCGTACTCGACCTCGGCTACGATGTGCCAGTGGGGGACACGATATGGCTGCACATCGGCTCTGATGACGGGGCTCCCGCCACGCTAAGGGTACAAGGCACGCTTTCCAGCACCAATTACCTTGTAGGAACGGGTTTTTATGACTTTAAAACCTACACAACCACCAAAGACCTGAACGACGCCGCCCCACAGGAGGATGTCGTCGCCTATGTGCCTGTCACCGGTGCTATGCGAAGGCTGCGTTTCACAAGGGCCACGGGTGCGAACAAGCCTTGTATCAATGGTGTACGATATGTGGACATGAACTGTCTGAGTGCGGTCCCGGTGGCGAACGATGACGCAGTGACCATTTGCGAAGATCATTCAACTTATATTGATGTGCTGTTCAATGACAGCGACCCACAAGACTTGCCATTAACTCTAACCATTCTTACACAACCGCAATATGGCGAAATTGGCCTGCAGGATGACAAGACCATAAAATACCAGCCTGACCACGATTACAAGGGTACCGACAATTTCACCTATCAAATCTGCAACCCCAAAGGACTGTGCGATCAGGCCGTAGTCTCCATTACCATTACCGGCGATGGCTGCCTTGTCGGGCAGACTACCCAATTTGGCGGAAGCAGCCACTCCGTAGCGGACAATTTTCCGACCAATGCTTATACCAACAACACCGGCTCCCAAAACTGGTCAACCATCTGGACAGAGGAAGGAGACGATGGATTGGCGGGGTCTGGCAAAATAAAAGCCACGGGTGGACTGGTGGAATGTGCAGTTGACGGCAGCTTTGCGATTTACCGGGGGGCCAATCTGTTAAACACCAACTCAGCAATATTGTCCTTCACCGTCAATGGCCATAACCTGAATGGTGACGACGTGTATGCAGTGGAGTTTTCCAATAACGGCGGAAGCAACTACTCTACATTGAAGCTTTTCAATAGTAGTAGCCCCGCCAGCTCTACGGAAAGTTTCGATTTGAAAGCCATCTTTGGCACACTCGGTTCGGATGTACGGGTCAGGTTCCGCCGCCATGCTGGCTCAGGGGGCGAAAAATTCAAGTTCGACAACGTGCAGATTCAGTACGAGTTGGCAGGATGCTTTGGCCCATGCGTGCCCATACCCACCTACCCGCCCGATGCGATCAACGACTATGGTTTGACCTACATAAATACACCAATAACCATTGCCGTTCAGTCCAATGACTTAGATCCCAGCAAGTTGGGCCTGACGACTTTTTTGGGTGTGTCCAACCCGCCGGACAACGGTGCTATAGCGCTTGTCGGCAATCAAATCAAATACACCCCGAACACGGGCTTCATCGGACAGGATGTCTTCAATTATAAAATTTGCAATTCTTATGGTTGTGACAGTGCCCTCGTGACCGTTGACGTACTCTGTGTGGACCCAGAAGAGGGGCGGGCGATACAGGGGATGGTTTTTAACGACCTTAACCTGAACGGCTTTCTGAACAATGGGGACGCTGGGGTCCCCAACATCAGGGTGAGGCTCTACAAGGACTTGAACGCCAATGGGGTAGTGGACCCAGGCGAGTCCAAACTCGACTCGGCACTGACCGATGCCTTTGGCAATTATGCCTTCAAAATGGGGAATGGCGTAGTGGTAAATTCGTCTTCAGTGACCAATTATGCTACGACCGCTACCGGCTCGGTGAACACTGATTATCCCCTTTCTTACGCAACGGGTGCGCCCAACGGCAATTTCGTAAAAATGGGCTCCAGTAATTACGTGGTGCTCGGGTTTGCCAATACCATTCCCTTTGGCACCAACGTAACCATCAATTTGGCATCCGACAAGTCATCGGGAAGCGCCACCATTTCCAGCTCGTTGGACGGTCTAACTTATAGCAACGCCGTCACTTGGTCGCCGGGCTATAGCAAAGACCCAGGTAGCCCGCCACCCGCTTCGGCCTTACTTGCCTTCAACTACCAGGTGGCGGCAACCGATGGTATTAAATTTATCAAGATCGCCCGTACAGGGAACAACATTTATGTGGATGCAGCCGCTTACAAGCAAATCGTGCAGACCGGCGGTGAATCGTCCGTCTCTTTAACCCGGATTGTCAACTCCTCCACCGACGATGCCGAAGAAGAAGGACCCGATGGTTCTAACTTGGGCCCAGGCGGCATGTCCCTCGTTAGTACGGACCTGGAAATTTCCCAGGACCTTGAATCCCCGTCTGCCGGCAACCAAAAAATAGGGCTGCGCTTTAATACGATAAATATCCCCCCAGGAGCGACTATAAAGGAAGCAACTTTGAGCTTCAAGGCTGTCCAGGCAGATTCCCCTAATTCCAACAACGGCACGACTGCACTGACTATTAAGGGGCAGGCAACCGACAATGCGCCAACCTTCACAACGGCTGTTAACAACATCTCTAACCGAGCGCTGACAACAGCATCCACCTTGTGGGACCCACCAGTCTGGTTCCCCACTCAAACCTATACCACACCCGACATAAAAGCTGTTGTCCAGGAAATTGTCAACCGTCCTGGCTGGGCGGATGGCAATAGCATGGCCTTCGTCATCACGGGCACAGGCTCCAGAAGCGCAAGCTCATACAACGGCGGTGCTGCCAATGCCCCAGTACTGAATATCACCTACCAATCGCATGCACCTGTAACGGCAACGCTCACGGCCACCGAAGATGCAAATATTTGGATAGGAACTGGTGGCACTACCAAAAATTATGGAAGCTGTAACATCCTTTACAACAATGGAAATCCCGCTGACCGGTCGTTGATTAAATTCGACTTATCCAATATTCCCAGTAATGCAACGATTGTTTCTGCAAGTCTAAAGATGGCCAAAATTGGAGGTAGCAATACTGCCACCAATTTCAGTGCCCATAAGGTCACAAACGATTGGACTGAGGGGACCGGTACCTGCACTGGCACTACTGGGGTCGCCAACTGGGCGCAACGTAAGGCGGGCATTAATTGGAACACAGCTGGGGGTGATTTCGATGCTACTTCGGAGGCAACCATTTCGGTGGCTGGTAATGGCTCTTACAACTGGGATATCCCTGCAATGGTACAAAGCTGGGTGGCTTCTCCAAGCACCAATTATGGTTTATTGCTCAAATTTACAAATGAAGCCAGCGTCAATAATGAAATGCAATTTGGTGCCAGCGAACATGCAACGGCTGCCAACCGCCCGCAGTTGGAGGTCAATTACACCCTACCTCCATCCCAAGATTATTATGTACTTCAACTCAACCCCGCCTCCCTCCCGCCGAACAGCACACTCACCACCGACAACATCGAAACGGCAGTGGTGCTCAACAAAGGGGACGTGGACTGCTCCAATAACTTTGGTTTGGTTAACCACCGACCCCCCGTCGCCCTCCCCGATACTGCTTATGTTAGTACAGGCACAACAGTGGTCATCAACAACACCATCAACGACTATGACCCCGAAGGCACTCCCTTGACCATGACCTTTTTGACAAACCCGCCATTCGGTACGGCGGTCAACCTCGGAAACGGTACGCTGAAATTCACCCCGAACGACGGGTTCCTCGGCTGGCAGACCTTTTTGTACAAAGTATGCGACCAAGGAACACCTTCGCTCTGTGACACAAGCACGGTTTCCGTTTTGGTCAAACCATTTGTCAACAACCCGCCTGTGGCTCAGGACGACTACGATACCACGGTTGTTAACCAACATGTAGAAACGGATGTGCTCGAAAACGATTTCGACCAAGAGTTCGACAACCTCACGGTCAGTCTTTCCCCAAGCATCCAACAGCCTGCCAATGGAACGGTGACGGTGGTGAATGGCAAATTGGCCGAATATGAGCCAAACCCCGGTTTCACGGGCAACGACCAGTACCAGTACATTGTTTGCGACAACAGGGTACCATCGCTTTGTGATACGGCAAGGGTTTTTATTCTTGTGAAAAACCAACCGCCAGATGCCTTGCCCGACTACACCGAAACGTCAATGAACGTGGGCAAGACCATACTGGTCTTGGTCAACGACGTCGAACCTGACGGACATGCTATCATTCTTATGAGTGCTGGCACCAACGCTACCCCGAACAATGGGCAAACTGTTAAAGGCGGAACGGTGAGCATCAATACCAACGGCACCACCGACAACCATGCCGACGATTTTATCAACTATACGCCTCCTGCGGGTTTCATTGGGTTAGATACCTTCCTTTACAGGGTACGGGATTCCGGAACGCCAAACATGTACGACATCACTTTCGTGGTAGTCAGGGTAACGGGGCTGATTGATTTGGAATTGACAAAAACCGTCAACCCGCCAACAACTCAGATAGGTCAAAACGTGACTTTCACACTGACGCTTTTGAATAAAGGGCCAGCCCCAGCCACTAAGGTACTGACCATTGATAGGCTTACCTCAAGCTATCAGTATATTAGTGATAACGGTGCAGGTGCATACGACCCAATTTCAGGGTTATGGCACGTACCAAACATTGCCGTCAACCAGACGAGGACACTCACCATTACTGCCAAAATCCTGAACAATGCACAATTGAAAAACGTCACGGAAGTTTTTGCTGCCGACCAAGTGGATGTGGATTCCCGACCCAACAACGACGATGGCGACCAAAGCGAGGACGACGAGGATTGGGCAACACCATTGTTGATTGAAAACTGTAACAATGGCAATGATGATGATGGAGATGGGTTGGTGGATTGTGCCGACCCGGATTGCAGCGAGGAGGACCTGATAAATGCAGGCTTTGATGTTGCTATTTGCCCGGGGGGCAGTGCCAACCTGAATGCTTCGGGCGGCACCTCCTACACTTGGTCAAACGGTCTTGGTAGCGGTGCATCAATTACAGTAAGCCCAATTTCCACGACAACCTACACCGTCACCGTGACCAATGCCAATGGCTGCACGGGCACTGATCAGGTCGTCGTCACCGTGAACCCTGCCCTTGTGGCCAACGCAGGCACCAACTTTACGGTGTGCGCTGGCACTCCCGTCAATTTATGGGCATCGGCTTCTGGGGGTGTTTCGCCTTATACCTACGCTTGGAGCAACGGCCTCGGCAGCGGTGCCACTAAGACGGTGACCCCAACCACTACGACCACTTACACTGTGACTGTGTCCGGCAGCAACGGCTGTACCTCCACTGCCCAAATAACCGTCTTGGTCAGTGCAGTACCTACCGCCAGTGCTGGGTCAAATCAAACCATTTGTGCCAACAATACGGTCACTTTGACGGCCACTGGCGCTGGTGCGCCCTCCCCTTTGAGCTATCTTTGGAGCAATGGGGTTTCGGGCGCTTCGCAAACAGTAAGCCCAACCTCAACCACCACCTATACCGTGACCGTTTCCAGTACCAACGGCTGCTTCAACACCGCCCAAAAGGTGGTCACCGTGCAGCCTTGTGTAGAAATCTGCAATAACGGCCTCGATGACGATGGCGACGGCCTCAAGGATTGCGCCGACCCCGACTGCGGCCCTACGGCCAATGCAGGTGCGGATATTTCCATTTGCGCAGGTACGCCTGCCCTCCTCAGCGTAGGGGTGACAGGGGGCTTTGCACCCTATACCTACGTTTGGAGCAACGGCATTGGCAGCGGGGCTGCCAGGCTCGTAACTCCCGCCGTTACCACTACTTACACCGTAACTGTGACTGCTGCCTCCGGCTGCACCAGCACCGACCAGGTTACCGTCGTTGTGAAAACTTGCTTAGAGGACTGCACGAACGGCGTGGACGACGACGGCGATGGCCTTGTGGACTGTGCCGACCCTGACTGCTCGGGCGTGACCGCTCCAGTGCTCGTGAACGACGAGTACACCACCTGTCCGGGCATGACCTACTCCAATCGTGTCACCTACAATGATGGCAACCTGAACAACCCACAGTTCTCCATCACCAGCGAGCCACAGCACGGTACGGTCACGATTGATTGGACGGGCAAGTTCACCTACATCCCCAATTCGTTCCTCTGCCTGACGGACCAGTTCACCTACCAAGTGTGCAACGAACCTGCGGGGTGTTGCCAAACGGCGGTCGTCACCATGATATTGGGCGACAATACCGCTCCGATTTTGACCAACGTACCGGCTGACCTCACCATTAGTTGCGACGATTTGGTGCCGTCCTCTCAGGTCGTTACGGCATTTGACCAATGTCCCGGCATCTACATGGACTATGACGAAGCCTCCACCCTGAACTCGGCTGGGGCCTGTGGCTCATATACCATCACCAGGACTTGGACCGCCACTGACTTCTGTGGAAACTCGGTCATTGGAAACCAAAAAATTACGGTACTTGACCAAACCAAGCCGGAAATCTTCCAGCTATATACTTTGCAGAATGGGACAAACTTGGTGGCCGGCTTGGCACAACGGGTCACGCACGATTGGAAATACATCAAGTTCCCGGTTACATTCAAATCCATGCCTGTGCTGTTTGCCAACCTCAGCACCAATGCCGATGTGGTGGCTGCCACGGTGCAATTGCGCCATGTAGGCAGACAGGGCTTTGAGGTTCGGCTCCGAGAGGAAGAGGGCCAGGATGGCAAGCACGGTATTGAGAACGTGTCATGGGTGGCCATCGAAGTGGGTGCGCACAACGGCAACATGCAGTGGGAGGCTGGCACGTTTGCCAACGTCAACCATGATTTGGTGCAAATCAACTTCAGCCAAGGCTTCCCTGCGTCGCCATTGTATTTCTCTTCTTTGATGAGCACCAGCCAACCAGACCCCGCTACCTTGCGACACAGCGAATTGACGGGGACGGGTGTGAAACTGTTCGCACAAGAAGAACAATCGGCGGATGCCGAAGTGAACCGGCTCAACGAATCCATTGGCTACTTGGCCATCCCAGCCGATGCCCCATTGATGGACAAAAACGGCGATAGGTTCGGGGAAACGGGCAGCATCAACCTGACCAATGCCTGGACGACCGTGAACCTGACCAGAAGATATACCAAGCCCGTGCTAATCATCGGTGGGTTGACCAACAACGACGGCCAACCCGTCACCATCCGTTCTCGGAACTTGACCAGCAACAAATTTGAGGCAAGGCTACAGGAATGGAACTACCTCGACGGGAACCACCAACCAGAGAACGTGTCCTGGATGGTCGTTGAGGGCAGCATTCCGTTCAGCCAAAGTTTCTACTGCAACGCCACTTCCAACAAGTTGAAGGCTGACATCAATGTTTTTGCGGTGGACAACTGCGACGACTTGGTGGCCTTCGGCCACAGCGAAGGAAGCTCGTTCGCAGGGGGGGCATTGGTCAGCACCCAATCCTGGACGGCCATTGACGATTGTGGGAACACCACCCTCCTCAGCAGAAGCGATACCTGCAAGGTGGCAGCGGTGAGGCTCAAGGCCATGCTTTATGGGGCCATTGTTGGCAACGGCGGAGGCAACAACAAAATGCGGGACAACTTGCGAACGCAACAACTCGTGCCATTATTGGAACCTTATTCCAAAATGCCAACCTACCCTTACGTCAACATCGAGTATCCGATGGTCACCATCTGCCACAATCCGGGGCAGCCAAATCAGGAGACCATGCTCATAAACGCAACGGACCTGCAACAACACCTTGGCCACGGTGATGTGGAGGGGGCGTGTACACCACTCATACCGCCAATCCCGCCCGGCGCAGTATTGGCACAGTTTCGCACCGTTGCCAACGGTCTGTGGACGGCCCCAACCACTTGGTTGGGTGGCAATATCCCTGCCCTCAACGGCTTGAACGGCATAAACATCAGCGTGGAGCATGACGTGGAGCTGCCGAGTGGCGACTTGCACCTGAAGAACAACGCGAAACTTTGGGTTTCCAACGGAAGTCTATCTGTGCTTTCGGGCAACATCAGGTTGCAGGCGTCCTCCCTTTTTGCATCTAATGCGACCATCAATGTGCCAGCGGGGTTTATTAATTCTTGGACTGGTGCCTGTAACATGAATTACAAGGATTGCATCATAAAAGTCGGCCATAATTTTTCAAATGAAAGTGGAAAGCGCCGGCTGGAAAACGTTTGTCTGGAGGTTGGGAAGGATTTTACCAATGGTTATAATGGCTCCTTGGACACCTTGATAAACGTGACGGCAACGGTTGGGCTGCAATTCAGGAATTACAGTAGTGCCAAGATGTACATGTCCGATAGCAGGATAAAAATAATCAATGGCAATTTTAGCAACGAGTTAGGTTGTACCATGTCAGGAAACAAACTTGTGTTGTTGGTTGAAAATGGCAATCTGCTGAATGCTGGGTTATGGAGCTTGATGGTGAACAAATACTGTGTTTCGGGCAGCGTCAACTTCATCAGTAGCTTCCTGCCCGTGCTAAAAGAATGTCAAAATATCACCAATTACTTCCCTGCCTGCACCCTTGACAACCATGTAACCAGCGGTGGCAACTCAGGCAGCGGAGGCAGCCCAGGTGGCGGCGGCAACCAAGGTGGCACCAACCCCACGGTAAACGCACCGCTCAGTACCAGCACCGGAATTATGGAATCAGCCCTGCTGTCCGTCGCTGGTGACCAAGCCGTAGTGGACTGGCTTTTGGTCGAATTGCGCAATATTGACAACTTGGCCAAAGTAGATGCTTATGCCACGGTCGTGCTCAAAAGAAACGGGGAAATCGTTTCTGAAAAAGGCGATTCTGTCATCGTTTTCAAAGGGATGCCAGAAGAGGACTACTATGTTGCCCTCCGGCACAGGAACCACTTGGGCATGGTGACAGAATACCCCGTGTACCTTTCGGTCTCCGACCCACCATTGGTTGACTTTACCGACCCAACTACTCCTATCAAAGGAGGCAATACCGCTGGTAGGATGAACCTTGGAAAACGCACCTTTTGGGGGGGTGATTTCAATGGTGACGGCAAGTTGATATACCAAGGCCCTTACAATGATGTGTTTTTCCTGTTCTCAAGGGTAGTTGGTGATGTCAATAATGCCACCAATCTGGCCAACTTTATTGTGCCTGGTTATGAAGCGCAGGACTTCAACTTGGACGGAAAGGTTATTTACCAAGGACCAAACAACGACCGTTCCGCATTGCTGCTGCATTCCATACTTTCCCATACTGGCAATACAAGCCTTTTGGCCAATTATATTGTACTCGATTTGATTCCTTAATAAATAGGTATTGGGGCGGTACGCCGCCCCAATACCTAAATTCTTCCATCAAACTTAATGCCGTCAGACCTCGTTTTTATGGGGCAAGGACAACCAACAATTGTGCGATAATAAGAAACTGTTTTAAAACCCCTCAACGGCCATAAAACGCCATCTTTTGGCGACATACTGCGACAATTTTTGCAGCGATAGCGCTGCTATCCCAGCAAAAATTCTCTTCGTCTATCACTCAAAATCTGACATTTTCTGTCTCGTCAGAGGTTTTAAAACAGTTTCTAAGCTCGACTTTAGCCATTTG
>DIUC01000078.1 GCA_002435785.1 Saprospiraceae bacterium UBA6168 | reverse complement strand
ACCATTCCGCTTTGAGGGGATTCTTATCGATTAATGCTTGATAAGATTAGTCAAGTAGGTTTGCACTTTCGCTTGCTACCAATGAACCAAAAGAACGCAGCAAGGCGGACAGTTGTTGTCTGTTCGCTAATTGCTCAGGGCTTACAGTTGGAACAGTCATATGGCCAGTGGCGCAATCCGTACAACTGCAAAGTGTAATTGAACAGGTGCAAGTACACGAATATCCCTTCACTGAACAAGTCTTACTTGCAGAACACCCCAGACTTGAACAAGAGCATGAGCCACCGCCCCCTCCAGCTTGGGCGTTAAGAGAGAGGTTGCCCAAAAATGCAATGACAATTGAAAAAATAATTTTTTTCATAGCTTAAGATTAATTAAATTTCGCCTACTCGTTTAACATGGGCTTTTCGGCATCCGCCCTTCTATATAATCTGGCCAGCGTTAAATAGCTTGTTCAGTGCTTCAAGTGTATTGCAAAGGTGCTATCAAGCACCGTTTAATTCCAAAGACAGTTTGCCCGTTTCCTAACACCCCAAATCGCAGTTCATCATTATGGCTGTTGGCAGTTTGGAGTCACGTAATGGCTAAAAACCCACAATGGACATTTTGCATTTTGCCTACCCTTTCCAAAGTCAAGTGTTCAGCACCTCAATTTTTTTTCATGGCACTGAACCTTGCCATTTTTTCAAACTCGGGTTTTCATAGCTTTCTGTTCTTCTCTCAGGTGTTGGTGCAAAGATGCGGTCATCAAGTTCCAGTTTCCAAAGACAGTTTGCCCGTTTCCTAACACCCCAAATTATGGAGTTGGCAGCTTTACAGTTGGCAGTGGGCAGCCAGTTCCGTCCCTTTTGACCCATTCGGAAGCTATTTCCGCCACTATTTCAAGTCTTTTGAGAAAGCGAACATCCGGCAAGCAGGACTTTTCCCCGTTCGCCGGATGCTACATTGGCACTAATGTCCAATCAAGTCGTCAATCACAATCTCCGTCAACCTATCCTTTTCCGATTGGGACTTGGTGTCCCAATCGGCAGGGCTGAGGAGCAATCCAATGGCGATGAGTGCGGCAATAATAGCGTTGATAAGCGTTGTTGTCATAGCTTTATACATTTAATGGTGAACGAATGGTACAAAGCTATGGGCGTGAAATGCCCTTGTCAGGGACAGTCCACGCCGTTCCTAACACCCCAAACTCGTTGGTTAAATCCAAAAAAATGGCTAATTCAAAAAAAAACAGACTGTGCTTGGGAAAATTCCAAAATAGTGGCATAACTTCCGCCGTCCAAACAATTACAAAACAAAACTAACTCACCCTTATGAAGGCTCTCCAAGAATTGATAAACCTCGTCACCAAGTACAAGCGCAGGGAAGTCAAAGTCCTCGGCTACAACGAAGATGCCACCGACCGCAACGAAATCTTCTATGGGATGTTGGCCGATGGCAGGCTCAAATCTGATGACGAGGCCGCCCGCTACTTCTTCGGTGAGGACAAGGACGGTTCGTTCACCGAGTACCGCAATTTCCGAAACGCCTTCCTGAAACGGCTCGTCACCACTTTCTTTTTCATTGACGTAAAAAGGCAGGAGTTCAACGACGCACGGGCGGCCCTGCATACCTGCTATCGAAACATGGCGGCTGTAAGAATGCTCCTCCCAAGAGGCGCCCGCCATACTGCCTATGAAATTGCCAAAAAGACGATTGACCAAGCCATAAAATATGAACTGACGGAAGTAGTGCTTGACCTTGCAAGGTATTTAAGAGATTACTACACTTTTGTTGAGCAGGACCTGCACAAAATGGCCCAATATAAAAAAATAGCGGACGAAAACATGGAAGCCTTACAGGCTATCATGAAAGCGGAATCCATGTATTGCGATTTGATTGCCCCTTATGTCAAGTCCAAGTCGAGCAAGCCATGGGTCAGTGAAAAGGCACGGGTGTGTCTTGCCGAATTAGAGCCTTTGGTTCAGGAGCACCAAGTGCATAAGCTGCACTTATTTTACCACACCATCGCCCGCTTGGAAAGGGCAAGCGTGCACGACCATGCAGGCACCGCCGAGGTTTGTCGCCGTGCCATCCGATATTTTGAAGGGCGGTATGCTACGCCCAAATCCGTTCCCGGTGCATTTGCGCTTACCCTCATCGCATCCCTCACCATGCTCGGCCAGTACGAAGAAGCAGAAGGATGGGCCAAATACGCAGAGGAATGCGCCGAGGTCGGCACCCACAACTGGTTCAAGGGGCTGGAGCAGCAAATGGCGTTGCAATTCCACCAGCAGGACTATCAAGCTGCCTATAACGTTTATAGGAAAGCCAGCAGTCAAAAGCATTTTGGCCATTTGGCCACTGTCGAGCAGGAAATATGGAAGCTCCACGAAGCCTATATCCAACTGCTCATTGCCGCAGGCAAGATAACGCCCATGGGTGCGGCGCAAAAAAAGTCGGGCTTCCAGCCCACCAAGTTCCTAAACGAGGTGCCGGAGTTCGCCAAGGACAAGCGGGGCATGAACGTCCCCGTGCTCGTGGCACATGCCATCTTCCTGCTCTACCTCAAGCGCCACGATGAAGCCTACGACCGCTTCCTGGCCCTCGACAAGTACGCCGACCGCCACCTCAAGGAGGGCGATGATGCCTTCCGCAGCTATTGCTTCATCAAGGCATTGCTCCAAATTCAAAAAGCAGATTTTACCAGAAAAGGCTCCGAGGAAGGGGCGGCGGACTGGCTGCGGCGCATGTCCACCCAGCCCGTCATGTTGGCCGATGCGCCGCACGAGGTGGAGAACATCTCCTACGAGCACCTCTGGGGCATGGCGATGGAGGCACTTGAACAGCGGGGGGGGGTAATATTGGGGAATTAGTAAATTGGAAAATCGAAGATTCACGCAAGTAAATGGAGGTACACCAGCTTAAGTGCCAACTTCGCTTCATCTCAAAGCAACTGCCTAATTCACCGCTACCAGCACCTTCTCCACCTCCACCTTCAGTTTATCATAAGTGCTTTCCTGCACCGGCACGAGTGGCAAGCGCACCTCGCCGGAGCAAAGCCCCATCATCTTCATGACTGCCTTCACGCCCGCCGGGTTGCCGTCCACATAGAGCAACGGGTGGATGTCGTGCAGGTCGAGGTGGATGCGCCTTGCAGTGTCATAATCGCCATTGAGGGCCGCCCGTACCATGCCGGAGAACTGCTCCGGCAGTGCGTTGGCGATGACGGAAATGACGCCCTTTCCGCCGCAGGCGATGATGGGCAGCGTGAGCGAGTCGTCACCAGAAAGCACCAGAAAGTCGTCGGGCTTGTGCTTGATGATGGATACCGCTTGGTCAATCTGGCCAGAAGCTTCCTTCACGGCGATGAATTTTCTGCTGGCCCGTGCGAGTCGCAGCGTGGTGTCCGCCGTGACGTTAGAAGCGGTACGGCCCGGCACGTTGTAGATGATGATGGGCAGTGGGGAAATAGCTTCCAGCGCCATATAGTGCTGGTAGATGCCTTCCTGTGTCGGCTTCACGTAGCTGGGGCTGCTGGACATGATGGCCGAGAAGCCTTCCAGTTCGGCGGCGTAGTTGCGTACCCGCTCTAATAGGTGCAATGTGCTGTTTGCCCCAAAAAGCCCGGCCACCAAGGGGAGGCGCCCGTTTACTTTTTCAAGGGTAAACTGGAAGACCGCTTTGCATTCGGCGGTGGTGAGCATGATGGCCTCGCCAGTGGAGCCGAGCGACACGATGAAATCCACCCCGCCCGTGATGACGTGCTCGATGATTCGCTCAAGGGCCTCAAAATCCACTTTCCCGTTTTGGTAGGGGGTCACCAATGCGACACCCGTGCCGCTAAACTGCTGTTGCTTCATGATTTGGTCGCATCTTTTTCATGTAAAAAATGACCTGTTGGAGGTAAGTCTTGAGGTCTGGTTTTCCAGCACCCTCAATCATCAGGTCGTAACAAAAAGTTTGGTCTGTAAAAGGGCCGACCCTGAACCGAGCCTTGGAGCGGGCGGCTAGGTAGTCGAGCGGTATGATGGTGTTTTTGGTCAAGTTGAGGAGCAGGTCAAAGGGCTGGTCTATAAATTCGAGGGCTTCACGGCTGTTGGGGCGCAGCGCCCAGTCCACTTGTTGGCGGTTAAAGGCTGGGAATGCAAAGCTTTCGCCCTTGAGCTTGTTGTCAAAAAAAGCGAGGAGCTTCACTTTTTTGCCCGCTTTTTTCAATTGTTCGGCGTAGTCGAGCACGATTTCACGCTCGGCAGGTTCGGTGCCATCGAAGAGGATGCCGATGGAGGTAGCATTGTCGAGGTACATGGAACCCCGCTGGGGCTTTTGTGCCGACAATTCTTTTTTCAAAAAAGAACGGTGAAAACGAAGGCGAATTTGTTCTAAAAACTGCATGGTGTGCAGGCGTTTGTTTTTCTGTGAAAAGCTGGGGGCTTTCTGGAAATCAAGCCTCGGCGCTTTCTTCCGCTTCTATTGCAGCGGGGATGGTATCATAAACGCCCATGGAACTGTACTTGTTGATTCGAGCTTCTACAAGCTCGTCTGGTGTAAGTTTTCCCAAGTCGGCCAGGGCCTTCTTTAAGTATGTTTTCAGGATAACGGCCATTTCTTCCGGAGCAGAATGTGCGCCGCCAAGCGGTTCCTTGATGATGCCGTCAATCAATCCGAAGGAAAGCATGTCGTCGGCAGTCAATTTGAGCGCCTCGGCGGCCTGCTCCTTAAAGTCCCAACTGCGCCAAAGGATGGACGAGCACGATTCCGGTGAAATGACGGAGTACCAAGTGTTTTCGAGCATAAAAACCTGGTCGCCCAAGCCGATGCCGATGGCGCCGCCCGATGCGCCCTCCCCAATGATTACGCAGACAATGGGCACTTCCAGCTTTGCCATTTCGAACAAGTTGCGGGCAATGGCCTCCGCCTGTCCCCGCTCCTCCGCCTCTATGCCGGGGAATGCACCTGGCGTGTCAATCAGCGTCAATACCGGAAACCCGAACCGTTCGGCCATTTTCATCAATCGAAGTGCCTTTCGGTAGCCCTCTGGGTTGGCCATGCCGAAGTTGCGAAATTGGCGAGTCTTGGTGTTCGTGCCCTTTTGCTGCCCCATTATCATGACGGTTTGTCCGTCAATGTCGGCCAAGCCGCCCACAATGGCCTTGTCGTCGCCGAAGCAGCGGTCGCCATGCAGCTCCACAAAGTTGTTGCAAATCTGCTCGATATAGAATAGGGTATAGGGCCGCTCAGGGTGACGGGAAAGTTGGACTCTCTGCCACGGCGTCAGGTTATCGTAGATTTCTTTTCGCTTGGCATTGATCTTGGCCTCCAACTCATCAATCATGGGGGTGACATCAAGGTCGCCCTCTTCACCCACTTGCTTTATCTTGTCCAACTGCTCGAACAAGCTTTCCAGCGGTTTTTCAAAATCCAAAAAAACCATAGACCGAGGTATTGTGTTTGCCTTTTGATTCCGGTGGGGCGCCGAAAAAAATAGCATCCTGTGTTTTAGTGAGTGACAAAGTTAGCAAACCCTCGACAGTCCTTGCCAAACGGAATATTTTTTTTGCTTTTTTTTCGGCACGGGTTGCAGGTAAAAAAAACAAGTCATACATTTGCGTCCGCTTCTAAAGAAAGGCGGTTTTCAAAAACCTGGTTCGGTAGTTCAGTTGGTTAGAATACCTGTCCCGAGCAATCGGGAGGGTCGCTGGCCACGGGCTTCAAGGCCAAATTTTACGGTTCGGTAGTTCAGTTGGTTAGAATACCTGCCTGTCACGCAGGGGGTCGCGGGTTCGAGTCCCGTCCGGACCGCCAACATCAAAGCCCATCAAGTACTGCTTGTTGGGCTTTTTTTAAAAACGCCGGGTATCAAGGTAATCGCTGGCGTGCCCGGTAGTTCAGTTGGTTAGGATACCTGTCCCGAGTACTCGGGAGGGTCGCGGGTTCGAGTCCCGTC
>DIUC01000076.1 GCA_002435785.1 Saprospiraceae bacterium UBA6168 | reverse complement strand
CTGCGTGATTCTTCACGAACCATTGTTAATTATTCACGAATGAAAACCAGCTCCTCGCCCTCACCAATGCGGGCAATGACAGAAGGCTCGGCCATGTCTTTGTCCATTTGGCGGTGCTTGACCACGAGGTCAATGCCTTCGATGACGGCGGAGCTTATTTCTCCGAAATGCTTTGGGTGCGGCGAAGTGCCAATGCAGGCTGCGGTGGCGACTATGGGCTTGCCAAATTCTTCCAGGAGTTGGAGGCAGAAGTTGTCCCTCGGTACCCGGAAGGCAATGCTGCCGTCCGTGGCCGCCGCTTCTGGGGCGAGGTTTCGGGCCTGGTCATAAACGATGGTGAGTGGACGGTGATGGAACAGGAGCAGCGTTTCCACCCTTGGGTGTATGAAAACCACATGGGTTTTTAGCTGTTCGATGGAGGAGGCCAGCAGCGTCAGGGGTTTTTCGAGGGGCAGCTCCCGCAGTTGCCTAAGCCGGGCCACCGCCAGCGGGTTGGTGGCGTCACAGCCAATGCCCCAGATGGTGTCAGTCGGAAAGAGGATAAGTCCGCCGTTTTTAAGTGTGGTGACAATCGGTTCCAAAAAGTAATTTTGAACCATGTAGGTGTCCTGGTTGGTAAAAGTTAACATGTGTGTTAGGTGTTTTCAGAAATGCGTTTTGTTCAAAACCCTTAACAAACGCCAAACTGCTGCAAAGATTTTTTCAAGTTTGGGACTTAGCTTCATAATTCCTGACCAATTCGCCTGATTCCTGACAAACTCCCATAAAAATCTTGTCTATCTTGCACTTTAAACTGTGCTTTTTAAAACATAAAAGCTTTGAAATGTTTCAAAATAGTTCACGGTAAAAAAATCAAATGATTATCTGTTCGTTTTGAGCGTCGAGAAAAAAACTGCTTTGGACTTTTCACAAAAAACCTGCGCAATGCTTTTTCGAGGCTTTCTGCACGTTCGCCGATGCTCAATGCGGCTCCTCAATCCGTAAAGTATGACAAAATTAAGTTCAACGAAAAAAATATTCCTAATCCTAATTGCAGTTGTGGCGGCGCTACTTCCGGTCCGTGCAGCCCATATTGTCGGAGGCGCCATCAATTATGTGTGCAACGGAAATGGTAATTACACCTTCACCATGAAGATTTATCGTGACTGTTATGGGGGTGGGGCACCATTTGATTCAGATTTCGGGAGTGGTGCCCCGTTTGCTGGTACCGTAACGATTTTTGTCGGCAACTCAACCGTTCCGATGAATGTCATACAACTTGGCGCACCTACCATCACCAATGTTTTGCCCAACCTCAGCAACCCCTGCCTCATTGCCCCACCCAATGTTTGCGTGGAAGAGGGCATCTATGTTTTTAACCTCAACCTACCAATTTCCACGTCCAGCTACCACGTGGTCTATCAGCGGTGCTGCCGCAACAACACCATTACCAACTTGGTCGTGCCCGGCGAAACTGGTGCCACCTATTATATGGAACTAACCGCCAATGCCCAAGCAGCCTGCAACAATAGCCCGGTTTTCAATGATTTCCCGCCGATTGTCATCTGTACTGGCGAGCCTATTGACTTCGACCACGCCGCTACCGACCCCGATGGAGATCTATTAGTCTATGAGCTATGCAACCCATTCACTGGGGGTGGGTTCGACCAAGTAAACTCCACAGCACCAAATGGGGTAGCGCCAGACCCTGACCTTCCGCCACCTTACTCAGCGGTGACTTTTAGTGCGCCATATTCATTCAACAATCCATTGTCCGCTAATCCTCCGGTCACCATCGATCCCAACACGGGCTTCCTGACCGGGGTGCCCAATGTTTCTGGACAGTTTGTGGTAGGTGTTTGCGTGAAGGAATACCGCAACGGGGTGCTGTTGAGCGAGACCCGGCGGGATTTCCAGTTCAATGTGGTACTGTGCAACCGGACCGTCGTGGCCGACGTGCTGGAAAACGACACGGTGACCCTGCAAGAAGTACAATACTATGTGGTAAATGCTTGTGGCTCCAACTCCGTGCTGTTTACCAATCAAAGTTACCAGCCAGAATTTATCAAAGACTTTAAGTGGGAGTTCAACATCGGCGGCGCCACGCAGACTTTCACCGATTGGAATCCAACGGTCAGCTTCCCAGACCTTGGCACTTATTATGGCATCCTGGTACTCAACCCAGGCGCTTTGACGTGTAGTGACACGGCCTATCTTCAAATCAACGTTTATCCCGGTATCACGTCCGATTTTGAATTTGCCTACGACACTTGCTTGGCAGGCCCCGTCACGTTCACGGACCTTACGGCGGCAGGGGCCGGGCCGGGCAGCATCGTTTCGTGGAATTGGGACTTTGGCGACACCAAAAAATCGCAGGAGCAGAACCCGGTGCACACTTACCAGACTCCCGGAAATTTTCAGGTTTCGTTACTGGTACGGGACATCAACAAATGCACGGGCCTGCGCACCAAGACGCTCCCCTATTACCCAATCCCACAACTGCTGGTGGTGGCGCCCAGCGAGTACATCGGCTGCCAGCCAGCCAAGATTTTTTTCGACAACCTCTCCACACCCGTTACCGATAGTTATACCATCAACTGGGATTTCGGGGATGGCGGCACGAGCGGCGACATCAGTCCCATGCACATTTACAACGAAGCTGGCACTTACACCGTTTCGCTGGAAATCATCTCACCGTTAGGCTGCCAAACAGACACTACCTGGAACAACCTCATCACCGTGCTGCCCAGCCCGATAGCCGATTTTACTTACAACCCCACGCAGTTGAGCAACTTGGTGCCTACGGCAAATTTCATGGACCAATCCATCGAGGCGGTGAAGTGGCGGTGGACGTTTGGCACATCGGGCATTTCCATTGTCCAAAATCCGACACATACTTTTCCCGACACGGGCTTGCAGGTGGTGCAGTTGGTCGTGTTTCACGAAAGTGGCTGCACGGACACCATCCAAAAGCTGTTGGACGTGATACCAGAGGTGCGCTATTTCCTTCCCAACGCATTTACCCCCAATGGCGACGGCTCGAACGACGGCTTCCGTGGCAACGGCGTGATGGAAGGCGCCAAGGATTTCCTGTTCAGGATATGGAACCGGTACGGGGAGCAGCTTTTTGAGACCAACGACCCGCTTGAGGCTTGGAACGGGCGCAAGAACAACACAGGCGACCTGTCGCCACAGGGGGTTTATGTCGTAGTGGTGACTTATACTGGCCCACGAGGTGATAAATATGAGCTACGGGGCTATGCCACCTTATTAAAATAGTGGTATTGATTACTTTTGGCCTTGCGTGATTTGGTCTTGCGAAATTCGTCAACGTACTGCCGTTGGCAGAAATCGTCCCCCATCAAGCGAAAAACAACCTTATCAAGGATGAGATACATTTACCTATTGGCCATTATGCTGTCCGTGAGTGCACCGGCATTTTCAAAGCACATCATCGGCGGCGTATTTTCTTATGTGTGCAACGGCGGTGGCAACTATACTTTTACCTTAAAAATGTACCGTGACTGCTCCGACCCGACAGGTGCTTATTTTGACAACAACGCCCCATTTTCGATTTACAAACAGGAAGCCAACGGCACCTACACCCTCCAGACCACCATTTTCCGCAGCCCGCAAATCGTGACGCCCCTCGAACCCGCCGAAAACCCCTGCATCACCATACCTCCGAATGTTTGCGTACAGGAGGGCATCTACACCTTCGATTACCAGTTCACCGACTGGCCTTCGGCCTCCAGCTACCATATCAGTTACCAACGTTGCTGCCGCAATGCCACCATTTCCAACATCGTAACGCCAGACCAAGTGGGCGCCACGTTCACTGTGGAACTGACCCCCGCAGCGCAGGTCTTGTGCAACAACAGCCCGGTTTTCGACAACTTTCCCCCCATCGTCGTCTGTGTGAACGAGCCGTTGGTCTTCGACCACAGCGCCACCGATGCGGAAGGCGACCAGTTGGTGTATGAATTTTGCTCCCCGCTGCTGGGCGGCGGACAAGGCGGCGGCCAAGGCTGCAATGCCATCTTGCCCAACCCAGCTTGCCCACCACCCTACACCGAGGCCAGCTTCGTGAACCCGCCCTACAGCCCACTGAACCCCATGGGCGGCAGCCCGCAAATGGCCATCAACCCACTCACGGGAATGCTCACGGGCACACCGAACCTCCAAGGGCAGTTTGTGGTGGCGGTCTGCGTAAAAGAGTACCGAAATGGCCAGTTGCTCAGTGTCATCCGGCGTGACTTCCAGTTCAACGTGGCCGTTTGCCAGCAGTTGGTGGACGCCCATGTGAACACCCCTGGCCTGACAGCCATCGGGGCAGACTACTTCCTGAAAACCTGCTACGACCTTGACATCCCCTTTGAAAACCTGAGTACCAACAACTCCTTCGTTGATTCGGTGCAATGGCAGTTCGACATCAACGGCAATACCCAATTGTACGACACCTGGAACCTGATGGTCAATTTCCCGGCGGCAGGCCTGTACGAAGGTAGGCTGATACTCAATCCTGGTTCGGAATGCAACGACACGGCCAATATCTTCGTGGAAATTTACCCGGAAGTCTTGGCAAACTTTGACTACGATTACGACACCTGCGTAGCTGGTCCCGTCAGCTTTCTCGACCGTTCGGCCATCATCGGGGCCGGGCAACTCGTGAAATGGCGGTGGCAGCTTGAACCGACCGTGGCCGACTCCATCCAGCGCAACCCCGTGCATGTGTACGAAATGACAGGCACCACTTTCGTAAAGTTGGAAGTGGAAGACGAGCACGGCTGCAAGGACGACACCGTTCGGTCGGTAGTCTATCAGCCAGTGCCAGCCATCATTCTCGTCAAGCCGAACGACACCATCAGTTGCGCCCCGGCTACGGTGTTTTTCAACAACCAATCAAGCCCGATTGACGCCAACTATACCATCCAATGGGACTTTGGCGATGGGGAACGTGGCACGGACATCAGCCCCACGCACACCTATCTGGACACTGGCACTTTCGATGTCCGGCTCGAAATCACTTCGCCCATCGGGTGCTACACAGACACCATTTTCAGCCAACTCGTGCGGATACTCTCGCCCCCTGTGGCAGGTTTCAGCTTTGACCCCACCAACCCCGACAACTTCAATCCCGTGGTCAATTTCTTCGACGAGAGCGTTGACGCAAAATACTGGGACTGGTACGTGGATGGCCAATTGGTGGCGCAAATGCCAAATTTCTCCTACACGTTTCCCGACACTGGCCTCCATGAAGTGCGGCTAATCGTGGTGCACCCGGAGAAGTGCCTCGACACCCTGGTGCAGTATTTGGACGTGGTGCCCAAAGTGACCTTTTTCCTGCCCAATGCCTTTACGCCCAATGAGGATACCGTCAACGATTTGTTCATGGGCACAGGGGTGACAAGGGGGGTCACTAATTTCAGCCTGGCCATCTGGGACAGGTACGGCCAAAAGATTTTTGAAACAGACAGAATAGATGAGCCTTGGAATGGGCAGGTGAACAACAGCGATAAGGCTGCACTCAATGGTCTGTATGTTTATGTGGTCAGCTTTACTGGCCCTCGTGGCGAACCGTTTGAGTACAGGGGTTACGCAACGCTGCTGCGTTAACAGAACTTTGTTTGTCTGATATTTTTTTAAAAAAAGCTTTTTAAGTTAAAAAAACGCTTACTTTTGCGCCTCTTTTGAAATTCAACAACTATAAATAGTATAAAAATGGACGCCATCAATTACGTTCAAGAGCAACTTGCAAAGAAAATAGACTTCCCTAAGTTCCGTTCTGGCGACGCTGTCGCTGTCAGCTACCGCATCATCGAGGGTAGCAAGGAGCGGATTCAGATATTCAAGGGCAACGTCATCCAAATAAAAGGTACAGGAGCTACGAAAACTTTCACGGTACGCAAAATTTCCAGTGGCATCGGCGTGGAACGGATTTTTCCGTTCACCTCGCCAGCCGTTGCCGAGATTGAAATCCTGAAGCGTGGCAAAGTACGCCGCTCAAGGTTGTACTACCTGCGGGATGCCATCGGCGCAAAAGCACGTATCAAGGAGCGCAAGTACATTCGGGTTGCTGCTGCTCCAGTAGCGGGATAATCATTACGGGTTTCCCCGCAATATGGGTGGGACGCCTTGCAAGCCATTGGTTTGCAAGGCGTTTTGTATTTTTCAAAAACCCAACCGAAGCAATGAGGCAAGTTGTAATTCATTTATTCCTGGTACTGCTCCCAGCACTGCTCGCCGCACAAATCGTCAACATCGAAGAGCAGCGCATCACTGGCACGAACGACTCGGTGCATTGGTATGGGCACCTCCGCTTTGGCGCCAGCCTCGTAAAGGTTCAACAAGAAGTGCTGCAACTGAACACCGCCGCACAAGTAGAGCACAAACGAGGCAAAAACCTCTTTCTTTTTCTGATGGACAGCAGGTTCCTGCGGGCAGGCGGCAAGGACTTCAACAACGCCGGATTTGCGCACCTGCGCTACAATCGCAAGCTCACCGATCCACTTTCCGTAGAAGCATTTTCGCAGATACAGTTCAATCGGCTTTTGTTCATTGAATTGAGGGCACTTGGGGGTAGCGGCCTCCGTTACCGGGTTTTCAAGGATTCTTCCGGTAAAAACAGGGTTTATTTTGGTGCTGCCTACTTGTTCGAGCACAACCAATTCACTGACAAAACTGCCGACCGCAACTGGCATCGCCTCAGCAGCTACCTTTCCTTTACTTTTCGACCCTGGCAGGGCGTGACGCTCGCCAGCACAACCTACTTTCAACCACAAATCACCGAGTGGAAGAACTACCGCTTTGCCACTGAGTGTCGGCTCGACACGCCATTGGGCAAAAAACTCAGTTTTTTCACCGACTTCACGCTCCAAACCGACAAGGCACTGCCCATTGATGCGCCCGTGAACACCTATGCCTGGCTCAATGGCCTGACCTGGAAATTTTGAGGGGATGCTCTTGCCTGCTATTTTCAGACAGTTGCCATTACCCTTTTTTCTCCGCAACTTTGCGCCCGTGAAATTTCTACGTGAAATAGCCGCTTATCTGAGCATCGCATTGTTGGCGCTCGCCAACATGGGAGCAGTGCATAATGTGGCCACTCAGCAAGACCTTGCCCCAGTGCCCAGTCACGACCAAAGTTGGCTGGTTCCTGCTTCGGATGGCATCCCGCTGTACTGCCTCACAGAGCAGTTGCAAAGTGCGGTTTCTTGCCAAGGCAATGGTTCAGCAGGGTTTAAACTGCCTATCTTTTGGGCAGTTGCGAAGCCATTCTTTTTAAACGCACCAAGTGTTTCGGGCTTCCATTATTTCCAACTTTCACGGTTCCTCCTCATCGGTTTCTCCACTACCGATGTCATTTTTCCCTTCCATCAGTTCTGGTAATTACAAGCTGCACAAAGGCTGAACGAGACCTTTGTCCCCACTGATTCAATTGCACTGTTGGCGTGGCCACGGTGCCCATCATTTATCCACCATGCCAAGGTCATTCTGCGAATGACTGGCAGGTAAATCGTGCAAAAAATCCAAAAATGGAAGTATCAAATTTCATCACAGTGGCCATTGTATTGGCCCTTATCATCATTCCAACTGTGCTGGTCGCATGGTCATTAAACAAGAAAAAAAGGGGACGGGCAGAGAAGGCCAATAAGCTACGGCTGCAATACCAATTGAATTTTTCGGACAGCGACAGTTGGGACAACCGCTGGCTGGGGTTGGATAAAACTGAGGGAAAGCTCCTGTGGTTCAAGGAAGGAAGCGATGGAGCTGACGATTCGCACCAACTCATTGACCTGCGGAAAATGAGCCGCTGCAAAAAGGTCAATTTGAGCAGAAGCGTGAGCATCAACAAGGAGATTTCACAGGTGATAGAACTGCTTGGGTTGGAATTGACGCCGAAGGATGCGAACGGAGCACCGGTTTTGCTGGAGTTTTACAGCGAAAAAAACAGCTTCATTTTCAACTTTCAATTGTTGCTCCTTTCGAAATGGCACACGTTGGTGGAAAGTCAATTGGCAGCCAAATAAGCTCGGAAGCCAACTGGCTCAATACGCTCTCTCATATTTCCCCTCCATGTAATTGACAAAGGCCCGGTTCACCACCTTCACGCCGCCGGGGGTAGGGAAGTTGCCGGAGAAATACCAGTCACCGAGGTGGTTGGGACAGGCGTTGTGCAGGCCTTCGAGGCTTTGGTAGATGACCTCCACCTTGGGCGTGATGCCTTTTGGCGTAACGATTTCAGCGATTTTCCGGCTGATTTCGTCATCGGTGAAATGGGCATAGAGGGCCTGCACTTCGTTCTTCATTTCTTCCTTCGGCAAGTCGAGCTGTGCCTTGCAGCGCTCGTAGGTTTCGTCGAGAAGGTGCATTTGGTGGGTATCCTTGAGCAGCTCGACGAGGGCACGGAAAGCCACGAAGTCCTTCATCTTGGACATGTCAATGCCGTAGCAGTCGGGATACCGTATTTGCGGGGCGCTGCTCACGATGATGATTTTCTTTGGTCGCAGACGGGCAGCAATTCGGATGATGCTCTCCTTCAGCGTGGTACCCCGCACGATGCTGTCGTCCATCAACACGAGGGTGTCTTCTTCGTTTCGGACGAGGCCGTAGGTAACATCGTACCCGTGGGTAACCATCGTGTCGCGGGAATTGTCGTCGGCAATGAAAGTGCGGAGCTTGGCATCCTTGTGCACCAATTTCTCGACGCGTGGTGTGAGAGCCAATATTTTCTGGAGTGCTTCGGTGGAGGGGTTTTCACCAAGGTCTTTGATTTTCTGGGCCTTGATGTCGTTCAGGCGTTTTTCGATGCCTTTTACCAATCCGAAAAAGGCGCTTTCGGCAGTGTTTGGCACAAAAGAAAAAACGGTGCGCTCAATGTCGTAGTCCACCGCTTCGAGCACGGCGGTTGTCAGTTGCTCGCCGAGCTGCTGGCGCTCGGTATAAATGTCCCGGTCGTTGCCTCGGGAAAAATAAATCCGCTCGAAGGAGCAGGATTTTCGTTCGGCGGGGTCTGAAAAAGGCAGCTCGCTGACGGTTCCGTTGCGCTTAATGATGAGGGCGTGACCGGGTTTTATCTCTTTTATTTTGGAGAAATGCACGTCGAACGCCGTCTGGATAGGTGGCCGCTCGGACGTGACCACCACCACTTCGTCGTCCTGGTAATAGAAAGCGGGCCGGATGCCATTGGGGTCACGCATGACAAAGGCGTCGCCATGCCCAATCATGCCGGCCATGGCGTAACCGCCGTCGAAGTGCCTGGTGGCTCGCTGGAGCATACGCTGCACATCCAGGTTGTCGAAGATTAGTTCGTTGATTTCGAGGTCGGAGAGGCCGTCGGGCTTGTGCCAAGTATATAGGCGCTGCACCTCGTCGTCGAGGAAGTGGCCGATTTTTTCGAGCACGGTGACGGTGTCGGTCTGCTCCATGGGGTATTGGCCAAGCTCGACGAGCTCCTTGAAGAGTTCGTCCACGTTGGTCAGGTTGAAGTTGCCAGCAATGACGAGGGTACGGTGTATCCAGTTGCTCTTTCGGATAAAGGGATGCACGTTCTTGACACTGTTGGCGCCGTGGGTACCATAGCGGAGGTGACCGAGCATCAGTTCCCCGGTGAAGGGGGTGTTCTCCTTGAGCCAGACGGCATCTTTGAGTTGGCTTTTTTTGAGGTGGTTGAAGTTGTCGTACACCTCCTCGAAGATGGTCTGTATGGAGTTGCTTCCACTGCAACGCTTGCGGTGAATGAGCTTGGTGCCGGGGCGGCTGTCCAATTTGACAGTGGCAATACCAGCACCGTCTTGACCCCTATTGCGCTGTTTTTCCATCAAAAGGTGCAGCTTGTTGATGCCATAAAGGGCAGTGCCGTACTTCTCGACGTAATAATTTAGGGGCTGTAGCAGGCGAATCATTGCGATGCCGCACTCGTGTTTGATAAAATCGCTCATTTTTGCAGTTGTATGTTGGCTTTTGGTATTTCGCTTTTAGCAATCTGCCACCAACAGGCCGCAAAGGTAAGGTGAAAAAGAAATTAAGCCCAAGCGGAATAAAATACTCATTTTCACAGCATGAACAAAACGCCACTGTACAAACAGCTTGAAAAAGAACTATCTGGGTACAAGAATATACTGTCGCAGGCCGCAGAAGTTATCCAGGACCAGGATGTGTCCAAGTTCCCAATTTTCGTTATTCACCAGAACATTGTGGATATTGGCATAAATATCGTGGATAGGGAGGTGGTTCGGGGCAGTTGGTCTGTCAATGCCTCAACCCTTGAGGAGTTCGTCACCAAACAAATAATCGCAGAGGAAAAAGTGGAAGATTTCCAATTGCTCTACCGTTCGCACCCAGAGGACTTGTGTTTGTTCGCTTTAAGCGAGCTGGGGGCCAACTTCATTTTTCTGCCTAAAAATAACACACCAGAAGAAGAAAGCCCTGAACTCCACCCAACCTAACGCTAAAAACCTTTGTTGCTAAGCGCCAGACAGTCTTTCGCAATGTCCGTTCTCAGGTTATCCCCCAACGATAACTCAATATGGTTACAAATTCTGCACGCGTGTCCACAAACAAAGTCCTTTTGGTAGAGGACAATCCCGGCGATGCACGGCTGGTAGAAATTTACCTATTGGAGTCTGATTTGCAAAATTGCGAGGTCGTCAACAAGGTCACGCTGGCCGATGCCATTGCCACGCTTGAGTCCACCGAAGAGTTCGCTGCCATCCTGCTTGACCTTACCCTACCCGACAGCCGCGGCTTCGAGACGCTGGAGCGGCTACTGGCAAAATTCCCACAGAAAAACATCATCGTGCTCACTGGCTTTGCCGACAAGGAAATGGGCCTGCGCGCCGTAAAGGCCGGGGCGCAAGACTTTTTAGTAAAAGGAGCTTTCGACTCCGAACTATTGGCCAAGTCGCTGCGCTTTTCCATTGAGCGCACCAAGGTGCTCAAGCGCTTGGAAGAGACCCAGCGGATTGCAAACATTGGCACTTGGGAGTACTTCCCCGACACCGAAACCCTCAACGGCACGGATGAGTTTTTCAGGATATTTGGGCATACAGCGGATAGGCTCGTGACAGTACAGCCCTTAGTATCGGATTGTCCGCTTCAGGCGCTTAAAGCGATCCATGACGAGGTGACCATCAGCGGGAGTGTAAAACAGGACTTGAAAATAAAGCAGGCAGGGGGTGCATACCGTTACGTTTCGGTACAGTGCCAACTGCGTTATGACGAAAACAACGACCTCGTTTACCAAGGCATCATTCAGGACATTACCGATCGCAAACTTGCAGAACAGGAAGTGGTAAAGAGCCGGGAGCGCTATCAAGAGATTTTCACCCAGTCCAAAGACGCACTGTTCATCTGCACTTTCAGCGGCAAGTTCATTGACTTCAACCAAGCTACGGAAGATGTATTTGGCTACACAAGGGAAGAGTTGCTTGCTATGAACGACACCTTCCAATTATACTATCCTCGGGAGCGGAAGAACGAGTTCTTGTTGAAATTGAAAGCCCATAAAGCCGTCAAGGACTTTGATATCAACATTGCCCATAAGAACATGGAAGTCAGGGAATGCATGATGACTGCCACTATCGTCGTCACCGATGATTTCATTGGCTACAACTGCATCCTGCGCGATGTGACAGAGCTTCGGCAGGCCGAAAAAATACGAAAGGCCAGGGACCTCGCCCGGCAGGGCACCCAAATGAAGGAGCAGTTCCTCGCCAGCATCAGCCACGAAATGCGTACCCCAATGAATGCCATCTTTGGCATGAGCAACCTCCTTGCGCAGATGAACCTGGCCGAGGAGCAGCAGGGCCTTGTGCAGAACATCAAGAACTCCTCGGAAATGCTGCTGGGCATCGTGAATGACATCCTCGAAATCAGCGCCATCCAGAATGGTAAAGTGGTGTTCGAGAACATGCCCTTTGACCTGGCCGAACTGGTGAACAACCTCGCCAGCGTAATGCAGTACAAGGCAGAAGAAAAGGACATTTACCTGCAAGTAATCATCGCACCCGATGTGCCTCTTTACATCAGTGGCGACAAGCTCCGCTTGAACCAAGTGCTTTTCAACCTCGTCGGAAACGCAATAAAATTCACTGACGGGGGATTTGTGAAGATTTTCATCGAAAAACTGCACGACATCGGGTCCAGCGTGCAGCTCAAGTTCATGGTGCAGGATACTGGTATCGGCATTTCGGAAGACAAAATCGAGGCGATATTCGAGACCTTCACCCGGATACTCCGCAAAGACCGGGTGTACGAGGGCACAGGGCTGGGGCTTTCCATTTGCAAAAACCTCGTAGAACTGCAAGGCGGTAAGATAGGTGCCACCAGCTCATACGGACAAGGCTCCACATTTTTCTTTGACCTTATTTTTGAAACGACCGAGGAGCTTGCTCCGAGCAGCGAAGGACCGCAAGTTCCAGTTTTTGAACTTCCTGCGGACGCCAAGTTCAGCCTCCTTTTGGTCGAAGACCACAAAATGAACCAGCTCGTGGCCCGCAAAACGCTGGAGCGAAAATGGGAAGGCATTAAAATCACCATTGCCGATGACGGCCAAGCCGCACTCGACCTGCTCCGAGAACACGAATACGACATCGTGCTGATGGACATTCAAATGCCCGTAATGGACGGCTACGAAGCCACCAAAATCATCCGTGACTCCTTCCCCCCCGACCGCGCCAACATGATAATACTTGCCATGACCGCCCACGCCCATGTAGCCAAAGATGGAAAATACAAAGAGTACGGTATGGACGACTTTGTACTGAAGCCCTTTGAGCCAACTGAACTGTTTCACAAAATTTCGAAATACGTAAAACAATAACGCATGGGAACTACGACAATTAACTGTATCAACCTCGACTACCTACGCCTCATGGCCGACAACGATGAAGAAATGGTTCAAACCATGCTGGCCATGCTGCTGGAAGAACTGCCCGAAGAAATGGAAAAGATCAGCGCGTTGTGCGAAACCGAAGACTGGGACGAACTGACCCGAGTAAGCCACAAGATGAAGTCAACACTGGCTTTCGTCGGCAACGACGACATGACCAATGCCAATAAGGACCTCGAACGGGTCACGAAATACAAGACAGACCTACAACTCGCCCCATGCCTTGTGGAAACCCTCAATGCCCAATTGCCAGCCGTAATCAAAGCCCTCGAAAGAGAGGCCAAAATGGCTTGAACAAGCGTCAAAAGAAAAAAAAATAAATCAGAACTTTTCAAAGTTGCGAAATCGTTATACCTTTGCCACGCTTTTGAAAAAAGCAGTTTGAAGTTTGGCCTATGGTGTAACGGTAGCACATCAGATTTTGGTTCTGCCTGTCGAGGTTCGAATCCTTGTAGGCCAACAAAAAAGCCCTTGACGGAATCTCCGCAAGGGCTTTTCTTTTGGGCTGAGGTTTCAGAATTTCAAGCTCCACCAGCACCTGCGGAAGCCCGAATCCCAAGCACCCCTTTTACCCGTCAATCCTCATCCTTCGTCGTCGCCCGGTGCTCCGCAATCAATCGCTGCTGGATATCCGATGGAACCGGCGCATACTCCGCAAACTTTCGGTTGAACTTGGCCTTGCCCTGTGAGATGGAGCGCAGGGTAGAGGAGTATTGGTACATCTCTGCCAGCGGTATCCGGGCCATGATTTTCTGGTAATGCCCATCGGCGTCCATGCCCATGATGATGGCCCGGCGGGTTTGCAGGTCGCCCATTACGTCGCCCATCACGTCGCCGTCGCATAGGATTTCCACATCGTAAATAGGCTCCATCAATTGCGCCGCAGCCTTCTCAAAGTTGGCCCGGAAGGCTTGGATACTGGCCGTCATGAAGGCCATGTCGTTGGAGTCCACGGGGTGCATCTTGCCGTCGTAAATGCTAACCCGGATGTCTTGGCAGTTGGAGCCGGTGAGCGGACCTTCCTCCATTTTTTGCAAAACGCCCTTCTTGATGGCACTCGAAAAACGGGCGTCAATGGAGCCACCAACGATGCACCAATAGAAGGCAAGTTGGCCGCCCCAAGGCAGTTGCTCTACCTCTTTGTTGCGGGTAGTGAGGCCGGTGGGGTCGGGCATGCCGTCATAATAAGGCTCGATACGCATGTGCACCTCTGCAAACTGCCCTGCACCGCCTGTTTGCTTTTTGTGGCGGTACACTTCGTTCGACTCCTTGGTGATGGTTTCCCGGTACGGTATGCGCGGACGGATGAACTCCATCCCTACGCCATACTCCTGCTCTATGCGCTGTTTCACGAGGTCGAGGTGAAGCTGGCCTTGGCCTTCGAGGATTGTCTGCTTGAGGGTTGCGGACTGAATGATTTTCAACGTCGGGTCTTCCTCCGAGATAGCGTGGAGCGCCTTCATCAACTTCTCCATGTCGTTCTTGCTTGGCGGCTGCACCGCCACATCAATACGGGAGTTGGGGAAGGGAATCGGTTCTATTTTGCGGTCAACGCCCTTTTTGTTCAGCGTCTGGTTAGTATGCGAGTTTTTGAGCTTCACCGTACAGCCGAGGTCGCCCGCCTTCAGTTCCTGAGCGGCTTCCCGGTTCTTGCCGTTGGCAAGGAAGAGTTGGCCAAAACGCTCCACCGTGCGGTTGTCGGAGTTGACCAATTCATCACCGGTGTGCAACACGCCAGAAAACACTTTGAAATAAGAAATTACACCGACCCTTGGCTCGTGGTGTGTTTTGAAGATAAAAATGGTGGCGTCGCCCTTGGGGTCACAGCTCAACTCCGTGCCGTCCTCCAATTTGACGGAGGCCCGCTCGGCAGGTGATGGGCAAACGTCGTTGATGAAGCCCATGAGGCGACCGCTGCCCATGTTGTTTAAGGCGGAGCAACAGAAAAGCGGATAAATAGTGCGGTTGGCAATGGCCATGCGCAGGCCAGCGGTTAGGTCAGCCTCAGACAGTTCGCCCTCCTCGAAATAGCGCTCCATCAGGGAGTCGTCGTTCTCGGCAGCGGCCTCCACGATGGCCCGGTGCATCTCGTCGGCACGGCCTTTTTCGGCGTCGGGGATTGGTTTCTTCTCAGGCTTGCCGCCATTGGGCGGGAAGACGTACATGACCATGCGCAAGGCATCAATGATGGCATTGAAGCCGGTGCCTGGGTTCAAGGGGTATTGGAAGGGCAGCACCTTGTTGCCAAACCGGGCCTTGGCCTGCTCCACCGTGGCCTCAAAATCGGCCTTTTCGTGGTCTATTTGGTTGACGACGAAAAGGCAGGGCGTATCAAATTTTTCAACATACTCCCAAAGCAGTTCCGTACCAACCTCCACGCCGCTCTTGGAATTGAGCACCATCAGGGCAGTGGAGGCCACTTTTAGCGAGGCCACCACTTCCCCGACGAAGTCGTCGGAACCAGGTGTGTCGAGCACATTGATTTTGTTGCCGCGCCAATCGTCGTGCATGAGCGTGGAGAAGATGGAGTTGCCCCGCTCATGCTCGATGTCGGTGTAATCAGAAACGGTGTTTTGCTCCTGCACCGTGCCCCGGCGGCTGATGCCGCCGGACTCGAAGAGCATGGTTTCTGCCAAAGTCGTTTTTCCGCTGCCGGGGTGACCCAGCATAACGACATTACGGATGTTACTGGTGTCGTAGGTCATAACGCTTTTGTTAGTGCCTTGGGAGTAACCACCGTGCAGTTTTTGTGCAAACGATTGAAAATCAACTACTTGCTCAAATCACAGACTGCCCACTGCCTACCGCCCACTGCTTTAGTTGGTTTTCTCGCTGTTGCTTGCTCGTTTTTGGCTTGATTTGGTCAGAAAAAAGAACAACGGGCAACAAACGACAAAAGATGTTTTTGAAAAATTGAGCCGTGAACCTATTAAAATAAGGTTGTTAAAAAAAACTTTTTCCCGGATTTGATTTTTCCGACACCTCATTTTTTTCAACTCCTGCCCATTTGCCGCAACTTATTTTTGGGCGACGTGCGAACTTACCCCATGCTTGGCGTTTATTTGTTTTTTGTACACGTGAGAAAAGTCAGCGTTCGCACAAAAACGGCCCACGGTTGGCCAAAATGACCATCTTTGCCCCCGGTACAGCCCTTGCTTTCACTCAATTTCGACATACTGATGACCAGATTCACCCTGTTGCTATTTTTTGTTTTTTTGGCAAATTTTGCCGTAGGTCAAAGCATTGAACAGCTTGAGCAGCAGCTCAAGGATGCCACTTCCGCCAAAGAAAAAATGACGCTCAACTACCAGCTTGGCACCGAGTGGCTGAAAAAAGACGCCAAAAAATCAGTAGAGTACGGCAAGGCTGCCCACCAAAAAGCCCTCGAACTCAAGAACAGCGGCATGGCCGCCGAGGCATCTTACCTCGTGGCCAGGGCCTACGCCCGCACCCGCGACGACCGCAACCAAGACATCTGGCTCGGCACCGCTACCAAGTTCGCCATGGACGTCAACGACGCTGACCTCATCATCAAGACCGTGGACGAGCGCAGCCGCCTCGCCGAAAAAGAACGCAATGAACGCAAGGCGCTCAAGGTGGTGCAAGAGGCATTCGACTATTTCAGCAAAAAAGGCGGCAAGAGCATCAGCGAGATGCAGGCACAGTACGATGTTCAGAAAAATCAGATAGAGCGAGAAAAAAGCCAACTGGAGCGGGAGATGGACCGATTGGAAGCTGAAAAAAAGCGCCTTGAGGGGGAAATCGGCGTTGTTACCAAAGATAAAGAGCACATCTCCAGCGAACGCGATATTTTGAAGGAAGACAAGACCCTCCTCACCGAACGCCAGCGGGAACTGGAATCGGAGAAGCAGATGGTCGTGGAAGAAATCTCGTTGAAAGAAGAAAAACTAAAGACCGTATCCAGTGAACGGGCGAAGGCGCTCTACATCGCCGAGGTAAGGCGTCGCCTCGTGGATTCGTTGGAGACCAGACAGGTCATGGACTCCATCAACCTCGTCCAAAAAGACCTCGCCCTCCAAAATGCCGAACTCGCACGTGAGCAGGGCAAGTACCTGAATTACCTGCTCGGCATAGCGGCACTTTTCACGGTTTTGCTATCCATTGCTTTCTACCTCCGATATTTGAACAAAAAGAAATCCACCAACCTGCTGTCCAAGCAAAACAAAATCATCGAGGAAGAGCGGCAGCGGTCGGATGAACTGCTGTTCAACATCATGCCTGTGGACGTAGCAAAGGAACTGAAGGAAAAAGGCTCGGCCACTGCACAGCAATTCCCAGAAGCTACGGTCCTGTTTACCGACTTCAAAAACTTCACCCAAATCGCCGAGCAGCTTTCGCCAGCCGCCTTGGTCAACGAACTCAACGAGTGCTTCCGAGCCTTTGACCACATCATATCCCAGCACCCCGAAATCGAAAAAATCAAGACTATCGGCGATGCCTACCTCTGTGCCAGCGGACTGGTCAAACACAAGACCGTGCCCAAGGGAATCGTGCAGGCTGCCCTCGAAATGCAGGAATTTTTGGACGACCACAAAGCCGAAAAAATGCGGCTCGGTTTGCCGTACTTTGAAGCCCGAATCGGCCTGCACACAGGGCCAGTAGTGGCCGGGGTGGTCGGCTTCAAGAAATTCGCCTACGACATCTGGGGCGATACCGTCAACATCGCCGCCCGCATGGAGCAGCAGTGCGAGCCGGGCCAGGTCAACATCTCCGAAACGACCCACGGCCTCGTCAAGTACAATTTCAACTGTGAATCACGGGGCAAGATTCCGGTGAAGAACAAAGGGGAAATGGAGATGTACTACGTGACGGGGAAACGGTGAGCGTTGGCAGTTCGACAGTTGGCAGTAAGGGCTGCATGAAAGCTAAGTTTTTTGTCATTCCGAAGGAACCCCCAACCTAAAACCCAACAGTCAAAACAAAACGAAATTCAACATGGAACCTAACAAACGCCTGCTCAGCCTCGACGTGTTCCGGGGCCTCACGATAGCACTGATGGTGCTCGTCAACAACGCTGGCGGCCTCCCCGAAGGCTCGCCGCTGGTACACGCCGCCTGGAACGGCTGCACCCCCACCGACCTCGTTTTCCCATTTTTCCTCTTCATTGTGGGCATCGCCATCACGTTTTCGCTGACGAAGCGCAAGGAGGCGGGCGAAAACGTTTATCTCAAAATCCTCACCCGCACGGCTTGGATTGTCGGTATCGGAATATTGTTGAACGGTGCTCCTTACTTCGATTTGTCCACTTGGCGCATTCCCGGCGTGCTCACCCGCATCGGCATCGTGTACGGCATCACGGCGCTGATTTTCATGAAAACCAGTGTACGCCAACAAGTCTGGATTGCCATCGGCTGCCTACTCAGCTACTGGGCGCTGATAGCGCTCATCCCCGTGCCCGGCCAAGGTTTTCCCAGCCTCGAAGAAGGCAAGGACCTCGGCGCCTGGCTCGACCGACTGTTACTCCCCAATCATCTCTACAAATGGACGAGCCAACCCGACGCTGGCTACCCTGCCTACGACCCGGAGAGCATCCTCGGCACCATCAGTTCCGTGGCCACCTGCCTCGGTGGGGTGCTAACGGGCTTTTGGCTTCGCAAAAAACAGGACGACTTGCCCCGCTGGGCCGGCTTCTTCGCCGTGGGCTTCCTGCTCATGTTAGGCGGCCTGCTGTGGGGCGAGGTGTTCCCTATCAACAAAAAACTCTGGACAAGCAGCTACGTCCTCTACCACTGCGGGCTTGCCCTGCTCACCCTCAGCACCGTGTGGTGGGTCGTGGACTTCAAGGGCAAATCAGGTTGGACTGCGCCGTTCATTTGGCTCGGCGTGAACCCACTGGCCATCTACCTTAGCCATGAAATTTTGGCTATCGCAATGGGCAGTATCCCCGTCGGGGAGGGCAGTCTGTACGATTTGGTGCGTGACACCCTTTTTGGCTGGATGGGACACAACCCCGCTGTTTTCTTCAACGCATTGCTGCACGTCGTCGTTAATACGCTGATTGCGTGGGTATTGTACAAGAAGAAGATTTTTATCAGGGTCTGATGTTCACCTGTCCGTATACGAAATACTTTGCGCCGCTTTGTCATTGCCGCAGGCAACCTGCAACGTCTCGCGAGACGTTGCAGGTTGCCTGCGGCAATGACAAAGCGGCGCACACCGAGACGCACAAGCAGCGTAAAAAACTTTATTTTTCAAAATGGTTTCTGTAAAACAGGCTACCGATATTGTTTTGGCAAACGCCCTGCCCCTGCCGGACGAGACCATTCCGCTGCACCACTCCGTCGGGCGAGTGCTGCGGGAAGACCTCCATGCCGACCGTGACTTCCCGCCCTTCGACCGGGTTTCGATGGACGGCATCGCCATTTGTTTCGCAAATTTTGAGCAAGGCCAACGCCGTTTTTTTATCGAAAACACACAGGCGGCGGGCGCTCCGCAATTGGCGCTTGCGCAAATGGGCAACTGCCTCGAAGTGATGACGGGGGCCATGTTGCCGCAAGGCACGGACACCGTCATCCGGTACGAAGACCTCAGCATTGACGAGGGTTTTGCCACCATTTCTATTGAAAAAATTCAGGTCGCCCAGCACATCCACCGCCAGGGCGTTGACCGCCGGGCGGGCGAGGCCATCGTGGCAGCAGGCAGCTTGATTTCTCCAGCAGAAGTGGGCGTGGCGGCTACGGTTGGAAAGTCGAAGTTGCGAGTGACGGCATTACCCAAGGTTGCCATCCTCTCCTCCGGCGACGAACTGGTGGAAGTGGACGAGACTCCATTACCCTACCAAATCCGCAAGTCAAATGTGCATGTGATGGCCGCCGTGCTGGGTACTTGGGGCCTTTCCGCTGACCTGCTTCACCTTCCCGACGACCCCGCCGTCATCGAGGCGACCCTCGCCAATTGTTTGGAGAGATACGACGTGCTGCTGATGAGCGGCGGCGTTTCGATGGGCAAGTTTGACCATTTGCCAGAGGTGCTGGAAAAATTGGGGGTACGGAAGCTGTTCCACAAAGTCTCGCAGCGACCCGGCAAGCCGTTCTGGTTTGGCCGCTCGGAGCGCACGGTGGTCTTTGCTTTTCCGGGCAATCCGGTGTCGTCCTTCATGTGCTTGCACCGCTATTTCCGGCCTTGGCTGAGGGCAAGTTTGGGACTGCAAACCATTGAAAATCAATGCGCTGTCTTGACGGAAGACTATTTCTTTAAGCCCGACCTGACCTATTTTCTGCAAGTGAAATTGGCCAACGGCCAAGATGGGCTACTGCTCGCCACGCCCGTTACCGGCCAAGGCTCCGGTGACCTCGCCAACTTGACGGACACGGATGCTTTTTTGGAATTGCCGCTGGAGCGGCAGGAATTTAAAGCCGGGGATGCTTTTCCGGTGTGGCCTTACCGGTAACACCGACTGCCAGTCTGTGCTTCCCAACTCCTCAACTTGCCAAACTTTACAATACAGCAAACCATGCAAGCAAAAAGGCGCAAACCCACATGGGAGTTGCGCCTTTTTTGGCAAATGGTGGGATGGACGCCAGTTGAAGAAGTGCAAAAGCACGGACTGGCGGTCCCTGTTATTAATCCCTTGAAGACAACAGGGACAGCAAACGAAGGATTTCAACGTACAGCCATATCAAGGTGATGAGCAGTCCCATTGCCGAAAACCACTCCATGTAGCTCGGTGCGCCGAACTTCTCGCCCTTGTCGAAATTGTCAAAATCGAGCAGCAGGTTGAAGGCAGCGATGCCGATAATGACCACGCTGATACCGATGCCCATAGCGCCACCCTGGTGCAAGTACGGCAGGTTGATGCCAAAGAAGCTGAGCACGAAGTTCAGCATATAGACCAGGAAAACGCCCATCGTGGCCATCATCACGCCCATGCGCAGCTTGTCCGTCACCTTGATGATGCCCGTTTTGTAAATAAACAACATGGCAAACAAGATGCCCAAGGTCAAGCTGATGGCGTTGAAAATGATGGCACCGCCCAGTGCCGCCCCATACATCGCTGTCACGGAACCCACGAAGAGTCCTTCGAGCAGTGCGTAAATGGGGGCTACCGTGGCCGACAGGTGCGGCTTGAAGCTGGCCACCAGTGCGGCAATCAGACCGCCAATGGCACCAACAAACAGGAAAAGCGGGTTGGCGTAAACATAGCTGGCCACCGCCGTTAGCAGCATCAGTCCAAACAGGATGAACGATTTGTTGACCGCTCCTTGTACTGTCATGCGCTCAGAGGAGGCGATAAAGCCAGCGTCCAACGGTGAGTTGGAGCTGTTGCGATAGGTTTCCTCTTTCATAAAAGGATTGCCAGAGGACGAAAACATGCCTTTTCTTGCCATTTGAATATGAATTTTTGGTTGTGAAATTTCGTGTAAAGGAATGACTTTTTTCTTTTAAATCAAACCCGTTCCAACACCACCGCGTACCCCTGCCCAACGCCGATGCACATGGTAGCCAGTGCAAAACGCTTTTGTTGGCGGTGCAGTTCAATGGCCGCCGTCTGCAAAAGCCTCGTACCGGACATGCCGAGCGGGTGGCCGATGGCAATGGCCCCGCCGTTCGGGTTCAGCCGTGAGTCGTTGTCGGCGATGCCCCAAGTGCGGGTGCAGGCCAGCGCCTGTGCCGCAAAAGCTTCGTTCAGTTCGATGATGTCCATGTCGGCGAGGGTGAGGCCGGCACGGTCGAGCGCCAGTTGGCTGGCCGGCACGGGGCCAATGCCCATGATGCGAGGCTCTACGCCCGCCACCCCCGTGCTCACGATGCGGGCGAGGGGTTTCAGGTCATATTTTTTCACCGCTGCCTCCGAAGCCACGAGCATTGCGGCAGCGCCGTCGTTGAGGCCGGAGGCATTCCCGGCAGTCACCGTGCCGCCGTCTTCGGCTTTTTTGAAGGCAGGTCGCAGCTTGGCCAGCACGGCCAGTGTGGTGTCCGGTTTGATGAATTCATCTTCGGAGAAAAGTACGGGGTCGCCCTTTCGCTGCGGAATGGACACCGGGCTGATTTCCTCGGCCAGCCTGCCCGAAGCCTGTGCCCGTGCAGCTTTTTGCTGCGACCATAGGGCAAATGCGTCTTGGTCTTCCCGGCTGATTTTGTGCAGTTCGGCGAGGTTTTCGGCGGTGTTGCCCATGCCGTCCACGCCATAGAGCGCCTTCATGCGGGGGTTGATGAAGCGCCAGCCGAAGCTGCTGTCGTGCATCTCGGCGTCCCGCCCGAATGCTTGCGAAGCTTTGGACATGACCCATGGGCCACGGGTCATTTGCTCCACGCCACCTGCGATGAACAGGTCGCCCTCCCCGCTGCGGATGGCCCGGCTCGCTTGCACCACGGCGGACATTCCGCTTGCGCAAAGCCGGTTTACGGTCTCGCCCGGTACGCTGACGGGCAGCCCGGCCAGCAGCAGCGCCATGCGGGCCACGTTGCGGTTGTCCTCGCCAGCTTGATTGGCGCAGCCGAGGATGACGTCGGCGTAGGCGTCCATCGGGATATTTGGGTGGCGGCTGACGAGTGCGGCGATGGCATGGGCGGCGAGGTCGTCCGCCCGGACGGGCGAAAGGCTGCCCTGAAAACTGGCGACGGGGGTACGGATGGCGTCAATGATGTAGGCGGTGGGCATGTGGAAGATTTGAGTTTTGGGTTTTGGGTTTTGAGTGGGGTACTCGAAAAACGCAAACCCTGAATTTTGGGCAAAAGTAGGCGCTTGGCAGGAAACAGAAACACCGTTTTTACCCCAAAACAAAAAGGGCAGCACGCCGGCAGCAAACGTAAAACGTCTATCGTAAATCGTAAATCCAATTACCGTTTCACCTTCATACCCATCCTGATTTCCAAAAACTGGTTAGCGAAGGCTTTAACGGATTGCTGGCCGTTGTTGGTGGTGGAGAAGTAGGCGTGGAGGTTCAGCCTTTTTGCGGAGCGCACATGGTCGAACCGGGCGGCATCGAAAGTGACGAAGGTGATGGTGGTGAGCTTTTGGGTCACGACGCCGTTTGCGTTCACGGGAGCACCTTGAATGGGGTGGCCGATTCCGTCGAAGAGCGAATCGAGCACGGCCCCATTTTCCCCAATAAAATAACCCTGAACGCCTATGGCGAGCGGCATTTCGTTGTCGGCCACCAGCTTGAACTCGACTTCCTTGAGGTCGTCGTAGCTGCTGAAATCAAGGTCGAACGAGTCCACTACGCCAAAGCCGGAGGCCCGGCCATGCAATGGCAGGTCCACTTCTACTTTTATTTTATAGAAACTGCTGTCGGTGATGAAGCCCCGAAGGTTGGTCAGGCTGTCGGGGTTGGAGATGGCATCCACCTTGTAGTCGAGGCCGATGGGGCGGGAGCCGAGCACATCCTCAATATTTGAATTGTTGGCGTCGAAGGTGAAGGTCATGCTTTTGGACTGGCCCGCCTCCTGCACGGTTGGGTACACGAAGTCAATGCCCGTTTCGTTGATGAAACTGCTCTGGAGCGGTATCCGCAGCTCGTCGGCGGTGATGATGTCGAAGGTGTCAATGGACGAGCGGGTAGGCATCCCGAAGGAATTTTCGATATGGATTTTGATGACGGGGTTATCAAAAAACACATCGCCCTGAGTCCAGTTTTTGAAGAAGTCAATGCTGACGCTGTCCCGTTTTCCCTTGTTTTTGAAGTTGCCGAGGTAGCCCTCGATGTAGGAAAAATTGATATTGGTATTGGCCAAGGCGATGAACGGAAGTTCGATGGTGTCGCCCATATCCGTCACAGCGGTGTATTGGATATGCACCTTGCCGTTGTTGGGCATCAGCTCATAGCCCACACATTGGGTGGTGGGACTGAAGATGGGCAAGGGAATGGTACCGGGAGTACCGGCGGGGGACATAAACTGAGTGTGAACCTTCAATGGTTGGCCATTTTTTGAGGCTTCCAGAATGGTCAAGGTCAAGTCCACCATGCCCACGTAGTTGGATACATAAGCGACGCTGATAGTGCCACCACTGTAGCGGGCGAAATCCACTTTTAATTGGTCGCCCGCCGAGTTGAAATCCAAGGTAAAATAGGTGCTGTCCAGCGGGATGAGCGGCGGCAGGTAGGTTTTGATGACCTGAAAAAACTCGTCCGCCGTCTGCGTGAGCACATCGCCCTCGTAGCGCAGGTGGATGATGCCCTCCGCATCTATTTCAATGTAAGTGGAATCGTCAAAATTCTCCAGCAAGTCTTGAATGGAGGTTCGGGCCTTGAATAGTGGAATGGCGAACTCAGCGTCACCAGACAGGATGTCGGCATCCTGCAACTCGTTCGACTGCTTGCAACCAAACATTGCTGCGGCCAGCAGCACCAAAAACACGAAGTGGGAAAATTTCATCAAGATTTTTTTAATCACGCCAATGCAGGCTTTCAAGTTTTCGCTTACAAAAATACGGACTCTCGCCGCAATCCTGTCGCTAACAGCCATAACGTCAGGCAGTTGGCAAAGGTTGGGTTCGCCTTTAGGGCAATGCAAGGAGAACTTCCCACCCATTTTTTCACATCTCCAGGAATCGTCAATCCTTTTTCATTCCCGAAGGAAACCCCAATCGTCCATCACAGCACCTTGCATTCCACCCGCCTGTTTTGCAGCCGCCCTGCGGCTGAGGTGTTCGGGGCGATGGGTTGGGTCTCACCGTAGCCTTTGTAGGAAATTCGTGCAGCGGCTATTCCATTGGCAATCAGGTAGTTAGCCACCGATTCGGCCCGGTTTTGCGAGAGCAGTTGGTTGTCGGTATCGTTGCCCACGTCGTCGGTGTGGCCGCCGATTTCTACTTTCACCGTGGGATTTTCTTTCAAAAAAGCGGCGAGGCCGTCCAATTCCGGCAAGGCAGGGGGCTGCAGGTCCCATTTCGCCGTCTCAAAGTTCACGTTGCGGAAGGTGTAGGCTTTTTTGGTTTTCAGTGCTGTGGAAATATCTGGCTGTTGTGGAGGGGCTGGTGCGTCGGCTGGCACGATGCGGATGTCGTCAATGAGGTAATAGGCCACCCGTTTTATCTTGTCCACGGTATTGTTCTGTTTCATGTTGAAACTGTCAATTTGTGCTGGGTTTTTGAGGGTGGTTGGGGTGTCTTCGTCCTTCCCGAAATTACCAATCATAAAGTAGGTATGCTCCCGGTCGGCGGTGAAAGTGCCGCTGATGAGCTTCCATTCTTCCTTTGCCGTGACGATGGGTTCTTTCACCAAGAACTGTGGTTTTTCGTCGGCCTCTAATCGGTGGTTTTTGTCGTAAATGAAAAGTACCCCCAAATTGCCCGAAGCCGTTGGGCGGATGTCCCTTTTTTCGCCATAGAGTCCTTGCAGGTGGTGCAGGCCCGTGGCATCCGATTGGTTGACGTACATTTCGATGCGGTACTTTTTGCCATAGACGAGGGGCATCCTGAGCTGGCCCATCACCAGTTCATGGAAGTCGTGGTGCCGCCCCGTATCGTGTCGCGGGTGATAGGTGATTATGCCTACCGCACGGTCGCCACCGTGGGGTTTGGGGAAGAAGCATTCACCGTAAGCATCTGGTTTCCAATCAATTAAATCGGGGGTCATGAAACGGTAAGTCGTCCAATTGGCTACCGACCTGTCGAAGGTCTCGCCGTTTGGCATGTAGGCGCAAGGCTTCAGCGGGGCATCTGGCAGCAGCTTCTCAAAACCGGGGTTAAGGACGAGGTTGCCGTCTTGGGCGGCGGCGAACAGCGGGAGGAAGAAAAGCAGTAGCTGGAAATTTTTCATCAAGTTTTTTTTGCAAATAACTCCAGAAAAGGCAAAAGCAACGGGCACGGTTTCTATTTTCACCCCTTTAGGAACGTGTGCGAAATAACTAACCACTTTGGGCGGCGTTTTTTTGACGTTGACTTCCCTGCCTGTCGGCAGACAGGGTTAAGGGAACAGTTGCGTAGCGCCGCTATGCGCCTGTTCCTTCGCCTTGTCAACCTCAAAAATACACTCGCCGAAAGCGGCAACTCATTTCGCACACGTTCCTCAACCTAATCACGACAATATGAATCTACGTTTGCTGCTATTTTTTTTCTTGGCCTTTTTGGCAAAAACACAAGCACAGTCCCCGGCCAACCCCACCGTGGCCAAAAAGCAGTTGGAGCCTGCTGACCTCGTTCGCTGGAACCAAATCCAATCGCCCCAAATCTCCAATGACGGCAATTGGGTAGCCTACACCCTCAAGGCCGAGGAGGGCGACGGCACCCTGCACGTATGGAATGCCGCCAAAGGCACCACCCGCCGTTTCGAGCGGGGAGAGGGTGCCGTGTTCTCCGCTGACAACCAATTTATTGCGTTCAAAATAAAACCGCACGACGACTCGCTCAAGGCCCAGCGCCGCCGCAAACTGAAGAAGGAGGAACTCACGAAGGACTCGCTCGGCATCCTCCACCTCGGCACCGGTTTTTTGAAAAAAGTGCCCGACGTGAAATCCTTCGCCATGCCGGAAGAATGGGACGGCTGGTTGGCCTACCAACTGGAGCCGGTCAAGACAAAGGAGGAAGGAAAGGCTGCCACCGACTCCACTGCCGTAAAGCCCGACTCACTAGCCAAGACCGAGGCCCCCATTTTGCCGAAGGCGGAAAAGGAGAAAAAAAAGAAGCCAAAAAAAGAGGGCAAGGACACTGGCTCGAAGCTCGTCCTGCTCGATTTAGCCACACAACAGTCCGACACCATTGCCTTCGTGCGGGACTACAAATTGGCCAAGGACGGTGCCCGCATCCTCGTAAACACCAGTGGCACGGGCGACTCCCTGCTGGCGGAAGGGGTCTATTATTATGACTGCAAAAAGCAATCGCTGAACCCGCTCATTCAACAAAAAGGCGATTACAAACAGTTGGTTTTCAATGAAATAGGCACACAGTTGGCCTTTTTCGCTAACCTTGATACCACCAAGGCACAGGTTCCGCCCTTTGGCCTTTGCTACTGGCAAGAGGGCATGGAGCGGGCCAGTATCATCGCCGATTCCGCTTCGCAATTCTTGCCAAAAACATGGCGGGTGAGCGAGCATGCCGCCCCAACCTTCAGCAAGGACGGCACCAAGCTGTACCTCGGCATGGCACCCCCGCCCATCCTTCAGGACACCAACCTGCTCGACGACGAAATCGTGAACGTGGAAGTCTGGAACTACCTTGATGGGCGGCTGCACACCAACCAGAAGACCCTCGTGGAGCAGGAGCGCAAGCGCACCTACGATGTGGTCTGGCATGTTTCACAAAACAAATTTGTGCCGCTGGCAAACACCGACCTGCCCACCCTGACCTATGCCCCCGACCGGGTGGGCGGCATGGCGCTCGGCATCAATGAACAACCCTATCTACAGGAATTATCGTGGGCTGGCGATGTTCGAAAAGACCTTTGGCTGGTGGATGAGGCGACGGGCAACCGCAAGGAAATCACGAAGGCGCTTCGGGGCACCCCACGCCTCTCGCCCAGCGGCAACTATGCCTTTTGGTACAGCGAGCCGGACAGCGCCTGGTTTGCCTACTCGGTGAACAATGGCGAGTTGCGCCGCCTCACGGACAACCGAACCGTTCGGTTTTTCGATGAACTGAACGACATGCCAGACTACCCTTCCAGCTACGGCATGGCCACTTGGACCAGCGGCGATTCGAGCCTCCTCATCTATGACCGCTACGACATCTGGCAGGTGGACCCAACAGGGCTGACCGCACCCCTGAACCTGACCAACGGACGTGCCAACCGCACCCGCTACCGCTTCATCCGGCTCGACCCGGAGGAACGGTTCGTGGCGCCGGGCAAGCGCTTGTTCCTGCACATTTTTCAGGAGACCTCAAAGGCGGAGGGCTACGGCTTCCTGCTGCTGGGGGCGGGGCAGCCCATCCAATTGGTGGGCGAGGCTTTTTCCTACTCAACCTCACCGCAAAAGGCGAAGTACGCCGAGCGGCTGCTGTTTACGAAGGAGAATTTCAAAACCTTCCCCGACTTGCTGTTTTCAGATTTCTCCTTCCAAAAAACCAAGAAGGTGAGCAACGCCAACCCGCAGCAGGCAGACTACCGTTGGGGCAGCATCGAGCCTTATGAGTGGACGGCCTTGGACGGCCAGCGGTTGCAGGGGCTTTTGGTGAAACCGGAGGGCTTCGACCCACGGAAGCAATATCCGATGATCGTCAACTTCTACGAACGCAGCAGTGACGACCTGCACCAGCACCGGGCACCGTACCCAGGGCGCTCCAGCATCAACTACTCTTACTACGCCAGCCGGGGCTACCTCATCTTCAACCCTGACATTACCTACCGCACGGGCTATCCCGGCGAGAGCTGCTACAATGCAGTTGTACCCGGCGTGACCTCACTTATTGAGCGGGGATTCGTGGACAAGGCCCGCATCGGCGTGCAGGGGCATAGCTGGGGTGGCTACCAAATCGCCTATCTGCTCACCCGTACGGACATCTTCAAGTGTGCCGAAAGCGGTGCGCCGGTGGTGAACATGTTCTCGGCATACGGTGGCATCCGCTGGCAGACAGGCCTGAGCCGGATGTTCCAGTACGAGCATACGCAGAGCCGCATCGGTGGCACGATATGGGAGTACCCGCTGCGGTACATGGAGAACTCGCCGCTGTTCACGATGGACAAGGTGAACACGCCCGTGCTCATCATGGCCAACGACGCCGACGGCCATGTGCCGTGGTACCAGGGCATCGAATACTTCACGGCACTGCGCCGCCTCGGCAAGCCCGCTTGGCTGCTGAACTATAACGACGAGCCGCACTGGCCCGTGAAGCTCCAAAACCGAAAGGATTTCCAACTGCGCATGAGCCAGTATTTCGACCATTACCTGATGGACAAGCCCATGCCGCAGTGGATGGTGCGGGGCGTTCCGGCGGTGGAGAAAGGGATAAGACAGGGGGTGGATTGAGGGTGGTAGTTCGACAGTTGGCAGTTCGACAGTTGGCAGTCGGGGTCGTGGGCAATAGAAAGGCTCGCATTAAAAACGAGAATTTACGAACTTTGCCTTTGTAAAATTGAGAATTATGCAAAAACTCATCGTCAGGAATTTTGGGCCAATAAAGGAACTTGATTTGGACATCAAGGACTTGTCGCTGTTCATTGGGGAGCAGGCGACGGGAAAGAGTACGGTGGCGAAATTGGTTTATTTTTTTAAAAAGGTGGTGAAGGATGAGTTGATGGGGTATTTAGTGAAACCTCTAAAAATTGATTTAGATTGGGAGGAGGCTTACCTAAAATTATACAGCGAATTTCAAACTAATATTAATTGGCAATTTAAAGATTTATTTTTTGGGGAAAATGACAATAATTTTGATAGTGTAGATTATAAATATAAGTCCAACTTCTGGCTTCGAATATTAGGAGGTGACAAAAATTGGGTGGTTTTATATCTTACCGATGCCTATTATGAAATTGCACATCCTATGGCTCAGATGCACGTATACAATAAGTTCTATGATATTTTACAACAAATTATTGCTTATCGAAAAAAATACACTAGCAAAGAATGGGCTTTATCAAGTCCTTCACGAAGTGCAGAGAATGAAAAAAAAGAAAAGGCAATCGAAATAGAAAATCTCATCAATGAATTGTTTGGTGACGATGCTGAAGCCATTTACATCCCTGCTGGAAGAAGCCTATTGGCTGCGCTTTCAGAACGCTTACCAAATAAGGGATGGGATATGTTAATGGAAAAGTTTCGAGACAAAATTGCTGACTTAAAACCAGCCTTTAGTCAATCTTTAGCAAAAATAATTGAGCAGAAAAAACAACGCAGTAATGGGATTCCAGATAAGGATGTCTTAGAATTATCAATTCAAAAAATAAAGGAAATACTAAAAGGTGAATATAGAGTGGACGAGGAAGGAGAAAAAATTTACTTTAATGAAGAAGATTTTGTCAAAATCTCCCTTGCATCTTCTGGTCAACAAGAAGCACTCTGGATATTACTCCAGTTGTTCATCCTCATCCTCAACCGAGAAAAAGTATTCCTCATTATCGAAGAACCCGAAGCTCATCTATTTCCTAAAGCCCAAAAATCATTGGTGGAGTTAATTGCATTATTATTTAACGAAAACAAAAGCCAAGTAATAATCACTACCCACAGTCCCTATATTTTAACCTCCTTCAATAATTTAATCTATGCTGGAAATGTGGGGGTACAACAACACGAGGAAGCTAATAAAATAATTCCCGAATTACTTTGGTTGGACATTGAAAGAGTAGGTGCATATAAGTTAGATGGCGGTGTTGCTGAAGACTTAATTGACGAAGAATCCAAAATGATAAAAGCCGAAGAATTAGACACCGTCTCCCGGATTATTAACCAAGATTTTGACGCACTGCTTAACCTCGAACTTCAATGAGCTGCCAACACTTCAAGGAAAACTATCCAAACTGTACGGAGTGCAACCGAAACCCAATCATCACTGCCGAGGAGAAGAAAAGCAAGTATTCACTACTGAACCCACAACGGCGAGAAGTCTGCAAAATTCGTGTGGATGGTTGCGTGATTACGCAAGCCGATGGCAAGCAGTGCGATTATTTGTTCGTTGCTTGTGATACTTCCATTGCATACTTTGTAGAATTGAAGGGCAGTGACCTTTCTCATGCCATTGACCAAATCAACCAAAGTATTGACCTGCTTGTAGCCAATTTCTGTGGAAACGCAATCAACGCAAGGGTGGTTTTATCCAAAATACAAACCCCCGACCTGAGGACACCGAAATACAAGAAATTCAAACAGAAAATTCATGGATTGGGCGGTACATTCATCCACAAGAACATAGTAATGGAAGAAGTGCTGGGGTAATTCACCCATTTTTCAACAAGTATCCACGTGGAGAAAGGATACGGTTGGGGGTGAACGGAGGGCGGCAGGTTTAGAGAGGTAGTAGAAAACTCATGGTTTCACGTTCTTAGCTGTAGTATTCAACCTTTCCTCCACGCACCTCACTGCATCCTGCAATGCCTTGGCCTGTTTGTCGTCCAGGACAAGGGTCTGTTTGTAGTCGTTGTACTCGATGCGGATTTTCTCGACCAGCCCATTGCGGAGCGCATGGAAATACTCCAGCGGCACCACGCAGGTGTGCACGTATTTCCACATGAGTATTTTCCGGTCGAACTCGCCTTCTGAGGGCACGTTGAGCAGCTTGATGATGGGGCCTTCTGTCAGCTTCAAGTAAACATTGTACTCAGGCTCTATCATGTAGAACTTGCGCTCCACCACGGCCAGTGTGAGGAAGAAGGAGCGGATGTTATTTTCGTTGCCGAAGCTGAAAATGGCCTTGGCCTCCTCTACGAGCTGTTTGCCGTCGAGGTTTTCGGCGAGGTTGCCGGAAGGCACCAGTACGCCGAGGTTGAAGGGCTTGGTGGCGATGACCCGGGTGGAATCGAACTCGTCCACCTTGTCGAAGGCGATGAGCTTGCACTGGGCCAATGCCGGAGCGGCGGCGGTAAGGAGCAAGAGGAAAAGCGGAAAAAGGTACTTCATTTTCTCAGGATTGTTTTTTCAAAAGTCAAAAGTCGGTAAAAATCCCCGATGGCGTTACCCCACTGCCACCCGCCGGACGCCAAACTCGGCAAAACCCTGCACGGCGCCCTCGGTCACTTGTACGGACTCGACCCTTGCTTGCGCTGGGCCGCGGTGGCACCATTTCACAAAATCGAGCAGGAGGTGCTCAGGGCCTTCCACTTCGCAATAAACGCTGCCATCGGGGAGGTTCTGGGCGAAGCCGCTGAGGCCGAGGAGCTGAGCCTCCTGTTCCGCCGAGGCACGGAACCAAACGCCCTGTACTTTGCCGTGAATGTTAATTTTGAAATGTTTATTCATAAACGAGTTGTTAAAGTTGGTAGATGTTTTGCTGTTGGTGGCATACACAACGTACAGTTTCGCAGATAATCGGAGCTGTTATTTGTCAATGGCGCTTGGTGGTTTGATTCTTTTTCTATTTTTGCAGCCGCCAAGTTTTTGGAAACCCTCTTTAAGCCCCCTATTGACAGCAAACAATAGTTGCAAACCTAAACAACAAGCTGTTGTTCTACGCTATTGAACCTGAATCGAAGGCGATTTTAAGTTTCAAGCATTTTTTTTTCAAATTAACGTAATGAACTACTCAGACATTAGATTTCCTAAAACAGACAGCGCAGATTTTTTCAAAACGCTGAACAGTCGTGTAAACGCCTATTTCCAACAAAATGACATCAGCAAGTTCGGCAACTGGAGACTTTACTTCAAGTCGGTTGTCGTTTTCAGCATTTTCTTGGTACCCTACTTCCTCATCCTTTCCAACAACTTCAACCAGTGGGCCATGCTGCTGTTCACCATCGTGCTGGGCATGGGCATGTCGTTCGTGGGCATGTGCGTGATGCACGACGGCAACCACGGCACCTACTCCCGCAACCGCTGGGTGAACAACCTGATGGGCAGTTCCATCTACATCCTCGCAGGCAACGTCTATAATTGGAAGGTGCAGCACAACGTGCTCCACCACACCTACACCAACATCATAGGAATGGATGAAGACATCGAGGCCAAGGGCCTGCTCCGCCTGCACAAGCACCAACCCTGGAAGCGCTTCCACAGGTTTCAGCACTATTACAGCGTACTCCTTTATGGCCTGATGACCATCAGTTGGGCCATCAGCAAGGACTATTCGCAGATGAAGGGCTACATCAAGCGGGGGCTTTCTTTCGAGAAAAAAGTGAACCCGACCAAAGAGTGGACCATCCTCATCGCTACCAAAATCCTTTATGTGGCCATCTGGATTGTGCTGCCGATATTGGTGCTTGACATCGCTTGGTGGAAGGTGCTGATTGGCTTCTTCGTGATGCACTACACGGCTGGCTTGATACTCGCCCTTGTGTTCCAATTGGCGCACGTGGTCGAAAACACCGAAAACCCCATGCCTGACGAATCCGGCACCATGGAAAATACTTGGGCCATACACCAATTGGCTACTACCGCAAATTTTGCCCGCAGGAACTGGCTTGTGTCCTTTTTCGTGGGTGGGTTGAACTACCAGATTGAGCACCATATCTTCCCGAACATCAGCCATGTCCATTACCCGAAGATTTCAAAAATCGTGAAGGAAACGGCGCTGGAGTTTGGGTTGCCATACAATGAATACCCCACCACCCGCCAAGCCATCATTTCCCACTTCCGGACGTTGAAGGAATTGGGCAGGAGGCCCGCTATGGCAGCCTGATTTTTGCGCCATTTTTGATTTTAAAAAAAGACACCGTGCATCGAACCTGCACGGTGTCTTTTTTTTGCCAAAAAATGTTGTCGAAATGGTGAAATGCCGCTCGCACAGCCACTCATTTTAGCCTTTTAATTATTTAATAATCACTCGTTTACAGGTAGTTTATACGCCAGCTCCACCTTTGTTTTCAATTTTTCCGAAACCCATTGCGGATAAATCACAAACTGATGAAAAGAGAGTTGGACATTTCCATCGTATCCGATGTACACCTTGGCACCTACGGCTGCCACGCCAAAGAACTACTGAACTACCTCAAGAGCATCAAGCCTAAGGTGCTGGTACTCAATGGGGACTTCATTGACATCTGGCAGTTCAAGAAGAGCTATTTCCCGAAGGAGCATGCACAGGTCATACAGCGGGTGATGAAAATGGCGAGCAATGGTACCAAAGTGTATTACATCACCGGCAACCACGACGACGCCCTTCGGCATTATTCCGATTTTTCGATGGGGAACATCCACCTGCGGGACAAGCTCGTGCTGCAGCTCAACGGCCAGAAACATTGGATTTTTCATGGCGATGTCTTTGACCTTTTCATCCAATATTCCCCGCTCATCGCAAGGCTGGGCGGACAGGGCTACGACTGGCTCATCCGCATCAACCGCTTGATAAACAACCTGCGGGCACGGTTTGGCAAGCCAAGGATGTCTTTTGCAGGGAGGGTAAAAAACCGGGTAAAAGAGGCGGTGAAGTTCGTCAGCGATTTTGAGGAAACGGCCATTCGGATGGCCGAGGAGCAGGGCCACGACTTTGTGATTTGCGGCCATATCCACAAGCCCCAAATCCGCACTGTTGGCAAGGTCTGCTACATGAACTCCGGCGACTGGGTGGAAAACCTCACCTCATTGGAGTACGCACACGGCAAATGGAACTTGTTCGAGTACGATGAAGTGGAGTTTGAAATGACCAACCCAAAGCTAAAGGTAAAGGAACAGTCCCCGGAAGACGAGGCCGACATGAGCACGGCGGCCATTTTCGCCAATATAATGAAAGATGTGAACCTGCCCGAGCCGGGCAAGATGGCGATTTGAAAGGGTTGCAGGCAGTTGCCTATCAACACCCTTATCAACCTCACAAACTCATCAACCAACTCAATTCACATTATCACCCCTGAGCCGCCGGAACCGCTTGCGGGCCTCAATGGAAAAAGTGCTGGCAGAAAAGTCCAAAAAGATTTTTTCGTAAAACTGCATGGCTTTTTCCGGGTCGTTGAGCTGCAGTTCGTACAGCTCCGCCATTTCAAAGAGGGCATTATCCGCCCTGATTTCCTCGGGGTATTTTTCCACGATTTCTTGGTACAACGCGATGGCTTGGTCATATTTCCGTTGCTTGGAATAGACCTTGGCCCTGGCGTAAAGCACATCGTCTTCGAGCGAGTGTTTCGGGAACCCAGCGGTGATAGAATCCAATTTCACAAAAGCATCGGCAAAGCGGTTCTGAAAAGTCAACAAATCTGCATTGGCGAACAAGCGGAGGGCAGTGTCGGTGGTATCAAGCCCGAGGTTGTCCATGATGAAGACCGAGAGGTCGAGGGCGTCGTTGGCGATGAGCTTTGAGGTGGACGACTTCAGCACGTCGAACTGTGCCTGCGCCCATTGGAAGTCGCCATTGTAATAAGACAGCTTGGCATTGCGAAAGCGGGCCTCATGGCCAAGTTGATCTTCCGAAAAATCCTTGTCTACTTGCGAGTACAGCAGTGTGGACTCCCATATTTCATCCTTCATCAAGTAAAAATCGCCAAGGCTCAACTTGCCCCTCGCCTGTATCCGAGCGTCAATGCCGGGGTAGGCGACCATCTCGCTCAACAATACGATGGCCTTGTCGAGGTCGTTGAGGTAAAACGCTTCGAGGTCGGCCAGCTCGGCAACGATAGATGCTGTGGCCTTGCCCCGCCCTGATTCGTTCAGGAAGTTCTCGTAGGCTTTTTCCACCTCCCGGAGTTCTGGCACGGTGTAGCTGTAACCCTCCACCAATTTGAGCCGGCGTGAACGCAGGGACTCCCGTTTGGAATCAAGAAAAAATGGCGAAGAGAAGCCAAGGTCGGTCACGATGAAGTCATAAGCGGCAATCGCCGCATCGTAATCACGGTCGTTGAACGCAGTGACGGCCAGCTGAAAAATGCGGGCGCCGTTTTCATTGAGCCTACGGTCGAGGGCCTTGGCTTGGCGCAGGGCATTTTTGTAGTCTTTGGTCTGGGTAAAGACCCACTGCAAAAGTTCCGTGAAGTGGAAGGCGTTCGGGTCTTTTTGGATGCGGTCGTAGAGTTGCGCTTGCAGTTCGGCGTAATCTTCGCTGGTAACGACGTAGCGCTGCAACTGGCTTTTCACGGTATTGAGCCGTTCGGGGTAAGAAGTGATGCTGTTGAGGTAGTTCTCCAGCATCTTCGGCACATCGCCCTTGCGGCGGTACAGCTCCGCCAAGTTGAAGGAGAAAACCTCCTTGTCCTTGAGCAGTTGGCCACCCGTTTCGTAGGTCCTGATGGCCTCGTCGTACTTGGTCAGGTTGGAAAAGGCGGTGGCCAACCGGGTTATTTGCTGCTGGTCGGCTGGCATTTTTTTGATGGCTTTCTCATATTGCTCCTTTGCCTTGTCTTCTTGGAACTGCCGCTCGAAGAGGTTCCCGTAAGTGACATAGAGGCGGATGTTGTTGGGGTTTTCCTTCAGTTCCTTTTTCAGGGCATTCTCCACCTCGTCGAATTTTTTTGATGCCAACAGGCACTCGATATAGCGGTCGAAGTAGAAGTCATTCTTGTTGTTTTGCAGGAACAGCTTGTCGTACAGCACTGCCGCTTTTTCAAACTCGCCGTCCTGATAGTATTGCTGCGCAAGCTTGGAATCCTGGGCAGTGGCGAGCAGGGGCAAAAGAGCGAACATTGCGAAGAAAAGAAAAAGCCGCATGGAAAGGTGGTTTGATACGTGAAATTTGGCGGGTTGCCGACCCTGAAAACGCAGTTTTGGGGCAAAAGTTGTTGCTGTTGCTATGCAGGGATGGGCAAAGACTTTGCCGAAGGCAAAAAAAGAATCCTGCTGCAAAACAACAGCAGGATTCTTGGCAGGTCTTTGCTTCCCAGTCGAAACTCAAATCCCGAAACTCAGATTTTCAGCATCTGCACCGCAGCCATGCCGCCTTCGCCCAGAACCTGCACGAGGTAAATGCCGGGCGTAAGCTCACCGACGGGGATGCTCGCCGTATTTTGGCCAGGTTGGAGGCTCACGGGTGCTGATTTCAGCAAGGCCCCATTGGCACTGAAAACACGGATTTTGTGGTCGCCCGCCAAGCGGCTGGTGATGCGGAGGTTCAGCATGTCTGCTACGGGGTTCGGCATCACCTCCAGCGTGGCAAAATCCTGCCCCTGCTCGTCCGTACTGCTCACCCCTCCCAGTTCCTGGATGGTGAGTGTATTGCTCGCAGAGCCGTCGCCAGAGACTTGGCTGTTGTTGTTGGCGGCTACGCTGGCGGCATAAAAGGTAACGTTACCAGTGCCAGCGGCCGGGGCTACCCACGGCACCTCGAACACGCCAGTGGTAGCCGGAGCGCTGTGCTCAATGTACTTCCTGCCGGAAATCGTTTTCTGCGTCATGCCAGCCGGGGAGGTGCCCCAATCGCCAGCCTGTGCATTGGTAGCGTTCAGCGTCACGGCCTGGAAGCCATAGCGGGCCGGGGCGCCGCTGATTGGGCTGTTGATGATTTTCAGTGTGTAGGTCTTGCCAGGCTCGTACTTGATGGTGAGGTTGTTGCCATCGAACAGCGACATGGAGACCAGCGGTTGGAACGAACCAGCGGTATGGCAGGTCGAGTTGGCGCAGGTGCCGTCACCCGGTGCGCCCGACACCCGAAGGTTGCCTTGCGTGGCAGGGCCGCCCGCCCGGCTTTGGAGCAGCACGAAAAGTCCAATGATGCCAGCTACAGTGTAGAGGTTTCTAAATTTCATAAGCAGTATTTATTGATGATAGGTTGAAAATAAATAGGTGGCGAAGATGCTCAAAGTTTTGGCTCAAAACTGTAAATAAGGTTAAATCCAAGCGTTTCGTCAGCTTTCGTACAAATACCCCTGCGAGGGGTTCTTGCCCTTGATGCCTCGAAAATAATCGTCAATTATCCTGAAATCAGCCTCGATGTTGCCCGTTGGGAAAAAAGGCTCCCTGAATTCCACCACCCTGCGCCCCCAATCGAATCGGCACATCACGATGGCCGCTCCGCCGCCCATGGCGATGTGGTAAAACCCGGTCTTGAGTTTGTCCACCCGGCTGCGGCTTCCCTCCGGTGCTATCACCGTGTGGAATTTTGGTTCTTTCCGGTAAATATCCGTCATCGTTTGCACGAAGTTGGTGCTGCGGTTGCGCTCTACGGGGTAGCCGCCGAGCCACCAGAACAGCCACCCGAACGGCGGCTTGAACAGGCTGCTCTTTGCGATGAACCGGATTTTGGTTTTTAGCGTGACCCGCACGAGCAGGCCGAGCGGGAAGTCCCAATTGGAGGTGTGCGGCACCACGATGATGATGACCTTGGGCAGTTCAGCGGCGTACCGACCCTGTATCCGCCAACCAAAAAGCCGGAGTATGAAAATGCAGATGCGACTTGCCATTTTAGCTGCTTTGTTTGTGACGGGTTGGTGAGTTGCTTGCGCCTTCACCCTTCCTGCCAATCATCCAACAATACTACAAAGATTGGGTTTTTCCATCCACAATTTTTTGATTTTAAATAACTGCTATACATTTGTCCCTGACAAGAAACGTATTGCGGCATTACAATCAAAAAAAATAGAAAAGTTATCATGCGCAGGACCTGGTACTTGCCAGTAACCTTATCGGCCCACCTCCTTTTCCTACTCATGGGGGTAGTCGCATTTGCCCAAAAACCTGCGGACAACACTACCTACAAACCATCCCCGCTTGCGGTGGAGTTTGTACCGCAGGGCGGCTTCTTCAACGAGGCCACCACCGTCCAACTGCTCGCTCCCGGCGCTGCCATTTACTACACCACTGACGGTGCCCGCCCAACGACTAATTCGCACCGCTTCACCAGGCCCATAACCATCGAAAAAACGACCGTGCTTCGGGCCATTGCCGTGATGAAGGGCGAGAAAAGCCACCCCTTCTCCAATACCTACTTCATCAACGAACCGGAGACCAGCTTCCCCGTGCTGTCGCTTTCCATCTCTTCCTCCGTGCTGTTCGACCCAGAGCGGGGCTTGTTCGTTAAAGGCATCAACGCCGACGATTCGCTGTGGATGCAGCCCGGTGCCAACTTCTGGAGCCGCCGGGAAGTGTCCGCCAACTTCGAGTTTTTTGAAGCTGACGGCCAACTTGTGCTGCACGACCAAATGGGTTTCCGGCTCTTCGGTGGCATGAGCCGACTTTTCCCCCAAAAGTCAATCGCCCTCGTGGCCCGTAGCCGCTACGGAGACAACCGCTTTCGGTATCCGTTTTTTGGGAAAAACGGCCTGAAAAAATTCAAGTACCTCGTGCTGCGAAACAGCGGCAGCGACTTCGGCAAGACCCATTTCCGGGACGCCCTGATGACCCACCTCGTACACAAATGGGACCTCGACGTGCAGGACTACCGACCTGCCCACGTCTATATCAACGGCAAATACTGGGGCATATACAACCTTCGGGAGAAGGTCAACCGCCATTTCGTCGCCAGCCATTTCAACGTGGACGCCGACAGCATTGACCTCATCGAGCACCGGCTCCTCCGCCGCTACGGCTCCTCCAAGCACTACCAACGGCTCCTCCGCTTTCTGGAAAAAAACAGCCTCGCCAACGACGCCAATTTTGCCTACGTCACTTCGCAAATGGAGGTCAACAATTTCCTCGATTACCAGGTGGCGCAGATTTTTTTTGACAACCAAGACGCTGGCGGCAACATCAAATACTGGCGGCCACAAACCCCAAACGGCCGCTGGCGCTGGATACTCTACGACACCGACTGGGGCTTTGGCCTTAATGACCCAAAGGCTTACCGCACCAACAGCCTCGCCTTCCACACCGAACCCAACGGCCCCGACTGGCCAAACCCGCCGTGGAGCACTTTCATCTTGCGCAACTTGCTGGAAAATCAGGCTTTCCGCAACCAGTTCATCAACCGCTTCGCCGACAGGCTGAACGACGATTTTGAAAGCGGCACAGTGCTGGCGGACATTGAAAGGTTTTATGAAAAACTGAAGCCGGAAATGCCCCGCCACCTCGAACGCTGGCGGCTGAAGGAAAAAACTTGGCTGGCCGAGGTGCAGGTGCTACGCAATTTTGCGAGGGAGCGACCAGCGTACATGCGCCGGTTTTTGATGGAAAAATTCAACACGGGAGCGCTTCGCAACCTTTCCCTCGACATTGCGCACGGCGGCAAGGTGGTCATCAACGAGACGATTGAATTCCGGGACACGTTCAGCGGGCATTATTTCGAGAAGGTGCCCATCCGGCTGCGGGCCATCCCCAACCTCGGCTTCCGCTTTGTGGGCTGGGAAGGCGAGGGCGTAAATTCGGAATCACCCGAACTATTCCTGCAACTTACCAATGCGGAAACATGGCAGCTTCGAGCCATTTTTGAAAAATACGAGCACCCGCTTGTCGGCAAAATCGTCATCAACGAAATAAGCTGCAACAACAAACAGGCTGGCGACTGGGTGGAGCTGTACAACAATTCCGGCAAGCCACTCCACCTGAAAGACTGGAAGCTGACCGACCGCAAGAACCAGTTCAACTTTCCTGCCTATACCCTGCCGCCCAAGGGTTACGTGGTCGTTTGTGAGGATTCCGTGAAGTTTTTTGGGGAATACCCGAACGTACAGGCCCTCATCGGCGGCCTCCCCTTTGGCCTGAACAAGCGGCGGGAAACCATGCAGCTTTTCTCCGACGACGGGTCGGCAGTGGACAGCGTAAGCTACGACCTCCAGCCGTCCGACTCGCTTTTCACCCTCGGCCTGCTGCTCCCCTCCCTCGACAACGGCGACCCCACCAACTGGGAGCGCTCGCCCGGCGCTGGCTCGCCCGGCAGCGCCAATGCTTATTTCCTCACGAGTCAAATTGATGGGCAGCGTTCGCTGTTTATGCAGCTTGGTGCCGGGATTGGGGTGCTGGGATTGGCGGTGTTGGCGCTTTGGTGGCGGCGGAAGGGGGCGATTTAAGGGGTGAAAATAGCGGCGCCCCAAAAGATAGGTGGCTATTCACAACTGCCAAGACACACAAATCGCAGAAATTGAAAACAATAAGTAGTTTCACCGAAATTAGGGTAGATTCATGGGCTGCAACTAATGCTCACGTCCGTTACTTGCTCTCCAACCAATTCTTCCCCACCCTATCCCCATTAAAATTGGCACTTTCAGGTTTAGAATCGCATTCGTCTTCGCCATGACCTGACCGTGTTCTTGGCAATATCCAATTCCCGGGCAATTTTGCTGATGCTTTGTCCTTCGTTGCTTCGAAGTAGAATTGAAATACGATCGTAGTGTTGTCCGTTTGCCTACCTCTTGCTCTAGCAAGCGGCGCTGACGTTCTGTCATTGGCAGGGCTGGTGCTGGTGCTTTGCCTCTTGTCATTTTTTTTTTGTCAAAGAACGGAATAAGTGCTCAATAATTTAGTTCGCAGCCCACTAGACTGTAGTTGCTTGGCTTATTAGAGGGTTGGCGCTTATTGGATTGATTGACCACCTTTCTTCTATGAGATAATTGCATTGGCAAATTTTTTCAAAATCAAACCGCCACCTTTTCCCTCACCTGTTTCAAATACTCCCTCACCGCCGTAAACGACACGGTTTTCCCCTCCAAATATTTCATCGCATCCGCTGCTTCCGCTGCATTTGCACCTAAGTGGTTCAGAATATTCGCCAAGTGCATTTTCATGTGCCCGGACTGTATGCCCGTGGTTACGAGCGACCGCACGGCAGCGAAGTTTTGAGCCAAGCCAGTGCTGGCAATAATCATCATCAATTCTTCGGCGCTGGGGTTGCCGAGCATTTCAAGCGAAAGCTTGGCGATAGGGTGGAGCTTTGTCAGGCCACCCACCGTGCCGAGCGCCAATGGCAGGTCGAGCCAGAAGTGAAAAATGCCGTCCTCGATGGCGCAGTGGCTGAGGCTTCGGTACTGGCCATCACGGGCAGCGAAAGTGTGGCAGCCCGCCTCCACGGCTCGAAAGTCGTTGGCGGTGGCCAGCACCACGGCATCCACACCGTTGAAGATGCCCTTGTTGTGCGTCGTGGCCCGATGCGGGTCGAGGTAGGCGATGCGGACGGCCTTGCGGAATTTTTCGGCGAGGGTTGCCGCTTCGAGGCCATTGTCGAAAGGGCCGAGCTTTTCCACGGGGCATTCCACCCAGGCCCGCACGAGGCATTCCGGCGTATAGTTGCTGAGGATGGACATGATGATGTTCACATCTCGCTCGTCGCCCTCATCAAAAATGGGGTGGGTCGAAATGAACCTGTCGAGCGTTTTTGCGAAGCACTCCAGCACCGAGTTGATGAAATTGGCACCCATGCTGTCGCAGGTCTCGAAGGAGACTTTGAGTTGGTAGTAGTCCGGTTCTTGGTCGGTGAAGCTCACCAGTTCGATGTCGGTGACGCCGCCGCCTCGTTTTTCCATGTTGACGGTGATGGGCGCTGCGTCCTGCCGAAGTTCGGTTTTGAGGTCTTCAAAAACACTTTCCAGCTTGCGCACGTCGCCTGACCACGAGAAATGGACTTGCCCCAACTTCTTGATTCCCAATATTTTAGCATGAAAACCGCCCCGGTCTAGCCAGTATTTGGCGGCACTGCTGGCAGCGGCCACTACCGAGCTTTCCTCGATGACCATCGGCACGGCATACACTTTACCATTTATCAAAAAATTGGGAGCCACGCCGAACGGCATAGGGAAATTGCTGAGGGTGTTCTCGCTGAACCCGTCGAGCAGGCGCTGCTGCTCCCCGTCGGGATTCCACCAGCGCATGAGTTCCTGTGTGGCCTGCGCCGGGTTTTGGAAAAAATGCGCTGCCACCCATTTCACCTTGTCGGGTTTGGAAAGTTTTGAAAAACCGGAAATGGTTTTGTTGTCGCTCATTTTACAAGTTTAGCTTTCCTTCGTTTGCTTCTTGGCGTATTCATGCCACTTGTACATGTCCTCAAATTTTTCGATGAATAATTTTTTAAGGAATTCAATATCAAACTCAGGTTCTACCAATATTGTATCCCCAGAATCGCAGTAAAAAACCTGACTTCCAAATCGCTTTGATACTTCATGTACAAAAATCAGTTGCGCTAGCGGGTTATGGCCATGCCTACCTAAAAAGAGGACTTCTAATTCCTTATCTTCAGTTTCTGGATAAGCCGATAATTCAAATAGAAAACTATCATCTGCAAATACTTCTAGCTTAATCTGCCTTTTGCTATCTTCCCAATGATCACTATTACTTTCATTTTTAATTATCCAACCAATCTCCTCAATAACAGCCTTGACTTGAACGAAGGTAGGTTTCTTTGAATTTTGAAGATTTGCTGTTGTTATTGTATTTTCCAACCAATCAATCCCATTTGTAACAACAGATATAGTTGGTATCATCATGAAGTGATTCGCCATGAAATTCTATTTTATTTTCAAAAACGCCTTAGCCACTTCCAGCCCCCGCACCTGCGCTGCCACATAGTCCCGCAGCTCCTCGTACCCGCCCCGTGCATGCTTCAAAAAGCCAGAAGCTTGACCATAGACGCTGGGCAAATGTAGCTTACTCGTCAGGTAATAACCATCCAAAAAACTGCTGATGCCGCCAGAAATAATGACCTGCTTGCAAAGCATTTTGTCGCCCAATTCTTCTTTTAGCTGATTGGTGAAATCCACCATCTCCACCGCCGTGTGGCCGACTTGCGCCAGTTGCTGATAGATCTCTTGATTGCTTTTGTCGCTCCGCAACAATTCCAATTTGGCGAAATTGGTGCCACCGCTGGCCGCAAAATCCACCGCTTGCAGCGGCAACTGGTACAGCGCTCGCAGGCTCTCGTAGCCCATACCCTGCCCGACTTCCTTCACGATGATTTTCAATTCGGGCATTTGTTCCAAAATGGTCGTAATCGTATCGAGCGGAGGCCGCTGGAAGCGGTCGCCTTCGGGTTGCAACCATTCTTGGAGCGGGTTCACGTGAATGATGAGGCCGTCAGCTTGCAACTTGTCGAGCAAGGCCGTTACCCGCCATAGCTCTTGATTGTCAATGAGTTGTTCCAACTGGGCGATGCCGAGGTTGGCGTACAGCGGCAGGTCATCACCGATGAGGTGGCGAACGGCGAAGTCCTCCAGCGTGTCATCGGAGAAGAGCAGTGAGCGGCAGGAGCCGAGGCCCATGCCCATGCCGAATTCAGCACAGGCCCGTGCAAGGTTGTGGTTGATGGTATGCGCCCAATCGGTGCCGCCGGTCATGCTACTGACCCAAAGGGGCGTGCGCAAGGTTTTTCCCAAAAATGAAAATGGCAGCAGGCTGCCCGGCTGCGGATGCGCCGACAGTAGCGGCTCATAGTAGAAGCGTCCGTCCACCTCACCGTGTTGCACTTGTGAGCGGAAGGCCATTTCGATATGGTCACGCTTGCGGGCGGCGGCGGTCGGGTCGTCGTCTTGTGGCTTAGGCTTTATTTCAAGATGGTCCATTGTTGCAAACATCGGCAAAGATTTTTAAAAGTGGGTGAAATGCCGAGGGGTAACAATGGAGTGGGGGATTGGTTTTTGGCTAACCTTTTAGCTCGACTTTAGCCATTTGAA
>DIUC01000050.1 GCA_002435785.1 Saprospiraceae bacterium UBA6168 | reverse complement strand
ATATGGCGGTCGTGTCTGCCGCCGAGTATGCAATGGTGGTAATTATGAGGCTGTCACAGCCATTGCCATTGGTCAATGTCTGCTCGAATATGCCGACCTCATTTAAATCACATGACGTGCCAAATATGGCGGTTGTATCTGCCGCCGAATAGGTGATGGTCGTGATGATTAAACTATCACAACCATTGCCATTGGTCAATGTCTGCTCGAATATGCCGACGTCATTTAAATCGCAGGACGTGCCAACTATGGCGGTCGTGTCCGCTGCGGAATAGGTGATGGTGGTGACGACCACGCTGTCGCAGCCGTCGCTGCCGGTGAGGGTCTGCTGGAAGGTGCCAACGCCGGAGGGGTCGCAGGAGGTGGCGGCGAGGGCGGTCGTGTCCGCCGTGCCGCCGACGTCCGCCACGAAGGCACTGGCGCTGGCCGTGCATCCGCCGACGAGGCCGGTGACGGTGACGGTGTAATTGCCCGCCGGGACGCCGGAAAGGTCCTCGGTGGTGGCGCCGCTGGACCACTCGAAGCCGTGGGGCGGGGCGCCGCCGAGCACGGTGAGGTTTGCCCCGCCGTTGGAAAGGCCGCAGGTGGCGGGGCTGGGCTGCATGGCCAGCACGGGGCTGTCGGGTGCATCGGAGACGGTGAAGCTGGCGGTGGAAGTGCAGGTGCCGACGCTGACCGTCAGCGAGTAGCTGCCGCCGGGCAGGTTGGCGAGGGAGGGCGTGGTGGCCCCGTTGCTCCAAGCATAAGTGTAGCTGCCGCTGGGCGGCTGGAGGGGGGCGACGGTGGTAGCAATGCTGCCGTTGTTGCTGGTGCAGGCGGTGTTGGGGGCGACGGCGGCGCTGATGCCGATGTTGATGTCGTCGTCCGGCACGGTGGCCGAGGTGGTGGCGGTGCAGCCGTTGGCCCCGGTCACCGTCACGGTGTAGGTGGCGGCGGGGACGCCGGAGAGGTCCTCCGAGCCTGCGCCGTTGCTCCACGAATAGGTATAGGGTGCCGTGCCGCCCGATGCGGTCAGGTCCACGCCGCCGCTGCCCAGCCCACAGGTGGTGGCGGTGGTGGCGGTGGCGAGCGTGGGCGGCTGCGCCGTGTCGTCCACGGTGAAGGTGGCGGTGGCGGTGCATCCGTCGGCATCGGTGACGGTGACGGCGTAGCTGCCCGCCGGGAGGCCGCCGATGTCCTCGGTGCCTGCGCCGTTGCTCCAGGCGAAGGTGTAGCTGCCAGCCGGGCTGGGCGTCAGGTCGATGGCGCCGTTGGGGGCGGTGCAGGAGCTGGCGGACTCGACGTCTCCAGAAAGGGTGAAGCCGGGTGTATCTTGGAGGTTGTAAATGCCTGCCCCAACGCAGCCGTTGGCACCGGTTATGGTGACGGCGTAGGTGCTGGGGGCGAGGTTGGCGATGTCCTCGGTGGTGGCACCATTGCTCCACTGGAAAGTGAAGGGCGGCTCGCCGTCAATAACGGTAACGTCTATGCTGCCATTAGACTGGCCGCAGTTGGGGTCGGTGGTGGTGGCGGTGGGTGCGGGGGCATTGGGAAGATTGAAAACACCTACGCCAAAATTCCAATCTTGGACACAATTCCCAAGGGTTATGGTCGCAAGGTAACTTCCAGCAGAAAGGCCCAAATTGTCCTCTGTCATCACGCCGTTCGACCACGCCCACATGAAAGGTAGGGATGTAAGGGGAGTCCAATCGGAACCACCGTTTGGAGGCCCTGTGCATGTGGTATTATTATAGCCTACTACGGAATAATAGTTAGAAATGTTGGTGTTAAATATGTTGATGTAGTTGCCAACGAAAAAGGAAGCAGTTTGAGTATCCCCATTTGCGTCAGTGACTGTCACAATGTAGTTGATTCCACCTACCAAACCAGTGATGTCTTCCGTGCTGGCGCCGTTGCTCCACGCAAATGTGTAGGGTGGTGTACCGTTTGAAACTGTAATGTCTATTGAACCTGCACCAACGCCACAGGTATCTTGGTACGCAATTCCCGTCACCACGAGCGGCGGCGGGTTGAAGCTATCCACCAAAAAGCTCGCCATGGCCGTGCAGCCCGTGCCGAGCGTCACGGTCACGGTATAGGTCCCCGCCGATTGGCCAAGGATGTCCTCCGTGCTTGCGCCGTTCGACCAGGCGTAGGTGTAGCCGTTGGTGGGGCTGGCGGTGATGTCCACCGAGCCGTTGGGAGCAGGGGTGGTGGTTCCGGTGATGTTGATGGAGATGGGGTCGTCCGCCACGGTGGCCGAGGCGGTGGCGGTGCAGCCGTTGGCCCCGGTGACGGTGACGGTGTAGGTGCCGCCGGGGACGTTCGAGAGGTCTTCCGTGGCGGCCCCGTTCGACCATGCGAAGGTGTAGGGGGCGGTGCCGCCGCTGGGCGTGAGGTTGACGCCGCCGTTGGAAAGGCCGCAGGTGGCGGGGGTGGCGGTGGCGTTTGCCGAAGGCTCCGATGTCTGGTCGGCCACGGGGTAGCTGTGGATAACAGAACAGCCGTCAGGGTCGCTGATGGTGACGCTATACGTGCCACCACCCAGGCCCGTCAGGTCCTCGGTGGAAGCCCCATTGCTCCAGTTGAACCCATAGCTGCCGGGGGGGTTGATGAAGAGGTCAATGCTGCCGTTGGCGTTGCCGGCGCAGGCCGTGTTGTCAAGCACGACCCCTGAGACGTACAACTGCGACACCACGTTGATGGTGGCGATGGCGGGCGTACTCGTCGTCTGCCCGTCGGCATTGGTAAAGGTGACGCTGACGTACCGGGCACCGGGCGTGGGGGCGGAGGCGGTGTTGTCGTACAGGACATCCTTTAGCGCCTCCAGGAAATCATAGTAGGAGGCATCGCCACTATTCGTCAGGGTGATGGTCGTCGTTCCGGAGCCGCTGATGGTGATGTTGGCTGCACTGGCAAGCACCAGCACCTCGTCGCCTGGGTTCAGGATGCCCGTAAGGGTCAGTGTCATGCTTTGAACGTTGCTGCTGGTGTATAGGAAAGCATCCTCGTCGGCTATTGGCACTCCACTGCTATTGAAGCAGTTAAAGTCTGGCGCAAGGTAATCGTAACCACCGGAGTTAAAGTCGAGGTCTATTATTGGCGGGCAGACTGGGAGCGCTGGGGCAGAAGCCGGGATGGAGGCCAGCACATGCAATGCTCCAAATGGACTAGAGCAAAGTGGTGTAATTGAGCCTGTGTTGAGGTCCAATATGCTCAATAAAAAATAATCATCCACGAGCAAGCTGTCGCTCACGCCCGGGATGGTCGTCACGGCATCAACCTGAGCGGGCACTCCCCATATTTGGACATTGTTGTTGGGGTCGCAAGGGTCTATTTGCATAATGCTGATGCTCTCTACCAATGCATGAAGTTGACCATTTACAAAAAACAACGGGCCAGACCAATTGCCCACCGAGCCCATCGGGTTTACGGAGCCTATATTGAGGTCATATTCGTAGAATATCCCGCCCCCATCGCCAGGCCAAAACTCTGATGCGTATAGGACTCCCCCGTCAGCGCAAGCCAGGTTAAAAACATTCAGATAGGTAGGAGCTTCTATCAACAACGTGCATTCCGCATTTGAGGTGTTTACATAATAGAGATCGCCAGAAACCGTAACCATGTACATTGCCCCACTTGGACACATTGCCACTGCGCCTGACACACCTGCCCCCGAAGGAGTATGCAGGTTGCCAAGCAAGGTGTAAGTGCAATCAATGCCAGATATTGTAACCTGATACAACGAGGAACCATGTACTGCATAAACTGTCTGTGAGTAAGTGCATGAAAAAGCAGAAAAAAGCAGCCCGGCACAAAGCACGCACGTTAGCGGGAGTTTTGAAGATTTCTTCATGTCATCATGTTTAGTCCAAAACACAAACTTAACCCACGCCCTCGATGTTTCATAGCATTTGGCGGCTTTTGTGCTGCGAAGGGGGGTGTTTCCGCTTTAGAGAACCTTTCGCAGAGGTGAGGGTGCCTTTTCAACCCGCTGTCCCGCCCTCCGCTGTGCGCCGCTTTGTCATTGCCGGAGGCAACCTCTGCGTCTAATATTGCGTCAAACTAGACGCAGAGGTGGTCTTCGACCATGACAAAAGCGGCGCACAGCGGGGCGTAAACCATGACGTTGCAGTTTGCCTGCGGCAATGACAAAGCGGCGCACAGCGGGGCATGGCCGCCACGCTGTGCGCCCGCCATCCGTGGCATCCTTTCATCCGCAAAATCCGTGGTCCTGACAAAGGTGAAAGCATCGTCTGAACCACGGATGAAACGGATTCATGGATTCCGCTGAACGGGACGATGCAATGCAAAAACGGCAAGGGCCAGTATCCTGGGAGGGCACCTACTTCCGCCCAAAACCTGCACAGGCGATGTTTTTTTGCCGATTAGCCCCCAAAAAGCTGTCACCCGGTTGTCACAGGACTTCAAACTGTTTTGAAGTCGCCGCCGGACTGAAATTTGAGTACAATTTTCGATTTGAAAACTTTTTTGATTGTCAAAATTCAAGGCCAAATTGCTTGAAACAACGATTTTGCTGGCTTGAAAACTACCTAAGTTTTCGATGGAAACTATATAGTTTCCAAAAAGTAATGGCCATTTTCCAAAAATAACAGTGAAATTTCGTGACCAAAACCACATGGTTTTCAATGAAAACTAGGTGGTTTCTGATGAAAGCTATACAGTTTTCAAAAACTACGGGGTATTTTCCAACGGGCGATGGCTATTTTGTTGATGGAAAATAGCCATCGCCCGATGGAAACTATATAGTTTCTAATGGAATTTGCCCATTATTTTTTCAAAGTTGGCCTATTTTCCAACGGGAATTACCTGTTGTTATCTGTTAAAATCCCAATAGCTCAGCTACCCAAAATAGTTATTTTCATGCCCAAATGCCCCTTTAAATGTTAAAATTAGGGGAAAATCCCATCGTTTCTATCACATTGGCACTGACCTTGCCAAATTAATTTCATGCAAGTGTTTCAATTATTTTTTCACAAAAGTTGACTGCATGGAATTCTACCCTTTACCATTTGACTTGACGCCAAAACCAGGGAACCAGTCCACACAGCCAACGCAAAAACGTTACCGCCTATGGCAGAAATGTTGATTGCCAAAGAAAGCTGGACAGACAAAGATGAGAATGAGCTGGACAGCATGAGCACTACCGCCGCCATTGTAGTTTCCGACGCAGTGAAATATCCACTGCTGGTTACCGTGGCAGCCCTGCTCACCAACAAGGCCAACGCTTACCACATTGCGCAGAGCCTCTACAATCAGTTTGGTGGAAACACCTACAAGGACGCAAAGGACCAGGCCAAGGGCCTCCTTTACAAAGCCCACGAAGAAGTGGCGAAGAAACTGGAAGAGACTGCCGAAGGAGATGCGAACTACATGACTGCACCTGGCTACAAACTGGCCCAAACGGGCGGAAACCGCCATACGGGCGTCGTTCCGAAGCCGGTTATCAGCAAAGCCGTGAGCAATGAGACGAGAGGCTTGGTCAAGTTCATCCTAAAGGCGGCAGACCCACTAGTTATCAAGGGTGTCGTTGGTATCAGCAGCGCCGACAATGGCGTCACCTGGCAAAATGGCATCACGGCTTTTGGCCTGCGGTTCGAAGTAGATGGCCAACCAAGTGGTGCCAACATGTTGTACAAATTCATGTTTATCGCCACCAATAACCGTAAAAGTGGTTGGTCGGATGCGGAATTTGTGGAGGTTTTTTGAACTGACAATGATTACCATTTATCAACAAAGCCCCGGTGCGATTTCGTGCTGGGGTTTTTTGGGTTTCAGGTTTCACGGGAGTTTCTGCTGATTTCATTTGTCAGTCCGTCGGTTGTTTGCGCATACCAACCGTATCAATAATGATATACGTTTGCCATCGAGCCTGCCCTCCCATGAAACCCTAAACCTTAAACCCAATAAAGATATACGTTTGCCATCGAGCCTGCCCCTCTCGTGAAACCTTAAACCTTAAACCCCAAACCCTTTCACAGCCCCAACTTAAACTTCACAGGCAAACTAAACTGCACCCGCACTTCCCTACCCCGCTGCTTACCGGGCCTCCATTTGGGCATCTGGCCGACCACACGAAGCGCCTCTGCGCCGCACCCGCCGCCAATATCCCGCATCACTTGGGCATTGCTGATGCTGCCGTCTTTTTCCACCACAAACTTGAGGTACACCGTGCCTTCAATGCCATTTTGCCTTGCGACATCGGGGTAGCGGATATTGGCATAGAGGAATTTCAGCAACTGGTTGGTAGCACATTCGTTGCGCTCCTTTTTAGGAAGGTTGCCGTCCTCGCAGCCAGGGAAGCGGGGCATTTCTTCCGCAATGATGATATAGGGTTCCTCCCCGTCGCCATCCGTATCGGGGGGCAAGGGCCGTGATTTCGGGACGATTGGCGCAGCAGGCCCCACGTTCCCGAGTTCTTGGCCAATGGCGGCATTCGAATCAATGGGGATGGTAGTCGGCAGCAAGCTGGCAACCACCACATTTGGCACTTCAATAATCAGGTCGTTGGGTTTCAACACCGTGGCGGGCGGTTGGTCGGGTTGCTTGGGCTGCGCAATGGTGAATGGCTTCAAGGCCAGCTCGGTGGGGTACGCCTCCTCCTCAAAAAGCGGGGCGGCGCTGCGCACAGTAGTCCAGTTGAAGGCCAAAATGGCAAGGAAGAGGGCGGCTGCAAAGCCGATACGGAGGTTGATGGAGCGCAGCCGCTCCATCCTGCTGACATGGATATTTTTCATAGCTCTACATTTTAGTTCAAACGGAAGATGCAGCCGTGATTTATTTTGGTGCTACGCAAGGAGCAATTGTTAGTTTTGCCGGTGTGATTCGTCATTGGTCATTTGTCATTAGTCATTGTTGGTGACGGGAAATGAACCCAGTGACCAATGGACCCCAATGACAAATGACCCCAATGACCAATGACCCCAATGACCAATGACAAATGACAAATCAATGACCAATGACCCCAATGACCAATGACAAATGACAAATCAATGACCAATGACCCCAATGACCAATGACCAATGACAAATGACCCCAATGACAAATGACAAATGACAAATGACAAATCAATGACAAAATGAAATACACCCCACTTGACGAGATTGAGGTTTACCTGAGTGCGATGGAGATTGGTGAGGAGGTGTGGAAATTGGTACTGGGTTGGGATTTTTTCCAAAGAGACTCCATTGGGAAACAGTTTTGCAGGTCAGCCGATTCGATAGCTGCGAATATTTCGGAAGGATATGGTCGTTTTCACTATGCGGAGAATCGTAATTTTTGCTTTTATGCGAGAGGGTCATTATTAGAGACAAAAACTTGGTTGAATAAGGCATACAAGCGAAATCCAATTTCAGAAGAAAAATATACACCATTGATGGAAAAGCTCTCAATTTGCCATTTAAAGCTAAACAAATACATCAAATCAATCGGAAAAACCCCCACCCCCCCAATGACCAATGACCAATGACCAATGACAAATGACAAATGACCAATGACATTAAATGACAAATTATGATAGATTACGAAAGACATATTTTGAAAAACGGCCTGCGGGTGCTCATCCACGAGGATAAAAGCACGCCGATGGTGGCCGTGAACATGCTCTACGACATCGGCAGCAAGGACGAAAACCCGGCAAAGACGGGCTTTGCGCACTTGTTCGAGCATTTGATGTTTGGCGGCTCCGCCAATATCCCGGACTTCGACGACCCCATCCAGTTAGCGGGGGGTGAGAATAATGCCTTCACCAACAACGACATGACGAACTTCTATGATGTGCTGCCCGTAGAGAACCTCGAAGTGGCACTCTGGTTGGAAAGTGACCGGATGTTGAGCCTTAATTTTGACGAGAAAGTGCTGGAGACCCAGCAAAAGGTGGTCGTGGAGGAGTTCAAGGAAACTTGCCTGAACGAACCTTATGGCGATGTCTGGCACCATATCTCCGACCTTGCCTACAAGCACCACCCTTACCGCTGGCCCACCATCGGCCTGGAGCCTAAGCACGTGGAGGACGCCAATTTGCAGGACGTAAAGGATTTTTTCTTCAAGTTTTACCGCCCAAACAATGCCATCCTTGTGGTGGCGGGCAACGTAAAGCCCAAGAAGGCGCTCCGATTGGTGGAGAAATGGTTCGGGGACATCCCTGCAGGTGCCGTGCCGCTGCGACAATTCCCCCAAGAGCCGCCGCAAAACGAGTTTCGGGAAAAAATCGTGGAGGCCAAAGTGCCAGTGGACGCCATCTACTTGGTGTTCCATACCTGCTCCCGCACCCATCCCGACTTTTACGCCATTGACCTGCTCTCGGACGTGATGGCCAGCGGGCCATCGTCGAGGCTCTACCGCAGGCTGTTGAAGGAGCGGAAATTGTTCAGCCATATTGACTGCTATATCACCGCCAGCAACGACCCCGGCCTAATCATCTTGGAGGGCAAACCCACCAACGGCGTGTCTATGGAGGATGCCGAAAAGGCGCTTTGGGAGGAATTGGACCTGTTGATTTCCGACCCCATTTCCCAATCGGAATTGGAAAAAATAGTGAACAAAAGCGAGAGTTCATTGGTATTCTCGGAGGTCAGCGTGTTGAACAAAGCCATCAACCTCGCCTTCTTCGAGCTGGTGGGCGACGCCTCCATCATCAACCGAGAGACAAGCCTCTACCAAAATGTAACGGTGGAGGAAATGCACCGGGTGGCAAAGGAGGTTTTCCGAAGGGAAAACTGTTCAAAGTTGGTCTATAAAGCCATGATGCCAACAGGGGAAGCGGCAGAAGAGGAAGAATAAAATGAGAATTGAAAATTGAAAATTATCGTAATCACTGGCCAGCATTTTCAATTCTCCATTTTCAATTAAAAAAAAAGCCCCTCCCCGGCGAACCGAGGAGGAGACCAATCCCAAAAACCGAGTTACTAAAAATTGACTGCCGAACTGGTTTCAATTGAAATTACCAGTCCGGCAGTTATTAAATCAATCAATTTAACAAAGTCATTTTCTTGGTGGCCGTGTTCCCAGGCGTTTGCAGGGAATAGTAGTAAAGGCCATTGGAAGGCAGGCTGCCTGTTTCAATCAAAACTTCGTGGAAGCCCTTTGTGAACTCTCCGCTCACCGTTTTCACCACTTTGCCCGCCATGTTGAAAATCGTCAAAGTAGCTTTGCTCGCCTCCGGCAAATGGAAGCGGATGACGGTTTCGCTGGCAAATGGGTTCGGGATGTTTTGGTACAGCTCGAATTGGTTGCCAACCACGCTTGTGCCATTCGGCAATGAAAACTCAAGTACAACAGGTCTTACCAAACCTCCTTTTTCATAACTTTCAGCAAGGGTATAGCTCGAATTGATGTTGGTCAATTGGCTCAACATACCGTCCTTCAATGCAGTGAAGGTCATCGAGAATTGGGTTTCCGTTTCTCCAGCGCTTGGCGCAGCCAATTGGTGCCAACTGGTGGTGACCACGCCCTCGGCCAAGCGGCTGAGGCCATAGTTTTCGATGGACGTGGATGCAACTGGAACCAGCTTGTCAAAGCGAAGCGCCGATTTGTCAAAGTTCAAGGTGAACTGGTAGCCAAGCATCCCGGAGAGGTTGGCATTGAAATCTACCGTGAAAGTCTCACCTGCCGTGATTTTCCTGTCAGCCGCTTGGAAACTGAAATCTATGTTGTTCCTATCTTCCGCTGGCTCGTCAACGTTGTTCGTAACAGCGGAGCCGTTCACGTCGCCGATTTTCACTGCTACGAAGTTGACGTTGGGGCTTGCAGTGGTAAGGTCGTTGATGTTGCACACTTCAGGGAATACGGTTGCAAATGGGTTTGCAGGGTTCGGGAAAGTATAGCTGGCATCCACAAAACGCCAGGAATTGTTGTTTGGAAAATCGTCCAGCACGTGCAGGATGACCTTGCGAATCTCCACGATGTCGCTCACCGTTACTGCTCCACTCCGGTTTGCATCGGCAGCGATGAGTTTGTAAGGCGAATTAAGCGGCACGGAACCGAGGATATGCTGATTAATCAGCAGCAGGTCGTAGGTCGTTACGCCATTCAGCGGGCTGGTGTTGAGCGTCGGCGTTACCGTATAGTCCATCCCGATTGGGAGGTTGATGAACTGGTACCCGCCCGAATTGTTGGTCGAAGTCATGCTGTTCACCGTACCATTGAGTTCCACCTGAACATTTTGGAGTCCACTGCTCTGCTCGTTAGATATTGTTCCATTCATGGCAATCAGCGGCGAAGCACCACAAGCGGCCATGTTGTCCTGGATGTTAACGGTAGTTTCGCAGAAGTCAGCGTTTCCTGCTTCGTCTGTTACCCATATTTGCACGAGGTTCACACCGAGGTCATCACAGGTGAATATCAACTGTGTGTTGTTGACATCTGGCGAAAAAGAAACCTGCATATTGGCAAAAGAGGAACAGTTGTCGTTGGTGGACGCTGTGATGAATTGTGTGGCGTTCACAGGCACCATGCCAGTTGCCATGATGGCGACGTTCAGGCCATTGTTGCAGATTGGCGTTGGCTTTTTGCAGTCTTCAATGGCGAAGAGGAAGTTGCAGAAGCCAACATTTCCGCAGCCATCCGTTGCGCTATAGCTGATGCGGTGCGTACCGATGGGATAATTGTTATTGGTGTTCATGCCTGAACCCGTAGTCGTGAAACCGGGGTCGGCGATTCCATCGTCGTTGAGGTCCACTGTCCAAGTGTAAATAATTTGGTTGGCTGGTGTGCAGGCATCCGTAGCAGCTACGGTCAAGTCAGGTGCAAGTGGGCTGCAATCTGCCTTGAAGTTGCAGAAGGTCAGGTTGTCGCAAGCCGCAAATGTTGGCGCACTGAAATCCATGACCTTGATGACCTGGGTATGGTCCCAGCGGCCAGGCCCTGTTGGGTTGTTTACATTGTATTGGCACCAATCAATCACCGACCAAGTGCGGAGAATCTTTTGGCAGGCATCCGGTGCAGAGGTCAGCACCAAATCCGTGTGCCCCACCACCAATGTGAAACAGCCGTTCGGAGCCGGGAAAGTAGGTTGGCCCGTGTTGATTGGGTCGGTTGGCGCCGTGCAGCCGTTCAGCGTGATGTCATTGGGGAACGTAATGGATGCTCCTGTGAATGGGTTGTTGTTGATGATAGTGATGGTCTGCACACAGAAACTGATGGTTCCCGCAGGGTCGGTAGCAGCGTAGGTACGGAAAATGGTACCCGCTCCGCAATTAAGCGTACCAGCATCAGATTGCGTCAGCACGATGTTTGCCCCGCAGTTGTCCATCGCCAAGCCATCCAATGGGCCTTGCAATGCCGGGTCGGTTTCCACAGTACCCACCAATGTAGGGTTGGTATAGTCCTGGCCACAAGTCAACGTCCGGTTGGGCGGGCAGGTGATGGATGGGCCAGACTTGTCCTGCACCTCCACGTTCACCATACACTCATTGAAGTTGCCGTGGCAATCAAATACTCGCAGGATGACTGGCACATTTACCCCAACATCGGAACAGCAAAACTCCACCATGTTGTCAAAAACAAGGTTTGCAGGAATGTTGCAATTGTCGGTCATCCTCGCTACCCTGAAGTTGTCAATACAGCAGTTGTCGGTGCTGCCGTTGTTGAAGGAGGTAGCATTGGCAAAACCATAACCGAAATTATCCAATGCCACCACGGTGAACTGGGTGCAAACGGCGTTCGGCTTGGTGGAGTCATTTACCGTAATGGTGAAGGTCTTTGAAGTGGAATTGCCGCAGGCATCTGTCACCTTCACGGTGATGGTGTGAACCCCGAACGTCAAGCCCGGTGCTGGCACTTGACCGCCATTGCCGGATATTGGGCCGGATGGCGTGAAAATGGCCACCGTGAAGCTTGAGCAATCGGAAACCGCCACGGCAGGTATAATAGGACGTGCACGGCAGCCTGGCAAGTTTGCCGAAACAGTCATGTTTGCAGGCGCATTAAACACTGGTGCGGTGGTATCATTATAATGAATTACTTGGGTGCAAGTCCAAGGGTTGTCAATGAAATCAACCGGCAAGCACCAATCCAGCACCGTCCAAGTGCGGATAATACGGAAGCCAACGCCGCATTTTGGGATGACCAAATCGGAATAAGAAGCTGTTATATTACAAACGGCGTTGGCGCCTTCCGTGATATCATAGATAGTTCCATCAATCACCACCGTCGGATAGCCAGTGTTTGATGGCAGAATATTGGCAGGAGTACCGGGGGTGCATTCCATCACGATGTCATTGGGGCACTCGGGATTTAGGCTCAACAGGTTGGTACTTTCCACTAAAATCATCTGATTACAGGTGGTGGTATAACCCAATGCGTCGGTGGCTGACCAGATGCGCATGATGGTTTGGGAGTAGATGTCGTTGCAATCTCCCGGTGTCACCATGTCAAGGTATTGAACCGTAAAATTTTGACAATCAACAAAATAAGGTGCCTCCACATCACCACCTTCGGAAATAAGGCGGACATCCTGAAGGCAATTGATGGTGTCATCCACACAGTTGTACGCAAATGGCCCCGATTTGTCTTCAATCAAAGCCTCGCCCCAGCAGGAGTTGCCAGTAAGTGTGTTTGTCACCTTGAAGGTGATGGTCTCCCCAACATAGTAATAGCCGATGTAGTTTGAACCGGTGTTCTCTACGTCAACCACGAAATTGTTGTAACACCCATAGTTTCCCTCAAGGGCAACATCTGGCGTGAGCCACATTTCGCAGGTAGAGGGAATGGAAATATGCAAATTATCATCACAAACAATACCATTTGATGCTGGAACAAAAGGATTGACAGTGATTGAAAATGTGCAGGTCGCAACGTTGCCGCTGCAATCCATCGCCTGAAAACTAAGCGTTGTGGTACCGATGGGAAAGGAACTCCCAGATGTGTAGCCAGTTCCGTCTGTTTGGGAAATCACTGGTGTACAGTTGGGGGCATTGTCGGTGGCGAAGACGGCGAAATTGTAAACAGTTTCGCAGAGGCCGGGATTGAGCTGAAGCGATACGTTTCCTGGACAAAACAATGTCGGCGGAGTTGTATCCTGTGCAAGTAGGGAGGAGGCAAAGCATAGCATTGCCACCATGTAGCTGAGTAACACTCGTGTCATGGGACCTGATTTAGGTTAAAGAATTTTTGTTAAGATTCGTATCCAGAGGTTGGTACAGCCACTACGGAAAAACCGCATAACCATCAATGCCAACCGAAGTCTGCTTGTGTAATTTTGGAAAAACCCAGATTGGTTAAAATACTTTCAGGTCAGGCAAGGTGCCTATGTTGGATAGATTGTAAAAGGAGTAAAAAATGGAACGCCTGTCTCTTAGAAGTTGATAGATAGAAAAACGTAAGTATTAGTTAAATTTCGATGCAAATGTATCACATAAAGATTCGCATACGCTATACCTTGTTTTCACTAATTAATAATTCGACATTAAACCCTGTTTATAAAACACTGTAAACCAGCACGTTAATCATCACCCATCGCTTGAAACATTTTCCAAACCTGGTCTTTTGGCACACCTGCCGTGATGTTCACAGCTTCTTTTTTTACCGGATGCTCAAAAGAGATGTTGCGGCAGTGTAGGTGAATCGAGCTATCTTTGTTGGCAGTCGGAAATCCGTATTTTACATCTCCACGGATTGGACAACCAATTTTGGCAAGCTGTGCCCTGATTTGGTGAGACCTTCCGCTTTGGAGGTCAATCTTCAACAGAAAACAATCGCCAATTTCAGCAATCAACTCGTAGTCGAGGTCTGCTTTTTTTGCATCCTTTGCACGATTGCTCATGGTGTCGAAAGCTTTTACGATATTTTTGGAGGAGTCTTTCAGGATATAATGAGTTAGGTGCCCATTGAATGGCTCTGGCCTTCTACCCACGATTGCCCAATAAGTCTTCTTGACTTCACGCTCCGCAAAGATTTTGTTCATGCGCTCAAGCGCTTTACTGGTCCTTGCAAAAATGGTCACGCCGCTCACCGGCCTGTCAAGGCGGTGGATGGTGCCAAGAAACACGTCGCCCGGCTTCCCGTACTTGTCCTTGAGGTACTGCTTGACCTGGTCGCCCAATGTTTCGTCGCCTGTTTCGTCGCCTTGAACCAGCACGTTGTTCGGCTTGTTTATGGCAATCAAATGGTTGTCTTCAAATAATACTTTCATAATTGCCGCAAAGGTAATCAAATGCTTCATTGTTGAGTTTGTAGGATTTGTTCGGTTGGTATTCTCCCCCAACAATCCGGCGATTCAACAATTCCACCAACACCAGACATGAAACTTAGCCTTGGATTTTCACCTTGCCCAAACGACACTTTCATTTTCGATGCCATGATGCACGGCAGGATAGACACGGAGGGCCTCGAATTTGAGGTTTTCATGGAAGACGTCGAAACCCTGAACCGCCGGGCCATGCTCGGTGAATTGGACATCACCAAACTGAGCTACCACGCCTACGCCTACTTGTTGGAAAAATATGTGCTGCTCGATGCGGGGAGTGCCATCGGAAAAAACTGTGGCCCACTCCTGATAGCCCGCCAAGCAATGACCGACGACCAAGTGGATAAAGCGCTCATTGCCATCCCCGGCAGGTACACCACTGCCAATTTCCTGCTCAGCCTTGCATTTCCTGCTGCCACTCGCAAAGTAGAAACCGTATTTTCGGAAATTGAAAATGCAGTTTTGGAGGGAAAAGTGGACGCTGGGTTGATTATCCACGAAAACCGATTCACCTATGAACAAAAGGGGTTGACAAAAGTGATTGACCTCGGCGAGTTTTGGGAATCGTCAACTGGGATGCCCATTCCCCTTGGTGGCATCGTGGTGCGCAGGAGCCTTGACAAAGAAACGCAGCAAAAAGTCAACCGGGTAATGGAGCGCAGTGTACGTTTTGCATTCGACCATCCTGGCGCATCCAAGGATTTTGTCGTGGCAAATGCACAGGAGATGGAAGAAACCGTGATGAATAGCCATATTCAACTATACGTAAACGAATTCACCAAAAACTTGGGTGGTGCAGGTCGGGCTGCGATTGGAAAGTTGTTCGACGTAGCAAGAGCGAGGGGGGTAGTGCCAATTTACAAAGAAGATATTTTCTTAAATTAAAAAGAAATGTAATTCTTGGCACGAATGTTGAAATACTCTTAAGCGTGTAAGTTTTGGTTAAAGAATTGTAAGATTCGTTTTTTCGCCCGGGTTTCAATCCCGGGCTTTTTTTTGCCCCTACCCCACCTATCGCCACCTTTACCGTTCCCTTCCTCCCAAAATTAGACTACCAAAAAAACCTACCAACCTGCACTTCCTTGCACCCTGCTGCACTATCTTTGCGCCGCTCAAATACATTCCATCATCAAATCAAACCAAATTTTATGGTTATTGCAGTACCTACCGAGATTAAGACAAACGAAAACCGGGTTGCGCTTACGCCGGCCGGAGCGTTGGAATTGACCAAACTTGGCCATAGCGTGTACGTCCAGCAAGGCGCTGGCGTCAACAGCGGCTTCCCAGACGAAGATTACGAGGAAGCGGGCGCAAGCATCCTCCCGAATGCTGAAGCCTGCTTTGAGAAGGGGGACATGATTATGAAGGTAAAAGAACCCATCGAACAGGAATATGCGCTCATTCGCAAAGACCAGTTGGTGTTCACCTACTTCCATTTTGCCTCTTACGAACCACTCACCAAGGCAATGATTGGCAGCAAAGCGGTTTGCTTGGCCTACGAAACCGTCGAAATGCCGGACCGCAGCCTGCCGCTGCTCGTACCGATGTCGGAAGTCGCTGGGCGAATGGCAGTTCAACAAGGTGCTAAATTCCTCGAAAAGCCAATGGGCGGCCGTGGAATCTTGTTGGGCGGCGTTCCAGGCGTACAGCCAGCCAAGGTGCTCGTATTAGGCGGTGGCATCGTGGGCACACAGGCAGCAAAAATGGCGGCGGGCCTCGGTGCTACCGTTACCATTCTGGATATAAACCTCAACCGCTTGCGCTACTTGGCCGATGTAATGCCTGCCAACGTCAACACCATGTATTCCAATGAGCTTAACATCAGGCGTTTGCTCAAAAACCACGATTTAGTGGTTGGCGCCGTGCTTATTCCCGGTGCAAAGGCACCAAACCTCATCACAAGGGACATGTTGAAAATCATGCGCCCCGGTACGGTACTCGTGGACGTGGCCGTTGACCAAGGCGGCTGCTTTGAAACCACGAAGCCAACCACCCACGAAAACCCAGTTTATGTGGTGGACGGCGTGTTGCATTATTGCGTAGCAAACATGCCCGGCGCTGTGCCCTATACCTCCACGATAGCACTGACCAACGCTACCCTCCCCTACGCCATTCAATTGGCAAACAAGGGATGGAAAAGAGCCTGCAACGAAAACAACGCCCTCAAGCTTGGCCTCAACGTCATTGACGGAAAGGTCGTTTACCAAGGCGTAGCGGATGCTTTCGGTCTGGAGTACCACGATGTCAACGAGTTTTTAAAATAAAACGGACTAAAGCAGCGGTCGGGACACTCCGGCCGCTGCCTTGTTTTTGGGTAATCGGGCGACAACCCACCTTGGTCAATCCTTGCCTTTCACACCTTGGAAAGGTCGTTTGAAAAACCATTCGAACAAACTATGAACTACCCTCGCATCATTTCCCAGTCCCTTGACATCCCACTAAAAAAAGTTGAAAACACGATTGACCTGTTGGCCGAAGGTGCGACTATCCCGTTCATCGCCCGCTATCGAAAAGAAGCCACTGGCTCATTGGACGAGGTACAGCTTGCAGCTATCCAGCAAGAGCTGAAAAAGCTAATTGAATTAGACAAACGCCGGGAAACCGTGCTGCATACCATCGAAGAACTTGGAAAAATGACCCCTGAGCTTCGCTCACGCATCGAAAATTGCTGGGACCCCATCGAGTTGGAGGACATTTATTTACCCTACAAACCAAAGCGCAAAACCCGGGCAAGCATGGCCCGTGAGAAAGGATTGGAGCCTTTGGCCACCTTGATTTTTGAACAAAAAAACCAAAGCGCCGAACAACTCGCCAAACCCTACCTGAACGACGAAGTGCCAACCATCGAGGATGCGCTGCAAGGTGCCCGTGACATCATAGCCGAGTGGATAAGTGAGGACGAACAGGTGCGCCAAAAAGTGCGACACGCATTCCGAAAGGGTGCCCAAATCTCCTCAAAACTTGTTCGGGGAAAAGACGAAGAAGGCGCCAAGTACCAAGATTATTTTGCTTTTTCAGAGCCGTTGAAAAACTGCCCGTCACATCGGCTGTTGGCCATGCGCCGTGGCGAGGACGAGGGTTTGTTGCGAATCACCATCGAACCCGAAGCGGAGGAAGTGCTGTACCGACTTGAACAGTTCTTGTTGCGAAGCAACGGCGACTGCACCAAGCAGGTCAAAGAAGCGCTCCACGACTGCTACGACCGGTTGCTCTCGCCCAGTATCGAAACAGAATTTCGGAACGAGGCCAAAGAAAAAGCGGACGCAGAAGCCATCAACATCTTTGTAGACAACCTCCGTCAACTGTTACTGGCACCACCGCTTGGCCAATTTAGGGTGATGGGGATTGACCCAGGGTTTCGCACAGGCTGCAAGGTCGTAATGCTCAACGAGTTCGGCGACCTCCTGCACAACACCGTTATCTACCCGCACCCCCCCAATTCCGATGAGTACATGGCCCGCCGCATCTTGCAGGACAATGTGGATAAATACCGCATTAACGCCATTGCCATCGGCAACGGCACGGCTGGCCGAGAAACCCTTGATTTGTGCAAAGACATCGTTTTTAGCCGCCCCGTCAATATCTTTCTGGTGAGTGAGGCAGGTGCTTCCATTTACTCGGCGTCGAGCGTGGCCAGGGAGGAGTTTCCCGACCTCGACCTGACGGTTCGTGGAGCCATCTCCATCGGTCGGCGCCTGATGGACCCGCTGGCCGAACTCGTGAAATTGGACCCAAAAAGCATCGGCGTGGGCCAGTACCAGCATGATGTGAACCAGGTGAAGCTCAAGGAAAGCCTCGACCGAACCGTGGAAAGCTGCGTGAACTCCGTTGGCGTCAACCTCAACACAGCGAGCAAACACTTGCTCAACTATGTGTCCGGCCTTGGTCCCTCGCTGGCGCAAAACATCGTCAACTATCGGGCAGCGAACGGGGAGTTCAAGACCCGCCAACAATTGAAAAAAGTAGCCCGTATGGGCGAAAAAGCATTCGAACAGTGTGCGGGATTCCTGCGCATCCGGGATGCGGAAAACCCGCTGGACAACTCCGCCGTGCACCCTGAGAGCTATGTAATTGTGGAAAAAATGGCCAAAGACCTTGGCGTGAAAGTGCCGGATTTGGTGGCTGACGCCACATTGCGCCAGCAAATTGACCCGAAAAAATACGTCACCGAAAAAGTGGGTCTGCCCACCCTCACCGACATTCTGAAAGAACTCGAAAAGCCGGGCCTCGACCCCCGTGGGGAGGCCAAGTCTTTTTCATTCGCCAATGTCCATAGCGTCGAGGATCTGACAGTGGGCATGGTGCTACCGGGTATCGTAACCAACGTGACCGCATTCGGTGCTTTTGTGGACATCGGCGTTAAACAGGACGGCCTGGTGCATGTCTCCCAACTGTCCAATAAGTATGTCCGAAACCCCGCCGACGTGGTGTTCTTGAACCAAGAGGTGAGTGTCCGGGTGGTGGAAATTGACCTAAAGCGAAAACGCATCCAATTGACAATGAAGGACTTATCGTAGAGATTGTTGGATGGCTGAATTGCTATATTACTATATTGTTGAATTGTTTTCGTGACAGGGTCAACAATTCAGCCATTCAACAATCCAACAATTCAACAATACAGCAATTAAACATGAACGACTCCCTCCGCCTCCAGCAGCTCCTCCAGTTTCATTCGGAAAGCCCGAATGATGCCTTCCTGCTTTTTGCCCTTGGAAAGGAGTACGAGAAGTTGGGCAATACCGAAATGGCGCTTGATTTTTACCAAAAAATAGTAGCCACAATGCCCGATTACGTCGGCGTCTATTATCATTTGGGCAAATTATTGGAAAAAACAGAACATCCTGCAAAAGCCATCGAAGCCTATAAATCCGGCATGGCCATCGCACAAAAAATAGGCGACCGACATGCCCTCAGTGAACTCGCCGAAGCCAAACTTGAACTCGACGACGAATAAAAATAACTACTTCATTGCCCATTGTCCCACATTCTTCCTACCGCCGTTCGCCCCTTCTACTGGATGGGCATTTTGAAACGGTTGCGCCCAATTTGCTCCGCAAAGTAAATGGTATGGCCTACGAGCGGGAACGCATCACCCTGGCGGATGGCGACTTTCTCGACCTCGATTGGCTTGACAGGGGCAGCAGGAAACTCGTAGTGCTGACCCATGGACTGGAGGGCGACAGCCGCAGGACTTATGTGCTGGGGATGGCCCGCATTTTCCAACAAAATGGCTGGGACGTGCTGGCATGGAACTGCCGCTCCTGCTCCGGCGAAATGAACCGTGCGCAACGAATGTACCACCATGGCGACATCGAGGACATCGGTGAGGTGATGGCCCATGCGCTGGCCCGCAAAAACTATGAAGCAGTGGTGATGTGCGGCTTCAGCATGGGCGCCAACATCACCATGAAATTCCTTGGCGTTCATGGAAAAAATGCGCCCGAACCAATCAAGGCAGCCGTCGTTTTCTCCGCCCCGACCGACTTGCGGGCCGGGGCAGAAATCTTGGACAATGCCTCCAACATTATCTACCGCCGACGGTTCTTGTTTTACCTGAAACAAAAAATGGTGGCGAAAAACCAACAATACCCCGGTGTGATTGACCTTGAAAACTTCAAGAAAATAAAGGTGTGGCGTGACTTTGACGAATATTTTTCCGCTCCGCTAAATGGCTTCAGGGACGCCGCCGATTTTTACGAAAAAGCTTCTGCCAAAAACTTCATGGCGGGCATTGCCATTCCCACCTTATTGGTGCAAGCACTCAACGACCCCATTCTGCCCCCCAATTGTTACCCAAAGGATTTGTGCGAAAACCATCCACACCTGCACCTCGAAATACCACGCCACGGCGGCCATGTCGGTTTCTGGAAACCGGGCAAGGAGTTTGCGTGGTCGGAGGAGCGGGCGATGGAGTTCGTAAAGCAGTACGTCTAACGCACCCCAGAGGAACCTACACCCTAAGCAGCCGCAAACTTCTCAACGCATAAATGCAATTTTCTCTTCTTTTCCGATTGGCTGCGCTCGTGGTGGCCACCCTGCCATTCACCTTTTTGGCTGCGCAAACATTGCCCATCGCCATTGACGGCCAGTTTGACGATTGGACTTCCGCTGCCGTCAGCCTCGAAGATGGCGTGGGCGGTGGCACCGGAATTGACCTGCTCCGCATGTCGGTCGCCAACGATGAGAAGTACCTTTTCATCCGGTTTGAAATTGACCAGGAAGTGGTATTGACCGACAACAACAGCCTGACCCTCTTCCTTGATGGCGACCACAATCAGCTCACAGGAAAGCTCATCAATGGCATTGGGGCTGAACTGGAATTGAGACTTGGCGACCGGGACGTTACTTTCTACAAGGGTAATTCGCAGTTTTACCCAGAACTTAGCGAAGTAAAATTCTTTCACCTACCCACCTTCAGCAGCAAGGTATTTGAGATGGCCATAGGTCGGGATGCATTGCCTGACGGCTTTTCGCCTCTCTTCACGGGCAATCAAATCCGGCTGTACTTCCAGAACGGCACATCCGGCGACAAAATGCCCAACACCGGGCAAACCTTTAGTTATACTTTCAACAGCACCCCTGCCCCACCCTACCAAGTCATTGATTTACAGAAATTTAGCTCCTCCCACCTTCGGGTGCTCACTTGGAACACCCTCAGTGACGGACTGTTGGACAATGCCCGAAAACCGCATTTCCAACGGGTGCTGGCAGCCTTGCAACCAGACATCATCACCTTCAATGAGTGCTGGACAATGACCGCTGGACAGGCTGCCACGTTCATGAACACTGCCGTGCCGCTCGGCAATTTTCAAAGCTGGAATGCCGCAAAAACGGTGGCTGGAAACATCACCGTCAGCCGCTATCCCATCCTCCAAAACTGGTCGGTTTACACAGGTAGCCGCCTCATGGCCTCGCTGATTGACCTACCGGATGCCATTTTCGAAAAAGATATTTTGGTGGTAAACGGGCACCTACGTTGCTGCTCCGCCAACAGTGAGCGCCAACTCGAAGCCGATGCTTTCGCAAAGTTCATCCTCGATGCCACCAGCCCCGGCGGCGTAATTGACCTGCCAGAAGCGACGCCCTTCGTCCTCTCAGGCGACATGAACCTCGTGGGCTGGCAACAACAATACACCACCCTGACGACTGGGAGCATCGTGAACACTGGCTCCTTCGGAAATGGTGGCCCACTCGACTGGGACGGCTCCAACCTCCTCGATGTGTTGGCGCTTCATGCTGACCAGCGCATGGCTTTTACTTGGCAGGAAGCGGGGAGCCAATACCCACCATCGCTGCTGGACTACCATATTTGTTCAAACAGTGTCTTGGAAGTAAAAAAGGCTTTCACCTTGCAAACGGAAACCATGTCCCAAACTCGGCTCGAAGACGCCGGCCTCCACCAAGATGATACTGGGGCGGCCTCCGACCATTTACCGAAAGTGGTGGATTTTATGCTTAAACCATTGACCGCAGTGATTCCATCGAAAATGGTGCATGAAAAATGGAGCATTGCGCCCAACCCTGCACAAACCTCATTTACCTTAAACTGGCCAACAACGACAAGCTTGGAGCTGGCAACACTCAGGCTCTCCAACACTTATGGTCAGGTAGTTCGGCAATGGAATTTTTCAGTGAACCAGCAAGGGCAAGCGTTTTCGTTGGAGGAACTGGCGGACGGGATTTACTTCTGGCAGGTGGAAAAGGAAGGGCAACAAATAGAGAGCGGGAAATTGCTCATTGTCAAATAAGTTGGCGGAAGGTTGATTTTTGGCAAAAGCCAAACAGAAAAAAGGCATTTGCGTCTCATCGTCGCAAATGCCTTTTTGAATTAATCGAATGTTCAATTTACTTTGGTGACTTGTAGCGCTTTGGTCTGCAGGCCTCCAACCTTCAATGTCAAAAAATAGTTGCCTGCTGGAATCGTTTCGTTGAATTGAACAGTAGTTGTAAGCTTGTCCACCCGTTTAGACCACACCAAACGTCCATCCACACTGGTTAAACGAAGTTCTGCGGAAGGTGCATTTTTTGGTATTTTGAACTCAATGGTTGTTTCGGTTGAAAATACAGAAGGGCTGGCCTTCAAATCTACCGTATCGTTTTCCAACCAATCCGTAGCACTGGTTCCAGTTGGGAACAACTGCACGTCCAAAACAGTGACCACTCCATTTTGCAAAGTTGCGTTCACGGTTTTGGTGTCATATCCTGCCAAGGAAAAAATTACCGGGAAGGTACCGGCAGCCCGCTGACCTGTCGAGTAATTACCCAATAGCCCCGTAGATGTGGTGGCCAATGGGTCCGAGCTGTCTATTTCAATGGACACACCGCTCAATCCTTGTCCGGTCAGCCCATTGGTCACTTTGCCTTCCAGCCAGCAAGCACGAACGTATGTAGGGGTAAGCACGAACATTTTGCCATTGCCCACAGCAAATGCCACAGGAATGTTTGTGGCGATAATATTGCCCGAAGGGAAGTATGGGTACGCACCCCAACAACCATTGTAACCGCCGCCTTCCTGTTCAGGATAGGTATCGTATCGTGCGATTTGTACCAAATTGGAGGGCCGGGAGGCATCCACGATGCTCACCCCGTCGGTGTACCATGATGTGATGGCAAAGTCGTTTAGGATATGCGTGTTGTGCGGCACGGAACCAGAGCCGGGCGTGCACTGGAAGCGGTCAAGCTCCTTGATATCGGTGGGGTCAGTGACATCAAAGGAGGTCAAGTAGGAGCCGTCCTTTTCATCGGTAGTTAAAACCGTTTTTCTGTCATCCGTCGGCCAGGTGTTGTGAGTAAAGGCATTTGGCGTGAGCACGGTGCCCAATACCACAGGGCTTTGCTTGTTGGACATGTCCACCACCGACATTTGCCCTGAAAAAATATGGCCCCCATACAGCGTGTCGTTGTCCACGAAGCCATCGTGGATATAACCGAGCGTTTGGAATTCGCCCACGAACTTCGGGTGAAAGGGGTCCGGGTTCAAATCGAACACCAAAGCACCTCCGGTACCGGCTACCCCAGCGCCTGAGCCAAAGAGGTACAAGTACCCTTTTGCCACATCCACATGCAAGGCATGGACATTGTTGATTGCATTGGCAAGTGGGCCGTCGCCAGCGTACACGTTCACAGGCAAGTTTGGAGAAGGCAGTGGGCTAAGGTCAATCACTTGCACAGGGCCCCCTTCTGTAGTGGCATAAGCATAATGCTGGTAGGTCTTCACCTCTTTCCAAAGGTTGTTAGGGCCTGGGATTTGAGTGATTTGAATGGGATTTTCCGGGTTGGTCACGTCCACGATAATGAGGCCCAGTTGGCCGCCCAGCAGCGCATACTCCTTGCCATTTTGGGTATAGCCCCAAACATTTCCCAAAGTTTGGCCGGGAAACTCCATAGAGGAACGGAATGTCAAATTGTAGTCCTGCGCAGTGCAAGTAAATGCAGCCAACATTGCCACAAAAAAGGTCAATAGTTGTGTTCTCATCTCAAGAAATCATTTTAAGGATAAATATTCTGAACCGCTAAAAAAATGACGCAGCCACCACCATTGGTTTTGACCACCTCATTGATTGTGAGGCAAAAGTAGTGGATTCACCGCTTCAATAATGTCGGGAAAGAACGAATTGAACTCCTTGTTGAAATCTGGGTAGTGTTTCGTCAAGCTTTCCACCGCATTTTCAAAGAAATGGGGGGCGCTGCTGCGTAATTTCACCCGGCTGAAGGTAAACCGCAGACCCTCTTCTGTTCCGTAACGCACCAGCCAATCGTCGGCCACCATCCTCGGCAATCGGTCGTGGAGCATGGGTGGCATGTGGTGGAGGTGCCGAAGCAGTACCTCGTACACATTCGCTGCAAACGCTTCGAGCGACGAGTCGGCGTAAAGTCCCCAGTTTTGCGCCAGCAAAAAATCATGATAGACATCGAGGATGACGGGTGCGTATTTTCCGTGGTCTTGGTGCAGCCGTCGAGCGCCCTGTTTGACTAATGGGTGCTGGTCCGTAAAAGTATCAATCTGGCGGTGTAATCGAACGCCTGCTTGTATGTAGGTCGGAAGTTGCGCCACCGCCTTGTTGGGGATGAAATCGGCGAGAAAATTGCCGACCATCAGGTGCTCATCGTCACCGGAAAGGTATAGGTGGGCGAGGAAATTCATGAAGAGGATTTGAGGGTTTGAGAATTTGGGGGCTTGAGGGCTTGAGGATTTGAGGGATTGAGAACTATCCGATGAGTTGGTTTAGGAGTAGGAATATCACCAAGAAAACCCACAACCCATCCAGAAAATGCCAGTAGATGGATAGCAGCCGGAGCCGGAGGCGCTTTTCCGGGTCACTGAAATAAACAAGGACCGTCACCGGGTCTATCATCTGCTTTTTGGAGCGGAAAAGAAACTGTCCCAAAAAGGGAAGCCCCGCCAAAACGTGGGCAAAGTGCAAGCCAGACAACACGTACAAATAACCTGCTGAATTATCGGTTTCTGGGAAGATATTTATGCCAAAAAGTTGGCCCCATGCCACGAACTGCATGACCAAAAACAGCAGGGTGAGCAGGATGGTGGCCCCCAAGCAATATTGGTAATTCCGGGTTTCGTCGTTCAGGTATGCTCTTTTTGCCCGAACCATGGTGTAGCTACTGCCCAACAAAATCAACGTATTTACACCAAAGAGCAGCGGGATTTTTACGGCACCGATGCCAGTTTGCGCCCGTGTGTAAATGAAGGCCGCCGCCAGCCCCAAAAACAGCGCAGTGATGGCAGCCAACAGCAACATGAGCATGATGTTGTAGGGGTGGAATGCAAAATTGTCGTACTCACTGTAAGCCCTCTCGGGCAGTTTGCTATTCATGTCACACGGTTTGTTTGGCAACGAATTTCACCATTTTTTTGATTTAAGGACAAAATAACGGCAAGCCCCATTTCAACAAAGCAGCAGCGACAAGGTTTTGCAAAAAAGCACGACAATTCTTTACCTTCGCCCATGTATTGAACGACGGACTTGGGCCTGCTTTTGGCCACCAAATCCACTGTTCAAATATCAATTGACCAGCAACATGAAGAATTGCAGAGCCTGTCATAAACCAATGCCCGATGATGCAAGGTTTTGCCCCGCCTGTGGCACTCCAGTCATCGTGGAGACTTTCGACTGCCCCCGTTGCGGTAGCGAAAACGACCTGCATGCCCCTGCCTGTTTGAATTGCCAATTAGTGTTTGCGCCAGCAAGACAAGAACCACCAAAGGCCAAGCTCAACGATATTTTTGACACTACCCACGTCGAAAACTTGGAACAGGCCATCGCTGACCGGTTCAGCATCGCCTTTGAAAGACGGTTGAAGGAGGAGCACCACCCCTCGTTGCACCACGCATATATTGACCGTTTTTATAAAAGCGAATTCCGGGCGAGCGTGGACTTTCGCATAAAGCAATTGGGGGAACAGGCCCAGCGAAACCCCGACGACGACCAACGATTCAGCTTTGCTGCTCCCGCTTTCGAGGAACTGCTCGACTACTTCATCATCCGGTATTGCGAAGACTTAAACGAGGCCGTTTTCAGTGAGGAAATACTGAAATACCAAGGCCGGACGGCGGAAAACCTCCATTTGGGGAAATTGGTCTTGGATTACCTCGACTTCAACCGTGAGGGCGAGACGGTCTATACCGACTTCGTTACTATGCCTGCCAACAAGCTGAAAAATGCTGCCCAAAACTTCTTGATGCCACAAAAGGGCGAAACGATTTATTTCATCTGTGACTTATCCACTTTTGGGGCTTGTAAGGACGGATTCGCCATGACCAATGACTGCGTTTACTGGAAAATGCCTTTTGAGAAAAAGCAGCGGGTCTATTACAAAAACTTGGAGGAAATCAAACGGCAGGAGGACTGGATTACCATCAACGGCATCTTTTTTAGCGGAAGCAAGACCTTGAACCTCAAGTTGTTGCGCTTGCTGAAAAAGTTGAGGGAACTTTATGGCAAGCGGTAAGGGGCTATTTCGCCCTCATGCCTGATAATTTTTGAAAATTCGTTGGCAACTTATTCCCAAAGCCTATATTTGCGGCCAGTCAGCGAATCAACACCAATTTATCGCCAATCGTTTGCTGTGACCACAGCACCACTATTTTTCCACCCAACCACAGTTGTAGCAGTAGCCACACCTATTTTATTTCGGTATGATTATTGCGCCTGATTAATAAGCTGTTACGCTTGATAATCAGATATATATTTTCGAGAAACTACACAGGGAGGCAAATTACCATTACTCGTTTTATCTTCGAGGAGGATGAAAACACTGGTTGCTTTTTGGCAATGCCAGTATTTCCCGACTCATTCAAGCAGCTATGTCTAAAAAGTACCCTCATTTCAAGCAATTGCACTCCCGTGATTGCGGAATTGTTTGCCTCCGCATGGTGGCGCAGTTTTATGGCAAGTTTTACTCCACGGAGCAGCTCCGCCCCTTGGCCCACCAAAAAGCAGAAGGTGTCAGCCTCCTAAACGTCAGCGAAGCCGGCGAGCAAATCGGAATGCACACCGTCGGTGCCAAGCTCAACTATCGCCGCCTGATTGACGACATCCCACTGCCCGGCATTGCGCACTGGAAAGAAAACCACTTCGTGGTGGTCTATGAAGCCAATGAGCAGCAGGTGACCATCGGCGACCCCGATGCGGACCAACTTGCCACCGTTTCCACACAAGAATTCTTGCAAGGCTGGGTAAACAATGCCAACGGTTTTGACCTGGAAGGCATCATTTTGCTCATGGAGCCGACTGCCAGTTTTTTTTCCAACGAAAACAAGCCCGCCGACCGCAACAAGCCCATGTTTATTTGGGACAACCTCCGTGGCTATAAAAAACTGCTTGCCTTTTTATTAGCAGCCATTTTGGTGGGAGCCTTATTAGCGGTCACATTTCCCTTCATCATCCAACTCATCGTTGACGAAAGCATTGAGCAACAAAATACCGACCTGTTGCCCTATGTGCTCATTGCTTGGTTATTGCTGTTCATCAGCGGAGTGGGTTTGGATTTTATTCGACGCTTGCTGTTGTTCCACATCGGAGCCAAGCTTAATATCAAACTGCTCACCGATTTTATCGTCAGGGTGCTGCAACTCCCGGCCACCTATTTCCAGTCAAGGATGACCGACGATGTGATGCAGACGGTGTACGACAACCCACGGGTACACCGTTTTTTTACTCGGGAAGCCATGTCCGTTATGTATGCCTCTTTGACGATTGTGCTTTTCCTGTTGGTCTTGTTGGCATTTAGCTTCAAAATATTTTTGACGGTGGTCATTTTTGCGATAGTTCAAGTCCTATTTGTCCGCTTTTTTATAAAAAAAAGAAAAACACTCAACTACAACCGACACCAGCTTGGGGCTGATAGGTACAGCCGCCTCACCGACCTTATCCGTGGCATAAGAGACATCAAATTGGCCAATGCCGAGCAAACCCAACGATGGGCGTGGGAGCGCTCGGAAGCCAGGCTCTTCAAGGTGGGCCGCTCCTATTCTCTTTCCGATGAACTATCCATTCAGATTCCATTTTCATTGGGTGAGCTTCGCAACATTTTGGTCATCTACTTCGCTGCAATTGCTGTCATCGAAGGCAATATGACCATTGGGGTGATGGTGGCAACGCTGTTCATATTGACCCAACTGAACAGCCCAATCCGCCAATTGATTGAGTTTTTCCTCGGCTGGCAGGAGGCCAAGTTGGGGCTGGAGCGCATGAACGAAGTCTTCCACTACGACACAGAAGTTAAGGGTGAAAAAATAGATGTTTTGCCAAAAGATGGCATCATTGAAGGCGAAAACCTGTCGTTTCGGTACGAAGGGGAACACTCGCCTTGGGTGGTGCACAACTTGGATTTTCAAATCCAAAAGGGCAAAATCACGGCAGTTGTCGGGCCAAATGGCAGCGGCAAGTCCACCATCCTCAACCTGTTGGTTGGGTTCCAGCAGCCACTGGAAGGCATTCTGAAATTTGGGCAAATCCGGCTTTCCGATTACCAGACGGCCACTTGGTTGGGCCATCTTGGGGTCGTTTCACAAGAAGGGCATTTGTTTTACGACACCATCGCCCGGAACATCGTGTTGGGAGAGGAGTCCATTGACAACAAGCGAATGATTGAGGCCGCAAAAATCGCCAATATCCTGCCCTTCCTCGAACGGCTGCAAAATGGGTTTTACACCATGGTCGGAGAGGGTGGCGTTGGCTTGAGCAAGGCTCAGCGGCAAGGCATCCTGATTGCAAGGGCCATCTACAAGCAACCAGAAATACTGCTGCTCGACGAGGCCACCAACGACCTTGACGCACAAAACGAGACTATCGTTTTGAGTAGAATAGAAGAAGCTTTTAAGGGAAAAACGGTCGTGATTTTTAGCAGCAAAATCAACCTGCCAATCCGAGTGGACCATGTCATTCCGTTGGCTTTGCCGAAGGCACGGATGGAAAACCGTTCGATACTTGCGGACTCCAAGGGTGGAAACGGTACGGTGCTGCCCGACAATTTTGAAGAAGTTTTACAGTCAAACTAAGTGCTTCGCCATCAATTTCCCATTTATTACGACCTGAAATGCAGCAAGACAATATCGAATATTTAAGCGGAGAAGTGAAGGAAATACTGTCCTCCCCGCCCTCGTGGGTCTCCACGTGGGGTATAGCGGTTTTGGTGGGTACGGTGGGGCTTATTGCATTTGCAGGTGGCATTTTCCACTATCCAGAAATCGTGACGGGCAATGTTTCCATCACCACCCAAACGCCCCCGGTGATTGTTGTTTCCCCAAAATCCGAGTACATCGCCGAGGTGAAGGTCAAAGACAACATGGTGGTCAAAACTGGTGACGTACTGGCCGTGTTCCCCTCGGATGCCGATTACAAAGATGTACTGAAATTGGAGGAAGATATGGAAACGGTGGGTCAGCTTGACCTTGATAAATTGCGCATCTATTCGCCAAACCGTAGCCTAAATATTGGGGAGTTGAGGCAATCCTACTCGAATTTCATCACGGCTTTTGAGTTGGTGCCGTTGGACGAGTCAGGCGAAATTGACTACGCCACGGTTGCAGCAGTGGAAAACACCAATATGCAATACCAAAAGCAGGTGAAATCCTTGGAGGCCTCCTTGCCAAGCATAAAAACCGAGTTGGAGGCATTGGGACAGGAGCTGAAAAATGCGCACCACAATTATGCAAAGACGACCGATACCACTTATGCCGCCGTCATTTTCAACGTGAACTCAAAAATCAAGAACAAAGAGGCCGAATACAAAAGAATCCAGAACGCCATTGAGGCGACCAAGACGGAAATCTCCAAATCGAACATCCGAAAATTCCAGGCACAAACCCAAGCCAAATCGGGCGCTGGCGAGGCCATTTTCCAACTGAACAAACGGCTCGACGACCTACGAACGGAAATCAAGAATTGGAAGAACAGCCACCTCATCATATCTCCGAGCAACGGAATCGTCCAAATGTACATGCCCATCAAAGCGCCACAGCTTGTTAATGCTGGCGATGCGCTGTTCACCATATTGCCGGAGGACATTGGGGATAAGTTCGTGGGGAAGGTGGAATTGCCAGTAGACAGGAGCGGCAAGGTGAAGGAAGGGCAACAAGTGAACATCAAATTTGAGCGATACCGATTTCGGGAATTTGGGACGGTGAAAGCCAAGGTCACGAAGGTTTATCCAGTGGCCAAAGACAATGCCTTTTACGCAGATATTGTCATCGAAAATGGCCTGGTAACCACGCTAAACCGCAAGCTCGATTTTTACCAACAGATGAGCGGCAAGGCCGAAATCGTGACCGACGACAAGACCTTTATCAGCAAGCTTTTTGAAAAATTCACGGCGCAGTGGTAGTTCCCATTGTTTACAAATCACTGTTTTTCAACCGTTTATAGCTCAGGAACAAAAACAGGGATGTATAAACCACCGTTGCAATCCCCGCCTCAATGGGAGTCAGCAACATCCTGAACCCATTCTCTTTGAGCAGGTCATCAGCAAACTCGGTGAGGGGGAGCGGCACCAAATCCTCCATCGCATTTAAGGGGTAAAAATTCATGCTGACGTTCTTGAAGAAGAATAGGTGTACTACCCAACGTAGGATGGATTCTATCACCATCGAATAGGCCAAGTAGAGAAAAAGCGCAATCCCCGTCCGCTTCACCAGCAAGCCGACCAACAGCCCAAAGCTCATATAGCCCATGGACATCAGCCAGAACCTCGGCACCATGTCCACGTTTTTGAACACCGTAGAAAAGTACAGCGTGTCATCAACATGCAGCAGGCCAATCACCAAAGCACATAACGCATAGTACAGCGTGGCAGCCAATGACACGGCGACCATAAAAAACAGTTTGCTCTTGAAAAACTCCGCCCGGTGCAATCCCGTGATGACGTTTTGCCGCAGGGTTCGGTTGGAATATTCGTTGGTAATCATCAGCACCGCCATGAACCCAAGCACAAAAAAGGACATCCAGTTGCCAATATAACCCAGCCAACTCCAGACTTTCGGAAAATGAAAAAATTCCATCTGTGGGTTGAAGGGTGCTTCGTTGCCGAAGTCCAACTTTTTTCCAACAAAAAGTGCGGCTGGTAACAGCACCACGTATGCTATGGACAATACCCGAAAGAGGACATAATCCTTTTGTTTGAGCCATTCCAGCTTGAGAAGGTGAAACATGGTTGTTATTTGTTTAACCCAGAAGGGTTTAATGAGTTTGATGAGTTAAGGAACGTGTGAAAAATAACTTGTCACTTTGGGCGGCGTCTTTTTCCCGCTGGCTTCGTTACCTAAACAGTTGCTTAGCACCACTATGCGCCTGTTTTAGTGCCTTGCCAGCCGAAAAAATACACTCGCCGAAAGCAACAACTTATCTTTCACACGTTCCTGGACAGCCAATTATTTTCCTGCGGTAATTTCCAAGAACTCCGATTCGAGGCTTTTGGGTTTCAGTACCAAGTGGCTGATTACCAAGCCGTTGTCAAAAGCGAGCTGGTTCAGTTGGGCGGCGGTGAGCGCTGGGCTGACTTGGAGTTGCAGCACCTTGTTCTTTTCCACCACACTGTTCACGCCAGGGTATCCCGCCAACAACTCCCTCAGCCTGCCGAGGTCTGCTGCCGCAATGTCCACTTGGTGGTCATTGCTGAGGATGGCCCCGACCTCACCGCTTGCCAAAAGCCTTCCCTGCTTGATGATGGCCACGTGGCTGCACACTTTCTCCACCTCGTCGAGGATATGACTGGCCATGATGATGGTCTTGCCTTCGCCCGCAATCCGTTGGATGATTTCCCGCACCTCCGCAATGCCCTGGGGGTCGAGACCATTGGTAGGCTCGTCAAAAATCAGGACTTGAGGGTCGCCAATCAGTGCTGATGCAATGGCAAGGCGCTGTTTCATCCCAAAAGAAAAGGTGCTGAATGGGGAATCACGCCGTTGGGCCAGGTTGACCAATTCAAGAATGGGGTCAATTTTTGGTGCCGCAATCTTTTTGATATGAGCCGTTAGTTCGAGGTTCTTCACTGGCGAGAGGTACGGGTAAAAATTGGGCGTCTCCAACAGGGAGCCGATGTGCATCCGCTCGTCGGTGCCGTATTGGCCATCAAACCAAGTGTAGGCTCCACTGTCTGGCCTGATAATGCCAAGCACGGTGCCGAGCGTTGTGGTCTTTCCGCTGCCATTCGGGCCAAGAATTCCGTACACATTGCCCGCTGCTATTTGAAGGTTCAGGTTGTTGACTGCCGTGATAGCGCCATAGCGTTTCGTCAGCCCATTGATTTGCAAAACTGTCATGAAAAAGGGTTGGTTTTGAATTGGCTAAAGGTAAGTTAATTGCATTGGATTGCCAGCAGTTTCTTCGACAAAAAACAGGCTGTTCATGCCTGAACGCTTTGATTTTGGAGTAAAACTAATTTTCTACCTTTGGCGGATTCAAAATACTATTGGCCATGTTTGAAAAAATTAAGCAAACCATCAACACCGCTGGCGAATCCATCAAGGAGCAAGCGGCCTCCTTGGGCGAAGCGGCCAAAGAAAAAGGCTCCCAAATCATTGACGGCTGGATTTCCACCCTTCCAAAATTGGAGGCTTATGGCTTCAAGACCACCTATTTTGCGTTGTCCGTTTCCATCAACCCAACCTTGGAGATTGAAATGCAGAGCGATTTTGAGGCATTCCCGCTTGGCAGGGTGGAGGCCATATTGGCGGAAAACAAGGGCAACTCACCTGTGAACCTTGTTTTTACTACACTAAAAAACGCCTTGAAGCTGCACGAAAAAGCGAGAATTGAAGCCATAAACCCATTGACTGTGAAGGTTTCGGTTCGTTTCTCCCCAGAGGTTAGGGTGTCGTTCGGCACCCCGCTTTTCGCATGATTTCCCAATAAAATCAAAAACCAAACACTGACTTGCGCAGCAAAACTTCTTACCAAAATCTATGAAAATCGTAAAATTCCTGCTATCCCTTTGTGCCTTGCTTACGGCCATTTATTTCTTGGACAAGCCCTTTGTCTTGAAGGAGCCAATTGTCGAAGAACCCGGCAAGTTCAAGGAAACGACCGTGCCGCCGCTTGGGCCTTTTTTTAGCCCTTTCTTGGGTTTTTGGCAAAATGCAGAGTCCATTGATGGACTGAAACCTATGAAAATAGAAGTGCCAGAAATGAAGGGTAAGGTGAAAATCATGTTCGACGAGCGGCTGGTGCCGCATATTTTCGCTGAAAACATGGAGGATGCGCTCTTTGCTCAAGGCTACGTGACCGCCAAATTGCGCCTATTCCAAATGGACTTGGTTAGCCGTGCGGCTGGTGGCCGATTGGCCGAGGTGGTCGGGGCTGGGGCTTTGGACAGCGACAAGTTGAAGCGCAGGCAGGGCATGACTGTCGGTGCAGAGAGAGCCGCTGCAAGCTGGCGGCAGGACAAGGAAGTAGCGGCCATGATGGAAGCCTACACTGCAGGCCTGAACCGCTATTTGGCCGACTTGCAACCAAAGGATTACCCGCTGGAGTTCAAGCTGTTGGGCTACAAGCCAGAGCAATGGAACTTTTACAAATCGGCCTTGGTGAAAAAGTACATGGACCAGACGCTCTGCTTTGGCGAAGACGACCTCGAAGCATCCAACGCACTGAAAATATTGGGCAAGCCGCTCTTTGAGAAGCTCTACCCGGAAATCAACCCCAAGCAGTCACCCGTTATTCCAACTGGTACGCCGTGGAAATTTGCGCCCACCAAACCTGCCAAAAAACCTGTAGTCGAAGAAGCAATCGGCCTCATCCGCCACAAGGTTTACGAAAAAGAACGTGGCGTACTTGGCAGCAACAATTGGGCAGTGGCGGGCAGCAAGACCCGCTCTGGCAAGCCAATCCTTGCCAACGACCCCCACTTGAAGCTCACGCTGCCATCTATATGGTTCGAACTTCAAATCCATACCCCCGAAGCTAATTTTTACGGCGTTTCCGTGCCGGGCATTCCGGGGGTACTGATTGGGTTTAATGAAAACATCGCTTGGGGCGAAACCAACGTTGGGCATGACGTCAATGATTGGTACCATATTGCGTGGACCGACGCCGCCAAGACCTCCTACCAGTATGATGGTGGCGTAAAACCAGCCAAAATCGTGGTGGATTCCTTTAGGGTAAAGGGTCAATCCGCCGCCGTTTACGATACCGTTCGCTGGACCGAATGGGGGCCAGTGGTTTATGAATCGAAAGAAGAGCCATGGGCCGACTTGGCCATGCACTGGATTGGGTTGGAATCGCCCAACCCCAGGGATTTGTTCACGTTCCTTGGGCTGAACAGCGGCAAAAACTACGAAGACTACCGCCGTGCCCTCGCCAACTACGATTACCCAGCGCAGAACTTTGTTTTTGCCTCAAAAACGGGTGACATCGCCATTACTGCCAATGGCCTTTTTCCGGTAAAAAACAAGGAACAAGGCCGTTTTTTGCAAGATGGAACCAACTCAAAAAACGCATGGGCAGGCTATGTACCACGCAACCAGGTGCCTACCATCAAAAACCCTGGACGGGGTTTCGTGTCGTCCGCCAATCAAAACTCCACCGACCCAAGTTATCCCTACTATTACAACAGCCCCTACTTTGACCACTATCGGGGCAGGTACCTCAACCAGCGGCTGGCCGAGATGGACAGCATTACCGTGCTGGACATGATGAAATTGCAAAACGACAACTTCAGCCTTCATGCCTCAGAGGGGCTTACGGCGCTAATCGGTCAAGTGGACACCACTAAACTGAGCACCGTACAAATGAGCATTTTGTCAAAAATGCGCCAGTGGGACTTCCGTTTTGAAAAGGACAAAGTCGAGCCGGTGGTGTTCACGACTTGGTGGGAGAAGTTTTACGAAATGGCTTTTGATGAGGTAATGGTTTGGAAGGATTCCGTGCCTATCCTCATGCCCGAAAAGTGGCGGGCCATAGAATTGCTGACGTACAGCCCGAATGACCCCATTTTTGACGACCAAAAAACACCGGAACGGGAAACCGCCAAGCAAATCGCCACAGCCGCATTTGTGGAGGCCCTCAAAACACTGGCGGACGACCTCTTGAAGCCGGATTTCGCCTGGTCGGTTTACAAAAAAACTTCGATTATGCACCTCGCCCGCATCCCAGCCTTTTCTAAAATGGACTTGCCGATAGGTGGTTACAGTCAGGCTTTGAACGCCGTTTCGGGCGGCAATGGCCCCTCTTGGCGAATGGTGGTGGAGTTGGGCGACGAGGTTAAGGGGTGGGGCGTTTTTCCCGGCGGCCAATCCGGCAATCCCGGCAGCCCCTACTACGCCACTGGCCTCGACAAATGGGTAGCTGGAGAATACAATGAGCTGTTTTTTATGAAAAACGAAGCGGATTCCCGAAAGCCCCTTCTTTTCTCCATCGAAATAAACTAACACATCAGGCAGTTTTTGGCCTCAAAAAAATATAAAATGAAAAAGTTTGGTCTTCAAACATTAATAATCTTGGTGCTTGGTTTTGTGGCACAATACTTTTTCCCATTCTGGTCCATTGCCATCGTGGCCGCCTTGGTGGGGTTCCTGTTCCGGTACGAGAATAGTGCCGTCAGTTTTGCCGCAGGCACAGCCGCCGCTGCCTTGCTATGGAGCGGCTATGCAGGGTTGCTAAACAGTGCCAATATGGCCCAGTTGGGTGGTCAAATCGGGTCATTGTTCAAAATTGGGCAGGGCTATTTGATTCCAGTCACAGGCTTCATTGGTGGGCTACTCGGTGGCTTGGGCGCACAAACTGGCACCCTCGCAAGGAAGCTCTTCGAGAAAGAGGCGGATGCCATTGGCTAACGTTTGGTTTGACCCAAATCTTGGCCTTTTTTGAAGCCATAAGGGCAATTGCGGCAGGCATTCTCACAGCAATACCCACGCCTGAGGAGGTAGGCGCTTGTAAACACATAAAGCCCATTTTCTATGGTGAAGTCAATTCCGACTTCGAGCTTTTGTGGTTTCGATTTTTTTTGATTGGAGGGTGTCATTGGATGGATAAATCAAAAAACCTGTTGTGCAAATTGCGCAACAGGTTTTTTAATTAACTGAAAATCAAGCTATTGCATTAAATCAGGCTTTCTCAAGCACCATTCTTGGGTACTGGCGCTTTGCGTATTCAAACAACCCAAAGAGCACCCCAACATAGAGCAGGTCGCTCGCCAAAGTGTTCCAATAGAAAGGAATCGCTGCCACATAGCAACTTGCGAGGCCAGCCATGTTTTTTGGATAGAGTATGGTGTTCAGCCAAACATAAAAATTGGTGACAACGAAAAAAACCAATGAGGAGGAAACAGCCGCTATTGCCAGCCGGGGCATTGAAATCTTTTTCAAAAGGGAAGACCCCATCAGTACGATGAGCAAGAAGGCGAAATAAACTTCCGGGTTGGCAAACCAAGAAAACCCATCAAAATACTGGGCATAGAAAATATTGTTTATCAGCAAATTGCTCACCCAAAGTGCTGCCAATGGCAGTAGGTAGGACATGTACTTGTTTTTGAAATAGGCTGCACTAAACAGGGCAATACCACCAATTGGTGAAAAATTGAACAGGCTGGAAGCCAGGGTGTGAGGGATAAGGCGGCTCATCGCAACCAACACAACAACGACAGCTACTATTCCCCAACGTGCGCTTATTTGATTATTCATATTAGATGTGATTTTTTTTCGGGCACAAAACTAAGATTTTTCAACAAAGTTGGCAGGGAAATGAAAGGCATCATTAGAAACAATAAGACCCTCATCGGGGAGATGAAGGTCTTTAACCCAAACAAATAAACACAAAAACTACTTTTAAAGGTCGTCAAATTTAGAAGGTTTTTTACGACTCAACAAATATTTTTCAAGCGTTATTTTAATCTTTTTATAAAGTATTCAATTTACAAAAATACAATGCGATTCGAAAGGTACAATTTTCTATCAAATTTTCAGACAAGGTCAGAATCACGGTATTTTTTTGACATTTCCCGAAGTTCGAGCGCTTCATCTGGTAGGATGCTGGTTTTGCTTTGACCCTGCAAACGCTCCAATTCTCGACGGTATTCCCGATCCTCCCATTCGTGGCTGAGGACCCCGCTTCCAGGCATGCCAAAAACCTTTAGATAGTGGGATACCAGTCCTATTCCCCAAAAAAAAGCAACGGTCAATGGCGCCATTGGATGACCTTGAATTACGGCAGTCATAAAAAATAGGCCATTGAACACGAGGTAAAAGAACAAGTGCTTGTAAAATTTGGCTTTGCTGCGAACCCTTTTTTGGGCAGCCTCATGGATGTCTGGTATTTTGTACATAATCGAATGGTTTTTGAAAACTTGTTTAAACAAAATCTGATTCGTCGTAATTCCTACGCAACTCCTTAAGCTCCAGCCCTTTGTCTTGCTGCATGTTATTGGGTTTCGTTGGCTTGCCCATTTGTGATGGCTCATTATCCTGCCTAAGCTCCTTTTCCAACTCCCGCTCTTCCCATTCCTTGCTCAAAATATCGAAGCCGGGTATCCCGAAAACGTCCACGTAATGGAAGGCCAACCCGACCCCCCAGCCCAGCAGTGGAAACACAAACCACAAGTAGCCGGGCGAGGTCAACAAATTTAGGGCAAGCAAAAAAAGGTTTACGATGGCAAAGGACATGAGATGCTGATAAAATGCCTTTTTGGCTTTTACCCGCTTTTTGGCTTTCAAGATTTCGTTTTCAGAGTACATAGGTTCAAGCGATTATTGGTGAGAAGTTTTCTTTTTAAAACTCGTTTGATTATCAACAAGTTGCAGTTCACAACAACTTTCCATCAACTTCACGCTTTCGGGCGTAAGGTATCCGGCAAAATATCAGGGCTGCCGTTCCGATTGACCAGTAACGTAAAATCATGGACAAAAATCACGATTTTGGGATTAATTGGCGTAAAAAAATAGGAAACCTTACGCTACCCGACCGAAAATACCAACTTTGCAGCTCAAAATTTGAATTTAACATGAGTCAAAAGAAAACCGACGCCCTCAAACTACCGGGCGATAATGCCCTTCCTTCGTCAAAAAAAGAAATCGCCCGCCTTTACAGAGACCTTGGAGAGACGCAACAATACCCCGTAGAGGATTTCTTCCGGTTGCCCAAAAAATCAAGGTACCAACTCTCCCCGGATGGCAATTTGTTCGCCTACTTAGGCCCTTTCGAGCGTCGGCTGAACATCTTTGTACAAAAACCGAATGGTAAGCGTGCGCGTCGCATCACGGAAGTCACCGACCGGGACATCGCTTGGTTTTTCTGGAAGGACAACCGTATCGTGTTTGCCAAGGATGACGGCGGCGATGAAAACTTCCATCTGTATTCCGTAGGCGCCGACGGCAACAACCTAAAGGACCTGACCCCATTTGCCGGGGTCCGCATTGACCTGATTGACGACCTCGAAGACATCGAGCACGAGATAATCATCTCGATGAACAAGAACAATCCTCAGCTCTTTGAACCCTATCGCCTCAACATCACCACCGGGGAAATCCACCAATTGGCCGAAAACCCCAACCCCATGGAGCCGATGGACGGCTGGATGACCGACCACGAGGGCAAATTGCGCATCGCCAACAAAATATTCGGTGGCACCAACACCACCCTACTCTACCGCCCGACCGAGGACGAGCCTTTCCGTGCCGTTTTGACCACCGATTTCCGGGAAAGCGTGTCGCCACTGTTCTTCGCTTTTGACAACGAACACCATTTATATGTATCATCCAATCGGGGCCGTGACCGCAGCGTCATCACCAAGATTGACCTGAACACTGGCGACGAAATCGGCGAACCGCTTTTTGCCCACCCCGAAGTGGACGTGACCCACCTCGGCTACTCCCGCAAGCGCCGCAAACTAAGTTCCATCGTTTACACCACCGACAAGCGCCAGGTTCATTTCCTTGACGAGCAAACCCGCCAGATTTTTCAGCGGCTTGAGCAGGAGCTTGGCAATTACGAAATCGTCATCACCGCCATGAACAAGGACGAGGACAAGTTCATGGTTCGTACCTACAGTGACCGGTCGTTGGGCGCCTATTATTTCTTTGACCAAAAGGCCGACACACTGACCAAAATCGTGGACGTAAGCCCTTGGCTCGATGAGAAGGACATGGCCCCGATGAATCCCGTGAGCTACCAGACCTCAGATGGCCTCACCATTCATGGCTACCTGACGCTGCCATTAGGAAAGCCCTCCAAAAACCTTCCCGTCATCGTCAACCCGCACGGCGGGCCGTGGGTCAGGGATACTTGGGGCTTCAACCCCGAAATCCAACTCTTGGCCAGCCGGGGCTATGCTGTGCTGCAAATGAACTACCGTGGCAGCACCGGCTATGGCCGGAAGTTCTGGGAATGCAGCTTTAAGCAATGGGGCAAAAAAATGCAGGACGACATCAGCGACGGCGTGAAATGGCTCATTGCCGAAGGTATCGCTGACCCAAAACGGGTGGCCATCTACGGCGGCAGCTATGGCGGCTACGCCACCTTGGCAGGGGTCACTTTTACGCCGGATTTGTACGCTTGCGCAATAGATTACGTGGGCGTCTCGAACCTGTTCACCTTCATGAACACCATCCCGCCCTACTGGAAACCCTACCTCGACATGATGTACGAAATGGTGGGCAACCCCCAGAAAGACAAGGATGCCATGTACGCCGCTTCGCCCGTTTTCCATATTGACAAAATCAAGTGCCCGCTCTTCGTCATACAAGGTGCCAACGACCCACGGGTGAACATTGACGAGAGCGACCAAATCGTGGCAGGGCTTCGCAAACGGGGCGTGGAGGTACTATATATGGTGAAATACGACGAGGGCCACGGTTTCCACAATGAAGAAAACCGCTTCGAGGTCTATAAGGCGATGCTGGGGTTCTTGGGGAAATGGTTGAATTAGTGACTGACCACTTACTTCGTGTCATTAGTCATTAGTCACTGTGGGGCTTGAGTTAATTCAAAATTGACAAATGACCTCAATGACCAATGACAATAAGTAAATGACCATTCATATGAAAACCCTTTTCAGACCTTTTCCAAAACTGACAACGGAGCGCCTTATACTTCGTTCCCTTTCATTGGATGACGCTCCAGAAATGCTCGTCCAGCGCTCAGACGAGCGAATCCGCCGTTTCACCGAAACCAAAAAGGCCGAGAATTTGGCGGAAGCCGCTGCCTTCATCGAGCAGATTCAAAATGCGGTGGCTAATGGTGAATCTATACTATGGGCCATTTGCCCGAAGGGCGAAGAAAAGCTCATTGGCACCATTTGTCTTTGGAATTTGAACCCGGAAAACCAAGTCGCCGAGCTGGGTTACACGCTCCATCCCGACCTTTGGGGAAAAGGCTTCGCCAGTGAGGCCGCTGCTGCCGTCATTGATTTTGGCTTCGCAAAAATGGGGGCCGTTTACCTCGAAGCGGGTTGCATGACGGGCAACGACGCCTCCATCCGACTGCTGCAAAAACAAGGTTTTGTAAAAACGGGCACCGAGGATAAATACGAAATCTTCGGCCTGTGCCGACCACCGATGGGCCAGTTTTTGTTGGAAACCGAGCGGCTCTCACTCCGTGAAATCACCCCTGACGATGCCCCCTTCCTTTTCGATTTATTCAACTCTCCCGGCTGGATTGAAAACATCGGCGACCGCAAGGTTCACAACCTCGACGATGCCCGCAAGTACATCATCCATCGGCTGTTTGCTGGTTACCACAAATTCGGCTTCGGTTTTTGGATGATTGAAAGAAAATCAGATGCAATGCCACTTGGCATGGCTGGGCTGGTAAAGCGGGACTTCCTCGACGATGTGGACATCGGCTATGCCCTGCTGCCGCAATTTTATGACCAAGGCTACGCTGTGGAGGCCGCCAGCGCAGTCATGGATTTTGCGAAGCGAAAACTGGCGCTGCCACGGCTTGCGGCAATTGCCATAGAGGCAAACAAGCCTTCATTGCGGGTTTTGGAGAAAATCGGGCTACGCTTCGAGCGGATGATTCAGGTGCCGGGCGACGAGGAGGCGTTGATGTTGTGGGGGGTGGCTCTCTCATCAATTTATTATCTAAATCCATTTGACCCTGTGGCTGAGGATGATTGGGAGGTCCTAAAGTGAATAGCACATCACCCAATCCGCAATCCGCAATCCGAATTCCGCAATCGAACTATCTTTGCCAAAAACGAAAACGAACGTGGCAAGAACCAGCATGACCGTCGTTGGCGGGCAAAAAAAGGAAAAGTCGGAGAAGACAACGCCGCTCATGGAGCAGTACTTCAAGATGAAGGCCAAGCACCCGGAGGCCATCATGCTCTTCCGGGTCGGCGATTTTTATGAGACTTTCGGGGAGGACGCCGTGAAGGCTTCCCGTGCGCTGGGCATCACGCTCACCAGCCGCAACAACGGCGGACAGGACATCGAACTGGCCGGATTTCCCTACCATAGCATGGACGTTTACCTGCCCCGGCTCGTGCGGGCGGGCTACCGGGTGGCCGTTTGTGAACAATTGGAAAAGCCATCGCCGGAAAAGAAAATCGTGCGGCGGGGCATCGTGGAGGTGGTGACGCCCGGCGTGACGACCGACGAAAAACTCCTCGACCACAAGACGAACAATTTCCTCGCCTCTATTTTCTTCGGTAAAAAAGACCAAGCTGGCATCGCTTTCCTTGACATCAGCACGGGCGAGTTCATGGTTTCCGAAGGTGATTTGGCTTACATGGACAAGCTGATACAAGGTTTTAATCCCTCCGAAATCGTTTTTTGCAAAAGCGCAGCGAAGCTGTTTGAGCAGGTGTTTGGTGACCGATTTTACACTTATACCCTCGACGATTGGGCCTTTTCCCACGATTTTACCCAAGAAAAAATAAAGGAACATTTCGAGGTCGCTTCGCTCAAAGGCTTCGGCATTGAGCATTTGGAGCTGGCGCAAACGGCTGCCGGGGCTGCCCTTCATTACCTCGCCACCACCGAGAACAAGAACCTCAAGCATATCACCGCCATCAGTAGGATACACCAGGAGAAGTACGTCTGGCTCGACCGCTTCACGGTGCGCAACCTCGAATTGCTGCACAGCCCGCACGAGGGCGGCACGCCGCTTATCAACATCCTCGACCAAACCGTGTCGCCAATGGGCGGGCGGTTGTTGAAGAAATGGGTGGTGCTTCCGCTGACCTCCTTGAAGGAAATAGAGGCACGCCACGAGGTGGTTTCGTATTTTTTGCAAAACCCTGATTTGGCAAGCGAAGTGAGCGGCTATATCCGCCAGATGGGCGACTTGGAGCGCCTGATTTCGAGGGTACCTTTGGGTAAAATACAGCCACGGGAAGTCGTGCAATTGCGCAAGGCGCTCGAAGTCACTGAGCCGCTGAAAGTGCTGTTGGCTGCCTCCGGCAATGTTATTTTCGAGAAATTGGCCGAAGGGCTGAACCCCTGCAAGACCCTCGTCAACGACATCAAACGGCAGATGGTCAATGAACCGCCAGCCCTTATCACCAAAGGTGGCTGCATCGCCGATGGCTTCCACGAGGAGCTGGACGACCTCCGCAACACCGCCCGCAACAGCCAAGCCCTGCTCGTCGGCATCCAACAGACCGAGGCCGAACGCACAGGCATTGACAACCTGAAAATCGGCTTCAACTCGGTCTTTGGCTACTACCTCGAAGTCACCAACAAGCACAAGGACAAGGGCCTCGTGCCGGACAACTGGGTGCGCAAACAAACGCTCACTGGTGCCGAACGGTACATCACCGACGACCTGAAAAAGCTGGAAACCAAGATTCTTGGCGGCGAGGAAAGGATGCAGGAACTGGAGGTGCAGCTTTTCGAGGCGCTGGTGCTTTCCCTCAACGACTACATCCAGCCCGTGCAGCACAATGCCAGCATTGTCGCCCGGCTGGACTGCCTGTTGAGCTTCGCAAAAGTGGCAGAAAAGCACAGCTACACCCGTCCCACGCTCGACAACAGCCAAGTGATTGACATACGGAATGGCCGCCACCCGGTCATCGAGCAGCACCTGCCGCTGGGCGAAAGCTTTGTGCCCAACGACGTCTTCCTCGACAACGAGGAGCAGCAAATCATCGTCATCACGGGGCCGAACATGAGTGGTAAATCTGCCTTACTGCGGCAAACAGCGCTCATCAGCCTGATGGCGCAGATGGGCAGTTTCGTGCCCGCCCAGAGCGCCCGCCTCGGCCTGATTGATAAGGTCTTCACCCGTGTGGGCGCCAGCGACAACCTCTCCGGCGGCGAGTCCACGTTCATGGTGGAAATGACGGAAACGGCCAGCATCATGAACAATATCAGCGAGCGCAGCCTCATCATCCTCGACGAAATCGGGCGGGGAACGAGCACTTACGACGGCATAAGCATCGCCTGGAGCATCGCCGAGTACCTGCACTCGCACAACGACCTGCGGCCCAAGACGCTCTTCGCCACCCACTACCACGAGCTGAACGAACTGGCAAACAAGTTCCCCCGCATCAAGAACTTCAACGTGGCCGTGAAGGAACTGGGCCAAAAAGTGATTTTCCTTCGGAAACTACTGCCCGGCGGCAGCCAGCACAGCTTCGGTATCCATGTGGCAAAGATGGCCGGGATGCCCCGCAGCATCGTGGAGCGGGCGAACGATATTCTGGAACAGTTGGAGCAGCAGCATATCGAAGCAGGTGTTGGGGAAGGTGGGGAAAGTCAGGCGGTGACTTCAAGTCACCGCCTGACTACGGGGCAGCCGAAAGCCAAAAAAGCTGCCACCAATGATATTTCAGCGCCGACTTACCAGTTGAGCATTTTCGAGACTTTTGACCCGAAGGTGGGTAGGATTAAGGAAATCCTGCTGGAAATGGACGTGAACACGATGACGCCTGTGGAGTGTTTGATGCGGTTGAATGAGTTGAAGAGGTTGGCGGAGGAGTAGCACATTCACCTCAGAAAAATGGTGATATTATATTCCGGTCTGAAGACTGGAACCAAGAAAACCAGCGGGATTGGTTTTCTTTCTTTTCGAGCCAATGGCCCTCGCATGGCTGTTTTTTTGTTGTGAAAAAGACAGTTCGTGCAACGATCCAGCATTATAGTCTCCTGAGCGCTAGATTTGTTCGAAAGCAATAGCACATCCGTTCACCATGCAAAATAGCTTGCCATGAAAAAGCACATGCCACTCTTCTGCTTCCTGTTTGCCTGTTCTTCGGTACTAGCACAGATCCTTCCCAACTCCTATTTCAACCAGTATGAGACTATTCCGTGCTCTTTCGATTCCACCAAGACCATCACCGCCTATGTGGACTGGGTAATCTACCAGACGCTCGATGGCAAATGGAGCGGCCCCATTGACAGCAGCCGCTGTATCACCCTAGCCCCACCTGGTAATGGCATTGACCTACAGAGTGCCGACCTCACCAAGCCAATTTTTGTACGGTGTAAGTTGAACGAGGACAACAAGGTCTGGCTTGAGCCTGACAAACTGTACAATGTTGGAACTGCTTTACATAGCTATTCTAATTCTATCGAACTCATCGGTGGCATGGGCTGCGCTGAAAACCTTTGTTCCGGCCTTATCATCGGCATCCAAGTCCCCGATAGCACTGGCACTACCACCGCTATGCGCTGGCATAATGACATAGTGCCCACTGCCACGGTCATTTTGCCCACTAACATAGCCACCGACCAGTTCGTGACCTGTATTCCTACCGAATATTTCAATGAAAATTATGTGCGGGAGTTCATCGTTAAAATGACACTGGCATCCAGTGTCACGCCTGACAACAAAATCAGGATGGATTATAATTTCTTTGAATACCGGGAACCGAATCTTGTACTGGACGAGATGATAGCGCCACAGTTTACGTTTGTTGACACCAGCTATGAAGTGCCCATTTCCTACGTTTCCGACCAAGCAAATGGATGGGATTACATATACATGCTCCCATACAACGATGAGCCAAACTGGCCCAGTTCTGCCCACCCCTCCTATGCGGAGGGCAGGCCACAGGTAAATACGCCTGACCCCAAGGTAATCAACATCATCGTTGATGAAGGTTCCGAATTTGTGCCGCAGCCCTTTGCTTTTATGCGGGGCACCTTTGTGGAGGGAAGCGACAGTATCCGACACCAAGTCAATCTCGTCAACCACGGTGGCGACATCTGCATGGGAGGCGACATCACTGATTTTGTTTTCGATAATGGCAACAAATATGTCCACCAAGGCGGGCATATTAATTTTGAGGGGCGCTCGGCTTGCATGATGTTCAGAAACGGCGCTGAATTGGAAGTAGGCGACAATACGCTGTTCCAGTACGGGCAGGAGGGCAAAGGCATACTGGCGCTGCGCTCCGGCGGAGGCATTAAGCTCGGCAGAAGCAGCACATTGCTCATTGAAAACCTGCTCTGGCTGCAAGGTGTACCCACCGCCAAGCATCCCGACCCGCAGTTTTATTTGGACCTAAAACCGGGCAGCAGTCTTATCTTTGGGGAACACGCCAACATTACCAATGCCATGAGCGTGACGTCTGATACACGCCTCAACGTCTATATGAACGGCGGCGTGCTCGACGACAGCAAATTGTCGGAAGCAGCACGAGGGCTTATCAACCGCATTTACCCTAAGCCAAAGCCCAGCTTTGCCGCCAATATGCGGGTATTGCACAACCCAGCGTACCATGTGTTGGAGCTATCCTACCTCTCGGCAGGGCCAGAACAACTATTGGTGGAACTGTTGGATATGCAGGGAAAAAAAATCGGCAAAAAGTCATTCAGCGTCACCGAAGGACTCAATTTGTTGCAATATGAACTGGGCAACCTGCCAATGGGAATGTACTTGGTGAGTGCACAATGCGGCGGGCGCAAGGCCATCGTCAAAATTATCAAGGCGGGTTGATGGAGACTGAGCAATTTCATTAAAGCTGCGCCAAATCTCCCACGCTACAAATTAAATGGCAGGTTGGAAGTTTAAGGAAACCCTGCTGGAAATAAACGAGAACACCATGACGCCCGTGGAGTCCTTGATGCGGTTGAATGAGTTGAAAAGGTTAGCGGAGGAGGCAGGCACCAGACTTCGGAAAGTCTTACCCTCCCCCCATCAATACTTCTTCCATCCACACCCCCTGCCTCCTTACTCGCTCGGCGTTCTTTTCCAGTTCAATGCAAACGGGATTAACTATCCAAACTTCCACGCAATGTGCAAAGATTTGACAAATTCCCCAAATCTGACCCTATACCCCATCGAAACCTCCTTCAAAATCACCAAAACACAATTCCGCCATTTCCGACCGCCTTCCCAACCATTAAGAAAACAAATCTGCCAATTCCGAACGCCATTTTGAACGCTTGGAAATATATTCTCCCAATTCCGAACGCCATTTTGACCATTAAGAATGGTAATCGGAAATTTCCGATTGCCATTCTTAATGGTTAGAATAGCAATCGGAAGTTTCCGATTGCGTCTGGGGCGGTAAAAACAGTAATTTTCCGTTCCGATACCAAGCCATCAACCTGTTGGCGCAAATTTGAAGAATAATTTATGAAATTTGTCAAATCTGACCCCTCCCCCCATCAAAACCATCTCCAACCACACCCCTTGCCTTCTTGCCCGCTCAGCGTTCTTTTCCAGTTCAATGGAAACAGGGTTGTCAATATAATCTTCCCCGCATTGTGTGCAGACAAAGACGGTGACATTTTGCACGATACGCTGCCGTTTCTGTCTCAATCTTTCTTCCAGAACCTTTTTGGGTGCAGTGTTTCCTGCTTATCAAAATAAGCCTTCAACTCTGCTGCCGTGAGGTCTTTGATGTCAAGATTGACCTTGTCCCGAATCTCCCTCATTTGCTCAACAAGGGTCTTTTCTTCCTGTTTGGTGATTTCTTTAGTCTTCATATTCTAAGATTTCCCTTGGCGTCCTTATTTCCAAGATTTTGTGACCGAATTTGTAGTTGACGGCATTGTAGCCACGAATCCTATTGACGTTGACGATGTGCTTAAAGTTCTAGCTAACCAGAATGTCAGCATGGTGAAGCGTGGCCAAGGCAATATGGATACAATCGGCCCGGCTCGTTTTTCCTGCCACGTTTTCGTGGAGGTATTTTTCAGCCAATGCTATGGCTTCATCCGAAATTTCAATGAATTCAAGGCTTGAATCGGGCAAGCTGCTAGCAAGGTTTCTGACAGCTTCTGGAGCAGGCTTGAGTTCAATGTCCGTTAGTTTGGAATAGATTATTTTGTATTCACCCTCCATTATTTTGTTGAACAGGATTTTAGTCCAAAGCTCAAACTCTGGGTCAAAATAACCGCCGTAAACGGAAGTATCAAGGTAAATCCTGTTCATTTTGCAAAATTATTAAGTACAATACTAGTAGATTCTTGAATTTGAAACAAAACTACTGAGTGGCTTTGAAAGTTCGTAGAAACACCAAATCACCCCATCGAAACCACCTCCAACCACACCCCCTGCCTCCTTGCCCGCTTGGCGTTCTTTTCCAGTTCAATGGAAACGGGATTGACCATCCAATCTTCCCCGCATTAGGTGCAAAGATTTGACAAATTTATAAAATTTGTCAAATCTGACCCTTCACACCACCAAACCCATCTCCACCCACGCCCCTTGCCACCTTGCCCGCTCGGCGTTCTTTTCCAGTTCAATGGAAACGGGGTTGACCATCCAGTCTTACCCGCATTGTTACAAGCATTCGACTTAGCGTTCAAGCAGGAATAGGCTCCGAATGAACTTTAATAAGTTGTTCGGCCTTCAAAGGCACGATGGCATAAGCAACGCCACTTTGGTCAGCGAATTCCACCAGAAAGTTTTCTGCGTCAAAAACCTCAACGACCGTACCGATGCTGCCTTGCTGGAGGCGTTCGTTCAGTAGGGGTTCTTTGAGGACCACCACATCGAGCAATTGGATTTCATTTTTCATAACGCACTGATTTACAAGATAAAACAACTGACCAATCGAGGGAAATCTTCTTCATTTCGGATAATCCAAGCCGTCCTGATGACTACTTCCCTTCGATTTCTGATGAACGGGAAATCAACCCGCCACATTTCCCCAAAATTAATGGTTTTTTCAAAAACTGCTTCATTTGTGAGAATCGCTGCTAAAATGGCTGATATTAATTCTGCTCCATCATCGGCAGTCATGCCAAGCACTGACCGAAACACATTTGCCTTGTGCCTACCTTCGATATGCTCTTCCGAAAGGCAGTAGCCGTAAATTTTCTCATTGGCTATAAAGGCATTTTCAGCATTTGGTAGTTTCATTGTTCTAAGGTTTTCAATATTTGAAGGCATCGTCCCATCAAAACCATCTCCAACCACGCCCCCTGCCTCCTTGCCCGCTCGGCGTTCTTTTCCAATTCAATGGAAACGGGGTTGTCAATCCAGTCTTCCCCGCATTGGGTGCAAAGATTTGACAAATTTATAAAACTTGGTAAGTCTAACCCTCACCCCATCGAAACCATCTCCAACTGCGCCCCCTGCCTCCTTACCCGCTTGGCATTTTTTTCCAATTCAGTTGCAATCTGCTTTATTTTAAAAAGAAAATGGTAAGCCTTTTACAGCAAAATCTAAGGTTTTGATAGGCAATTTGCTCGAAATTGGGCCAAAACACCCGTAATTCGATTCGGCAGGAGATTATTAAGAGTCCCAAAAAGTAGTGCCTATTCGACAGGAAATTATTGGCAGTCTCATTTTGGGATTGCCGTTCGGCAGAAGATTATTGGCAATCCCGAAATTGGGATTGGCATTCGGCAGAAGATTATTGGCAATCCCGAAATGGGACTGGCGTTCGGCAGGAGATGATTGGTCTTAAGGTCTTGTAACCGGGAATTTAGGATTGGGTAGCTTGGGAGCTGGGTTGTTAGGGCAGCGTGAAACAGATTTGCTGGGCAAAATTTGGTGAAAAAATTCATGCAGTTCGTTGGAATAAATGTCTTAGCGTTAGAGGAAATACTGTTGGAAATGGACATAAACACGATGGCGCCCGTAGTATTTTCGCTGCGGTTGAATGCGTTGAAGCGGTTGGTGGAGGAGTAAGTTAGTGGCAGATTTCCGAAGTCTTTGAGACTTTGGAAATCTCGCAGGTATCTGCTGCGGCTGAATGGCTTGACAGGATTATGAACATTCTTCCCTTCATATCACTGGCGGCTCATTCATCAGCATCCAATAAAGGCCGATTTCTGCTACAGCTTTTGAGAAGCTTTCAAAATTGACGGGTTTGACGATGTAGCTATTCACGCCTAAATTATAACTTTCAAAAACATCCGATTCTTCTTTTGAAGAGGTGAGTACGACCACGGGAATGTTTTTGGTATGCTCATCTGCTTTGAGCGCTTTGAGGATTTCCAGACCACTGACTTTGGGCAATTTCAAATCCAACAAGATAACCTTGGGATTTAGCTTCCCAATATTGTCAGCATACTTTCCCTTTGAAAAAAGGAATTCCAAAGCCTCCTCTCCATCATCAAGATGCACCAATTTATTGGCTAAGTTGTGTTTTTTCAGGCTGCGGATGGTCAATTCTGCTTCAAACGGATTGTCTTCTATCAAAATGAGTTCTACATGTAAAAGGTCCATAAGCTTTGTTTTAAAATTAATTATGATTGTTGTAAGGCAAACTAAAATAAAATGTTGCCCCTTCCTCTTTGACCGCATTCACCCAAACACGCCCACCATGCTTTGAAATAATCCGTTGAACGATTGCTAAACCTACGCCGGTACCTTTAAAATCAGTGACTTTGTGCAATCGTTGGAAAACCCCAAACAATTTATCGGCATGTTTCATGTCGAAGCCGACACCATTGTCTTTTACAAAATAAACGAGTTCCCCATCCTTTTGATAGGAGCCTATTTCTATTATGGGCGCTTCTTTTCTGTGGGAATATTTAATGGCATTTGAAATCAGGTTATTGAAAACCGACTTCATCAAAACCCCATCACAGTAGGCTGGTTCGAGGTTGCTCATATTGATCGTCACTTTTCTTTCTGCGTCGAATACTAATTGTTCCTCCACGCATTTTCCTGCCAAATAAAGCATATCAACGTGGGTACAGTTCAAGGATGCCCTTCCCACCCTTGACAGGTTGAGCAAGTCATCTATCAGTTGGCCCATCTGTTGGGCATTTGTTGAAATGATATTCAACAACCGATTTCCCTCTCCGTCCAACGCTGCTGAGTAATCCTCACGTAGTACTCCTGAATACCCATCAATGATCCGCAATGGTGCCCGTAAATCATGGGCAACGGAGAAGGTAAATGCTTCTAAATCTTTGTTCAGTGTTTTTATTTGTTCTTCCGCTTTTAACCTTTCGGTTATATCCTTCGCAATAACCAAGCAAGCATCACGCCCCTCATTGACAAATAACTGTGTAGTGATCAATACATCTATTATCTTTCCGTCCTTCAATCGGTGTCTCCAATTGCTGTCATTTGTTTCATTTCCTTCGTTTCTTTCCTTCACCGATCGCAGCAACTTTGGTACATCTTCTTCTGGGCGGATATCACCAATACCCATACTTTTAAACTCTTCCAACGTATAGCCGTATTTAGTAATCGCCGTACTGTTCACTTCCAAAAACCGCAATGTTTCTATATCATACACCCACATGGGGAATGGCGCAAAATCAAAAAAATTCTTGAATTTCTTATTGCTTTCTGCTAGGTTCTCTTCCACTTTTTTCCGCAGCGCTTCTTTATAATTCAGTACTTGGGCCAGAAAATAATTAATAAAAATAAAGCCGATGATAATACTGTAAACCAAAAAAATATTTGCCAGACTATGCGATACAAGCGCATTGGTCATCGCATATTCATAAACATACCCCAACAGCATTGGAAACACTACGGAGGGTATGATAAATGTCCTAAATACCACCCCACCTGTATTAGGAGTGGTGAGGGTAGCCATCAACCCTTTTTGGGGATGCACAAAAAGCAGTGCTAAGGACATCAAGAAAAAATTGAAGGCCGTGTGAAAGGCCATCGGAATAAAGGTGGGCAGCGTATAAAGCACCCCTAATCCATACAAATAACCGAGTTCTGCCAGCAGTGCCCCTAGTGCCAAAATCAATGCAAGGAATTGGGTTGGCATTGTCTTTTTGCGGGTTTCAAAATTCAGCAACAGCAGCCCAATACTTGTCAGTATAAAACAAAAGGCAGTATTGGGAGCCATCATATTGCTTAAGTGGCCTCCCATTTCATTCTGTAGTTTTGCCGAAAAAAACAATTTGTCTATATTCGACTTGTATCCAAATACATACCCAAGAAACACTTGCGTTCCGACGAGCAGCACGATGATGGCCAATATTTTGCCTGCCACCAATTCTATACGCCGCCGTTTTTTTGAGGTGAGCAGCAGAAAGGAAATAGCGGATAGGATAAAGCAAATGGCCGACATTGGATTCATGGCGACCGAATTCGGCAGAATGCGCTTGAAAATCTCTATATCAAACGACCAGCCTATCAAACTAAAAAAAGCGACTGCCACCACAAACAGAACGAAACCCTTTGACCAAAGCCGGTGAGGGAAATTTCTATCCATGATGTATGGTCTTTGCTTTATTTTCAGATGCTATCCAAGCAGGTACGGAGAAGCTGAAGGTAGCACCTTCCCCCACTATGCTTTCCGCCCATATCTCGCCTCCGTTTCTTTCAACGAACTTTTTGGCTATGCACAGCCCTATCCCATTCCCTTCAAATTCCGATTCGACATGCAGTCGGGAAAATGGCTTAAAAAGCATATCATAGTATTTGTCGTTAAATCCTACACCATTGTCCTTAACGGAATAGACCACCTTATCTCCAGCTGCTTTAGAACTGATTTTCACTATTGGGTGGGCTTCCTTGCCCGCAAATTTGAAAGCATTTGAAAGCAAGTTTTTTAAAACATGGTAAACCATGCTTGCGTCTGCAAAGCATGGTAGTAAATCCCCTTCTATTTTTATATTTTCCGAAACATCCTTTTTGGAATGAAAAAACTCTCGATTGAATACATATAAAAGGTCGTTTATTTCACATTTGGATTTGTTCAACGCCTTCTGTGCTGCAGAGGAGTACAACAATAATTGATTTACTTCAAGGGATGCCATATTGGCGTTTTTCTTTATTTCCTCAAGGTTTTTTTTAATTTCATCCGGCACGTCATTTAAATTATACCTGAACAAGACATCTACCCATCGGCTAATTAAATTGACGGGTTTTTGCAGCCCATTTGCCAAGGTATGGTTAAATGATTTTAAGTCTTCGTTCAATAGTTCCAGGGCAGCCGTCCGTTCCCGCACCTTTTCTTCCAAGCTGCTATTTAAAGCCAGCAACTGTGCCTCATGCGCCTTCTTTTCTGTTATGTCATATTGAATGGAAAAAAACTTTTCCACTTCACCTTCCTCATTCCTCAATGGCTCAATATATAGTTCTATCCATAGTTTTTCTCCAGCTTTTGAGTAATTGATTATTTCTGCGCTGAAAGGTTCTTGAATTTTAATTTTTTGGCGCATGTATTCCACAGTGGCAGTATCTGTCTCAGCCCCTTGCAAAAAGGCACCAGGCACCTTGCCTTTCACTTCTGCCAATGTATAGCCGAAGGTCTTTTCGAATGCCTCGTTCACCCACTCTATCTCTTCCCGGACATTCGTGATAACGACATGATTGGTCGTATGCTTTGCCACCAGCGAAAGCTGTTTGATTAAACCCAAATCCTTGAGCGCTTTCTGTTTGAAGGTTGCATCTGCAATTTCTTTGCTAAGGGCGATTGGCAATCTCGTCAGGCGGTCCTTGATGATATAGTCGGATGCTCCTGCCTTCATCAATTCCACCGCAAATTCTTCCCCAATCGTACCGGAAACAAAAATGAACGGAATAATTTCATCCTGCATCCTCACAAAGTCGAGCACATCCTTGCCAGTGAAGCCGGGGAATCTATAGTCGGAAACTACTGCATCCCAATTTCCTTCCTGGAATTTCTCCTGAAACTCACCGAAACTGTCCACCATGCTGCATTCGTACTCATCCCCTTCTTTCTGTATTGCCCGGTCAATCAAATAAGCTTCTTCTGTATTATCCTCAACGATTAGGATTCTTTTGGTTTTATTCGTCATGTTTCTTTGTCTAGGTTAGTAAAGTTTCGCAAGGTAAAAAATTCACGAACCTAGTTACAGAATTCCCTTTGAAAATTTCAGAATTTCGTCAAAAAAACTCAATTTGTTTGTTCCAGCATTGTTCTTACATCATTTTCAGGGAAAAAAACGCTCACCAAATTTGCCGCCCTTTTAAATGTGACAATTAGAAATCCCCACCAAATTTCCCCAGCATACCTTCAGAATATTCCAATTGATAGCGAGTGTATATTTCCGCTTTTTGGCGGCGTTTAGCGTTGATGAGCAGCTATTTTATTTCGTTAGATTAGCCGTAAAACAAAAACGCCGCAAAGCTGACGTCCAGCTTTGCGGCATTTCCAGCAAAATGTTTTATTGAAACAAGTTGCTATCGCACAAATTCATCATTCATCATTCCCTAAGCCCTATTGAGCAACACCACAGGCATCGTCAACACCTTGCCACCCTGACGGATAGAAATCAGCAAGGTGCCGGGAGCGCCCTTGCTCACATCCACTTGACGGTTATAGTAGCCATCAAAATTGGGAATGGATTCGTTGAAAACCACCTTGCCGGTAATATCCGTAATGGATACAGTGGTCGCAACGGCCTCCCCACGGAATTTTACGTTCAAATCGCCGTAAGTCGGGTTCGGGTAGGCATTCAGTTCCTCCAGTTCGAGGCTGTTGTTGAAGGATGGCACGGTTGGCTGCTCCACCAATTGTTCCTCCACCACTGCTTGTGGAACTTCTTGGCCGGGGCAGGTTTTGAACTGTGCCTTCACCTTCCCTTCCTTGCCGTCCCGAACATAGCCGATGGTGAAATATTCGCCAGCTTTGTGCTTGTCACGCTCCACCACCAATTCGTTGTGGGTATTGATGGGCACACCATCCATCGAAACGATGCGGTCGCCCGCCTGCAAGCCAGCCGCTTCTGCGGGCCAGCCAGCGATGATGCCGCTCACGCCTACGCCTTTCTGGGCCTCGTCCCAGCTTCCAATCTGCACCCCGATGAACACCTCGCAGGGGTTGCGCTCGTAGCTGTAATGGAAATCGGTATTGCCGTTGAAGTGGTACTGGAACTGGCGCTCCCGCTTCTTCCCAGTCAGTTCTGCAGTGGTGGTCATGGACTGGCCCTCCCGCAGGAAGGTGACACTAACCACGTCTGCTGGCTGGAGGGAGGCAAGGGCACTCGACAAATCGGCATTCGTAGCCAGCGTTTTGCCATCCAAGACAGTGATAACGTCCCCCGACCGGAGGCCAGCCGCAGCCGCACCTGAACCCGGCACGATGTCCGTCACCAGCACACCGCCGTTTTCGTTGGTTTCAGGATAAATGCCAAGAAAGGCTTTTTGCGTTGGCATTTCATCACCAATCAAGGCGAGTTCAGCAAGGTGTGGCCCCTTGTGCATGAAGTCGGCTGCCGAGCCGTCCCATTTGATTTCCGTTTTGTTGGAACCCGTGCGAATCATCATGATGGTCTCGGCCTCCTCGTTGAGGGCATTGCCGTCGCCGTTGGTCTTGATGATAATTTCGGAGACTTTCTCAAGGTCGCCGTCCAAATCAACTTCCTTCAAGTAGGCATCCGCCGATTGGCCTTTTTGGATGCTTTTCTTCTTTACCGTCCAGGAGCCGTCATCGTTCTGGGTCTTTTGGATGATGATGACGTTGTCATGCTTGGAAGGTGTGGGGGTCTCCTGTTGCGCCGACAGGTTTTGGCCAACGAAAGCCAGCAGCGCCAAGGTGCAAATCGCAGAAAGAAAATGTCTTTTCATTTCGATTAAATTTTGTTGTGAAAAGTTTGCGGACCTCAACAGTCCAGGTGATTTTTACAAGAACGATGTCAAGGACAGGTTGGTAACAAAGATGGTTGCTTTTAGTGAAAAATGAAGGGGGAATTTTATTGAACAACTGTGGCCACCTTCTTTCTTTGGCAAATTAAATTTTATGCAAAATCAATTCTGAAGCGCAGAAAGGCAAAGTTGTCAAATTCCGAGCAAGCCCCCCCTCACCTCACCAGCACCACGTCCCCCTTCAGCAGCTCCACCGTCCCGTCTGTGAACGCCACCTCCGCAAACCAGATGAAGACCGCAGCATTCATCGGCTGGCCCCGGTGCGTGCCGTCCCATCCAGTCGCAGGGTCGTTGGGCTGAAAGCCGAAGTATTGGTAAACGGACTCGCCCCAGCGG
>DIUC01000079.1:27734-40138 GCA_002435785.1 Saprospiraceae bacterium UBA6168 | reverse complement strand
CTGGTACCGTGTACGCCCCTGTGGCAACGGTGAAAGTCCAAGTCGTGCAGCCAGCCGCAGGTCCGTTGGCGTTGCGAGGAGCAATTCGCCAGAAATAGGTGCCGGGTGCAAGTGTGCCAGCGGCGTAAGTAGTAGTTACAACATTTGCCACAAATGGCGGTACAGCGTTCGTTCCAAAGTAAACATCATAGCTGGTGGCCCCTGCCGAAGTGGGCCAGCTCAATGTCGTCGCTACGGGGCAAAGGTTCATTTGCCCGTTGGCCGGGTTGGTAGGACTTGGCACGCAAGGCGGAGGCGAACCGGGACAGTTTATTTGAAAAGTATGGGTGACGGAGGCTGTAGTCTCTGGATCCAACAATATATAATAGGTGGTACCAGCGGTCAAAGTCCCGATGGTGGCCGTTGTTGGACTAAAGATGTCGAGGATACAGGTCCAACCTGTTGCATTGCAACCACCAGAAGCGGCCTTATAAAAATAATCAATGTAACCGCCATTATTGGTGGAGGTTACTTGTAGCGTATACACACCAGTAGATGTCGGCGTAAAACTGTAGACCCTTTCCTGGCCGGGGGTACTAAAACCACAAGAACCGGGACTCCACAACCCCGTACCTGTGACCATGGCGGTTGTCGGCACGGAACAGTTAAGCGGTGTTATGCTCGCACATGGGTCGGCGGAGGGGCAGTTAATCTGGAATGTATGCGTGACGGAGGCTGTGACCTCTGCATCCAATAAGATGTAATAGGTGGTGCCAGCCGTCAGCGTTCCCATGGAAACGGTAGTTGGACTAAAAATGTCATCAATGCAAGTCCAGCCGGTAGATGAACAACCACCCGAAGCGGCTTTTATAAAGTAATCAACAAAACCGCCACTGTTGGTAGCTGTAACTTGCAGGTTATGCACACCAGTGGTGGTAGGCGTAAAGCTATAGACCTTCTCTGCACCCGGGGTGCTGAAACCACAAGAACCGGGGTTCCATCCAAAACCGCTTCCACTGAGAGAAGCCGTCGTAGATGTAGCACAAGCGATGGTGGTGATGGCAGCGCAAGGGTCACCAGCAACACAGGTCCTGGCCAAAGTGAAAGCACCTGTATTGGAACTGAAGCCTGTGGCAAGCACATAATAGGTGGTGCCGGCAACGGTTGTGAACGTTACTTGTGACTGGAGGCCGCAAAAATCGTCGTTTCCAGTCACGCAGACCAAACCAGCACAGGAACCAGTGAACACGCCAAGTTTGGTGTCGTAAGCGGAACCACACATAGACAATGTGGTGGAACCACCATCGCCTACGAAAGTGTACCACACCCCGCCTGCCGTACCAAACGTAGTGACACAGGTGGGCACTGCATCAACACCAGTTCCAACCGTTGAACCTGATATGGTCTGGCCGCAGGCAATGGGTAATGCACCCGTACAAAGGTCATTGGGTACTGGTGGCGGACCAGAACAACTTGTACAAGCCACCGTACCTGTGCGGCAACCACTTTCATTGCCGCATGAAGCATCCCAGTTGTAGTGCAGGTAAAGTGAACCAGAGACCGTGCAAACAACACTGACCGGGGCCGCACCAAACCCAAGTACCGTACCCCCTGGAGTGCCTTGGCGAATGGTAATGAAGTTACCGGTGCCGCCTGTAGCATTGAACAAATAAGTGGAACCAGCCACTGCACCGGTGACGGTACTGTACTCTCCAGTAAAAGCACAGGTTGTGATGGTAATGGGCGTAGGCGTGGTTGGTGCACTGATTGAACCAAACGGCGAGCCATTGTTGCACTGTGATAGTGCGTGTTGTGTTGTGAAAATGCCGAGCATCATTGTTAGGGCAATGAAGGCCAAACTTTTCAACCTTGGCTTAAAAATAAAATTTCTGTTCATACTGACAATGTTTAGAAGATAAGAGAATAATTAGGTTAAGGTAATTCAACATTAGCTGAGCGGAACCCATGCACCGTTAGGGTTCAATCCTAAATAAAGTGCAATAGGAACCTTCCATCTGATTTGCGTAATCCCAATTTGCAAAAGGGAAACGGGCCGAAATTTTCCATTCAGAAAATTCAGCATTTAGTAGGCAATTGTTCTTAAAAGCGAAAAATTTATGTCGCAGCATTCAGGATAGGGCAAATCTAATTCGCCAATCTCAGACGGCCTAATAAATCCGCAAAATGCCGTTGAAAAAATTGGTCGAACAACTTACATTCTTCAAAATCAGCCACTTATGACTCAAAAAAGAGGCTTCCATCTATTTTTACCGAGATTATTTGGCAAAACAACTATGTTTGGGTCATGGAATTTCTGAACCAACTTGAACCACTGCTCCGCACTTTCTGGTACGTTGCCATCCCGGCAAGCATCATTTTCGTACTTCAAACCCTTATGACACTCATCGGGGCCAGCCATTCCGACAGCTCGGATACTGGCCTCGAATACCACCACCTTGGCGATGGTGCTGACTTCCAATTGTTCTCCTTTCGGAACCTCATCAACTTCTTGTTGGGGTTCGGGTGGGCTGGCATTTCCTTGTACAGCACAGTGGGCCATCCGGTCAGCATTGTTGCAATAGCCTTAACGGTCGGTGTTTTCTTCGTTTGGCTGTTTTTTTTCATCATCAAACAACTCCAACGGCTCACCGAAGACAACAGCTTCCAACGCTCCGACACGCTCAACAAAGAAGCAGAAGTGTATTTGAAAATCCCCGCCAGACAGCACGGCACTGGCAAAGTGCTCGTCAGTTCGAGGGGGGCCATACACGAACTGGAGGCCATGACCGAGGGCGATGAAATACCTACTGGCGCAAAAGTCATCGTGGTGGCCATTGAAAACAACGTGCTAATCGTTGCACCCCAATAAGCAACTAATTTTTCAGGGCCTTGGCACCCTGACTCAAAACTCGCAACTTCAAACTCTAAATTTCAATACATGACACCAATCATCATCATCGCCGTCACCGCCATCGTGGTGTTCGTAACCTTCGTTGCACTCATTTCCCGTTTCAAAAGATGCCCATCCGACAAGATATTGGTCATCTATGGCAAAACGGGCGGCACCTCCGCCAAATGTATCCACGGCGGCGGCGTTTTCGTCTGGCCGGTCATTCAGGACTATGCCTTCCTTGACCTAAAGCCACTATCCATAGAAGCCAACCTGACCAATGCCCTCAGCCGCCAAAACATCCGGGTGGACGTGCCTTGCCGCTTCACCATTGCCATCTCTACCGAGGCGGACAACATGAACACGGCAGCCGAACGGCTTCTCGGCCTCTCCTACGAGCAGATTCAAGAACTCGCCAAGGACATCCTGTTTGGGCAATTGCGCTTGGTCATCGCCACCATGACCATCGAGGAAATCAACTCCGATAGGGACAAGTTCCTGGAAAACATCTCCAAGAACGTGGACAGCGAGTTGAAGAAAATCGGCCTGAAACTCATCAACGTCAACGTGACGGACATCAAGGACGAGTCGGGGTACATCGCCGCACTCGGCAAGGAGGCCGCCGCCAAAGCCATCAACGAAGCCAAGGTCTCCGTTGCGGAGCAAGAAAAAATAGGGGAAACGGGCAAGGCCCTCGCCGACCGGGAGAAGGACACCCAAATAGCGGAAACGCACAGGGACCGGGACGTGAAGATTGCCATCACACAAAAAGACAAGGAAATCAGCATTGCCGCTGCCGCAAAGGACGAGGCCATCGGACGGGCAGAGGCGGAACGGGATACCCGTGTAAAAACCTCGGAGGCCAATGCCGTGGCCATCAAGGGGGAGAACGAGGCCAAAATCTCCATCGCCAGTTCTGATGCCCTGCGTCGGGAAAAGGAGGCGGAATCCAACCGCATCGCCATCACCGCTGAGAAGGTTCAACAGGCACGGGCAATGGAGGAAGCCTATCTTGCGGAGCAAAAAGCCGAGTTGGCCCGCTCGGAGCGGGAGCGCTCCACGCAGATTGCCAACATCGTCATCCCCGCCGAAATCGCCAAGCAGCGGGCCATCATCGAGGCACAGGCCGAGGCAGAGCGCATCAGGGAAAACGCAAAGGGTGAGGCAGACGCCATTTTTGCAAAGATGGAGGCCGAGGCAAAGGGTCTGTTTGAAATATTGACCAAACAGGCCGAAGGCTACAAGGAAGTGGTGGCCGCCGCCGGAGGCGACCCTACCAAAGCCTTCCAATTGCTGCTGATTGAAAAACTGCCAGAACTCGTGAAGACACAGGTGGAAGCCGTGAAGAACATCAAGATTGACAAAATCACGGTTTGGGATTCGGGCAATGGGGGGGGCGAAAATGGCAACTCCTCGACCGCCAATTTCGTGTCCGGGATGATGAAGACCGTGCCGCCACTGAACGACCTTTTCAATATGGCGGGGCTGAACCTCCCCAACTATTTAAAGGGGGCGGAGAAGGATGCAGAAAAGGGGGAGGAATCCAGTAAGTGATTTTATTGACCATTGGGATTAACGATTTACGATGCAGCAAGTCGTTGATAGTCATTTTTTTGCCTTTGGCCAACAGCAAACGGCCAGCGTTTAACGTGCTATTTCACCAATAACCAACCACCGACTATGGTATGCCATTAAGCTGGAACGAGATAAAAAACAGGGCCATTACCTTCTCCAAGGAATGGGAAAACGAGCGCAGCGAGGACGCTGAAGCCAAAACTTTTTGGGACGACTTCTTCAATGTCTTTGGCATCAGCCGCAGGCGGGTGGCCTCTTTTGAAAGGCCCGTCAAAAAGCAAGACGGCAGGCAGGGCTTCATTGACCTGCTTTGGAAAGGCGTCATTTTGGTGGAACACAAATCAAGGGGAGGAGACCTCGACAAGGCACTGCAACAGGCCAGAGACTACTTCCCAGGGCTGAAAGACCATGAACTGCCGAAGTACATCTTGGTTTCTGATTTTCAGTCGTTCCGGCTTTATGATTTGGAAAGCAGCGCAAACACTGAGTTCTTGCTGAAGGACTTTCTCCAAAACGTCCATTTGTTCGGCTTCATCGCTGGTTATGAAAAACGCAGCTACAAAGAAGAAGACCCCGCCAATATCCAAGCAGCCGAGCGCATGGGCAAGCTGCACGATGCATTGGAGGCGAGCGGGTACACGGGCCATGCTTTGGAGCTTTACTTGGTGCGCCTGCTTTTTTGCTTGTTTGCCGAGGACACCAGCATTTTCGAGCGCACCCAGTTCCAGGATTATATTGACAAACAGACCAAGGAGGATGGCAGCGACCTCGCCATGCACTTGGCGCAGCTTTTCCAGGTGCTGAACACGCCAAGGGAATTACGGCTGAAAACACTGGACGAAACGCTCGAAGCTTTTCCTTTCGTGAACGGCAAACTGTTTGAGGAAATGCTGCCCTTCGCCGCTTTTGACAGCAAGATGCGGGACATGCTGCTGTATGCTTGTGGCCTTGATTGGAGCAGGATTTCGCCCGCCATCTTTGGCTCCATGTTCCAAGCGGTGATGAACCCCAAGGAACGCCGCAACCTCGGGGCGCACTATACCTCCGAAAAGAACATCCAAAAAGTGATAAAGCCCCTGTTCCTGGACGGGCTTTACGTGGATTTTGAAAAGGCAAAAGGCAACCGCAACCGGCTGAACGAACTGCACCAAAAAATCGCCTCGCTGCACTTCCTCGACCCCGCTTGCGGCTGTGGCAACTTCTTGATTATCGCCTATCGGGAACTACGCCAACTGGAAATAGCTATCCTGCGAGAACTCAACAAAAGTGGCCAAGGCTTCCTCGACGTCCGGGAAATCATCAAGGTGGACGTTGACCAATTTGCGGGCATCGAGTACGATGAGTTTCCCGCCCGCATCGCAGAAGTGGCCATGTGGCTCATTGACCACCAAATGAACATGCGGGTTTCGGAGGAGTTCGGGCAGTATTTCGTGCGGTTGCCGCTCCGCAAGGCAGCAAGGATTGTACACGGGAATGCGCTGCGCTTGGATTGGCGAAAGCTGCGGCAAGACTTCGCTTACAACATCGCTGTGGACGAGGTAAACATCTATGTCAACGAACCAGAAACGCATTACCAGACCTTGAACGTAAAGGCGAACCAAGTAAAAATCTTCTCGACGCAAGACGCCCCCACATCGGGTCAAGCCCCAAACGGGCCAAGGTTCTTTGACTATGTTTTGGGCAACCCGCCATTCATTGGGAAACAACTGCAAAACGAACAGCAGAAAGCTGACATGGAATTGGTCTTTGCAGGGGTGCAAGGCGCAGGGGTGTTGGATTATGTGTCAGCTTGGTACCTGAAAGCTGCCCAATACATCCAAAACACCAATACCAAAGTCGCCTTCGTCAGCACCAACAGCATCACGCAGGGCGAGCAGGTCAGCGTGCTTTGGAGCGTACTTTTCAATTTGTACAAAATCAAAATCCACTTTGCCCACCGCACTTTTTCTTGGAGCAACGAGGCAAGGGGAAATGCGGCGGTGCATTGCGTCATCGTGGGCTTTGCGGCATTTGATGCAATGGAAAAGCGGCTGTATGATTATGAGGACATAAAAGGTGAGCCGGTGGAAAGGAAAGTGCGGAATATTAATCCGTATTTGGTGGAGGGGAATGATGTGTTTTTGGCTTCCCGAAGAAAGCCTATTTGTGATGTACCTGAAATACAAGCAGGTAATAAAGCGATTGATGGAGGCAACTTTATTTTCGATGATATTGAAAAGGAAATGTTCATAAAATATGAACCAGCTTCTGCCAAATATTTTAAGCAATTTATTGGGTCTGAAGAATTTATCAACAATAAAAGTCGCTGGTGTTTATGGCTTGTTGGTGCAGCACCACAAGAATTAACCAAGATGCCACATGTAATGATTAGAATTGAAAATGTAAGGAATTTAAGGCTTAAAAGTCCTGACAAACAAGCGCGATTTTTGGCTGATTATTCCACAACTTTTAGGGATAGATTCAATCCGGATATTGCCTTATTGGTGCCACTTGTTTCTTCTGAAAATAGAAAATACATACCATTCGGCTTTTTTGACAAATCTGTCATTCCAAGCAATCTGTGCTCCTTCATTTCAAATGCAACCATATTCCATTTCGGTGTCATGACCTCTACTATGCACATGGCTTGGGTAAAATATACATGTGGGAGATTGAAAAGCGATTATCGTTATTCAAACACCATCGTTTACAACAACTACCCCTTCCCCCAAAACGTCAGCGACGCCAACAAAAAGAAAGTGGAAGCAGCGGCGCAGGCGGTATTGGACATGAGGGAAAAGTACCCGGGCAGCAGCTTGGCGGATTTGTACGACCCGCTCAGTATGCCGCCGGATTTGGTCAGGGCGCACCAAGCATTGGACAAGGCCGTGGATTTGTGCTACCGACCACAGGCATTCGTAAGCGAACTGGCGAGGATTGAATACCTGTTTGGGCTTTATGAAGCGTATTCAGCTCCCATTTTCAAGACAGTGAAAAAAAGGAAGTAATGGCAGGTGCCTGCCTCCGTTCATTTGTCGTTAAGCCAACCCCGAAATGGGGCGAAAACGTTTACTAAACCTTGAAGGTCTGTTGATTACCCTTAGAATTGAGGTGCGGCGCACCGTAATATTTGTAGCTTTGACATGAACCCAATCTTTGAGGTGCAGCGCACCGGAATAATCTACAAATATCACCGGTGCTACGCATCTAAATGTCAACGAGTTATTCTATGGGTAATCAACAGACCTCGAATGTTTAATAAACGTGGTGCCTAAACTTAATGGTTTTGCTGCGAGCTTCCGTGCCATACTATCATAAGGACCAGTTTGTTTTCGGGGTCAGTTAAACCGATTGACATCACCTCCGGACATAAAAATGCCAGTACAATAAAGTTAATTATTATACTGGCCGTAAATAGTTTTTGGATAGTTTTATGCCGCTTCTTGCAATTCCGCAGCTTCAATATTGACAGCGGATACTGCAACTTCAGTTAATTTTACGTCTGCTGCTTTTTCTTCATCGAGAATGGTCAGCAGAATCTCCACAGCTTTGTTTAGGCCAAGTGTTTCGGCAAATTGGCGCAGGGTTCCATAGGTTGCAATTTCGTAATGCTCAATTTTTTGAGCGGCTGAAATGATGCCTGCATCACGCATCGCACCTTCCTCACATTCTTCCATGATTTCTTCGGCTTCTTTGGTCAATCCAGCCATCGCCTCACACTTAACGGCTTCTGCTTTTTTGCCAATTAGCTCGAATACTTTCTCAACATAGGTTACGTGCTTTTTAGTTTCGGCAAGGTGCGAGGTCAATGCATCAACCAGCTCTTCTGATGTGGCTTTTTGAATCATCTTGGGAATTGCTTTTGTTAAAGCATTTTCAGCCCAGTAGATGTCTTTCAGTTCATCTTCAAACAACTGCATGAGTTGTGAAGTTTCCATACCACTATTTTTTGATTTTCCATTGGATTTGGCCCTGGGTGTGGTACCCTGATTTGATTGATTGTTCATAATTATTGATTTTTAAGAATAAGTTCGGTCTGACTTGATTCCAATATCGCCAATTTAGATAAACAATTGTTTATTAAACTGATGACACTGAAATACGAGTCCCCCCAACACTTATCCATTTTTAAAAATGGTATAATGGAAGGTAAATATTAAGCTTGCTAAACTTGAAAAGCAGGAGGTTTGGGGCGTTACATCCCACAAACGCTCCCCAGAGAGTATGTTCCGCCATTCGTGACGGTGAGAAAGAGTGAATATTATAATAAGTTCCTTTGATGAAGAAATTTGCTTTTCACTCAAAAACGTCATGAGTAAAAAATTACCTATCACCAGATTACTTATCCTTGCAATGCTGTTTATTTCCTGTTCATGGCAACCAGAAGTCCAGTCTTCTTTTCACCAGCAATTGGTTTTTTATTATCACCGTTGTGAGACTGTCGAGGTTGTTCATTATTGTCCCGCTTATTTGTTAACCAGCTAAACGGCTCTACGACGGGGAGCGAGGGCTGACGAGGTTGTTCAACATTGCCCTGCTTGGCAGTAGCTTTTGGCTTTTTTACTACCAATTTACGGACATTGTCTTCTTTTTCATCTATCATCAATTCATTGTTTACAGCATTCACATCATTGCGACTTGGGATTTTCTTGTTGAAATCCTCGTTCGTTTTTAATGCAGAGAGGTCACCATTTGACAGCGTGCTTTTATTTTTCATCGTATTTTCCATCTTTTCAATTTTGATTTGGTAATAGAATTATTATGATGCAAAGTTGCAGGGTTAACTAATAGCACGCATTACGTGATTACCGATAAAAATTACATAATTTTCAGATTCAAAAACGAGATATTTACAAACCTAACCACTTAGGGTTAACAATCCTAAGCACTATCTTTACCGCTCTAATCATCAAAAAAACAACCATGAAAAACAGCCTCCTCCGCCTTCGCTCCACTTGGAATCCCGACATGTACCACGGTTGGGGCCGTGACCGCAGCTACTTCGAGGGCTGGTACTTCAAGCTGGTGGATGCAGCTGAGGAGCAGGTATTTGCCGTCATCCCCGGCATTTCGATGGCTCAAAATAGAGATGCCCATGCCTTCATCCAGGTGCTGGACGGGAAGCACTGCAAGGCCAGCTACCATCCGTTTGAAGCTCAATACTTTGTCCCTTCTGAGACGGATTTCCATTTGCAAATCGGTGCCAATTCCTTTTCCAGCTCGCACATCCAACTCGACCTGCCCGAATTGCAAGGGCGCATTGAGTTCCAATCGCCCACGCCTTGGCCAAAGATGCTGGGCGCACCGGGCATCATGGGTTGGTACTCCTTTGTGCCGTTCATGCAATGCTTTCATGGGGCCGTGAGCCTGCACCATCGGCTGTCCGGTCAGATGCAGGTGCACGGCGGACAGACCGTTGACTTCGGCGACGGCATTGGCTACTTGGAAAAGGATTGGGGCACGTCCTTTCCCCGTTCCTATATATGGATGCAGGCCAACCATTTTTCGCAAGCGGAAAAGACTTGCGTCTTCGCTTCCGTGGCGCATATCCCGTGGTTGAACAGTTATTTTATCGGCTACATCGTCGGCTTCCAGTGGGGCGACACGCTGTACCGCTTCGCCACCTATACCGGGGCCAGCATGAAGGCCGCCCTCGGCGAGCAGGAAGTGCGCCTTTCCTTTCGTGACCGCCGTTACCGGCTTGAAATCACGGCACTGCAAGCCCCCGGTGCGGTGCTGGTTTCTCCACTCACCGGCGAGATGAAGGGCAAGGTGAACGAGAGCATGCAAGGCACGATGCACGTCCGGTTTTATGACCGGGACGCATTGGTGTTCGACAGCACAGGCCGCAATGCGGGAATTGAAGTGGCCGGGGAAGTCGGGGAACTGCTGACGGAGGCGTGGCGGCGATAGGGTTTGTCATTGGTAAACGTCATTAAAGGTCATTTGTCATTGAAGTCATTTTATTGAGCATCAGCGATTTAGAAATAGAGGGACATCAAATTCTAATGCGACTATCTTTTAAACAAACACCTAAACTCAACTGAAAATCCGTCGAGGCTTACTTTTAGATAGCAATGATACTTGTTAACACCGTAAGGATGGGCCGCCCCAATCGCCCTATTTCTCCATTTGCTGCCTGCGCCACGCCGCCACCAGCATCACCACCCGGTCGTAGTTCTTGATGCCCTCGGCAATGCCCTGCGATTGGAGGTAGGTATTGTATGCAGCGTCCCGAAGTTCCGGCAAGATGTCGGGGTACTTGTCCATCTCAGCGTTGATGGCCCGCACGTCCGCCCGGATGCCAGCAGGCAGCGCCTTCTTGAAAGCCTCATAAGCCTCCGGCGCCATGTTGAGGTACTCCGAAGCCACGTAGCGCCAATAATATAGGTGGCCGATATAGGCGAGATACGGGTCGTCGGACTGGATACAGGCGAGGTAGGCGAGGAAGTTGCAAGTGCCCTCGTCGCCGTGGCCGTATGCATGGCCCATCTCGTGCGCCAGCACAAAGGGGAGTTGGAGGTGGTGCAGCCCAGCGTCCACATGCCCCTCCCCCGTGAACGGCAGATAGACCCCCGCCGTGCTGAACCGCAGCAGGATTCCCTTCGGCAAAAGCGTTCGCCCCCGCACATCGGTGCGCCTTGGCAAGTCGTATTGTTTTAGCACCGCTTTCAGCGATTGTCGCATCAGCGCCTCCGGGTCAGGCAGTATTTTTTGCTCCGCAATGACGGTGTCCGGCCCCTCCGCCAGTCCTTGCCGAAACCGCACGGCCTCGGTCGTGGCAAACAGCAGTTCGTCCCGCAGTTCGTCCACGGACAATGCCCTTGGCTCAATGCCCATTTGCTGCTCCAGCGGCACCCGACCGTAGTTGAAGCCCCACAGCCATTGGAACAGGAAGATTACCAACCCCGCCACCGCCAGCAATTGGTGCCCAAATCCCAGTAGCCTTGAATGCCATGGCCGGTCGCCCCGTGGTGACATGCCCCTACCCTGCCAAGCCCTGTACATGCTCCGCCCCTTCATCACCAACCAAAGCAGCACCAGCGGCACCACAGCATAAACCGCAGCAATCGGCCACCAACTTGTAAGGCCCGCAAACAGCCACCGAATGCCCAAATACAAGCCACGACTGTAGAACCGTTCCACAAAGCTGGGCGGCATAAGCCAACCGAGCAGGAGGGTCAGCAGGCCGAGCGCTATCCAAATATTTTTCCTTTGGAGCAAAATTTTCTGAAAGTTTGACATGGGTTTAGTTTAACGTTGCGAAACTTTCGCAAATTTGCGGCAATTGAATCAAGTATCACCCAACAATTTTAAAATGAACATACGCTTCGCAATCCCAAGGCAAATCGCCGCCATTTTTATCGCAGCCCTGCTGCTGACCGCCTGCGGCAACGAACCAGGCCAAGCTGCCGCCAACGAGGCCGCCCTGCCCCACAACATGGAGCAGACAGGCAACATGACGGAGGCTGAATCCAGCGAACTGGCCGCCGCCAAGGGCAAGTCCGCCTCCCTCATTGACCCTGCCACCCTCGTGGCCAACATCAAAGCCGACACCACGGCGCTGCTCGTGGTCAACTTCTGGAAGACCAATTGCCTCAAGTGCATCGAACTCCAACAGGCATTGCAGGGGATACAGGACAAGGCCGGGGAAACGAAATTGCGCCTGCTCGCCGTCAACCTAGACGAAGAGAAAATGGCCAATGGCGTGAACCTCGTACTGCGCAAAGCGGGCATCGCCGCCGACGTGCTTCAGGTAAAGGACAGCGACGGCAAATGGCGCAACGACATCTCTGGCGGCTGGCAGGGCAACCTCCCCGCCATTTTTATCAAGACCAAGGATGGCATCAAGCAGTTCCACACCCGTGACCTCTCGAAGGAGGAACTTGGTGCGATGCTGGAACCTTTGTTACTTTAAGGATTGAATGGGAGAAGGATTGAAGGATTGAATGGGGGCCCCTCAATCCCTCAATCCCTCAAT
>DIUC01000079.1:0-27668 GCA_002435785.1 Saprospiraceae bacterium UBA6168 | reverse complement strand
CAATCCTTCAATCCTTCAATCCTTATGAAATTCCGCCTCCTCGGCCGCACCGGCCTACAAATCTCGGAAATCGGCTACGGCATGTGGGGCCTGGCTGGCTGGAAAGACACCGACCCACAGGAAGTCCAGACCTCGCTCGACCGTTCGGTGGAGTTGGGCCTCAATTTCTTCGACACGGCCTGGGCCTACGGCGATGGCTTGAGCGAGCGCATCCTCGGCGAATTGGTGAGGAAACATCCCGGCAAGCGCCTGTACCTCGCCTCAAAGATTCCGCCGAAGAATCGCAAATGGCCATCCAAGCCGACGTTCACCTTGGACGAGGTTTTCCCTTCGGAATACATCACCGAGTACGTGGAACGCAGTTTGCAAAACCTTGGCGTGGAGCAATTGGACCTGATGCAGTTCCACGTCTGGAACGATGCTTGGCACGAACGTGACGAGTGGAAGGAGACCATTGCAAAGCTGAAAAAAGAAGGTAAGGTGGCCAACTGGGGCATCAGCATCAACCGCTGGGAACCCGACAACTGCCTGCAAACACTGCGCACGGGCCTGATTGACACGGTGCAGGTCATTTACAACATCTTCGACCAAAACCCGGAGGACAACCTCTTCCCGCTCTGTCGGGAACTGAACATTGGAATCATCGCCCGTGTCCCCTTCGACGAGGGCACGCTCACCGGCACCATGACCAAGGACATGACCTTTCCCGCCGACGATTGGCGCAGCACTTACTTCGTAAAGGAAAACTTGGAGGCCTCCGTGGACAGGGCCGAGGCGTTGCGCCCCATCATCCCACCCCGAATGACGATGCCGGAAATGGCCATCCGCTTCATCCTGAGCAACCTCGACGTGGCCACCACCATACCGGGCATGAGGAAGCTCCGCCACGTGGAGGCAAACATTGGTTGCAGCGATGGGATTGGGCTTAAATACGATACGCTGTTTGAACTGAAAAAGCACCGTTGGGACAGGACGCCGACGAGTTGGAGTCAGTGAGGGGGGGAACCAAGGCCCCCTGTAAGTAATCGGATTTGACGAGCATTCCATGTTTCAATTGCCGCTATACAAGAATGAATACGCTGGTTTAAGTCTCCTGACTTGAACCTCGTATCAGCATGTCTCCGACATGCGTAATTACTACACTCCACACTGCTATACGCATATCGGAGACATGCAAATATTAGGTTCAAGTCAGGAGACTTGAACCAGCGTTTGCTTAGGGAAGACTCTACGATAGCGGGTAATATTTTGAAATGAAATGTAATGTCAATTTCTCATGCAAAATGAAAAAAATGGCTGGTAGGAAGAAAAAAAAAATTTGAAAGGTCGTCCGCAGCCATCATTGAGTTTGCCGCAGGCGATAAGACCATTCCAACAGAAGTGAAGGACCTTGGCGAAGTACCACTTTGTTCATTTCTCACGCGTTAGTGTCCAAAACATGCGCGTTAGTGTCCAGAACATGCGCGTTAGTGTTTGGATCATGCGCGTTAGTGCCCAGGTCACGCTGTTTTCATCCATTGCAAAGGTGTTAGACTCCATTTCGGCTGATGAGGCAAACAGTGTGGCGGGCGGGCTACCCATGTTGCCAGGCAATCAGCCCGATGCCCACCAACATCAAAAGTGCCCCGCCAGGCGGGTTTTGTAGTGCTCCTCCAAGAGCAGCCTTCCGCCGAGCAGCACACCAAAGACGATGTTCAGTTCCCTCGCTGGCGCAACAAAATGGATGGGCGCCACCTGCATCGCATACAAAACGAGGATGAACCTCGCTGGCGCATACCTTGTCACTACCATAAAATAACGGCGCTGCTCGTCACGAGCTTTGCTCGTTGACGGTTTTTGGTTGCGGCCTCTGGCCGCTCCCGACTCATCGTCGGGACAGGCTGTGCGTAGGCCAAGTAGCTTATATTCCCGCCATCTGCACATAACCGATGTCGTTCCACAAGTCTTCCAGCACAATCACATCCAATACGCCCTTGCCACCGGCATAAGGTCAATCCACTCGACGATGGTCAAGGTGAGGAAATTGAGACCATATTGGTCCAAGATGCGGTATCTCATAGCAGTTTGTTTTTGTTGGGCGAATGTAGTGTGTTGTGCTATTTTTGCAAAGCATGGGCGGCTTGGGAAAGCGAGGCCGGAGGCCTCAACCAAAGACCGCCAACGAGCAAAGCTCGTGTCGAGCAGTGCCGTTCTTTGAGGGGAAGGGAGGGGGTTTGCGAGCGGGGACAGGACGCCGACGAGTTGGAGCCAGTGAGGGGAGGGGAATCAAGGCCACATACGAGTAGTGCTGAAAGCTATTAGGAGGTGACGAGCAGTGACTTGAACCAGCGATTGCATAGGGAAGACCCTATGATAGCGGACTTTCTGTCAATCCTTGTTATATCCATTTTTCTTAAGGAATTCAATTTCTTGGAGAACGAGCTCGTTTCTCTTCTCCAATGGCCATATTTTAGGATTTTTGGCGACATAGGCTTCTTCTTCGGTGGTTAACTTCTCGTCCTTTAAAAATAGTCTGAGCATTAGGATTTTATCATATTTTGTGTTCGACACCGCTTTGCCATCAATACCGCTTGGTAAGTTCTTAAAACTTGCTTGAATTTTCCTTAAATCTTCCAAGTACATTGTATCTTTTAGTTTATACAACTGAAATATACTCCAACCAAATTTTTCATTGTCATCGAGATTGGAAATTACCAATTGCCTTTTTGAAAGGGCACTTTTGTTAAAAACAACTATAGTCTCCATTACATCATTAGCCATTGCTGACAATTTCTCATTTTTTTCATTTATTGGTTGAATTGTTCGTAAGTAATAATTAATCGATTGCATGGTCGAGGTATCAGCCAAGAATTGCATAAAGCCAAGAATTTGTTGCGCCTCTATTGGATTGGCACTTCTTCGAATCATAGCTTGATTTAGAAGATTCGCAGCTTCAGGGCCACCAATTCTAGCAATTGATTCTAATGAGACTCTTGCAATACCTTTATCAGCATCATCAATATATTGTGATATTTCTTTTACAAAAGAAGTGTCTTTGGATAAACCCATCAACATTATTGTTGTAACCTTATTGGTAGACTTTAGTTTCTTGAGCAAAAAGGATTTAGATTGATTTGAATCCCATAATAAGGGTTGCCCTATTGACTTGTATGAAGAATACAAATTCAGACTTTGGTATAAATATTCTAGATACCATTCATCTACCTTAAGGCTTTGCCCAAGTCCTTTATTACAAAATGAAAACCCTACAAGCACGCTTAGAAAAAGTAACTTCTTCATTTTCATTATTGTTAAAATTGGCAGCAAAATACCAGTTTTGCTAATCTCGTGGTGCCATGTCTTCCCACCTCCCCACAAAGCTACATACCCACCCGTGAAAAACCCACAGTTCCAGCAAGCATTTAACAAAACGGAACTTGTGTGCTACTGCTACAAAACCGCAAATGCCGCTTCGCTGACACTTGCTAAAACTGCTGCTTTCTCGCTGTTACTGAGGCACTGCTTAGACGGAAGGTGGAAGACTTGCGCCAACAAGATGTTGGTGCGGGGAATTTTTTTTCACCATTTTTGAATTTTCTTAAAATAATTTCCAGCCACCTTGGCAAATGTCCTAAGAATCTCCTGTAAAATGATGCTGGAAGCATTTGTATTTTACCAAGCGTTGGTCTGACGGCTGGTATAAAGTTTGTGTTTTACCAAGCGATTAGTCTAGCGGCTGGTAAGCCATTTGCATTTTACCAAACGCTAATCTAGCGGCTGGATAGGCGTTTGCATTTTACCAAATGGCTGTCCAGCGGCTGGATTAAGGGTTGGATATTGCAGGATGCGGGTGGAGGGATTTTTCGGGGTTGGAGTAGAAAATGGGTGCGGCTTGCTGTCGCAGATAGATGGAAATAAGCGTTTGAGCAAAATACCGCTACAAAACCACAAGTGTTGCTTCGTTCAACTTCTTGCCATTCACTACCCACGCTCTATTTCACTCAGCCATTGTTCAAAAACCTCGCAACAAGGATGGCCCGGAATGCACCAGCTTGCAGAATCAAGGTGCATCCCATTTTCCAAGGTTTCAAATTGTAGGTGCTTGGTGCCAAGGCCACGCAGCCGCTCCTCAAACACCACTGAGTTTTGGTATTCCGATATGCCATCCTTGTCGCCATGAATGAGCAGGGTCGGGATTTTAAGTTCGCCATCGAGGTAATGTACCGGGTTGGCGAGGTCAAAGACTTCCGGTTTTTTCATGCGGGTCAGCATCAACAAGGGTGGCGAAGGCCACATGACCCTCAAATCGAGCGGGGCAGCGAACAGTGCCAGCGCCGAGAAGATGTCCGGCGAAAGCCCGACGGCTCCCAACACCCTTCTGTCGAGCATGGCCAGCGCACAGAGGTTTCCGCCCGCCGAATTGCCACAGAGGAGGATTTTTTTATGGGAAAGACCGTGTTCTGCAAGCAGCTCCACCACTTTTTTGATGGCCAATCCGGTATCCTCCCGTAACTCCCGGATATCGCATTGCGGTATGCGCCGATGGGAGAGGAAAAACGCATGGTAGCCCCGTTCTGCGAGCCATTGGGCATTTGCCTTGAACATTTCCGGGCGGCCATGCTGCCAGCCACTGCCGTGGATATATATGATGATGTGTTGCTTGTCCGGTGCACCTTCCGCTGGCTGAAAATGGAGCAGGTATTGCCGAAAGTGGCTGTCGTACTTGACTTTTAGGGAAGTGGGCAGCGGCTTTACCATTCGCTGCAACTTCATCAACCAAAAAGGCAGCCGCAGGCCCTCATACAGAAAGTTGCCTTGCGGAACGAGCAGGTACAGCAGCAGGTAGCCCATCGCCATGCCCACCAATATTTTCATCAACAGTATCATGTCGCAAGGTATTAAGGTTTGGCAAAAGCGGGCCTTCCGAGCGCCGCCTTTTCGTTATTGACCAGTAGGGCTTTCCTATAAAAATTTCGCCTCCTTGTTTTGCCGCTTTTGTCATGGCCGAAGGCCACCTGCGACGTCATATTGGTGTCATGCGTGACGTCTCAGAGCCTGCCCCGATATTTCGGGGTGGCTTTCGGCCATGACAAAGCGACTTAGAGCGACCGTAAATGGTTTTGGCGTTTTTTTATAGGAAAGCCCTGTATTAGCCAGTAGGGCTTATCTTCGGGCCCTAAATCCATCACCAATATATTTTCATGTCAAACAAAGGGATAAACATGGGACGCAGGCAACCTGCTTTTTGCAAATGGAGCGCCTTCCTTGCGGGAATGGCATTGGTTGCACTGCTTTTACAGGGCTGCACCATTCGGGGCGTTGGCTATTCCTTCCAAGGCATCAGCATCCCCCCGGATGTGAACACCTATTATATAGAGCTGTTCGAGAACCAAGCGCCCAACTCCACCCCCACCCTGCCCCGTGACTTCACGGAACGGCTAAAAGACAAAATCCGAACAGAAACAAGGCTGAAATACAACGACGAAACGCCAGACATTGAGTTCACCGGGGCCGTCACTGAATTCCGGGTGACCGCAGAAGCTCCCAAGGCAGGGGAACAAATTGGCTTCAACAAACTCACCATTTCGGTGCAGGTGAATTTTGTCAACAACAAGGACGAAAAGGCGAACTGGAAGCAGCAGTTCTCGTTCGAGGACTTTTTTGGCCCCAATGACAACCTGCTCGACGTGCAGGAGACGCTCATCGAAAACATCACCAAAGAACTCGCCGACCGGATTTTCAACCGTGCGTTTACGAATTGGTAGGGGTTGGGGGTTTGAGAGATTGAGGGTTTGAGGGTTTGGGGTAGATGCGCTACATTTGGCGCTGGCATTGGTACTTCCTTTTTATCAAAACAAACAAGAAACAACTCGATGGACTTAATCACCAATATTTTTCGGGGATTGCTCGGCTGTGCGGTCATGCTCGGCATTCTTTATGTGATGAGCAGCAGCAGGAAAAGCATCAATTGGCGCATCGTTGGCGGGGGTATCCTGCTCCAATTGACGCTTGGCCTACTGGTACTGAAGGTGGAATTTGTGACCATGTTCTTTGATTGGGTGGCCAGCTTTTTTGTCAGCGTGCTGGCTTATACGAACGCTGGCATTGAGTTCTTACTGACCCCCTTCGGAATGCAGGAAGTGGATGGTGCCCTGAACAATTTCGTCTTCAAAGTGCTGCCGACCATCGTTTTCTTTTCGGCGCTGTCGTCCCTTTTTTACTACCTCGGCATCCTCCAAATCATCACCAAAGGCATCGCTTGGGTCATGAGCAAGACCATGCGGCTCACAGGGGCAGAGAGCCTCGCCGCTGCCGCCAATGTTTTTATCGGGCAAACGGAAGCCCCTTTGGTGATTCGGCCCTACTTGGCCGGGATGTCCCGGTCGGAAATCATGTGCCTGATGGTGGGCGGTTTTGCGACCATTGCCGGAAGCGTATTTGCGGCTTACGTCGGGTTCCTTGGCGGCGGCGACCCAGCCACCCAGCAGTTGTTTGCCCGGCACCTGCTCACGGCCTCCATCATGTCGGCCCCAGCGGCCATCGTCGCAGCGAAGATGATTCTGCCGGAAACCAAGGAAATCACCTTGGAGGACCAGAAATTGGACGTGCCACGGGAGCAATCCGGCACCAACATCCTCGACGCCATCACGCTCGGTGCCACGGATGGGTTTCGACTTGCCGTGAACGTTGGCATCATGTTGCTCGTTTTTACCGCCCTTATTGCTATGGTCAACTCCCTTTTGACGGGCATTGGAAGCGCCACCAATTTGAACCCCATCATTGCCGAAGGCACTAATGGCAGGTTTTCGGGTCTGACATTGGAGTACATCCTGGGGCTCGTTTTCGCCCCGGTGGCATGGGTAATGGGCGTTTCCACGCAGGATTCTATGGTGGTAGGTCAGTTGTTGGGCATGAAAACGGCCATCAACGAATTTTATGCTTACGCCAAATTGCCAGAACTCAAGAGCATGATGTCCGAGAAGTCGCTCATCATCACCACTTATGCCCTTTGCGGCTTCGCCAATTTCGCCTCCATTGGCATCCAAATTGGCGGCATCAGCGCACTGGCCCCCTCCCAACGAAAAAACCTGACGGAGCTTGGACTGAAAGCGATGATAGGTGGTACTATTGCGTGTTTCCTGACCGCTTGCATTGCGGGGATGTTTGCTTGAGTAGAGCGTGAGAGCGTGAGAGGCCGAGAGGGTGAGAGAGGGTGAGAGAGGGACAAAAAAAGCCGCAACCATTACTGGTTGCGGCTTTTTTATTGAACTCAATGTTCCTTCATCAATATTGGAACAACGGTAATTAGTTTCGCTTCTTGTCCTTCCTGTCCGATTGGACCTTCATCTCGCTCACGGGGCGGGTCTTGAAGTCAATGCCCGGCTCTTGGTGACGTTCAGCCTTCACGTCCGTCCTCCTGTTGAGTTGGTGGTCGGTCTCTGGGCAGAATACATCGTCCGTGCAATTGTTGATGGGTTTCAGCTCACCAAACTGCTCGGTGTAGATGCGCTCCTTGGCAATCCCTTTCTTAATCAAATAGGCTTTGGCGGAATTGGCCCGGTTGGCGGAAAGCCTATCGTTGTATTTGTTGGTGCCACGAGAGTCGGTGTTGCCACCGAGGCGAACCTGGAGCGATGGGTATTGGTTCATCAGCACCACGAGGTTGTCGAGCGTAGGCTGTGCATCCCGCTTACGGATGTAATACTTGTCAAAATCGAAGAAAACAGGCTCCAACATGACGATGTTTGGCGATTTGAGCGGCACTTTTATCCGCACCTCACCGTCCTTGCAGTCCAATTTGAAATCCTTCAAAGTGACCGTGTTGGAATAGTAAGGGTTTTTGCTTGCCGTGATTTCGTACACGTGGTCGCAGTCAATTTGTGTCGTGGTTTCCCCGTTGCCGTCGCCAGTAAGCGAAACCACCTTGCCCGTAGTCTTGTCCAAAATCTTGATGTCGGCCAAAGGAATGCGCTTGCCGGATGGGTCTTCCACCACTTCGACAATCAGCTTGGAGAAGTACTTGTCCTTTTCCAGCGGAATGACGTAAGGAGATTTTGCCGTGATTTCCGTGGCAGCCACTTCCCGTTTATCCGTTTTGTAGTCACCTTTATTGGTCAAAATGGCATACTTGGTGCCCTTGCGCACCTGCACCGTAATCTGACCCTGACGGTCGGTCAAAAGGCTGCTTTTCTGTGCAACAGGGCCGCCGTAGATTTTGTCCAACATGTTGCCGTACTCGGTTGGCGTCAGCTCCACCGATGCTTCTGGAAGCAGTTCATTGGTTTCCTTGTCCACCACCACGATGATGGCATCAATGATGTCAGGCGTGTATTTCCAGTGGTAAATATCGTCGGCACCCTTGGCGTCCTTGTGCCCCCTGTCGCTGGCGATATAGCCTTCCGTTCCGCCATTAAGGGAAACAAAGTTCACGTCGTCGCCACTTTGGTTGAATGGAGCGCCGAGGTTCCCCACCATTTCCCATTGGCCACTGCCGTTCATAGCAGCTACCCAAATATCAAGACCTCCCGTACCACCTGCCCTGTCGGAGGAAAAGAACAGGGTGTTGTTTTCATCCAAGAAAGGGAAGATTTCATTGGCGCCCGTATTTACGCCAGTGCCAAGGTTGGTAGGTATGCTCCACACCCCACTTTCCAATTTGGACCAATACAGGTCCATGGTGTTTTCGGTGGAGCCGGGGCGGTTGGAGGAAAAGACCAACAGGTTGCCATCCTTTGACAGCGCCGGGTGGCAGGTTGACCAATCGTCGCTGTTGAAGGGCAGTTCCGTCACGTTGCTCCATTTGTCGCCTTCGAGGTCGGCAGAATAGAGTTTCAGGTCAATGACGTCCGCCGCATTTTTGCCCTCCATGTTGTTGCGGGTGAAAATCATTTTGTTGCCCGCCGGATTGACGGCAGCAGAGCCGTCGTTGTACTTGCCGTTCACGCCACCAGACAAGGAGACCGGTTTGCCAAACGTGCCGTCGGCCTTTTTCTCGGCGAACTTCAAGTCCGTGTAATCACCAGCGTTTTGCGGTGGACACTGCAAGAAGCGGTTGCTCTTGGAGGTGGTGAAAATCACCCCGTTACCGAAAGGTATCGGACTGAAATCGAGCTGGGTGGTGTTGATTTCCTTGATGTTTTTCAACTCAACGCCCTGCTGCGCCGTGAGCTGCAAGCTCATGGCAAAGGCAAAAAGGAGAAACAAGGGTTTTATATTTTTCATCGTTTTATCTATTTTGAAATTGATTTTTTAGCAAAACCAGTTGAAAAAATCAGACGGCTCTGCTGCTTCAGGCGAATGGCTGCATTTGCAAAAGCACCTCCCAGCCACTCCTCTGTGGTTCCTCATTAAAAATAGCGCAAGCTCTTGATTTTGCAGTCCTCGCAAGGGAAAGTGTATCCAGCCATCAACTCGAAACTGCCTGTGGTCACCTGCTTCAGTTCGGAAAGTGTAAAGTCAATGGCTGCGCCAAGTCGGAACCCATTCTTGAACTGATAAACAAACAAGCCGTCAATGGAGTCGTCAAGGCGGTACATGGCACCGACCATGAAGGCATCGAAAAACATCACGTTGAGGTTGGCATCAAGGTCAAAAGGTGCGTTGGGATTGATGCGGGCCTGCAAATTGGGCAGCAGTTCCACATTCTCGCCAAGCGGGATGGTCAAGCCACCTTGCACGAACCAAGTGTTCACTTTGCCGCTGAACTGGTCCCTATCGTTGTACAAGGAGTTTGCGAGCATACGGGGCAAAGATGCACCGAGGTAGAACTTCCTGTTCTTGAAATAAACGCCTGGGCCAACGTTGAAGGTTGACTTGGAAACAACATCTCCGTTGCCAAACTCCGGATCATTTGGGTCAACCCCATCGTTGATTTGCCCCCAATCGGTACGGGCATTTTCGATGCGGCCACCCAAGCCAAGGGCCAGCACGTTGTCCTTATTGAAGCGAATGCGGTAGGCATAGTCCAGAGCCACGGACAAGACTCTGTCCAAGCCGATTTTGTCGTTCAAAATATTGAGGCCGATGCCGCTGGTACGCTTGGCAAAAGGCATGTGGCCGTACAGGTTCAAGTTCTTTGGTGCGCCGTCAATGCCCGACCACCACTGGTTGCGGTAAATCAAGCCAACGTCCAACACCTCCTTCGAGCCAGCATAAGCGGGGTTGAAGTTGAGCTGGTTGAACAGGTTGAAAGTGTAGATGGCTTCGCTCTGCGAGTAGGCAGAGACAGAGATGAAGGTGATTAGAAGAGTATATATTAGCTTTTTCATGTTCACTAAATTTTTGGTTGATGATGGATTTCAATGGCTAACGAGCGGTTGCCCTTTTTTGGGCAACCGCTCACCAACCGGTGCTATCGAACCACTTTGATATAACCAGATTGCGGCTTGTTGCCACTGTTCTTGTCTGCTTCAAACAGGTAGTAGTAGGTGGCCGCAGGAACCGGTTTTTTACCGCTGCCATAAGTTCCATCCCATCCTTCCTCATTGTAATAAGGCTCAAAAGATGCAATCTCATCACCCCAACGGTTGAAGACCTTGAGACGGCTTGGGTTCGGCACGTCCGGATTCCGTTCTGGGATGCAATTGATAATCACGATGTCGTTTACGCCGTCACCATTTGGCGTAATGACGTTTGGCACGATGCAATCTATCGTGAAGGTGATGGACACTGTCGCTTCATCACAGGCATCCGGGCAATCCACCAAGCAGATTTCATAAGTGAACGTCACTGGTGAAGTTGGCGGATTCGTTGGCGTATAGGTGAAAGTGCCATTAGCATTGAAGTCCAACGTGCCGCTGGAAGGCCCAGACACCACCGTTGCTATCACGGTATTTGGCGCAACATCATTGTCCGTGACATTGCCCTGAACAGGGGTGGCCGTTGTGCTGCTGTAGGTGTCGTCGTTAGCCACAGGTTGCACTGGTGCAGTAACGGTAATGGCACCAGAAGTGGCGGAGCAACCATCCACCGTCACTTCGACGGTATAGACGCCAGCCATTGCAGGTGTCACCACGAAGGTTGGTACACTGGTTGTGCCAATGGACACGCCGTCTTTGAACCACCTGTAACTAACGGTTTGCCCTGAATAAGGCGTGGTGGTCAACGTCAACTGGTCGCCAGGACAAAGTACGAGGGAAGATGCCGTGAGCACAGGCGTTGGGATGTCCTGTACCGTAATCGTAATCTGCTGCGGCTCTGCCTCGCAACCATCGCTGGAAGAAGCTGTGATGGTGGCCGATGTAGTGGCGTTGGCCACAATCGTGAAGGTGATGGTCGTGAGTGTCGTCACTGTTCCGCTGGTATCGAACGCAGGGCTGTCGTAGCTCCAGTTCACGCTCGAAGCGCCATTCGGGTTAATCGTAAACGATACCACTACCGAAGAACCAACACAGGCCGTTTGATTTCCGCTGATGATGGTGATGATTGGCTTTGGATTCACCACGACTACCACGTTGGCCGTGTCGGCACAGTCACCGAGCTTCACAATTAAGGAATAAATACCCGCTCCATTTTGGGCAATATTGCTCACCGTAGCTGGGAATGGGCCTTGGCTTGGCACAGGGCCACCATTGAACATGAAGTTGTTCGGGCCGGTCCACATATAGGTTACGTTACCAAGGCCAGGTGTTCCAGTTCCGTTCAGTGGAACATTAACGCCTTCGCAGTAGGTGCCGCCGCCCGTTACGGTCAAGATTGCTGGCGTTGGGTTGACGGTAATCTGCGTGCAAGTTTCCGGCATGTTTACACAGCCATTGATGGATTCTAATTTCAAGCAGTACTCACCTGCATCATTGCCAGCCAATTGTCCTAAGTCCAAAGTAAGGATGGTACCACTTGGCACCGTGCCTGTTTGACCCGGTATCGGCACGTTGTTTTGGCACCAAGTATAGGTAATCGGCGTATTGTCGGAAATGGTCACCTGTGCCGTCAGTACCACTTGGTCGCCTGCGCAGTAGGTGCCACCACCATTGATGAGGTTGCCCACTACGGTAGGTGCTGGATTCACCACGACGGTGATACAAGCGGTATCAGGGCAGTTGCTGGAAAGCGGTGCTATCAGGCAATACTCACCAGCCACTGGGTTCGGCACGGATGCGGTGAACGGGCCACCACACGGTGCAGTACCAACGAAGGTGAAGCCGTTCGGGCCGTTCCAAGCATAGGTTATCGTGCCAGAGCATGGGAGCGAATTGGTGCCGCTCAACAAGAGGGTTTCATTCTCGCAAACCGGGGTGTTGGCAGTCACGGACAAATCAGCGCTCGGCTCGAATGTAACGGTCGTGCAGGCCAGACTGGACACGCAACCATCGAAAGATTCGATGGAGGTGCAGAAGGTACCAGATTGGGTGACTGGGATGCAAATGGTATCGCTCGCAAGGGTCTGACCGCTCGTTAACGTGCCATCAGGCAGGATATAGGTGTAGAAGAAGCCAGTTACCAGTGGGTTGACGTTGGTGAAACAAATAAAGGCCGTATCGCCAGCACAGTAGGTGCCTCCGCCCGATATTATGGTGACGGAAGGATTTGGATTCAATGTAACATTGAAGGTGTCAGCCTCGGAGGTACAGCCATTTGCGGTTATCCTTAGGATGTATGGCCCGCTTCCATAATCCTCCATTGGAGAGATTACATCGCAGAATGGAGCGTTGCCACTGGCAGTGCCAAAAATGGTTTCGTCGGTTGGCGTAGTCCATGTATAAGTAAAGGTGCCAATGTTCGGCGTGAGCGCCTGACCGCATATTTCGAGGGTGTCAAGGTCGCAAAGCGTGGTGTCGTTGTTCAACACCATCACTTCTGGTAATGGAATTATTTCAATAATGACAGAGTCGCTGTCACCGCATCCACTGGAGTCCGCAATGACTTCAAGGATATAGGTTCCTGGCAAGTTTTGATTGCTGCTGCCTGGGAATGGCCCTGCTGGTACTGTTGTTCCGCTACCGATAATGGTACCGTTCGGGGCAGTCCATGTATAGCTGACCGAATCCGCAGAGCCTTCGCCCGACCCATTCAGGTTTACAGGTGCGTTCAAACAATATTGACCTCCGCCCGTAACGGCTGTGATTCTTACGCCCGGAAGGATGGTTACCTCCACTTGTATGTCATTTGAACTGCAACCTGTGGAAGAAGTAATGCTCAATGTCCAAGTACCTGAATGAATCAAGGTTGCGTCGTTGATGATGGCCGTCAATGGGTCAAAGCTGCCAACCGTGAATGGCCCAAGTACCGTGCCGTTTGGCCCCGTCCATGTATAGGTCAAATCGCCAGCATCCACAGTGTTCGTTGCCGTAAGGAGCACGTCTTCAAACTCGCAATAGGTGCTATCCGGCGTCGGGTCAATGATGTTCAAGCCGGGCAGCACGTTGATAGTTACCGTTTCAGTTGCTGTGCAACCAGTGGCATCTATTGTTTTGAAAATGGTGTAAACCCCTGAATTGGCGGCAGTGACGTTGTTGATGGTCACGGTGCAAGGCACGTTGTCAGATGTCACGCCTTGCGACAAGATGTTGCCGTTAGGGTCTGTCCAGATATAGATGATAGGACCTACGCCTTGGGTGCTGTTGGTGGCCGTTAGCGTCACGTCCTGCCCCACGCATTTGTCCCCACCACCTGTGATGGTGATATTGGGAGCTGGCAAAACGTTTATGTTCACCGATTGCGGAGCAGAAGGGCATCCGCCCAATGTGAGGGTATATGTGCCTGCGTCGGCAGGGGAAAGGTTGGGTATGGTAAATTCGTATGGGCCTGTAAGTGATGCTGGGCCTGTGAACGGAAGCGAGGCATTGGGGCCTGTCCATGTATAGCTTACAGGGCCTGAGCCAAGCTGGCCATTCTGTGCCGTGAACGTAACCGAGGTGCCCTCGCAGAAAGTGCCGTTCGGGCTGATGGCAGTAATGAGTGGCGGGGTGTTTATCACGAGATTAAACTGAACTGGGTCGCTTTCACATGAAGCCACTGAACAGACCAAGGTATAAATGCCCGAAAACGAACTGGTGATATTGGTAAGGTTCAACACAATGGGGTCTGCGGCATTGACGGTTTGGGTCACACCAAATCCGTTTGGTCCTGTCCATGTACACAACATCGTTGCAAAACCAGTTGCGGTGTTCGTGGCAGTCAACGTTACGTTTTCGCCCAAGCAATAGCCGCTGTTGCCAGAAATCAAAGCTATTTCTGGGGTGGAACTGACCGTAACAGTTGTTGATATTGGTTCGGACTCACACCCATCTAGGGAGGTCAGCACCAAACTGTAGAGTCCAGCATCCCCCATTAGTATGCTCGGTATGACAAGCGTGATGACATCACCTCCGGCCACTGTTCCTGTCGCCATGTTAGCAGGGACCCCAGGGCCGGTCCAAGCATAATCAAGGGTTGCGAACCCAGGAGCAGTTTGAACTTGTAAGGTGACGGATTCGCCAGCGCAATATGGGCCTCCGCCATTTATGGTCAGTGCAACTGGCGTTGCGTTTACGATGACGTTGTAGTTCAATGTATCCTTGCAACCAGCCTCTGTGGCCCCAACTACCTGGAAGGTGCCCGTACTTGCTGTGGTGCTGTTTGGAAAAATGGCCGTGCTTGTTTCCAAAACGCCCACCGTGTCAATGAAGTTAAGGTTTGGTAAGCCAGACCATGTGTAAACGAGGTCACCGATGCCGGGAAATGTATTGGTAGCCGATAAAACCAAGTCTTGACCGGCGCATATTTCAATATTCGTATCACCCACCAATTCCGGTGTTTCTGTTTCGCAAACGCAATCAATGACAATCTTGATAGTATCTATGGCAGAAAAAGGCGCTTGGATAAAGGTCCATTGGTCAATGTATTTGTCATTGCCAGCATTGCCTGAGTAAGTATAAGGTATTGTGGTTGGCAATGGTAAGGTAGTGCCGCCACCGCTTATTGGGCCACCTATTTGGGAGTGGTCGTAGTAGAATTGGTTGAGGGGCGTTGGGGTCAACGGCACGACCCTTTCAAAAGTGACACCACCCACACCATTTATCAAAGGGATGTTCTCTACGTCTGTGAGCGCAATGTGGATTTCACCAAAGCGAACAATACCGTCATAATTCAACACGAAGGAATCCTGCACAGGTATCTGAACCCCAGTTCCATCAAAGCCATCCCAAAAGATGAAATCTTCACCTGGCCCTATTGAGCCAGAAATAATCACATCCACTGGGTCGTCATAATCGCCATCATTGTTTACATCAATTCGAATGGTGACACTTCCACCTGTGTTGGTGTTGAAAAAGAAATTTGCTCCTTTACCGAATTGGAAGGTGCCAGCAGCACAAGGTGGTGCCCCTGGATTGGCCCCAACAACAAAAAAGTTATTGATGCCTTGGTCTTGGGCTGCCTTGTAAAGCCAAGTCGTATGGGTATTCGTCCTGAAAATATCAGTGACCATTGCCAAGGCTGGCATGTTGCCATCTGGCAGGTTGAAAAATATCTTGTTGTTGATCAATCCTCTGTTGGCATCATCCTCTGCTTGCGGTTCGAACAAATAAAAATTGTTTGCAATCCAGGATGAGGGATCGTCGCTGCGCTCAAATGCAGATTCGGGTTTGGACTTGTATTGTGGTACTCCTGCGCCATTTACCAAACCGAGGGAGTTGGAGGATATTGGAAACCTGAACGGGTCGGCGTTGTCAATTTTGACCTTGTAGAGGTAGCCATCATCCGTTAACACAAAAAACTCCGGGGAGGTAGCGAATCCATTCCCATTGATGAGGGTAATATGTTCGTTGGTATAAACCCTTCCCTCCTGTTGAGCACCGCCGGTGTTTCCTGCACCGCCAATAGTAACGGTGATGTCCCATGCCAGCACCACCCTTCTGGAATTGGGTTGGTTGGCGCCACGTGTCCAAGGGGCGTTGTTCAGGATATTGAGAAAACTGTTGTTCACATAGGATGGGTAATCAAAAACAACGGTCCAAATCCCCTCCTGTCCGGCTGGCACTTGAATTACGCCGGGAATGTAGCCAGTCCCGTTGGTGGTTCCGCCACCTGTTGGACCTGCCATTTCCTGCACGTTGTTGTTGATGATGCCGATGCCCGTAGAGGCGCCCGTGTTGTCATAGGTAGCAGCCAAGGTGCCATTGGGTCGAAAAACCCGAATGAAGCCGCCTTGAATACCAATATGGCTGGAGCCAACATTGATGTATTCACCTGCACCAGCATACACTTTGAGTTGTTGTGAGTCCCGGGTGTCGAGAAACATCCTGTAACCTGGATAGGTCACGAAATCCTTTGAGCCTTCCGCCCAAATCAGGCTTGTCACCGAAACTGTCAGCACGAGCACACAGAGTACCCGCATGGCAAGTTGTCGGAGAAATCCTGGAAGTTGCATAGGTGTTTGATTAAGTAGCGAAACTTTCATGTTTCAGAAGTTTAATGAGAAAAACTGGAGTAATGACAAATATGTAAAAATCCGCTTCACAGCGGAGTTCTTATCCAAAACAGTTGTACGGGAAAGCCGAAAGAATGTTCCTTCCAATCGTCAGACCCTATGAGTATCCATTGGCTGTCAAAATCCTAACGTGTGTAATTTCCCATAGATAGGTTGATAATTTGGGTCAAAATGGGATGAATTCCCTGGGTAAGATTGCCTGCCAGACAAAGCGCAGGTGTAGAAGCGAATTAGTTTGTAAAAATATTTGGTCAAGTAGGTGTCATCATCTGAATAGGCAATCGGCATTTATTCGGCCAAAAGTATTCAACAAGATTAATATTCCACTATTTTTTTGTGACTTTTTATCAAATAGCATTGATTTTCAAGCGCTTAGGATGATTTTGATGTTATCAAGCTTCAATCTCCCTTTTCACAAGTTCAAGTATGGACAGGGAAAGCACGATTTCTTCTTCTTCCTTGCCCATTTTGGACAAGTGCTGAAATGCCCTCACATTTCCTTTTTGTCCTCTTTCAGGGTTGGACAATCCTCCTACGAGCTTGTTGTTTACCAGCACGGGCAGCACCAGGTTCTCCTTATTTTTGTTGATTTGGGCCAACTGTTTGTTTCCTTTCTGATCTACCAACACGCCCTGCTGGTTCAAAATGCCCCTTAACTGCTCTCCAACCAACATTTCCACCTCACCATTTTTTATACGGTAAACAAACTCCTGGTTGCTTGTTCGGGCATACAGCAAGCCATTCTCGTTTTTACTGACGTATTTTTTGTAGGCCCAAGCGACCACTGGCTCGTGATAAATCGTCGTGAGCACCCCTTTTGAGGTTTTGACCAAGCCGCTTTTGAAGGATTTTTTGATTTGGTTAAAAGACAATTGCTCCATCTCCTCAGAAGACCACGGCACCAAGTCGGCTACCAAGGGAGCCAGTTCTGCCTTTATTTTTTTTAGGTCGTCCTGGATTTTTTTTCTTCCGGGTTTGTAGTTCTGGAGGGTCTTCATCAACACCGTGATGCCAATCATGCACAAAGCCAAAATCAAGAACAACGATATTGCAGTACCTATCATTTTGTATTTTTTTGAACGCCAATTCTAAGACTTATTCGGGTTCTGGCCAATCCATTTCGACAGAAATAAAAAAAGCCCTGCCGAAATTGACAGGGCTTTTTGTTTTTTTTCCGTTTTTCAACCTAAATACGACCTCAGTGCATTGCGGTTGTAAGACTTGCGAAGCCGCCGGATGGCCCTTTCCTTGATTTGCCGAACCCGCTCCCTGGTCAAATTGTACAGGTCGCCGATTTCCTCCAAGGTAAGCGCCTTGTGCCCGTTCAGTCCGTAATAGGCCGAAAGCACTTCCACCTCTCGTGGGGCCAAAATGGACAATCCAGCTTGCACCTCATCTTTCAACGATTGGTCCATCAATGCGTCGTCCGGGCGCTCGCCGTCCTTGTCGGCAATCAGGTCAAGCATGGTGGAATCGCTATCGTCGCCACCGATGGGGGCATCTACCGACACGTGGCGAATGCTGCCCTTGAGCATGTTGGACACCTCTTTGGCCGACAGCTCCAATATTTCGCCGAGCTCCTCGTCAGAGGGTTCCCGCTCGAATTCTTGGACGAAGGAAATGAAGGCTTCGTTCACCTTATTATAAGAGCCAACTTTATTGAGCGGAAGCCGCACGATTCGGGAATACTCAACAATGGCTTGGAGGATGGACTGCCGAATCCACCAAACGGCGTAGGAAATGAACTTGAAGCCCTTGGTTTCGTCGAAGCGCCGGGCGGCCTTCATCAAGCCCACGTTGCCTTCGTTGATAAGGTCGCTTAGCGAAAGACCTTGGTTTTGGTATTGCTTCGCAACGGAAACGACGAAGCGCAGGTTGGCCTCGGTGAGCCGCTCAAGCGCTGCTTGGTCGCCCGCCCGAATCCTGCGGGCGAGGTCGGCCTCCTCCTCGGCGTTCAGCATGTCAATCTTGCCAATATCGTTCAGATACTTGTCCAAAGCAAGACTTTCACGGGTCGTAATTTTATTGGTAATCTTTAATTGGCGCATAACCTGTTCTTTTTTGGTTTGAGGTCAATGGATGTGTGGTCTATTTTTTTTTGCATTGTGAGCGGTGCTTTAAATTGGTAATGGTTCTCTTGTAGCTTTAATATTAAAAATTACGCCAAACTAAACAAAAAAGTTGCCACTTCAATGAAAGATAGCAAGGCTCCCCAAAAAAAAATGGAAACACCCCTCTCGTTCGAGGTGACAAACCATCTTTTTGGCAAATTCTCCATTGTTGCTTTGAAGTCAAACATTAGTGATTATTCTTTCTGCTACAAAAATAGCATAACTCAATAATTTATTTCGCCTCAGTGCATCCTATCGCCACGAAGTTCCAACTGCCCCATGATTTCCGCTTCCCGTTCCAAGTATGCCTGCCACCGAGTCTTAACGAGTTCTTCTGGGAAATAAGCCTTTGCAAGGTCAATAAACAGCCGATAATGCCCCGCTTCCGATACCATAAACTTGTGGTAAAACTCCTTCAAATCGGTTTCGTTCAAGTTCAGGGAAAGCAACCTAAAGCGCTCACAGCTCCTTGCTTCAATGAGCGCACAAATCAACAACCGCTCCAAAAGCCGGTCTTCTCGGCTGCCCCCTTTTTTCTCAAACTTCATCAGTTCGTTCACGTATTCGTCCTTTCTTTGGTACCCCAATTTGAGGTTCCGGCGCTCCAATTCCAGCAGCACCAAACGGAAGTGCCCCCATTCCTCGGTGACAATTGGAGCGAGGCTTTTCACCAGTTCCACCTTGTCGGGGTATCCCTGGATGAGCGAAATGCAAGAAGTCGCTGCTTTCTGCTCACAGTACGCATGGTCTGTGAGAATCTCCGCAAGGTCCATTTCCGCAAGGTCAACCCATCTTGGGTCGGTCGGTAATTTTAAGCCTAACATTTCCTAGTTGGTTAATTTCATTTTGGTTGCATGGCATCCAAACAATGGAAGTGCCGCACAAAAAAATCTGTCTCGAACACTTCGTACTCCTCCTGCAACAACCCCCACCGCACAAGCACTTTGTCCAAATCACTGTTGCGGAGCATTTTTTCTTCCCGAATACCTAAAATATAGCTGCCGTGGTAAATATAGGCACCTTGGGCGGCCACCCACTCCCCACTGTTGGGCAAAGTGTTGTAAAGCTTGACCCGCTCACCGTTCAACAAGCGCAACTCCAAAAAATCGCCCCGCAACAACTTCCCAAATAATTGTGGAGCGTTGGCTGTTGCGACTGCAATTGCAATGTTTAAGCGCTTTGCCCCACCCTTGCTCGCTATCAAGTTGCCGGCACATTCAAGGAAATCCCGTTTTCTGAATTCCTGCGCCACTACCCTATCGGTGTGGATAAATAAAACGGAAGGGGCCGTCTCCCACCGAATCGATTGGGTGGACTGGTCAGTGCCATACATTCCCTCTCCACAAGGAAGCTCCGGTGGCAAAAGTAGGATGCCATGAGCAATGTTGTTAGTCGTAATGCCCTTAGTTGTGGCCATTTTATTTGTAGTTAGTCCAGCCAATTCTTCCTCAAACGGATGGTCTGCCTCCCATCTTTTCAGCTTTCGGTTGTATGGCTGTGGGGGCAGGTTGGCTATTTTTTGCAAAAAGGCCGTTCGTTTTCTGGCAGTTTCCAATTGCAACTCCAACTGGCGGATTTTTTGCTCCAAGCCGTCGAATTGCTCCTTCAACCGAGGGTCTTTGTTGGCTGAATTAGCTTGCATTTGGATGTTCAAGTCAATCTTCTCCACTCGTTTTTTGATAAGCAACAAAGTGAGCGCCCGTTCCACTTCCATAGACTCAGCTATTCGCCGTTCGTTTTCCGCTGCATTTCTTTTTGACAACTTAAACTTGGCAGCATCGGCGCTGGAACCGGTGGAATCCTCTTGAAAATATTGCCAATTCCCGTTCGCATCCAACACAATCTTGCGACCCGCCTCATTGGTAATCACCTCTTGGCACATAACCAAAGCTGGTAGGCACAAAAAAACCAAGGTGATGGCAAAAAGTCTATTTTTCAAAGCAAAACCATTTTTTTTAAGATTGCATGTTCAGTACCTCAAAATTAGGACATCTTTACCGGATGAATCTTCCATTTCTTCGCTTAAAAATTAGAAGCTGGGCATGAACTTCCTCTTCGAAATCGGCTTTCTGCCCATCAGCCTCTGGGATGTGCTCGACGTGGCCATCGTCGGCTACCTGATTTATCGGGTTTACCTGCTTTTGCGTGGCAGCATCGCATTCAACATCTTCATTGGCATACTCATCATCTACCTGCTTTGGTGGCTGGTGGGCATGTTGAAAATGGACATGCTTTCGATGATTCTGAGCCAGTTTGTCAACGTCGGGTTCATCATCATAATCATCATCTTCCAGCCCGAAGTCAGGCGTTTTTTGCTGATGCTCGGAAATACCACCTTGGGGCGCCGCTCCGAGGTGATGCTTAGGTGGTTCACCCGGAATTTGGATAAAAAAATTGTCAACGAAGCGGCCAATTTTGAAATAAAACAAGCACTGCTGCGCATGTCCAAAGACAAGACGGGAGCGCTGATTGTCTTTTCCAACAGCTTCGAAATGGAGGGCATTGGCCACTCTGGCGTGGCGCTCGATGCCAAAATCAGCCAATCCCTGCTGCTCAGCATTTTCCAGAAAGAAAGCCCGCTGCACGATGGCGCCGTCCTAATCGGTAAGGGCAAAATCCAAGCAGCCAGTTGCATCCTGCCCGTATCCGATAGCTCCAACCTGCCCGAGCACACGGGGCTTCGACACAGGGCCGCCCTTGGCCTCTCGGAGCGCAGCAACGCATCAGCCTTTGTCGTTTCAGAGGAAACAGGGGCCATCAGTTTTGCGGCCAGCGGCAAAATAGAGTTCAAGCTGAGTGAAAGCCGTCTGTCGGAACTGCTCGTTTCCCTGCAAATCTGACCTCGGTTTTTTTCTTGTCAAACAAGCTTGCCTCGCTATCTTTGGCACTGAAAAAGAAAAGATTGCTGAATTATTGGGTTGCCGCTATGCCAGAATGACCCGGCCACAAGTCAATCCAGTATCTCATCCAACATTTCAACCATCTGACAATAAAACTATCAATCCAGCCTATCCAATGAAATCCACACAAGAATACATCGAAAAAAACAAGCAGCGCTTCCTCGACGAACTGTTGGATCTGCTCCGCATCCCTTCCATCAGTGCCGACCCGGCGTACAAAGCCGACGTGCTGCGCACCGCCGAGTTTGTCGCCCAAAGCCTCCGTGACGCCGGGTGTGACCTCGTCGAAGTATGCCCGACTTCTCACCAAAAAGACGGCAAGACCAAGGAGGGCTACCCCGTCATTTACGGCGAAAAAATCGTGGACAAAAGCCTGCCGACCGTGCTGGTTTATGGCCATTACGACGTGCAGCCACCCGACCCGCTCGACCTTTGGACTACTCCTCCCTTCGAACCAGTCATCAGGGAAACAAAGGTGCACCCCCAAGGTGCCATTTTTGCTCGTGGCTCCTGCGATGACAAGGGCCAAACTTACATGCACGTCAAGGCATTCGAGGCGATGGTAAAAACGGGCAACCTGCCTTGCAACGTCAAGTTTTGCGTGGAGGGCGAGGAAGAGGTAGGCTCGCCAAGCTTTCGGCCATTCGTGGAAATGAACAAGGAGAAACTGGCATGCGACGTGGTGCTTTGCTCCGACACCTCCATCATTGCCAACGATGTGCCCAGCATTACCACCGGGGTGCGTGGCCTCGCTTACCTCGAAGTGGAAGTAGTCGGCCCCAACCGGGACCTCCACTCTGGCGTATATGGCGGCGGCGTGGCCAACCCCATCAACGTGCTGGCGGGCATGATTGACAAATTGATTGACCAGAACGGCAAAATCACCATACCCGGCTTCTATGATGACGTGCTGAACGAAACCGAAACAGACCGCACGGCCATGAACAAAGCGCCGTTCAGCCTCGACGACTACAAAGAAGACCTCGGCATCGGCGATGTGGCGGGCGAAGCGGGCTACACGACTTTGGAGCGCACCAGCATCCGCCCTTCGCTCGACTGCAACGGCATCTGGGGCGGCTACACAGGCGAAGGCTCGAAGACGGTTTTGCCCTCAAAGGCTTTTGCCAAAATCTCCATGCGCCTCGTGCCGCACCAGCGCTGCGAGAACGTCTATGACCAGTTCGAGGCACATTTCAAGTCTTTGGCACCGCCCTCAGTGAAGGTAAGGGTCATTCGGATGCACGGCGGCGAGCCGGGCGTCACACCGACCAACACACCTGAATACCAAGCTGCGCACCTTGCTTTGGCCAAGACCTTCGGAAAAGAGCCAATACCGAAAAGGGAAGGCGGGTATATCCCCATTGTTTCCCTGTTCAAGGACGTGCTGGACGTGGACAGTGTGCTGATGGGCTTTGGCCTCAACAGCGATGCCATCCATTCGCCAAACGAGCACTATGGCCTGTTCAACTTTTACAAGGGCATCGAGACGATACCTTATTATTACGAGTACTATCGCCAGTTGAAGGCTTGATGCTTTTTGGTCGCCCTATTGATTGGGCGACAACTATTTTGCATGGTTGACCAGTTTCACAAATACATTGCTTCGCAAAACCTGCTGAATGGTGGCGAAAAAGCCCTCATTGCCACCAGTGGCGGCGTGGACTCTGTGGTGCTTTGTCATTTGTTCAAAGCATCAAGGCTGCCATTTGCGATGGCCCACTGCAACTTCCAACTGCGAGGCGAGGACTCCGATAACGACGAATCTTTTGTAAAAACACTGGCCGCTACCCTGCAAGTCGGATTCCACACTACCCGTTTTGACACCCAGCTTTTTGCGGAGCAAAACAAAGCCTCCATACAACAAGCAGCACGGGAGCTGCGCTACGTTTGGCTGGAAGAAATCCGCCAGCAAGCAAGTTGCCAATATATAGCGACGGCGCACCACCTCGACGACTCCATCGAAACACTGCTGTACAATTTCAGCAAGGGCTGCGGGCTGCGGGGCCTGCACGGTATCTTGCCAAAGAATGGACACCTCATTCGCCCCATCCTTTTTGCCACAAAAAGGAACCTGCTCGCATTTGCCGAAGGCGAAAATATAGAATACCGAGAGGACGCCTCCAACCTCACCGACAAGTACAACCGAAACCTGTTGCGCCACCACGTGGTGCCTGTTTTTGAAAGGATTAACCCTGCCTTTCAAAGGGTGGCTGGGGAGACCATCGAGCGGCTGCGGGAATCGGAACTGCTCTATGATTTTGCCCTGCAAAAAATACAGGACGACGTAGTGGAAAAACACCAGTACGAGTGGCGCATTGACCACCAAAAATTGCGCTCCTACCCTGCCCCATTTACCGTGCTTTTCGAGTTGTTGAAGCACCACGGCTTCAACAACGACCAAGTCAAAAACATCCTACAAAGCATTGACAACCAGCCCGGTAGCATTTTCGAATCGCCCCCCGCCCGGTTATTGGTGGACCGTTTTTTTTTAATTTTATCCCTGGGGGAAAATCATGTCGGAGTAATCGAAATGCCCGGTATTCCATCCACCCCCATCGAACTGCCAACTGGGGCAAGCCTTGGCCTCAGCCTCCATGCCGGCCAGCCAGCCGCAACCCCACCAGCCAGCCCCAACACGGCCTGGTTGGACGCCGACAAGCTTGAATGGCCGCTTCGGCTACGGCACTGGCAGCCGGGCGACGCATTTTGCCCACTGGGCATGGGGGGCAAACACCAGAAATTGCAGGACTTTTTCTCCAACAACAAGCTGACAAGGTTTGAAAAAGAGCGGGTTTGGTTGCTGGAATCTGGCGGGAAAATTGCTTGGGTGGTGGGAATGAGGTTGGACGAGCGCTATAAAGTCACCGCAGCGACAAAAACCTTGATTCAATTGGATTACTCACCTTCGACGAGCCTGTAATCAACCCTTTCGTGGTCAGGATTGTTAAAAGACCATTCTGAAAAGCATTATCAATTCAATTCAAAATAAAATTTCCCAGGCATGAAAAAAAGTACGTTTACACTTCTCTTGGCCCTCTTGTTCCTTGTTCAGGGCATTGCCCAACAGGTTGAGCAACAACAACGCAGCCTCATCACCAAGCGGACGGCCAGTTGGTGTACCTTCTGCGGTACCTGGGGCTGGACGTTTTTTGAAAGTGCCATTGCGCAAAACGACGACAAGGCCGTACTGATGGCGGCCCACTTCAGCGGCCTCCTGCTCAATGACGCTGCCGCCGAAATCACCGACAATTTTGGCAGCTTCGCACAGCCCCGCTTCTTTTTCAACGAGGCCGACCAAGGAGTCAATTCGAGCAACGGCACCTCCAGATTAGCCTCGCTAAAGGCTTTGGTGGATGAAGCATACGGGCAAGCCCCCATCGTCAACAGTGGCTTCGAGCCTTACTATTCCAACGGCGAAATCAAGGTCAACGCCAAGGTCAAGTTCTTCCAAGCCGCTCAAGGCGACTATCACCTCGGCATTTACCTTCTCGAAGACAATGTTGTGGGATTCCAACAAAGCATAGGCAACAATGCTGTCCACAAGCGGGTCCTCCGGACTTCTTTTACGGAGCAAACTTTTGGCCAGCCAATCACCAACGGCAGCGTGAACGCTGGGCAGGAGTTTGGCCTCAACTTCGGACTGCCCATTGGCGACCCAACGGGGTACAACTACGAGGTGGTAGGCATCATCTGGAAAAAAGAAGGAACCAAGTACATACCCGTGAATGTCTGGAGCACGAAAACCATTTCGATGGTATCCGGTATTTTGGACCCCGCCCCTGAGAACAGCATCGCAGTTGCCCCATCGCCAGCCAGCGGGTTTACTTTTGTCCACGTGGAAAGCATTGACAACCAGCCTGTTGCGCAGCTTGAAGTATTCGACGTAAAAGGCCGCCGTGTTGCGGTTTTGCTCGATGGCCCATTGAAGGCGGGCAGGTCACGGTTCCGGCTTGATAGTGAGGTTTTGAGTGGCTCCGGCTTGTACATTGTGCAGTTGAAAACACCGGGGTTTGTCAAGACAGAGAAGGTGGTTTTCCAGTAAGCCAGAAATCATTTGGGTACTCACCAAAGAGAAAGATAGCACTGGTATATCCAGCCAAATAGCCTCGGAAGATTTCCGGGGCTATTTTCTTTATGGGATGTTCAGCAACTTGTGGGTCTGTATGCTCAACCGCCATTTTGGATTTTTTAAACAATAATCAATGGCGGCGAGGGTGTTCTCCGCTTGCCTCGGCCCATCCATGGGCTGGATATAAAAATTAGTGAAATCCAATTCCTCAAACAATTCCGGCATGGCAGTTGGCTGCGGGAACACTAATTTCAGTTCATCTCCCGATTTCAGCACGAGCGCAGCGCCCGCCTTGGGGCTGACGCAAACCCAATCCAATTCAGCAGGAGAAGCTTGGGTCCCGTTCGTCTCTACTCCCACCTCGAAGCCAGCCAATTGGAACTCCGCAATGAGCGCCTCGTCCAATTGCAGCAGCGGCTCCCCGCCGGTACAGACAACATACGGTTTGCCCTTTGCCATGTCGCCCCAAAGTAGCGCAGCCTTTTCCACCAATGCCGATGCGGAGTACTGGCCGCCATTTTCGCCGTCCATCCCCCAAAAGTCCGTGTCGCAAAACTGGCAGATGGCCTTGTGCCGGTCCTCCTCACGCCCCGTCCAGAGGTTGCAGCCCGTGAAACGGCAAAACACAGCGGGCCTTCCGGTATGTGCGCCCTCGCCCTGGAGGGTATAGTATAGCTCTTTTATTTTGTAGGCCATATTTTAAAAACAGGGAATCGTGGTCTTTCGAAAATGAATAAAAGTGCAAAAATACTCAGGTGCCACCATAGACCGATAGCTTCAATGAATAAAATCTGGGGGAACGACCTTCATGTCATTACGAAGGAAAGGTATTTGACAAATTAGTGCCAAACAAAAATTCCTTCACTCGCACCCACCATCCAAAACCCGCAACTCCACCCGGCGGTTAAGCGCTTGCTGGTCCTCGGTGGTGGCACGGGGGTAGCGCATTTCGTGGTTGCCATAGCCCTTCCAACTAATCCTTTCTGAGGCAATGCCATTATCAAGTAGGTAGTTGTAAACGGTTTTTGCCCGGTCTTCAGAGAGTTTATAGTCCCAACTATCCCTTCCGACGGGCGGGCTGTTCGGGCGGTTGACATGCCCAGCAATCTCAATCTTCATCCCTGGGTTCAACTGGAGAAACCGGAGTATTTTGGGCAGTTCTGGTTTTGAGCTTTCCAGCAGGATAGGTTGATTGCCCACAAAATATAGGTTGCCAATATCCGCACTTGCACCTGTTTTGGCAGGTTTCAAGGGCATGGTCAAAGCTTCCATCTTGGGGACGGCCTTTACCATTTCCGATTTCATAAAATGGCATTCCGCATAAGCATCAATGCCGACTACTGTGCCTGATTGGGCGGTGGTTCGAAACTTCCCATCAGCAGTGGTGCGCACGGTATCACTTGTTTCCTTCGTGCGAAAAATAACATCTGCAACGAGCGGCTTGCCAGTTACTTCATCCGTCACGGTTCCCTCAATGATGACCATCGGAAGGGCAAGCAACACCTCCACTGTCGCCCTGCGGTTGCGTTGGCGGCCTATATCCGAGGCGTTCTCAGTGGCAGGCATTCCTTCTCCATAATAGGTGAAGCTGACAAGCGAAGGAGGAATGCCGTTTTTTACAAGGTAATCCTTGACGGACTGCGCCCGTCGCTTTGAAAGTGCCTCATTATTGGCTTTTGAACCAATAGAGTCGGTGTGGGCCGTAATGTTGATGGTGAAATTGTCCTTGCCCTTGGTAAAGGCCAGCACACCTGCCAGCAGAGAATCTGGTGCTGGGCGAAGCTCGTGCTTTGCGAAATCGAAATAGATTTCAGTTGATTTTGCTGGCTTTGCAGCATTCATGTTTTGTTGGCAAAGCCCTTGGCCATGAACATAAGCGAGCAAAAAGAAGAACACTAAAAATCTGGACGGCTTCATTGTATTAGGTTAGAATGGTACAACGCCAAAAATAACCAAAGACACGTCAATTCTTAATAGGTGTCGGGAATTTTCAGAAGAATTGGCGAGTAGGAATAGGGTTAGAGCTATTCTATGCATACTCTTGGAAACCAACCAGTGCCATGTTTACCAATAAAGCATGAAAACACCCATGCAAAGGCGGCCACTCAGGGGCAATCCCCCTCACCTCACCAGCACCACGTCCCCCTTCAGCAGCTCCACCGTCCCGTCTGTGAACTCCACCTCCGCAAACCAGACGAAGA
>DIUC01000074.1 GCA_002435785.1 Saprospiraceae bacterium UBA6168 | reverse complement strand
GTCATAACTTTAGGGCGCACATCATTCTCTAAGAATATAGGGTGAGTGTTTGTTCATAGTTTTTGTTTTTTATGTAGCCCCCGGCCTAAACGGGGGACTTTTTTTTTCTTCTTAACCTCAATGTTCGCCAAAAGATTAGTGTTTGTTCATAGTGTTTGTTTTTTGTTTTGTCCCTGTCAAGTAGCTTGACAGGGTTTTTTTTTGCCCATTGCCAAATCCTTTTCCCTTAATGCTTGTTTTTGAGCCGGAAAATGGATGCTCCTTTACTGGCTCTTCAATTCTATGGGCTTTTTTTCCAAAATCACAAGTCGTATGTTGTTCCACCTTAGAGAAGACTACCAATCCCAACCGCTGAACACCAGCGAAATGGAGGCCGAACCAGCCAACCAGTTGCGCCAATGGTTCCAAGATGCCCTCTCTGCTGGCGTCCGGGAACCCAACGCCATGACATTAGCAACCGCTACGCCCGATGGCAAACCCTCTGCAAGGATAGTGCTGCTAAAGGATTTTGGCCCAGAAGGCTTCAGCTTTTTCACCAACTACCAAAGCCGGAAAGGCAGTCAATTGAAGGAAAACCCACATGTGGCGCTAGTGTTCCTCTGGCATGACCTGCACCGCCAGGTACGCATCGAAGGTCAGGTGGAGCGGCTGTCTGCGGAGGCTTCGGAGGCTTATTTCCAGAACAGGCCACGTGGCAGCCAAGTGGGGGCTTGGGCCTCGCCACAGAGCAGCGTGCTGGATGGCCGGGAGTGGCTTGAGCAAAGGATAGAAGCGGTGGAAAAACAGTATGAAGGGCTTGACAAACTGCCCCTGCCAGGGTTCTGGGGTGGATATTTGGTGAAGCCGGCGATGTTCGAGTTTTGGCAGGGCCAGACCAGTAGGCTGCACGACCGGTTCAGGTATTCGCCCAAGTTGGGGGGCGGTTGGCTCATTGAGCGGTTGGCGCCATAGTAACCACCCACATCCTCTTACGGCAGGTATTCCAGTTTGAATTTAATGTAGTTTTCCTCGTTTGACACACCAGGAAGGCCGCAAGTTTCCGATGCCTCGTTGAGCGCGAGCAGCCGGGTTTCGTACTTGCCCGGGCGGGTTTCCAGCCAAAGTGGCTGTACTTTTTCTTTTTTCGATTTTTCCAATATTTTTTTGATGCCCGAAGGGGAATAGAGAAATGGGCATATCAATTGAACGGAAAACGCATCGGCGTTCGTGACATTTTCTTCGTCAAAGCCCATTAGCGGCATTTCCACGGCATATTCTGGTAGGGCTGGCACAGGGTTTTCCAACAAAATATCGCCCAATAGGACCCCGCCAAATGTCTGCCTTACTCTTTCCACCAACAAGTCGGAATCGGCATAGAACAGTTCATGGCCAATGACGCCAAGCAATTCGCTTTCGGTGTCGAGGAATTTCAATAGGCCGGTATAGATGTAGAAGTGGCCACCAGGTAGGAAAAAAGCCGTACGCTTTTCGTCGTCTTGAAGAATATGGACCGACCAATGGTAATCCAGTCGGTGCTGTACCTGTGCGGTGTTGAGCATGGTGCTGAACAGCGTGTTCACATAGTCGTATGCTGCTGGGTAGGCTGCTTTGTCAAGCACCGTGAACGCTGCGGTATTGGATTCCAGCGCAAGTTGGAACGCTTCGCCAATTTTGACTTGGTCAGTAGCCGTTAGCTCGTCGGGGTTGATGCTGATAATTTTTTCTGGTGCCTTGTTGCAGGCGGTGAATAGTGCGAGGGCTGAAAGCAGGTACAGGAAGAAATGTCCTTTCATTGATGTTTTTTGAAAATGGCAAAGGGGGTGCGTCATACGCCACCTGCCTATCCTTCAAAAAATATTCCAAAGACACGCATTTGCTGGATTTGGGGCAATGAGGCGGGCAGTGAACGACGATAGCGCCCAGTCTGAGCAAAAAAAAGAACGATGCCTTCATTGTCAGACATCGTTCCTCCACCAGGGTGAGCTGCTTCCGTTTCCAATAATTGGAAGCAAATATATGTGTTACAGTAAGTTAAATAGCCTTGCGTTGAATAGGGTGAGCTATCACTCAGGCTGAAAAATGGCAATGACTGCCTTCACTTCTTTGTCTTTTTCCAAAACCGGCATCAGCCGGAAAAGCGCCGTGTGCGCGTCGAAGTCTTCGTACAATGCTTCTTCCAATACGAACAGTGCCTCAGACTTGTTGCCCATCTCAAAAAAACAGGCGCTGCGGCAGTAGAGTAGCTCTGGTCCCCACGCATTCTCGTCGGCCTCGTCCAGCACTTCTATGGCCTCGTTGAAGCGGCGGTTTTTCATCAGGAAATGAGCAAGCTTGACCCAATGTTCGGGCATTTCCGGGGCCGTATCGGCGGCTTCCCGGTAGTATTCCAACGCTTTTTTCAGGTTGCCAGTGTTCGAATAAGCCTCCGCAAGGGCGGAGAGGAAATCCTCGTTCTTGCGCTCCAGCTTGATGGCTTTTTGGTAAGCACCGACGGCTTTGTGCCATTCTTTTTGTTTGCCAAAGCACTGGCCAATATGAAAATGCGCTTCGGCACAGTAGTAGTCAAAGTCCACGGAGCGCTGAAAGAAATCCCGCGCTACGAGGTAGTTGCCCAAGGCTTCGTAGCACTTCCCAATGTTGAGGAACAAGTCGCCATCCGGCTCAAAGCGCTCCAGTACGTCTTGGTAGCAGCCCAAGGCTTTCTGGAAATCGCCGGTGATGAGGCAAACCTCTGCGCACTCCCGGTAGGCAAACTCAAAATCGTCCTTTGACAGGTAGGCAAACTCGTAGGCTTCTATGGCTTCCTCGTAGTTGCAAAGGTATGATTGCGATGCGCCGAGGTTGTACCAGGCAAGCGCATTGTAAGGGTCTTCTTCCACGATTTTCTCGTGCAGTTCCACGGATTCCTCATGCTTACGGGCGTATTCCACCACGTACCACATCCTCGAAAGTGCTTCCGAGTTAGAGGGGTCTTCGGCCAGTGCAGCCTTGAGCACGTAAAACATGCGCTCGAACTCCTTTAAGGAGTCGTAAATCAGGGCTTCGCAAACGTAAATCTTGCAGAGTTCGCCACTGTTGGCATTGAACTTTAGGCCGTCCAACAACGCAAGGCTTTGGTCGTGCATCCCCATCATGGCGAACGCCTCTGCCCGGAGAATGGAGGTTTGCAACAGGCCGGGTGATTTGGCGTCCACTTGGTCGAGCAGGAAAAGTGCTTGCGTGGCCTCTTTTTTCTCCAGAAGGAGTTCTGCTTTGCGAAGAAAGAAAAAAGTGTCGTAGCCAGTTTGGTCAATGGCATACCCTACCACCTCCAGTGCTCGGTCGAGCAGGCACTCACGCTCATAATAGTCTATCAGTGCGTGATAGGATTTGTGGTCGGCAAATTTCACCTGAAATTTTTCAAGCATGTCTTCGTACCTTGAAATCAGGTTGAAAATGGCTTGACGGTCTGTAATATTGGAATGCCCCATAGCCAGTAGTTGTTAGTGAAAAATTATGGTTAAAGGTAACGGACTTTATTGCACATATTTCCCAGTGTGTCGAACCATCTACGAAACGGTAGGTTTTCACGAGGGAACGGTTCGGATATTGTAAAATGTTAATTTTTAATAAATTATAGATGTAATAAATTAAAAATTGTCCTTTTTGACCTACCCGTTGTTGATTTAAAAAATGTCTGCTTCAAAAACGCATGGACAGCAATTGCTTACACTATCAACAGTTTTGAATTCAATTTTTTTCATAGCGTAAAAGCTCACTTTTTCCCCTTGGTTTTGGCCAGAATGAGCCAGAAACCGGCGGAACGGCAAAACACTCCCCAGCATCCCGCAATGCACCGGGCAACTGCGAAAAGCAAAGTCTATAGCCATCAAAAAAGCCTCCTTGTGGTAGTTGAAAAACAGTCTTTGTTACGGCAAATGGGAAACTAAGTTTCAGCCAAAGTAGCAATGGCTGAAAATCTATGTGGCACCTACCGCCTGGTGCGAAATTGGCGGCTGGCCACCTGTGGGAGGTAGCTATGTACATGGGTGTATTTTTGTTCATGGGCACCGACAGGCTTAGGCAATGTCGGCGTACCTATTTGGCAAATCCAATGAAAGCCCCACACTCAAAAAAACGTGTCTGTTCCTCAACTGGGGATACCAAATAGTCTTAGATTTTAAGTGCAAAAATTTTGCCATGTTTTGATTGGACTGCCAGGAAACTACCCTTTTGAGGGTAGTTCTTGAAAAATACCCATATTCAGCCATGCGGGAAAGGTAAACGCATCATTTCACCCACCGCAGCGACACCTGCACGGGGTAGTGGTCGGAGAGCTTTATGGGAAGCACCTTGTGCCTCATCACCCTGAACTGCCTGCCCGGCAGCACATAATCAATGCGAAGAAAGGGCAAATTGCCTGCGAAAGTGGAGCCGAAGCCGCTGCCTTTTTCGCAAAAGCTATCTTGCAAATTTTTGGTAAGCAACTTGTACACATAAGAGACGGGCGGGTCGTTGAGGTCGCCACAGAGGATGACGGGGTGGGGGCTTTTCGAGATATGACTGGCTACTTTTTGAGCTTGGTCCGCTCGGATGGTCACGGCATTTTTGTAGCGGCGCAGCACGAACCGGATGTCACTCCAAGTTTCCTTGTCGTTGATTTTGCCCTTGGTGGCTATTTTGTCAGCGGTCTGCCCAAGCTTGTTGGATTGGAGGTGGGCGCTGTACACCCTGACTGTTCCATTGGGGGTCTTCAGGTCTGCCCAAACGCAGGAATTGGTGGTATTCTTAAAGCCGAGAGCGCCTTTGTCCTGTATGGGAAACTTGGAGAAAATGAGGGTGTTTTTTTCCTTGTAATGGTACTGGTAATTGAAGGTGTTTTTGATAAGCTCAATGAAGTTCCCTCCCCTTCCTTCCTGTACGCAGAACACATCCGGTGGTTCAATGCCTTTGCCGAAGGCTTCAAAGTTGGCCTCCATATTCGATTTTTTTTCAGCTTTGCCGCTTGGGTAGCCACTCAATGAGCCGATATTGTAGGTCAGCACTTTGATTTCTGAACTGGCATTGGTGGAGCTTTCTTGAAAACTCAGGTTGAAAAACCCGCTGAAATAGCCCAGACCCGCCAACATGCAGCCAATGGAGAACAAAGCATACTTGTCATGCCGGATTAGCCAAAAAATGGCGAAAAAAACATTGCCAAAGAGCAGCATCGGGTAGGCCAGCCCCAGAAAAGTGAAGTGCCAGACTTTCGCCGGGTTGACCCACGGAGAGAGGTAGGCCAATAGCGTAGCCAAAACCAGCAGCAGGTTCGCCCAGCGAAGTATATTGGTGAGCAGTTTCAAAATTATGGCAAAATGACAAATTACTTGTTGCTGGCGTTGAAAAGAAACTCCTTCTCGGTGGCCGACAGGCTTTCGTAGCCAGTCAGTTTTATTTTATCGAGGATGGCATCAATTTGCTCTTGGTGGGAGAGGTCTTCGGGAGTGGACGCAGCCCGGCGGCCACTGCTGCGGGTGGCCTTTCCAACCGTTTGCTTTTTCAGGTCAGGGTTGCGGTAGGCCATTTTGGGCTTGGGCCTTTTTGGTGAAAACAGGTTTTCAAAAAACGAGGCAATGGCATCCCACATCCGGTTCAGGGGGGCGGTCATGTCGTTGCCATTGCGCAGTTGGGAGGCTATGAGCAGCCCCATCCCAGCACCGCCCAAGTGCCCAAAGCTGCCGCCAGTATTGGAACCTTGCGAAATACCCACGAGGTCAAGGACAAGGAAGAACAGCACGATGAACTTCAAGCGAACATCGCCCAATAGCGGCAACCCAATCAGGTAATCCGGTGCCGTGACGCCAGCCACCACCAATATGCCCATGAACGCTGCCGAAGCACCGAGCGCAAAGCCACCAAAGACCATTCCGCTACCAATATTAGCCATCAAAAAATAGACAATCCCGCCCGCCAAGCCGCTCAATAGGTACATGGGCAGCACCCGGCGGTCGCCCAACAGGTCGCCAACGATGCGCCCAAACCAGTACAGCCCCAGCATGTTCCACAGCAGGTGCCAAAAGCCCTCGTGCAGGAACATGTGCGTGATGAACACCCACGGGTGCGTCAGGTTGTGCCTCCAGTCGGCGCCAATCATCAGCGAATGGGAGAAATCGCTGTACATGCTCCCATCCCCGAATGGCCTGAGCAGCAAACTCGCCAACAGCAGCATCAAAAAACCGCCAAGGTTGACCAAGATGATGCGGGTCAACATGTTGCCGTGGCTAAAATAACCCTTGATGTCTTGCCAAATCGAACTGAACATATTGGACGACTTTTTTACAAAAATAGGGGATTGTTGAATTGTTTTGGGTCGAAATGGGCGCAAAACGCAATCCAGCAATTTCAGTATCAATACAACCGCTCACCCCGTTTGCGCCAAAACATGATGAGCAGGAAGCCGAATAGCGCCCCGCCGACATGTGCAAAATGCGCTACGCCGGTTTGGAATGGGCTAAGTCCAAGCCCAATCTCAATGGCGGCATAGATAAGGACAAAATACTTTGCCTTTAGGCTTATCGGGGGGATTAGCAATCGGAGCACATTGTTCGGGAACTGCAACCCATAAGCTGCCAGTATGCCAAAAACTGCACCGGATGCGCCGAGCATAGGGACGTTGATGGCCCACCCCGGAGCCCCCTGACCCAACTCGATAGTTTGTACCAGCATTTGCAAGGCCAATGCGCCGAACCCCGTAAAAAGGTAGTAGAACAAAAACTTCTTTGGGCCCCACACTGATTCCACTGCTGTGCCGAACATGTACAGTGCGTACATATTGAAGAAAATATGGGTGAAATTGCCGTGCATGAACATATAGGTCACCACCTGATAGGGTCGGAAAAACTCGGAGGTGGGGTAAAAAACAGCGAATTTCAAGCGACCCCAAGACTCCAAATCTGAAATTTCGCCACTGACGAGCATTTGCTGGGTCGTGCTGTCAGGCTCTCCCATAAACTGCGTCCCAATAAAAATAATCACATTCAGTATCAGCAAATGCTTCACCACGTCGGTGATATAAAAGTTGTTCATTATTCTTTTTTGATAAAAAAATAGGTACGAAGCGCCAAAGATAACCAGACCGCAAGCTCAATTAGGCTATCAGCCCTAAAAAACAGGGGCTGGGCGATTTTGTTGGGTGCAAGTTTTGCCCAAGGGCAATTTCTTCGTCACAATAGCCTGATTCTCAAGCTGTTTTGCCCAATAAACTTTCTCGGTCATGGCCAATCGTTTCAAATAGCGATATTCGCTCCACGGAACTGCCTTCCGGCTAACGAAATGCTCAAGTTTTTCCGAAAGAATATCACTGAAAAAACAGACGACGAACTGGTGCGGGCGTACCAGCAAAGCGGTGATTTGGAGGTCCTCGGCCTCCTCTACGAGCGCTACGTGGAGCTGGTGTACGGTGTTTGCCTAAAATATTTCAAGGAAAAAACCAGGGCCGAAGATGCCGTCATGGCCATCTTCGAGACGCTGGTGGAGAAGGTACGGATGCACGAAATCCGCCAATTCCGCCCTTGGCTGCACGTAGTGGCCAAGAACCACTGCCTCATGCAGCTCCGCAAAAAAGACCGCACCGTTTCCTTTGATGAAATGCTGCCCGCCACGCATGCTGAGGTTGTGCAATCCGCCGGGGTATTGCATCCAGTGGATGTTTTTGAAGAGGACGGCCAGCAGCTTGCGCTGAAAAAATGCCTCGATGTGCTGCCGCCGCAACAAAAGCACTGTGTCCAGCAGTTCTACTTTGAGGACAAATCGTACAAGGAAATAGCGGACACAACCGGAGATGCCCTTGGCCTCGTCCGCTCTAACATCCAGAACGGTAGGCGAAACCTCCGCATCTGCATGGAGAAGAACGGAGTCACCTCATTCACGTGACACTGGATTGGAAAGCCCAAAGGGATTTCTAAGCCGACTCCAAATGTGACACTGGATTGGAAAGCCCGAAGGGATTTCTAAGCCAACACCAAGGCACTCATTAACCATTTGAAATCAACCTTTATCAACCTGTTGTCAACCAAAGTTGAAGCACGAAAAAGAACATATAAACCGTCTTGAGCCGCTGTTAAAATGGCTTATCGGCGATGCCACCCGGCACGACGAGCGGGCGCTTGATGCCTCAGCTAAAGGAGACCCCTTTCTTGCGGACGCCCTCGAAGGCTACCGCACCATGCCCGAGGCCGACCATGCGGCCGATGTCACCCGATTGAAGGCTCGGCTTCGCAAACAATCGGAAGGACGCCGAGGTGCTGGGTTTTATTTGCTGCGGATCGCCGCCGTAGGAGTGGTGCTGGTGGCGGCATGGGTGGTCTTGCAGCAGTTTCAATCCAGCGATAAATCGGCTCCGGTGGCTGATTTGGCAAGCACCGAGGTTCAGTCCGCCCCCATAGAGCCAGCCTCGGCCTCGGCTGATTCGGTGGTTGGAAGCATTGCGCAGCAAGAAAATACCGAAGGGGTGAGCGCCGATGAGCGGGTGGCTTTTCAACCAGAAGTTTCCGCAAAAAGGAAAAAGGACGGCCCACAGGCAAGAACAAATACGAATGACCAGTCATTCAATAATTCCAAGGACGCTGGCGTAGCGGCCACGGAATCGGCAGCGCCGCCGCCCGTCACGCTGATGGAAAGCCGCCCTGAGCCCGTTCTGGAAGCCGACGATGAAGTGGCTTTTGAAGAAAAAAAACCTGCGGCAGACCTGGCGAAAGCCAAAACCAGTGCGCCCGAAGCTCGGAAAAGGGCAGACAACGCACCCGCCACCAGCAACCCCATTGCGCCAGCTAGTTCACTTCGCAAAATCACAGGTAAAGTCACCGACGGCACTGGCCAGCCACTCATCGGCGTGAGCATTTTGGCAAAAGGCACAGGCACAGGAACCGTGACGGACATTGACGGAGGCTATAGCCTTGACGTCCCGCAAACCGCCGCAGCATTGGATTTCACCTACACAGGATACAGTCCGATGGAGGTCATTTTTGGTGAAAAAACTACAATTGACGTCACCTTAGCGGAAAGCGACGTGGCACTTTCGGAGGTGGTGGTGACTGGTTACAGCCAATCAAGTGGAGCGCCCGCTCCCTTGGAGTCGCCGAGGCCAGCGGGCGGGTTCAATGCATTCAAGCAATACGTGGCCGACAACCTCCGACACCCCGAAGTCGACCAACAGCCCCTGCCACGGGAGGTAGTCCGGGTGCGTTTTACACTGCAAGCCAACGGCAAACTGACCAATTTCAACCCCCGTGGTGACGCCCCACAAGCCTACAAAGACGAGGCCATCCGCCTACTCCGTGAAGGGCCTATTTGGAACGGAACACCCAACACCACCGCTACTTATCGCTTCGTTTTCGAGTAGCCTCACCCCCTCCTCCGATTATTCCATCCAACTCCAATTTTAGCAGCAGATTGAATCCATGCGTGATTTTTTAAAAATCACACAGTAGTTGTATTATCACTACCCTACTCGCATGCCTCCTTACCCACTCCTGTAATTTTTTGTGGTCAAAATAGCCGCTAAAATCCCTGTAAACTTTTACAGGGCGACCCTGAACGTTCAGCATGGCATTGTAAACTTTTACAGGGCGACCCTGAACGTTCAGCATGACATTGTAAACCTTTACAGGGCAAGCCTGAACGTTCAGCATAGCATTGTAAACTTTTACAGGGGGAGCCTAAACGTTCAGCATGGCATTGTAAACTTTGGCAATGTAGCCCTGAACGTTCAGCATGGCATTGTAAGTTTTTTTAGCAAAAAAAGGAGCTAGTGGGTCAGTAAAGTTGGACGGGGATTTTTTTCTTCACCTTTATTTAATGCCCCCTTCATCCCAAGTTAAGGCTGGCTGGCCACCTTTGCCCCATCATTTTGTTGCTGACTTCAAAAAACCAATATTTTTCTCACCTGTTACCAATGTCGCTAACGCTGGCCCACCCTGACCGCCCGGTTGAGGTGGGTTCTTTTTTTTTGCTTAACTTCACTTGTAAAATGTTGGTTGTTCGGCCACTTGACCTATAATTTTTTAGGTTTGGTTTCTATGCGCTTGTAATCTCGCTGTTGCTTACCTTTCCACTTCAAATTTTTTTTAAATGAAAATAAATACCTTCCTCGTCTTGGCGATTCTATTTGCCGCCACAACAATTACTGCCCAACCCTTTCTCTTCGGTGCCGACTTATCCTACGTCAACGAAATGGAGGACTGTGGGGTCGTTTACAAAGAAAATGGCGCTCCCGCCGACCCCTACCAACTCTTTGCCGACCATAATTGCGGCATCGTGCGGCTTCGCCTCTGGCACACCCCCGCTTGGTATGACGCCCTCAACAGCGGCCACCGCTATTCCGACCTCGCCGACGTGCGCAAGGGCATCCTGCGGGCCAAGGCTGCCGGGATGCAAGTCCTCCTCGACTTCCACCTCTCCGACAACTGGGCCGACCCCCAAAAGCAGCGGGTGCCCGCCGCTTGGGAAGGGGTGGTGAACAACCTGCCCCTGCTCAAAGACTCCCTTTACAATTATATTTCGCAAACCCTGCTCTCCCTCCACGCCGACGGCCTGCTGCCGGACATGGTGCAAATCGGCAACGAGACCAACAAGGGCATCCTCCTTTCACCGCAGCAGGACACGGGGCCTTGGGTGCTCGACTGGAACCGTAACTCACAGCTCTTCAAGCGTGCCATTGAAGCGGTGAGGGCTGTGGAAACGCAGACGGCGCAAAGCATAAAAGTGGCGCTCCACGTGGCTGGCCCAGCCGACACTGGCTGGCTGATGCAGGGCTTTTGGAGTAATGGCGTCACCGATTTTGATGTCATTGGCCTTTCGTACTACTGGGCTTGGCACAAACCAACCGACATCGCCGACGCTGCCAATATCGTCGCACAGCTCAAGCAGACCTACCCCGGCAAGGAGGTGATGATTTTTGAAACGGGCTACATCTGGACTACCCAGAGCAACGACGCAGCTGGCAACATTATCGGTGAAACGCATCCCAACTATTCACCCGCCACGCCCGAAAATCAGCGAAAGTGGCTGGTGGACATGACCCAAGCCGTCATCAACAAGGGCGCTACTGGCGTGATGTACTGGGAGCCTGCCTGGGTCAGCTCCACCTGCTGGACGCAATGGGGGCAAGGCTCGCACCAAGAGCACGCCACTTTTTTTGACTTCCAAAACAACCTGCTTCCCACAGGCGGAATGGGTTGGATGGAGCACAACTATACTGGACTGAACGCGGTAACAGAACTTGGAAGTCCTTTTCGGTTTACGGCGGCCCCAGACAGCAGCCACCGCTCGCTGCGGCTGAGTTTTGAGGGCTTTGCACAAGGCAAGTTCTTGAAAATCAATTTGTTGTCCAATGTGGGCCGGGTGGTCGCTTCGCAAAATGTGGCGACTGCCGAAAGTGCCAGCATGGCATTGCCGGGCCTGCCCGTGGGGATTTATTACGTAGCTGTTTTTTACGAAAACAAAATGGTGGGTGCGAGGAAGGTCTGGTTGAACCAGCGGTAACAAGCCTCGGAAATCCTTCAAGGAAGTGTCGGTTCCCGGAAAAGATTTCCGGGGTACGTGGGCTTCCGGGTACTAAACCCCTTTGTGGCTCGTTTTAAAAAAAGAAGCCCGGCGGCAATCTTGCCACCGGGCTTCGGTGTTCATAGTCTTGATACCGACTTTCAGTAATTCGCTGACTGGATTTTAGGAGCTTTGGTCATTGGATGGGTAAAGGAGCTGCTAATCTTTGGCGGGGAATTTCAAAATGGTACTTTTGACCTAAAATTGGCATTGTGACGGGGGCATACACTTTTGGCAACAAAATTTTTTTCACACACATATTCAAACCTTTGTAAACCACCTAATTATGGATAAGATTCGGATTCTTTGGGCCGACGACGAGATTGATTTGCTAAAGCCACAACTGCTCTTTTTGGAAAAAAAAGGCTACGATGTGGTCACGGTCACCAATGGCCACGATGCCCTCGACGAGGTTGAAAACAACAAGGACTTCGACGTTGTGTTCCTCGACGAGAGCATGCCCGGCATCACCGGCCTCGAAACCCTTGGCAAAATAAAGGAAAACCACCCCCTGCTTCCCGTGGTGATGATTACCAAAAACGAGGCGGAGGACATCATGGAGGAGGCCATCGGCTCGCAAATTTCCGACTACCTCATCAAGCCGGTGAACCCCAATCAAATATTGCTCACGCTGAAAAAAATCATAGACAACAAGCGCCTCGTTCGGGAAAAGACCACCTCCGACTACCAGCAGGAGTTCCGCATGTTGTCCATGCAAATAAATAGCGGCCCCAAGTTCGAGGAGTGGGTGGAGGTCTATCGCAAGCTCATCGGATGGGAGATAAAAATGGACCACTCGGAATCGGCTGCCATGGGCGACATCCTCACCAACCAAAAACAGGAGGCGAACTCCGAGTTCAGCCGCTATGTGGCCAAAAACTACGAGAACTGGGTGAACGAAACCTCAGACGCTCCAACCATGTCGCATAATTTGATGCGCCGCAAGATTTTCCCGAACCTTACCGAGGAGCGCCCGACCGTCATGTTATTGCTCGACAACCTCCGGTTCGACCAGTGGAAAGTCATCGAGCCTATCGTCACAGAGTTGTTTCGGGTAGAGGAGGAAGACTTCTTTTACAGCATCCTTCCCACGGCCACACAGTATAGCCGGAATGCCATTTTTGCCGGCCTCATGCCTGCCGATATTGAAAAGACGCACCCCACTCTATGGAAAAACGATACGGATGAAGGTGGCAAAAACCTGTATGAGGCCGAGTTCTTGGAGGCACAGTTGAAGCGCACCATGCGCAGGCCCATTAAGTTTGATTATACCAAAGTCACCAACGTGTCCCATGCCAAAGACCTGAACGACAATATCCTCAACTACCTGCGCAATGACCTCACGGTAATTGTTTACAACTTCATTGACATGCTCTCCCATGCTCGCACGGAGATGGAGGTGCTGAAAGAACTGGCTGGCGACGAAAAAGCCTATCGTTCCCTTACCCGCTCCTGGTTCCTCAACTCCCAGCTCTGGACTGCCTTGCAGCGGATTGCCGAAAAGGACGTTCAACTCATCGTCACAACCGACCACGGAACTATTCGGGTGAACACCCCCTCCAGGGTCGTTGGTGACAAGGACACCACCACCAACCTACGCTACAAAGTGGGGCGAAACCTCCAATACGAGAAGCGGGATGTCCTCGACTTCCGTGACCCAAAGCAGGCGGGGCTGCCCCGACCCAATATCAGCTCGACTTTTATCTTTGCTAAGGGCGATGCCTTTTTTCTCTACCCCAACAACTACAACCACTACAACAATTATTACAAAAACACCTTTCAGCATGGCGGCATTTCGCTCGAAGAGATGATTTGCCCAGTGGTGAAACTGAGGTCTAAATAGAGAGGGATTAAGAGGTTGAGGGTTTGAGGGTTTGAGAAATGAGGTGTACTTTGATTGTGCACTGTGCTTCTCAAACACTCAACTTCTCAAGCACTCAAACACTCAACAAAAATGTCCCAACGCGTATCATTCCTTTACATCGCCGACAGCGACCTCGGTGGCCGGGGCGTCTTCACGGGGGAGGCCCTGGAGGAGGGTGATTTGATTGAAATCTGCCCAGCCATTGTGCTGCCGGAGGAGGATTTGCCAAAAATCCACGACACCACGCTGCACGACTACTATTTCCTCTGGGGAGAGGAACAAAAACAGTGCGCCATCGCCCTGGGCAATGGTTCGCTGTTCAACCACTCCTATCAGCCCAACGCCCGCTACCTGCTGGATTATGACCACGAAACGATTGATTTTTATTGCCTGAAAACCATCCATCCCGGCGAGGAAATCACGGTGAACTACAACGGCGAACCCGACAACCAGGAGTTGGTATGGTTTGACAAAAACCTCGATCGTGACATTTGAATCATGAAACAGTGTTCACCTATCAAAAGCAAAAGCAAGCCACTGCGAATCCGCAGCAAATCCGCTCTTTACTTTCTCCAATTTACATTTTGCTTGCTACTCTCCTCCTGCGAGAATGACATTAACGACGTCAACCGCCTTTTCTCCAACAACGAAACACAGGTGGAAACTGCCACTGGCGTCGAAATGCTGTACAGTGACTCCGCCATCCTCAAGCTGCGCATCGTCAGCCCCAAGCTCATCCGGCATTTGGACAAAAAAGACCCTTACCAAGCCTTTCCTGAAGGGTTGACGGTGGAGTTTTTCTCCCCCGACGGCCTGACCGTCACCGGTCGGATGACCGCCAAGTATGCCGAGCGCTATGACAACACCAGCAAGTTTATCGTGCGGGACAGCGTAGTGTGGACGGGCAGCGCAGGCGAGCGCCTCGAAACCGAAGAACTCAATTGGGAGGAAGAAAACGACCGGGTACACACCACCAAGTTCGTCATCGTGCGGCGTCCTGACGAAATCATCTATGGCCACGGCTTCGAGTCCAACCAGAAATTCACGCAGTGGAAAATCCGAGCCATCGAAGGCCGAATCAAAGCGGGCGACATGACCCGGGAACTCAGGAACTGATGTTTGCAAACACCTACCACGGCAAACGGGTACTCGTCACCGGGCACACGGGCTTCAAGGGCTCGTGGATGTGCCTGCTGCTGGCGCGGGCCGGGGCCAAGGTGCTGGGCTACTCCCTCGATCCGCCAAGCTCTCCCGCCCTTTTCGGCCTCACCCGGCTGGACAGCGACCCGCCCGCCGGGCTGGGCTCGCTCCACGCCGACGTGCTCGACCTGCCGGGCCTTACCCGCGCCGTGGCCGACTTCGACCCCGAGGTGGTCATCCACATGGCCGCACAGTCCCTGGTGCGCCCCTCCTACACCGATCCCGCAGGCACCTTTGCCGCCAACGTCATGGGCACGGTGAACCTGCTGGAGGCCTGCCGCAGAAACCCGCCAGCGCCCGGCCAGCGCCGCGCCGTTGTGGTTGTCACCAGCGACAAGTGCTACGAGAACCGCGAGTGGGTGCACGGCTACCGCGAGACCGACCGCCTGGGCGGGCACGATCCGTACTCGGCCAGCAAGGGCTGCGCCGAGCTTGCGGCCCAGAGCTTTGCGCGCTCCTTTTTCGGTGAGGGGACCATTGCCACGCACGGCACTGTCGTCTCCAGCGTGCGCGCGGGCAATG
>DIUC01000053.1 GCA_002435785.1 Saprospiraceae bacterium UBA6168 | reverse complement strand
GGCGCACATCAGATTTCGGAAATCTACCCATCGGACTTCGTCAGCAGGTTGATGCTCACTGTCGCCAAGTCCGAGTTGGGGAACTTGCTGAAATACTGTGGCACCACCATCAGCCCGGCCTCTTTTGCCACTTTGTGGAACACCTCAATTTCAACGATATACTGGTCGCTGAAGCCATGCGTGGCATCGTAGGCGGTGACGGCGGTCTTGCCGATGTGCTGGGCGGCCAGCGCCGGGTCTATCGTGTGCAATTCAATGACCAGCAGGCCAAACTTGCCCACGTAAGGCGTCCATTTTCGGAAATGCTCGGCGAGGTTGTCCTCCACGAGGTTGTTGGAGATGCGCTGCCCCCGGTGCGCAAATGCGCCGGTGGACGTGCTTACCCTGCCTTGGACGGGGTGTGCCGGTGCCTCCCAAATCCGGTTGTGGTCGAGGAAGGTGCGCACGTTGAGGAGTTCGGAGAGGTGGATGCCATAGTCCTCCAAAAGGTCGGTGGCCAGCAGGTCGGGCCTGCCGATGTCGCCCCACACGATTTTTGCCCAGATGTCGGCTTGGATGAGGTTGCTGCGGGTGACCCGCAGCGCCGCTTTGTTGTAGTCGGCCCCGACGAGGAAGAGGGGGTGCTCGGCCAGCATCTCGCCCCGCAGCGTCCGCTGCTCGATGACCTCGTAGATGTGCTTGAGGAACGCCCCGTTGCCGCAGCCCATGTCGAGTATGCCTTTTGGTTGCTCCGCTATGGGGCGGTTGAACAGCCCGATGATGACCTCGTCCACCTTCTTGAAATAGGCCGCATGTGCGCCGCCGCTGCCCCACACGTTCATCTCCCGGTCCACGTGCAGCTCCGGTGCGCCTTCCGGCACGTCACGCAGGAGGTTGGGATTGCCAAAAATCAGCGCATCCAGCTTCCGCAAGGTCGGGATGTACGACACCGTGACGCCGTAGGCACTCGCCCGTTGCGCCAGGAACAGCCCCTTTTCCGTGAAGCGGTAGGTCTCGTTTTTTTGCAAAAACCAACCGAGGTGCACGAACATGTCGAGCAGTTCCTTGAAGCTTTCCGGGTCTTTGTGGTACTCGTCTGGCCGAAAGGACGCCTCCATGAAATACTTGTGGAACATGCCGCCCATGCCGAGATGTACCACCGTCGGCCCCACCAGTATGCCCTCGATATGCTTTAGGAACTGGTGCTGTACAGCCAGGATTGTTTCATCTTCTGAAAGGGTGAGGCCGTAGTTACTGCTGTATTTTTCAAAAATAGTCTTGAGCACCAAGAACGGTTCCACCTCAAAGCGGCGGTTGTGGTATTTCTCCGAAATGCGCAGCAAATGCACCACGTCGGCGTAAAGCGGCACCAACCCGAAGGCCGTTTCGCTGGTATCGGTCGTTGCGAAGCGGATACTGTCTGCCTCGTTGTCCAAATATTGCCGGAGCCAGCCCTGTGAGCAGAGTACCCGCAACGCCACGTTGAGGTAACCCTCATTGGCTTGGAACCGGCTGGCCAGTTCCGACAGGTCGGCTTCCTGTTCTTGGAGCAAATGGGCCAGCACTCCCTTTTCGTGCAGTGCAAACGCCGTCGGGGCGGTCACGATGCCATCAAGGTGGCGGAAGATTTCTTCTCGGATGCGGTAGTTGTCTTTTTTTTGCATGAGGTAATATGGTTTTGGGAATCTGGTGAAGGACTGTATCCTTGAAAACGGGCGGCAGGGCCTCCTTGTTTCAGTGGGGTAAATCAAGGCGTCAAAATTGGATAGTAACGTGTAAAAAATGGGTTGTGAAGTTTTAGTTTAGAAGGTTTAGAGAAGTTTAGCAGGTTTAGCTTTAAACCTGCTAAACTTCTCTAAACCTTCTAAACAAGTTATCTTTTACACGTTACATAAAATGGCAGTAAGAATTTGACCACAAAGTTTGTGGGATAAAAGGAGCCAGTTTTTGCCGTGCTTTTCCGTAGCTTGCCCCCACAAAACCGCACCACGATGGACAGAAGAAATTTTATCAAAAACACAGGATTAGCGGGCATGGCGCTTGCTACGCCCTCATTTATCCTTCCAAAAAGATTTGCCAAATACACCGTTGCCCTCATCGGCTCCGGCTGGTGGGGCATGAACATCCTGCGGGAAGCCATCCGCTCCGGCGAGGTGACGGTGGTGGCGCTCTGCGACGTGGACGAGGCGCAACTCAAAAAGGCCGACGCTGAGGTTCACCAACTTTGCCACGACCACCCCAAGCAGTTCAAGGATTTCCGGGACTGTTTGCGCAGCACCAAACCGGACATCGTCATCAATGCCACGCCCGACCATTGGCATGCCCTCATCGCCATCGAGGCCATGAAGGGTGGGGCGCACCTGTTTTTGGAAAAACCCATTGGGCATACGCTCAAGGAGGGCACGGCCATCCAGCAGGTGGCACGGGACACGCAACGCATTTGCATCGTGGACTTCCACCGCCGCTACTCGCCGCACAACGTCAGCGGCATGGAGTTCCTCAAATCCGGCAAAGTGGGCAGGATAACGGAGGTGCGGGCCTTTGTGAACTATGGCTGGGGCGCAAACCCACAGCCCGACCCCATTGAAGCCATCCCTGCGGGCCTCGATTGGGATTTCTACTGTGGCCCTTCGGGCAAACAGGCGTACAGCCATAACATCCACCCACGGGGTTGGCGGCAGTACGGGGCCTTTGCCAACGGCCTGCTCGGCGATTGGGCGCCGCACTGGTTCGACCAGATACTTTGGTGGACGGAGGAGAAAGCGCCCCGCCGCATATTCAGCAGCGCCCGCTATCCCAATGTGACGGGTGGGCGTGACATGCCCCAGAGCCAAGTTGCCGTCTATGAGTTCGAGGGCTTTACTGCCACTTGGGAGCATACCCTCAACAACCACCATCCCGACCAACCCGGTGAAAATGTGGGGGTGAAATTTTACGGCACGGAAGGCACTTTCCACATGGGGTGGCAGCAGGGCTGGACGTTTTATCCCAGCGATTCCAAAAAGGACATGATTAGCCAAGCCGCCATACTCGACGAACCGGACTCGCAGAACATCAAGCTTGTATGGGCCGATTTCATGGCTTCGATAAAATCAGGGAAACTGCCCCACGCCGACATCGAGCATGGCCGACAGGCGACGAATATGTCGTTGCTGGGGATGCTTTCCGCCAAGCTGGGACGTAGTATAGAATGGGACGAGGCGAAGGACGCCGTGGTGAGCGACGAGGAAGCCAACCGAATGCTGCGGCGGGAGTATAAGGGGGAGTGGAAGTACCCCGTATAAATAGGAGTTTACGAACTAAATCATAAAATCCGCAACACTGCCACTGTTACCTTCTGCGATATATTCCCGACAGGTGCATTATTCTTGCTTACATACTGCACAAAATAAGTGCGTTGCTGCGTCTGTGTGCCTACAGGTATAGGGCGGGTGTCCACGTATTTTCGGGCCACACTGATGCCAAGTGGTATCGCCGGTGCGCCATTGTCTTCCACATATACCATATAGCCTTTAAAGCCACGCAGCGGGCAGTTTAGCACCGCCTGCCCGTTCACGACCATCACTTTTAATAAAGGAAAAGCAGTGCCAGGGTTCTGTTTACTGCGCTCTTGCGATAAAACGCCTGCTTCCCGTTTTTGCTCTCGTGTAATGCTATTGCAAGTAGCCACTCGCTTTACGTAGCCATCCAGCATGGCCTTGATATTGGGTGCTATTGCAGGAGGTGCAGTTCCAAAATCAGGTTCGGGTATCCAATTTACCGATGAAAGTCCTGCATTGGCAGTATCGCCAAGGTATTGAATGTTACGGATATTGACGTAGTTGCGCCAAAACGCATAGGCTTTCTCAATGACTGCTTCTGTATAATTGGTTGCATTCAAATTCGTAGTTAGCCATTCTACTTCCTCAGTTGTGAAGCCAAGTACGGTAGCGTGCGTTGTTACAAAATTAGTAAAGTTGGCAAACCATTTTGGAAAGTCTGCGACAGGCGGGGGCCAAAAGAATTTTTTCTCGTCCATTTTCATTGGTGTTAAAAAATTGTTCGACAAAGCTAAAGTGCTTAGTATGATTTGTCAATAGTTTGCTATGAAAAAATATTCCAGACTATGTTTTTTGCTTCTTTTTGTCAAAAATTAGATGCTTTTTTTAAAAAAAGCAATGATAAAGTCAAAAAGGTGCTTACACAACTCGATTAATGTAATTGCTTTAGTCGTGTAAAGTAGTTACACTACTCGACTAATGTGACTGCTTTAGTCGTGTAATGTAGTTACTTCACTCGACTAATGTGACTGCTTTAGTCGTGTAATGTAGTTACCTCACTTGACTAATGTAACTGCTTTAGTCGAGTGGTGTAAGCACCTTTTTGTTTTGTACAGGTGATGAAATTAGGTAGGATAACTCAAAAATCTGTGAGGTGGTTGTTAATGGCGTTTGCTTAACCGTATTGTAATTTTGCTGTTGCTTGTAGCAAATCACTTCTCCGTCAACGGATGAAACGTCCGCCAACTATGCCAATACTCCTGATAGGCTCGCACCCGCTTCAAATCCGGGACGTTGGGCTGGAGTGATTTTCCGATAAAATTATAGCGCAAGTTGCCGCTTTGCAATGTGTCGTTTTGGAGGCTGAACTGCTGCGCTGCGTCCGTGCGTTGCAGCACCACGAAACTGTTGCTGTCTATTGATAAAACAACGGCTATCGGTTGCCCACCGATTTCATCATGCACGATACGCTGCTTTTGCAGCTCATTCCAGTCATAAGCTTTGCTCGCCTTGTCGAGTTCCACGCCAATTACCCACGATTTATCTTGCCAAGAAGCGCTGTCCCGCCGGGTCAGCTTGCCTTTTCGCTTGCCTGATTCGTAGTTGGCGAGGCTGTCGTATTCTTCTTGGAAATGGGCGTCGGGCTGCATGACAAGGGTGTTCGGGTAGAGTTCCGACCATTTGCCAAGTGTCGTTTGGATGGACGGAAACTCCGGCAATGATTGCCCTTTCAACGGCCCAGCCACTGCCTCTCCGCTTACCTGCCGCCACCAGCTTTTGGTCGTTTTGTCCTCGAACATGGCGTTGAAATGGTCCATTCCCACCAGCCGGAAGGTCTCCGGTTGGCCATCCACCAGTGGCTCAAACACCCGCCCCGTGCGGCAAACCGTGCAGTAGGTCACGATGATGGGCTTGCCGCCGATGCTGTCCACCACCTGGTGGTGATAGCCGATGTACTGGATGGGGTACGCCTTCGCCTCGCCGCCATGCTCCACGCCGAGCACGAGTCGGCTGCTGTCCACTTTGTTGCCCCCAGCCCCTAAAGGGGAGCCATGCGTCAATGTTTTTGGCTGGTAGAACATTGTGTCGGCGGCCATCTCAAAATTGGCTTGGTAGGCCACGAATCCTGTCACCAATATTGGTAGGGCAGGCAGCCATCTTTTCCATCCCGTTCCCGAAAAAGCGGCTTTTAGGCCCAACACGGCCATCAAGCCGAACACGCCCCGGAAGGCCCAGCGCCATTTGTTCAGGAAATAGGCGAGGTCAATGCTGTTCATCTGCTGGCTGCCCGGCATGGGCATGATGAAATAAACGTTGGCTATTTCAAAAAGGAGTAGGCCGATAATGCCGATGTAGAATAGCTTTTTCATATTAAAAATTGTCATTGGTCATTTACTTCGTGTCATTGGTCATTGGGGTTACTAGTATGGGGCAGTAGTCAATGACCAATGATACTCAATGACTAATGACCTTTCAATGACCAATGACACGAAGTAAATGACCTATTTACTTAGTCGGATCAAAATGAGCGTACCCCTCCTCCGCCCGCATCGCACCCCGGTCAATGTAAAACTGGCGGTCGGTGGGGCAATCGGTGCCAAGGCCGTCCACGTAGCGGTTGCAGAAGCAAAAGAAGGCCGCAATCATTACGGTGTCGTGGATTTCGAGGTCAGTGGCACCCGCCGCTTTTGCCCGCTCGATTTGGCCGGGCGTGACGTGTTTGCCGCCCCGCTGCACGCTGGCCGCCACTTGCAGCAGCGCCTTCATCTTGTCGGAAATGGGCATGGCCTCGTAGTCCGCTTTGATGGCATCAATGAAACCCATGTCGCATTGCAGGTAGTGCTGCGCAATGCCGCCGTGGGCGTTTTGACAGAAGAAACAGTCGTTGAGGTGCGAAACGTAGGTGGCCATGAGTTCCCGGTCGCCACGGCTGAGGCTGCTTTCGTTGCGCAGCAGGATTTCCGCCAATTCGTTGAGCGGCTGGGCGGTTTCGGGCCGGAAGGCCATGAGGCCACGTATGCCGGGCAAATTTTCGGGTAGGTTGATGTATGCCATATTTTTAATGATAAATGGTGAATGCTGAATCTGAACCGCCATTTGTATTTCAGGCTTCTATCATGTTTTTCTCTTTTGCAAAAAACGCCGCCACCAGCCCAATCAAAAAGACAAAAGAAAAGGCAAACAGCGCATTGCCAAACCCGCCCATCGCCGACTCCAACCACCCCACAAAAAACACGACGGATGCCGTGAACACCCGCCCCACATTGAAGCAGAAGCCTGTGGCCGCCGAACGAACTGCCGTTGGGAAAAGTGCCGGGATATAACCATTCAGCACCCCTTGGCTCATGCCGAAAAACAGGGCTATCAGCGCCATTTCAGCATAAGCTACTATGCTCAACGAGTCGTTCATTTTAAACAGCAGGAACGTGAGCGTGAAGGTAGCAGCAAAACAAGTGAGCATAGACTTTTTTACCCCAAAAATGCGGCTGACCCAGCCCGACACAAAACCACCCGTAAGCCCGCCCGTTGCGAAGAGCATCATGCTGATGCCCCGCTCTTTTTGCCCGTCGGAATCGTGCACGAGGGTCTGCACCCAAGAGGGTAGCCATAAAAAAACCGCCCAAAGGCCGATGAGCATGGAACCGTAAATGACGCTGCCCAGCAGCAAATCACGGGAAACAGAAGGATGGAAAATGGACATTTTTGGTCCAGTTGCAGCTTTGCTATTCGACTTGTCCTGTTTCCATTTTTCGGATTCCTCGAAGATGACAAATCCCAGCGCAGCGATGGCCAACGGGATGATGCCAATGAGGAAGGCGCTCCGCCAAGTGGAAATATTGTAGGTGATGAGGCCCGCCGAGAAGATGCCAACAGGGATGGTGATGGACAATATGCCAAGCGCAACGCCCCGGTTTCGGGCTGGCCATGCTTCGGCCACCATGATGGCGCTGCTCAAAAGTACGCTGCCAGTGCCGAACCCCGTCATGAAGCGCAAGGCAACGACTGTTTGCCAATTTGGGGCAAACGAAGTCAGCAGCGTGAACAGGCCCAGGCAAGCGACGGACAGGATGACGGCGATTTTCCGGCCAGAACGGTCGCTGAAAAAGCCCATCAGAATGCCGCCGAACATCATCCCAAACAAGTAGGCAGCATTGATGATGGCTCCGATGCGGTCGCTATCGGCCTCGGTGGTGCTGCTTACCACGTCCTTCAGCACGTCGGGCAAGTAGCTGGACATAAGCGTGGAAGCCACCCCGCCGAACACGTCGCCGACGAACAAAAGGGCGAACATCAGGTACAGGTAGGAACTACCGTGAGGAGGGTTGTTTGCCGTCATCCCACCTGTTTTTTCAGAAAGTCATACCCCTCTTTGACCCGGTGATAGCCGTTGTTTTTCAGCCTTTCGCCCATCTGTTGGTAGTATTCGGGGTTGGTGGGGGCGATGGTGCCGAGGCCGTCCACATACCGGTTGTAGAAGCAGAACAGGGCGGCAATCATCACCGTGTCGTGGAGTTCCATGTCGGTGGCGCCTGCTTGTTTGGCGGCTTCGATGGCAGCCGGGGTGACGCTTTTTCCGCTCTCCTGCACCTGTGCGGCAATGGTGAGCAGTGCCTTCATCTTGTCGCTGACGGGGGCGGACTCGATGTCTTCCCGCATCTTCGACGTCGTTTCGCTGTCACCGAAGTAGGCATCGGCAGCAGCGGCGTGGGAGGTCACGCAGAAGGTGCATTTGTTTTTGTGGGAAACGATGGTGGCGATGAGTTCCCGCTCGGCTTCGGTGAGCGTGTTGGGGCCACGGAGCAGGATTTGCGTCAGCTCCCGCAGCGGTTCGGCGGTGTCCCTGCGGAATTCGAGGAGGCCGGTGACGCCCGGCAGGTGTTCTTCGACGGAAATGTATGGCATGTGTCGGTTATTGATTTGGTGGTGGGTCAAAACGGTTGAAATTATCCAAGACCTAACAGGTCTTTGAGACCTGTTAGATATAAACTCCAACCTTTTTGACCCACTACCATTGATTTGTTTATTGGCGATAGGTCAGATAAACTGGAAAATTAAAAATAAAATTGCCAGCACCTACTTTAAAAATATGGTGCTGGCTACTTAAGTCTAATAAACCTGTTTAAAAAAATAAGCTGAATTATGAAACGTATCTTCAGATGTACTAATCCCGTCAGTCTTCATCATTTACCTCGATACCACAGGTGCGCACATGGGTATCGTCCCGTCTTTTTTCTTAAAAGTTAAAGCTTTGAGTGCTATGGGCTTGAACCCTTCCTTGCCTTCTGTTATTTGAATGAACTGATTGGGCGTTACGTCTTTTATCACTTGCACGATGCCACTTGATGGCCACGCCACGGTTATTTCGTCAATCTTGGTTGCTTGGCCGATACCGATTTCACGACGAAAGGGCGAGGACCCAAAGCTGCCACCGGCATTAACGTCCCTATATACGCGTCGCTCGACGCCGTTTTCCAAGAACTTCACGCTAACCCTGGCACCAATGCCCGCCCGGTTGGACTTGCTACCTTCCAGTTTAATACAAATCCACCGGTTGTCGTTTTGCCCAGGGTTGAGGTAAAATGAGCTAAAATATGCATCGCCCAAGTATGCGCCGCCCATGTCCACATAGATGTCTTGGTCGCCGTTGTTGTTGAGGTCGGCAAAGGAGACGCCGTGCCCTTTTTGCAGGTTGCCAACCCTCGCCGAAATGGTCACATCCACAAAGTCCTTTCCGCCAATGTTTTTGTACATCCGGTTGGGAATCAGGGATTGAAAGCTTGGGTTGCCAGTGGCCAAGTACATGTCGAGCCAGCCATCGTTGTCTATATCACCAAAATTGGCGCCCATGGTATATACGGGTTGGTTCAACTGCATGCTCGGGGCCACGTCGGTGAACGTACCATTGCGGTTGTTGTGGAATAGATAGATTTTGCCGCCACGGTCGTTGGAGGGCCAGAGTGTCTCCTTTGCTACGTAGTGCGACAACGAGTTGTGGAAATCGTAATTGCAAGTAAAGATGTCCAACCAGCCATCATTGTCGTAGTCAAAAAAGAAGGTAGGAAAGGTGCTCGAAATTATTTCGCTAATTCCGGCCTTTTCGGAAACGTCTTCGAAATCAGGTACCTTTCCTGGAACACCAAGGTTGCGCAGCAACATTTTTTGTCCGCTTTGGCATGACAGGAAAATATCCTGCCAGCCATCATTGTCGAAATCGCCAGAAGTCACGCCTTTTACATAAAGGGGTATGAAGAAATTGGTTGGCGTAACGATGTTCGTGAAGGTGCCATTTTGGTTGTTGATATAAAACTCGCAAGGATAAAGCTGATTTTCGGTCATAGTTTCGTTGCCGATAAAAACGTCGAGCCAGCCATCGTTATTGAAGTCGTTCCAAGTGGCAGTTTGGGTCGGGCGATAAGAAAGCAGCCCCGCCTCAATGGTCACATCGGTGAAAGTGCCGTCGCCATTGTTTCTCAAAAGGGAGTTTGGTTGTTCGCCAAAGCCTGCCTTGCCTTGCCATCCACCTCGAAGCACGAATATATCCATAAACCCGTCGTTGTTGTAATCGGTATGCGTCAGGTTCAAGCCGCCCGTGATGGCATTCAAGCCAGATTCAACAGAAGCATCGGTGAAGGTACCGTCGGCATTGCTCCTAAAATAGTGCATTCGGTCCTCTTCGATTCCCCAGGCGGAGCTGATAATGTCGAGGTAGCCGTCATTGTTGAAATCCTCCACAACGTTGCTGCCCGCCCGGTTGTTGGTGGCTATGCCCAGGTCTGCTGCCATCTCTGTGAAAGGCTTTATGCGCACAGGCCCTTCAGTGTCCAAACCTGGGATGAGCCAAGGTTTTGGCACTCCGGTGGGGTACTCACCCAAGGTCATGTAGGCGATGTTCAAAAGCCAGCGGGATTCAAGGTGGTTTTGGTCAACCTTCATGACCGACGAGAACATTTCTATGGCCTTTCGTGCTGGGCCTTTGTCTATATGGATGCCGTTGCCTTGGATGGGCATGATGCAAGCATCGGAGCCGTGTTGTATGACGCAATTGGTGCGCTCGGCCAACCGCAAGTATGCTACTCCCAATAATGCCATAGTAGCTTTGCTATAGGCCGTATCTTCCTTTACGTAATGCAATATTTGCTCGTACATGTCCACCGCTTCCAATTCCCGACCCAATTCAAGCAAAACATGGCCCCGCAAGGTTGCCAATTGCAATTGGGTGTTGGGGTCTTTGGCCAGTACCAACAAAGAATCGCAATGGTGGAGCTTTGCGTCTCCCTCGTATCCATTTTGTGGATGCTTGTTTTTTTTGTGGATTTCAGCCAAAATAGCCAGCATTTTATGGTGGCCATCGTTTTGGTTTTGTTTACCTCCCTTGATGCTTGACTTAGAGCATGCAAAAAAATAGGCAGAGAATAACAGCACACCTCCCAAAAATAGGACGAATGCCTTTCGGATTTTAAATTTCATAAGACTTAAAAATGGTTTAAAGAAATTGGGCGTCATTGCCCATAAATTTCAAGTTGTCCAGCCGTTATCTCCAATAGAACCTATTTCATCATCTCATCAAAAGTCAGCGAAATAAAGTACAAGCCCCGCACTGCTGGCGAACCATAAGCCTGCACGATTTTCTGGTTGGTCAGGTTGCTCGCCCCGATTTTTAGCGTCGTTTTCAAGTTCGGGATGCGGTAGCTCACCTGTGCATCTATCAAGTTATATGCCTTGACTTCGCCCGGCTGCAACTGCGTGAAAGTGCCGTACCAATCGAAAGCCTGTTGCCAATGCCAAGCCACAGCAAAGCCCAAGCGGTCTGTCAGGCGGTCGTTGCTCAGGCCGAAATTCGTCTTCCAAGCTGGCGTGTTAAAGTCGGGAATGTTGTCCGGGTTGGCGTCCTTTAGGTCGAATTTGGCCCAAGTCGTGTTGAAGTTCGCTCGGTAGTTATTCGGCAAAGAATAGGTCAGGCCGAGGGTAGCGCCCTGTGCAGCGACCTCATCGCTGGCGTTGGTGTAAAGCTGGAACAAGCGAGTCTTGCCCTCCACGATGTTGAAGGCGGCTTGTGGGTTCACGCTGCCATCCGGCAAAAGCACGTCGGCACTGTCCACCCGCATCACCACCGTGTTGATGAGGAAATCGGTGTAGGTACTGTAATGGTAGTTCACATCTACCATCAGCTTTTTGCCAAAAATGCCCTTGTAGCCTATCTCGTAGCAGGTCGTCTGCTCCGGTTTGATGCGTGGCACATCGGACTTCACCAACAAGTCTTTGCTCTGGATAACGGCATCGGGGAATGGCGTGCCGCTTTGCAGTAACTGCTGGAAGTTGCCGAAGAACGGGCCGAGCGACGAGGCATAGACCGAGTTCTCATAAGCACCCGTCCCTTTCACGTTGTTCGGCGCACCACCGAGGATGATGATGGGTCCAACGTCCAATTTGATATACTGGTCGGGCACGGTCGGGTTGCGGAAGCCGGTCTGGTAGCTGGCCCGGAAGCTGTGGTTGGGCTTGGGTGAAAACACCGCCGAGGCACGGGGCGTAAAGTTGCCGTCGAAGCTCTCGTTTTTGTCGTACCGACCCGAAACCGTCAGCTTCAGTTTGTCCTGCAACAACTGCTTTGACGCTTGCGCAAAAACGCCGTACTCCCCAACGATGATGGGGCCGTCCTTGTCGTCGAAGAGGGTACCTTCTGAGTTCATGCGGTAATGGCGGTAATTGCCACCAACCAGCAAATCCACGACTTTCACCTGCGAACTGAGGTCATACTGTGCATCTACATGGTACAGTTCGCTGTTGCTTTCCACGCCCGCTCCCTGCAAGCTCGTGTTGTTGATGAGGCGGTCTTTTTGCGTGTTGAACTCATCGCTGCCCGGCACGAGGCGGCCCTCGTCGGCAAAGGTACGGGCGGCGCTGTGGCTCTGACCCTCGATGCCCTGCACCCCGCCCGTGAAGGCGGCTTCGTAACGGGCGAACCAAGTTTGGTCGGCAGCGTCCGGCGTCACCACATTGCCGTTTAGGTCACGCACCCAAGTGCGGTTGATGTGGTTGGCCAGCGAGCGGGAGTTGTACGATTCCGTCGAGCGCTCGGCAGTGGAATAGCCCCTCACGAAGAAGTTCTTGCCCCGCAGTTCGAGGCGGTTCTGAATCAGTTTGAAGCCGTTGAGTGCGTAGCGGCTGCTGCCCGTGTACATCGTGCGGCCCTGACCGTAGTTGAGTTGGTAGATGGCCGTCACGTTGTCCGTCAGCTTGTAGTGCAAGGCTGTACTAATCTTGCGGCTGTAAACATCGTACTGCGCCACGTCCTTTTCTTCGTAACCCGTGCGGGAAATGCGCCCCACGCCTTCGATGGTCGAGACCACCTCGTCGCCATAAATATTGAGGGCGTTCCGGGCGGGGTTGTTGTCGCCCCGCTGCGCCTCTGGCGTGCCATTGTCAATGTCCGTGTAGTCGTTGGCGTACCAGTCGGTACCAGCCAAGTAGTTGCCGGTCAGCTTGATGGCGAAGCGGTCACCGTAGGATTTTGCCCAGCGGAAAGCGAGGTCGTACACTGGTTTTGCGCCGCCCTCATCGCCAAGATGGTTCATGCCCAATTTGGTCTGCACGCTCAAGCCTTGGTAGTCGAACGGGTTCTTGGTCATCACTGAAAGCATCCCATTAAAGGCCACCGGGCCGTACAGTGCCGAGGCAGCGCCGGGTATGAGTTCCACGCTATGCACGTCCAAGTCGCCGGGGCCGAAGAGGCCGCCCACGGCAAAGCCGAGGCCAGCGGACTGGTTGTCCACGCCGTCCACGAGTTGGAGGAAGCGGGTGTTGCCCGTGTCATTGAACCCACGGGAATTGATTTGCTTGTAGGTGAGGCTGCTCGTCACCATGTCCACCGACTTGAGGTTGACAAGGCCGTCGTAATAGCTCAGGTTGGCAGTCTGCCGCAGGGCGAGGGCATCTAATTTTTCCACCGTCACGGGCGAGCGCAGTATGCTCTCCTCTACCCTTGATGCGGAGACGACGACCTCATCCAAGAGTTCGCTGCCTGCCGAGAGTGCAATACGGACGGGGTTGCCAGTCGTTGCCGCCACTTCCTGCGCCTCAAAACCGACCATTGTAACCACGAGCGTGAAGGGAGGATTGCCCGTGGCTCGGATGGAAAAGCTGCCGTCAGCGCCAGATATAGTGCCGACACTGGTGCCTTTGATGATGATGCTTGCGCCGGGCAGTGGCGCATTGTTTTCAGCATCAGAGATAAAACCCGATAGGGTTTGTGCATGGGTATATAGTGCTGCGATTAGGCAGGCCGCAGCGACAATCATTCTTCTCATAAGTTGTGCTTTGATTTATTTAACTCAAGTGTGGTTACTGTTGATGCTGTTGATATGGAACGATTTAAGTAGCCATTCGTCCGGAAGCGATATTGGCAAAATCTATCCTTATCAACATATACCATATCCGCCCGACCTACATGTGTCAGTTGCGAATGGTCAAAAAATGGTTGTGTAAACCCAATCTGACCATTGGCTGATTAAAACCATATTAGGCCAATGGGCGCATTGGCACAGAAAACATTTATAGTTGTTTGAATAACTGAGTGTGAATATTAACAAGGGGGCAAGCCCCTTTGGAGACATCGAAAGCCCAGTTAGGGAAGTAGCTTTTCCAAGGGGGCTTGCCCCCTTGCTAAGTTTAAATGCTCAAACAGTTGGCCAAACAACTATAAAAAGGAATAAGGAATCGGGTATGGGTTCAGATGAAATCGGGTGGCGGAGTGCTGGGTGAGGTAGCCTGACGGCCTGTATGGATGTCCAAGTGGAAGTTCACGGCTGCTGCCAATGCTTTGGCGGGATTGCCGTTGGAAAGATTATCGTCTTGAAACAAAAATTCAGAAAAAAGCAGTTTTAACAAGGTGGTTCTGGGAGCGCTATCCTCTCCGTTTTCGCATGGCAATTGGCCAGCTACTTGTTCCCAGGTCACCGTTCGGGGGGCGTAATCAATCGTATAAGATACCGCTCCCGTGCCATTATCTTCAGAGAATACAAAGTAGTTGGCATAATCAGTACCCATACGGTGGTGCTGGCCTTCGGGCAGGACGGTCACGGATGTTTCAATCCCCGTTTCCTCGTAAATCGCCGCTGATATAGCCTCCTCCGGCTCGCTCATTTTCACCTCATTTTCCACCCAATATGCCACTTCAAAGCAGATATGCCCGCCAACCCACTGTGTGGTGGATACCAGAAGAAGCAGCCATGCGTAGCATTTTTTCATTGATATACTGGTGAAATTTCCCGCAAGGTATTACTAGTTTTCATTTCCAATATAAATAATTACCAATCCTAAGCATATTTTAAGCAGAAGCAATGTGTACGAAATAAGTTGAACCATTTGTGTCGAAGCTTTTCAGGATGCAGCGGCCCCATTGCGAAGCGCTCAAGGATGATTATCATCCTGTGTTATTTCAACCAAAAACCAGAGATTCGCCCCTTCAAAACACAACTAATGAACCGTCGCCAAGCCATCCAAACCTCCGCCGCCCTTGCTGGCAGTTTCCTGCTCCCCGAACCGCTCGCCCGGCTGTTTGCCGAAGGCGGCATGACCAAAGCCGACTTTGGCCCCAACTTCCTTTGGGGGGTGGCCACTGCCTCTTACCAAATCGAAGGGGCATGGCAAGCGGACGGCAAGGGCGCTTCCGTCTGGGACACGTTTGCCCATGAAAAAGGCAATATAAAAACAGGCGAAAATGCCGACGTGGGCTGCGACTTTTACCACCGTTATGCCAGCGATTTGGAACTGCTCAAATCGCTGAACTTCAAGGTGTTCCGCTTCTCCATCAGTTGGCCGAGGCTGCTGCCCAACGGCACGGGCCAGCCCAACCAAGCGGGCATTGATTTTTACAACCGGGTGATTGACAAATGCCTCGAACTGGGCCTGGAGCCGTGGCCAACCCTCTACCACTGGGATTTGCCGCAGGCGCTGGAAGACAAAGGCGGCTGGGCCAACCGGGACGTGGTGGAGTGGTTTTCGGAGTATGCCGACCTCGCCACCCGCTCCTTTGGCGACCGGGTGAAGAACTGGATGGTGCTCAACGAGCCGTTTGCTTTCACAACGCTCGGCTATATGCTCGGTTGGCACGCCCCCGGTAAAAAGGGGCTGAAAAACTTCCTCCCTGCCGTGCACCATACAGCGCTGGTGCAGGCCGAGGGCGGGCGCATCATACGGGCGAACGTGCCGGGGGCAAACATTGGCACCACCTTCTCCACCTCTTTTGTGGAACCAAAAAGCGATGCGCCCAAGCACGTGAAGGCCGCCAAGCGCATGGATGCCCTGCTCAACCGCCTATTTGTCGAGCCGTTGCTGGGCATGGGCTATCCCACCGACACCCTGCCTTTTTTGAAAAAAATAGAAGAAAAACACGCCCAGCCGGGCGATATGGAGCGCATGAAGTTCGACTTCGACTTCATTGGCGTACAGAACTACTTTCGGGTCATTGGCAAGAAGAGCATAACGACCCCGGTGCTGTGGGCGAATGAAGAATCGCCAAAAAAGCGGGACGTGCCTGCCGACCAAATCACGGAGATGGGCTGGGAGGTGACGCCCGATGGCATCCGCCAGATTTTGAAGCAGTTTGCCGCCTACCCCGGCATCCGAAAAATCATCGTGACGGAGAACGGCGCCGCCTTCCCCGACAAGGTGGAAAACGGTGCCGTCCACGACCCACTGCGGGTCAAGTTTTACCAAGACTACCTCGCACAAGTGCTGCAAGCCAAACTGGAAGGCGTGCCGGTGGAGGGCTATTTCTGTTGGACTTTCTTGGACAATTTCGAGTGGGCGGAGGGCTTCCGGCCCCGGTTCGGGCTGGTGCATGTGGATTTTGACACGAAGGAGCGGACGGTGAAGGATAGCGGGAATTGGTTTAAAGAATTCCTGAGGGTTTAGGAGGTTTAGTGGGTTTAGAAGGTTTAGCATCCACTCAATTAAACCTCCTAAACTTTCCTAAACTTTCTAAACCTCCCGTACCTTCGCACCATGCTCAATACAATTCTCCAACAACTCGCCGAAACCCATACCAAGCTCATCGCCGTGAGCAAGACCCACCCACCGGAGCGGGTACTTGAACTGTACAACCAAGGCCAGCGCATCTTCGGGGAGAACCGGGTGCAAGAACTCACCGCCAAGCAGGAGGCCCTGCCCAAAGACATCGAGTGGCACCTCATCGGGCATCTACAGACCAACAAGGTGAAGTACATTGCCCCGTTCGTGGCCTGCATCCATTCGGTGGACAGTTGGAAACTGCTGGAGGAGATTGACAAACAGGCCGCCAAGCACGGGCGGGTGATTGACTGCCTGCTCCAGTTCCACATCGCCGAGGAGGAAACCAAGTTCGGGCTGGACGAGGCCGAGGCTGCCGTGCTGCTCCAGTCGCCCGGCTTTCCACTGCTTGCTCATGTGCGCATCACGGGCGTGATGGGCATGGCCACCTTCACCGACGACAAAGCGCAGGTGCGGCGGGAGTTCCGGCATTTAAAGCAAATCTTTGATGACTTGAAGGCCCGTTATTTCCCAACCCAACCTACTTTCCGGGAAATCTCGATGGGCATGTCCGGCGATTATGAATTGGCGGTGGAGGAGGGCAGCACGATGGTGCGGGTGGGGACGTTGCTGTTTGGGCAACGATAAGAATGACGATTTACGATTCGAGAATTGCCAGTAAATCGTAAATCGTCACCCATAAATCACATATACACTAAACAGCGGCAATAATGCCCGCCGACGTCCAGGGGTATCCATTGCCAGCATTGTTTACGCCAGAGATGCGGAAGATATATTCCTTGCCCCGCACCAGCCCACTGGCTATGATGCGAAAACTTTTGGTGCTGATACCGCACACAGTCCAGGTAATTCCATTGTCCAACGAACATTCCACCATGTATTTAACATTGGGACCAAGGGCATTGCACTTAAAAACGATGGTGCCGGGCATGCCATACTTGTTTTTAACATTGCTTGGTGCCGGCAGCAGCGTGGCTGACGTGCGGTTAGGCTTGGCTATTTTAAAGCCGAAGGAAAGCGCAATGGCCGGGTCGTCGTCGCAATTGGCTTGCACCCAATTGGCCAGTTCTTCAAATGCCTTGGCGGCCAACATATTTGCGGATTCAAGGAACTGCGTGTTGGCGGGGCTTGGGTTGGCGTCACGGTTGGTGCGTGCGGCCACATATTGGTTCCGCTTGAGCACACAATTGGCCAACAATGCAGGCGTTACCGTCTTATAAGGATTGTCGGTCGTGCATTTTATCACCTTGTCCATAAAAGGCTCGAATGTCTTTTCGGGATAATGCTTAAAGCCAAGCATTATTTGTACGGAAGGTAGGACGACTGTCTCTTCGACTGCCACGGTGGATTTGGTTCCCATAGATAGATTTTTATTGCGTTAAAAAATTGGATGAAAAAGGAGGTTCGATGCTTGGAATTCCAACAATGATGCCAGATTTTTCAATTTTCCAATCCTTTGGCCAAGTTTTTGTAACTTTTTGTTATTGACATTCAACCAACTCCCATTGACCAACTACTTATTCTATCCAGCCAAGTTGTTTTTTTTGTGAACAAACTACGTATTTCTAATCGAAAACAACATTAAGTTGCGACAACAAAACAGAGTTTATCAGCAACAAAACAGAGTTTATTAGCAGCAAAACAGAGTTTATCTACAACAAAACAGAGTTTATCTACAACAAAACAGAGTTTATCAGCAGCCAAATGTTAAATTTGGAGAAAAGTTTGGATTTTGGTGGGAGATTGGGTTCCTTTGCCAGTAAGTAAAAGGTAAGCTTACTTTTTGCAAATCAGTTCACTTTTTATCAAAAATTTTTCACTATGAAAACATCTCGAAAAGACAAATTTGTAATATGGTTTTTAATCGCCATAGGATTATTTTCTTTGACTGCACATAAAAGTTTTGGACAGTTTTCGGAACCTTTGATATTTGGCCCTTATGAGCAAATTCAAAATAATTATCATATTCGTGTTCATGTCTGTTACATTTATACAACCAATAACAATTGGGTGCAAAACCTTGATTTAGAGGAAAGAACAAAGTCCATATTGGATAATCTGAACTCAGCATACAACAAACACAACATATATTTTAGTGCCGAAGTCAATTCATGTAACGACAACTATTCTACATGTAACAATGACCTGCAGAATGCTATCACGATGGTAGATGCTACAGCATTGACAATTTTCGAATGGCAAGGATCTAGTTTTGGACTTAGTGTAGCTGAATCTATTCCAGGCACTTATGTACAAATAAATGGTCAAGAAAATGGCATTTTGCACATATATTCACCAGTCACCATTCATGAAGTTGGCCACTGCCTTGGCCTTTTGCATACTCATGCTCGTAGTGGTGCGGGAGAGTGCGATGAATTAACCGACGACTGTCCACAAGAGGCTCCCACTCCAACTACGATTTGCTATTGTTGTGGTGACATGATTTGCGACACGCCTCCCAACCCCCCTTCCTCTATTCAATTTCCTGATAATGATTGTTCACAACAACCAACAGGAGTGGCAGAAATTAATTATCGAAATTATATGTCCTATGCTTTACCAGTTATGTGCAGGGATTTGTTTTCTCCTGAACAAGTGGCCAGAATGAAAAACCATTTGGAATACCATCCAAAGCTTCAAGATATGATCATTAAGGCAATCACCCTTCCTGGTGGCACTCTAAATACCATTTCCGGCGATATTGTCATTGAAACAGGCGTCCACGAAATCAACGACCCCCTCTACATGCTGCCCGGTGCCAAAATCACCGTCAAAAAAGGCGCAAGATTGAAAATCTACGACAAGATAACCGCTGCGTGTGGTGGAATGTGGGAAGGCATCATGGTGGAGGGTTCTCCGGGGGCCAGCCAAAGCATAAGTAACAGCACCAACGCCAGCCAAGGATGGGTCGGCCTATACGGTGATGGAGAGATTGAGCACGCTAGAATCGGCATCCGCCTCGAAACTGCTGACGGTGGTTTCGGCGGCGGCGGCATCCTCTTCCCCTGCATGGGCACCTTCACCAACTGCACCACTTCCATCAAGTTTGGGGCACATTTTACACCTGTATCCAATAGGGCCTTTATCCAGACGGCTGATTTCCTACTCGACGGCGAGTACCGCGGTGAAAGCGAGCCCCAGCCCATCTTTATTGACCTGCTTTACAACACGATGGTCAGCATCAAGGGATGCACCTTCAATGATGACCGCTCCATTGACTGTTCCGACCCCGGCTTCAAGGCCATAGGCATAGATGCCAAGGCTTCGAGCGTGAACACCTGGGGTAACGATTTTGAAAACCTAGCCATTGGTATACGGGTAAACCAGCAACTGATAGGTGCCACACTTGCCAATACCAGCACCTATACCAACTGCTATCAAGGCATCGAAACCATTAAGAGCAGCAAGTTCTCCATCTATAACAACGATTTCCTGCTCGGAAACCCCGATGACTGCGAGAGCGTGGGTGTCACTCTCAGCGGCAATACCGCTGGCCTTACCTTCCGGCAGAACAGCTTCTCCCAGAACGGCAGCGGGACTACCATAGGCACCAAGGTGCAAAGCACGATGCTCGGCATCAAAAACGTCATCTTCGACAATGACTACACCAACCTCGACATCGGGAACATCGCCTTTGGCTTTAATGGCAATGAAGATGGCGGCATCTCCTACGTCTGCAATACCCATGCGGGCGGCGAGAACGACTATATCGTGGATGCAAACGCTACCGTGTGGGAACAACAAAAATATATTAGCCCAACTACAGGTCAACAAACAGCCACGGGCAACCTGTTCTCGGGCGGCAGCGGCAAGGGCAGCTTCAACAATGCCAACGGCTCGAACATCCAATACTTCTTTGCCGGCTTCGGAAGCGCCCTGAACCAAGAGCATTTTTCCTACAACAGTGCCACATATAGTGGTGTACTAGGAGAAGATGAAACGTCAAATGGAGACTGTACCAGTTCACCGCCCTGTATGCCCTGCCCACCGGAATCGCCAAGCACGGCACAACATAAGGCAGACTTTTATGAAAAGCGGCAGGAAAGAAACAATAAGCTGGACACCCTCGCCACCCTCACCCACCCCGTCAAGATAGCCCTCATGCAGGACTCCATCCGCAACCTTAAGCAAGTGATGGACCACTATGCCAGCCTCGTGCTGCAGAGCTACTCACAGGATACCACCGAGGCCGCCACCATCCAAATCGACACCATATTCGCTTGGCTGGACCGCTCGGACACCTATGCAGGAGACTTGGAGCGGGTCAACCTGTACTTCTTCATGGGCAAGCTCGGCAAATTCGACACCCTATTGTCGCTGGTACCCACCATCCATAGCCTGGCAGGCGACAGCCTTGGCGAATTCGAGGAACTGGAACTGATATATGACCTGTTGCGGCCCACCATTGAAGAAGAAGAAAGCCTTTCCCAACTGGCTCAGCCCATACTCGATTCCTTGGCCTTCTGGCAGGACTGGTGTTCCGAGCCAGGCTTCCTTGTGAAGTCCGTGCTGCTATGGAACGGCATTGAGACGGTACAGGATTGTGATAACCCGCAAAAAACAACTGAAAGGCACAATAGTTTTGGCAATAAAACGACTAAAGACCAGCTCGATATTGGCATGACGGTCTATCCCAACCCAGCAAATAACAGCGTTACGGTCTCTTTCGGCGGTAACCCTCAAGACAAGTTTAGGATTACCATTTATAATATGCATGGACATCGTTGTCATGAAGAATATCATGTCATGCCAATCAATGAATTGGTCTTGCCACTTGCAAAACTTTCATCAGGGCTGTACTTCCTTAAAATACACATTGAAGGGAAACGTCCCATGCAGGCCAAGTTCAGCATACTCCATTGATAAACTCAGCCCGATAGATGAGCACCCATCTATCGGGCCAAATCTGCCAAGGCCATGAGGATTATTATTATGCTGATCGCTATCTTAGCAATGCAAATCCATTGCCTTTCACAAGCACCTGGCTTCAATAAGCACTTTGCCTTTCCTTATTCACAAACCCGTATTTTCAAAATACTGGTAGAGAATGATACGATAATAGCACTGGGCGACGGTTACGAGACTGACAGTGCAACCAATGAAGGACTTGTACTGATGAAGTTTGATACATTAGGGAATTTGGTTGACTCCAATTTTATCCATGATTCAATTTTGAGCACGGAGCCAGTGCCACTCCGATGGGGATCGCTCCGAACTGCCACTGATGGCGGCTATATCATGAATGCGACCCCGTCATTTAGCGCTTATCCAGTAATTGTGAAGACAGACCATGATTTCAACCTTGAATTTGTCAAGCCATTTCCAGATACGTCTGGTCATGATTATCAATTGACCGATTTTATCTCAATCGCCGATGGGTACTTGCTCTTTGGCGCTTATCGCCGATGGAATAATACAACCAACGGTTATATCCGGAAAATAGATTTATATGGCAATCCAGTTTGGTTAAAGAACTATGGCAGCTTAACAAGCTCTGTAGCTGTCATTGATATTAAAATGATAAACGACTCAACCTTTTCGGTGGCGATGGTTTACGATATAAGTACAGGCCTTGCCTTGTCCAGCATAAAGATAGTCAACAAAAACGGGGACGTGCTCCAGACCTGGAACTCAGATACGAATCCGGAAATTGGTTATTTACGGGATATTGTCTCAGTTGATAGCAATGGGATGTTGATATATGGCCTTTATGTATTTGAATTCGCCCCACCTTTTACTTATATTGTGCAGTCCACCCTGTCAAGACTGGACAATGATTTCAACGTGAAATGGGTAAAACGATACGGAAAAAAGGTTGACATATCCAGCGAAATCATGTTTTACGATTTCGAGCGCACCATTGACGGCAATTTTGTGGCTGCTGGCAGGACTTCCACCGTTCCGACCTTCGAGGGCGGCCCGACCTATGCGAGGGGCTGGCTGATGAAGTTCTCCCCGGAAGGGGACAGCATCTGGAGCAGGCAGGACACCTCGGACTTGACGCCCTGGCATATCCTGAACCGACACAGGCTCGGCGGGGTAGGCGTGCTGTCCTCGGGCAGCATCGTGGCCGGTGGCTTTGCCCGGCACCTTAACGACTACTACGCCTGGCTTATCAAGGTGACGAACGATGGGTGTATGGACACGCTGTACTGCGGGCTGGTGAGTGGGGTAAAGGAAACACTTAGAATAAATGATTCAGTAAAGGTATTCCCAAATCCTGCGACAACTTATTTGGATGTGGAATACAGTCCTGTGCAAGGGCAAGTAGCGAAGTTTTATTTAACAGATATTCTTGGAAGTAAGGCAGGGGTTTATGAGCTTGATTCTTACGCCAATCAACATCGCATCCCCTTGGATGGATTTCCAATCGGACAATATTTTTATGCTATCCTTGAAGATGGGATGCGGGTTTTTTCTGGAAAGTTTGTGAAGATAGAATAACCACTCACCCTCATTTTGCAACCCACCCAACACACCCCTATTTTAAGTCCCGCCATCCCAATCAAAACCTTAGTTTTGCGCCAGCAAAATCGCTAACCCGCAAATCCTTTTTTCATGAAAAAACTTTCGCTCCTTGCCCTATTTATCGGCCTGACCACCTTGGTTGGCGCCCAGGTTTTCCATCGGCTGAACGCCCCCGTCACCGAAAACGACACCCCGTTGGCCAACCCCTGGTTGGGCGGCTTCAATGCCCCGCAGTGGTCGGCAGTGGACCTCAACAACGATGGGAAGCAGGACCTCTACGCCTTCGACCGCAATGGCGACAAGCATTTGACCCTCCTCAACGTGGGTGGCCCCGGTGAGGCGAAGTACGAGTTTGCCCCGCAGTATGCCGTCAACTTCCCGGACTGCCGCTTCTTCACCCTCTTGCGGGACTATAACCGGGACGGCATCATGGACCTCTTCGCAAGTTCCCTCGACGAGGGCTTGGGCGGCCTCAAGGTGTTCACGGGCAGGTACGAAAACAATGTGCTGGCCTTCGACCGGCTGGCCTTCCCCTGGATTTTCGATGTGCTGTTGATTCAGGCGGCAGGCGCCTTCACCCAGCTTCCCGTCAATGCCACGGACTACCCCGCCATTGACGATATTGATGGCGACGGCGACCTCGACATATTGGCGCCGAGCATTTCGGGGGCCACCCTTTACTACTACCAAAACACGGCGCTGGAACAAGGCTTTACCGACGATACCCTGCTTTTCCAAACCAACGAAACCTGCTGGGGGCACTTCTGGGTCACGGCATTTTCGCAGTCCCTGACCCTCAGCTCCGATTCTACTTGTTGCGTGTTCCCTCCCTGCTTCCAGCCCGACCCCCCCCTGCCTGTGGTAGAGGACCGGGGTGGCCTGCACGGTGGTGCCACGATATGCACTTTCGACGAGGACAACGACGGTGACAAGGAGGTACTCTATGGCGATTTGATTTACCCCAACCTGATTCGTGGCAAGAACTGCGGCTGGTGGCAAAACGCCTATATGTGCGAGCAGGATACGACTTATCCCAGCTATGATTTTCCGGTGAACATTGACTTTTTCCCTGCGCCTTATTACCTCGATATGGACAATGATGGCTTGAAGGATTTGGTCGTGTCGCCCAACATCGTCAATGGCGCAGACAAAAATGTGGTTTGGTTTTACAAGAACATCCAAAGCAACGAGTATCCTGTTTTTGACTTCAAAACGGATTTGTTCATAGCCGACGGAATAATAGACTTCGGCACTGGTGCCAACCCCGCCTTTGTTGACTACAACGCCGACGGCCTCCTTGATTTTGTGGTGGGCAACGAAACGACCTTTCAGTCCAACCTGTTGGTGAGGTCAAAGCTCCACCTTTACAAAAACGTGGGCACTCCCACCGAGCCAGCATTCGAACTGGTGGACAGCGATTGGATGAACTTCAGCCAGTTCATTGACCCCCAGCTCCAGCCCTCTGCTTACGCACCTGCCTTTGGTGATGTGGATGGCGATGGCGATGCCGACCTCGTGGTAGGCGAGCGTTACGGTCGGTTTTTTTATGCGGAAAACCTCGCCGGGCCGGGCAACCCCGTCGCCTATGGCCCCATCATCCCATATTGGCAGGGCATATCGGTGGGCCAGTTTTCCACCCCGTTCATCCACGACATGAACAAGGACGGCCTCGGCGACCTCATCGTGGGCGAGTACAAGGGCACTATCAACTATCTGCCCAACATTGGCACGGTGGGCAACCCCCTCTTCCACTCCAACCCCGACGAAGCCCCCAACAACTGGTTTTTCGGTGCCATCAGCACACAGCAGTTGGGATTTACCACCGGGTACAGCGCACCGGTGGTCATTGAGGGAAGCGATAGCTCCATGTACATCGTGACCGGCTCTCAGTTGGGCTTTTTGAAGCACTATAAGGTAGTGCCAGAAAATATTGACGTGTTTGGTGCGCCGTTCGAGCTTTTGGACGAAAAATTGGGCGGGGGCATTCGGGAAGGCAGCATTACCCGTCCTACCTTTGGCGACCTCAACGGCGATGAGTTCCTCGACTGCATCATCGGCAACCAACGGGGCGGTTTGTCCCTTTTCAGCTCGTCCATTGCCACGGATGGCAGCGTGGCCACCCGTGAGGTTTCCAACTTGATTGGCGTCGGGCTGTACCCCAACCCGACGGGCGAAATGCTTTTCTTGGACTTCAAAACACCCACCAACCAAGTTTGCGAGTACCGCATCTTCAATGCCCTCGGCCAGGTTCACGGCAGCGGCGATTTGGATGTTTCCGACAAAAGGATTGACGTGGCTTACCTTCAACAGGGACTTTATTTCTTGGAACTACGGATGGGCAGCGAACAAGTGACGAAACGATTCGTGAAGAAGTAGCGTGTTGGGTGATTGGCGTGTTGGCGTGTTGGGCAGTCACTACCCAATACGCCAATGCGCCAACACGCTAACCTCCCAATCCGCCCGTTAAAAACGCCATCACATCCACCCCGTCGGGGTAATCGAAAAGCGTGGGTTCCTGGGATTTTCCGAAGGGAATGGTAGGAAGGCCGAGCAGCCCCGGCTTGGCCACGACGCACTGGATTTCCTCGCTGAGGCTCACCAATTCCGCTTCCAGCGCAGTTTTTTCTTCGTAAAATTCATAGTGCAAGGTGGCTATTCGGCTGGCGATGTCCTTGTTTTCCGCCACGATGATGCAGCCGTTGTTGAAGTACGGCACCTGGTTCAGCATCAGGAGAGCGAGGTTATAGTCGAAGTTGTTGCGGTACTTGCCGTGGTTGGCAATCTCCCGGAACTCGTGCAGGCGCTCCATCAGCGCCGCAAAATGATAGCCTTTCGGCAAATATAGCTTTGAGACATTGCGGCAGCCCAACCCAAAAAAACGGAACACGTCCTTGCCAAGTGCCAAGAGTTCGTCCTCGTTTTCCGAGCCATTCAGCACCGCCACGGCGTTGCGGTTCTTGCGGATGATATGTGGGTATTTGCCAAAATACGCCTCGAAATAGCGGGCCGAATTGTTGCTGCCCGTGGCGATGACGGCGTCAATGCCATTTATCTGCTCCGCAATTTCAAAAAAAGCACCTGCGCCCGGCGAATACTTTTCGAGCAATTGGAGCAGGTACGGCAGCAGGAATCGGTCTTTTTCCGAGAGCTTTATCTTGGCCTTGTGCCCCGCCACGAAGGTGCAGACCACATCGTGAAACCCCACCAACGGCAGGTTGCCCGCTATCACCATGCCCACGGTTTTCATCGTCGGCTCGTCCGATATTGGATACGCAGCAGCCCATTCCTCCAGCTTTTTTTTATCCAAAAACTGCGTCGCAATGGCCTGTATGGCCAGCGCCTGGTTTTCTTTGGTAAACCAATTGTTGTTGTAATGCGTGCGGTGAATGACCGCATCGAGGTATTCGTCTGGCTGGAGCAGGTGCTGGCCGAGGGCGGCGAGGGCGGTTATACGTTGCGTTAAATTCATTTACGATTTACGATTTACGACTGACGATTGGGGCAGCTCCGCCTGTGGAGTTTGCGATTCACGAAGGATGGCGCAGTGGCCCCAATCGTAAATCGTCACTCGTAAATCGTCACTCTTGGTCTAATGTCAGCTTCTGCTTCCTATCCGTCACATACGTGCGCCAGCGGGCGAGGCAGTCTTGCATCGGCATGGGCAGCTCGGAGTCGAACTTCATGTGCTTCCCGGTGCGGGGATGAACGAAGCCAATTTCCTTGGCATGGAGCGCCTGCCGGGGCAGTATCTCGAAGCAATTGTCCACAAACGACTTGTATTTGCTGAACACCGTGCCCTTCATGATGCGGTTGCCGCCGTATCGCTCGTCGTTGAAAAGCGGGTGGCCGAGGTGCGACATGTGCACCCGGATTTGGTGGGTGCGGCCCGTTTCGAGGTGCAGCTCCATGTAGCTGACGTAGTAGAGGCGTTCCAGCACTTTCCAGTGCGTGATGGCCAATTTGCCCTCGCCATCCTCCACCACGGTCATTTTCTTGCGGAAGCGCTGGTGCCTGCCGAGCCAGTTTTCGATGGTGCCTTCCTCCTCCTCCATTTCGCCCCAGATAATGGCATGGTAGCGGCGGTGGATGGTATGGTCGTGGAACTGCTTGGCCAGCGAGAACATGGCAAACTCCGACTTGGCCACCACCATCAAGCCGGAGGTATCCTTGTCAATGCGGTGCACGAGGCCGGGGCGGTTTTCGGGGTTGCCCTCCATCACGGGCAGGTCCTGGAAGTAGTAGGCAAGGGCATTCACGAGGGTCTTGCGATAAACGCCGACGCCGGGGTGCACCACCATGCCAGCGGGCTTGTTCAGCACCAGCAGGTCGTCGTCCTCGTAAACGATGTTGAGTGGAATCTTGTCGGGCAGCACCTTCACGGAGTCTTCGAGGGGCTTGGGCATCAGCAGTTCCACCACGTCGTTCGGGCGGATTTTGTAGTTGGCCTTCTCCTCGTCACCGTTCACCTTCACCAGCCCGGCCTTGATGGCGTTCTGCACCCGGCTCCTCGAAATCTGGAAAATCCGGTCGGACAAGAACTTGTCGAGCCGCATGGCGCCCTGGCCCTTGTCTGCCACGTAGGTGTGGGTTTCGTAAAACTCGTCGCTAAGTATCAATCTATCGGGTACTCCTCGCATGTTGATTCAGGATTGTCGGATTGCGGATTGAGTCCCGTGCTATGAGGACAATTTTGGGTACTTGGCCAACCAATCCATTCTCCGGTATTATTCCTTTGTGTTTTTTTTCAAAAAGGGAGGCAAAATAACGCAAGTTTTGGCCAACTATCGCAGTTGTTTTTCATTTGTAGCTTGAAATTGGGTAAGCTTGCGCAAATTTGCACCGTCCTTAATCCGCAATCCGAAATCCCTGTCTGCCGAACAGGCAGGCGCAATCCAAAATCTAATGCCGCATATCGAATCCATTTGTGCCCAAGAACCCCACGACCCCCGCACCACTAAGCCCCACGTGTTGCCTTTGTACGCTACCTCGTCGTTTGCGTTCGAGAACATTGACGAGGGCATCGCCATTTTTTCTAACCAGAAAGAAGGGCATGGGTACAGCCGCTACGGCAACCCCACTGTGGAAGCAGTGGCCGCCAAAATCGCCGCCCTCGAAGCCGCCGGAACGGACTTGGAGGCAGCCGGGCTGCTGTTCTCCAGCGGTCAGGCCGCCGTGGCCACGATGGTGATGGGCTTGCTGAAGTCTGGCGACAAAATCCTCACGCAGGGCAACCTTTATGGAGGCACGACAGAGCTTTTTGTGAAGATATTCCAGCCGCTTGGCATCCAGACCATCCTTACCGACCTGCATGACCTCGACCAAGTGGAGGACTTGGTGAAAAACGACCCGCACATCAAGCTGCTCTACTTCGAGACCCCCGCCAACCCGACCCTTGCTTGCGTAGACATCGAGGCATTGGCCAGCATTGCGAAGCGGCACGGAAGGTTGAGTGCCGTGGACAATACCTTCGCCACGCCCTATCTCCAACAGCCGCTGCGGCTTGGCGTGGACTTCATCGTGCACAGCACCACCAAGTTCCTCAATGGCCACGGCAACTCCATCGCCGGGGCGCTCATCACCACCCATACTTCGCAGATGCGCATGGGCGGCAGCATTTGGCAAGCCATGAAGCTGGCGGGCACCAACTGCTCCCCTTGGGAGGCATGGCTGGTACACAACGGCCTGAAGACCCTCGCCGTGCGCATGGACCGCCACTGCGACAATGCCCTGCGCATCGCCGGGTACTTACAGGATGACAAGCAGGTGGAGCGGGTAAACTACTGTGGGCTGCCCTCGCACCCCGACCATGCCATTGCGAAGCGACAAATGAGGGCTTTCGGCGGAATGTTGAGCTTTGAACTGGCGGGAGGCTTGGAGGCGGGCATCCGGTTTATGAACCGCATCCGGTTCTGCACGTTGGCACCTACCCTCGGCGACGTGGACACGCTCATCCTGCACCCGGCCAGCATGTCGCACCTCAACATCCCGAAGGAAACCCGCCTCGCCAATGGCATCACCGACGGCCTTGTGCGCTTGTCGGTGGGCATTGAGCATGTGGACGACATCATCGGCGATTTGGCGCAGGCGATGGGGAGGGGGTGATTGGGAAATTGGGAAATTGGGCCATTAGAAATTGGGAAATTGGGTGTGGAGGGTTAGCTTTGGGGTCTCAAGTGACCAATTACCTTCCACCAATTGCCATCCACCGATAAACAAACCATTCAATCATGAAAAATTTCTTCAAAGCTATTTCTGACTTTTTTTCTTCCCTTTTTGGTAAAAAAACAGAACCAGCCCCTGCGCCAGCCCCTCGTCCAACTACCAAAAACGACCGCCAACCCGGCGAGGTCGAGGACAGCTCCGATGTGCCAAAAGATACCGTAAATACCGTGACCGTGATTTCGGTGATTCCCGATGCGCCCGGCCCATTTGCAGATAACGATAAGGACGACGCAATAGACAGTGTGGAGCCTGGCACTACCACTCCTGGGCCTTCCACACCAACTACTCCCACAACGCCAACCACACCTCCAACCGGCGGCGGAACTACTACGCCAACCACACCTTCTACTCCGACCACCCCAAGCACCCCCACAACGCCGGCCAATACGCCACGCTTCGTGTGGTGCCTCGACAATGGGCATGGCAAATTGCAAGCAGGCAAGCGCTCGCCACTCTTCGACGACGGCACGACCCGCTTCTTCGAGTACGAATTCAACCGGGATGTGGTGGAGAGAATCATCAAACAATTGAAAAAACACGGCGTGAAATATTTCGACGTGGTGCCGGACTTCAACGAGGTGGGCAGCTTCCTGCCGGAAAGGGTGGACCGGGCGAACAAGCACAGGACTGACTTGACGAAGATTTATGTTTCCGTCCATTCAAACGCTGGCCCTGCCGCCAACGAAAACCAATGGACCACGGACAACATCAAGGGCATCGAAACTTGGTATGCCCAAAACAGCACAAGGGGCAAGAAGCTGGCCGCCGTGTTCCAAAAGCACTTGATTTTGAAGACGGGATTCAGGAACCGCAACCTGAAATCCACCGCCGAGAAGCCCCTCTATGTGCTGGAAAAAACGACCATGCCCGCCATCCTGACCGAGAATGGTTTTTTCAACAATAAATTGGAAGTGAAGGAACTGATGAAGGACAGCGTCCGCCAGAAAATCGCCGATGCGCACGTGGAGGCGATTCTGGAGATTGAGAAGAACGGGATTGTTTAGTGGGCAGCCAGTTTAGTGGGCAGTTCGACAGTTGGCAGTTGGCAGTCAGTGCCGTGGGTGCACCTAAATGACTGCCAACTGTTGAACTGACGAACTTTAATTTTTGACGAGTTTTTTCCTTTCGACCACCCGCCCATTTTGCGCCAGCGAAACCAAATAGGCGCCAGCGGGCAAGCCGCTCAAATCGAGCTTCGTGGCCGCATTTCCCAATACGATTTCGTGGTGCTTTCGGCCCTGCAAGTCCCAGAGGGTGAGGGTGTTTCGGCCTTCGGCCAAATGCCCCGTGAGGACGATGTTCACGAAGTCCCCCGCCGGGTTCGGAGAGGCGGTGAACCCATTGCTGCCGATGGCAGCGCTTTCGGGAAAATCGTTGTCACGGTCGGTGATAGCGGTTTGCGGAGCGTCAAGGCTGTCCGGGCCAGTGACGATGATGATGGTGCCGCCGGGGTCGGTGGCGACGGGCGCAGCGCCAAGCTTTTCGGGCATAGACGCCGCAGTATTCAAAGCCGCTGGAAGTGAAGCTGTTCGGGTCGGAGCCGCTCAGGTCGTTTGGCTCCAAACCCGTAGGCACATTGGTTTCCATGAGGTAGAGAAAGTCGGGGCAGTCGCCCAATTTATTAAACTTAAACAGCGTGGTCTCCCCTGTGGCGCTCAGGGTAAGGTTGGTGGCGTTGGCTGACAGCTTGAAGGTCCAGTATTTGAGGTTGGGATTGGCGTAGGGGTATAACGTGCTGGACAAAAGCCATTGCCCATTTATAAACTGGAGGCCATTGAGCGGCATGTTGACAGGGGCGACAATGGTCACCCGGCCACTGGTGGCCACGGCGTTTCCCGAAGGCATATACCCACCAAATGGCTTTGCCATCACGGCCCAGCCGGAGGAGTCGGGGAGGAGTTGGAGCTTGAGTTTTACGCAGCCAGTGCCAAGGTCGGGGTTTGGTGCGTTCAGGTCAGACGCATCCACGCCGGGGTCATAAACCCCGTTGCCGTTAGTGTCTTCGTGGGCGTTCAGGACGCCGTCGCCGTCATTGTCGTGGCAGTCCCAAGCGGCTGGGGCGTAGTTGCCTGTGTAAAAGTACAATGGAAAGCCTGGATTCCCCATGTCAATTACGCTCAAATCATTGGAAACATTATTGCCTATCGGCGAATTGCACAATGGGTCAAGACCGCAGTCAACCAAGGATATATTGACAGGACAACCCGCTTTTTTGAAGGTAAACAGCAGTGTTTCTTGCCCAGCGACATATTTGATATGTGGCAAGTCATTTTGTAGCCCGAAGGAAATATAGCTTTTGTATGGGTTAGCCTGGGGACCATTCAAAACGCTACTAACAGCCCAGTTCCCGCTGACACTTTGGAGCGCAAACCAGCCATAGTTCTTGGGCATTACCACCGTCACTTGTGCCGTACCCGTGATGGTATTGGCACTTGGTGAAAACCCGTCTTCTGGTTTTGCGTAAACCCCCCAGCTATTTCCATCCGGCATGAGTTGCAGCTTCAACTTGATGCCGCCAGCCGAGCTTGTGAAATCTGGGGTGTTCAGGTCAGACGCATCCACCCCCAGGTCATATACCCCATTCCCGTTGGAATCCTCGAAGGCATTGAGAATCCCATCGCCATCGTTGTCGTGGCAGCTCCATGCGGATGGGGCGTAGTTTTGAGCGTATTGGTAAAGCTGAGCGCCATTTGGGTCGAAGACGGAAAGTTCATTGCCGGGATTGCTATAAACCGAGTTGGGCAACTGGTTAAAAGGGTCTGTGGCATTGTTGATAAGGTAAATGCTGTCTGGGCAGGCAGTCGTTCGCTTGAATTTGAAAAGCAGTGTTTCCTGCCCAGCGACATATTTGATTTGTGGGAGGTCGTGCAGTAGCCCAAATGATATATAACTCCTTGTTGGATTTTCCACGGGGCCATGATAAGAGGCATTTGACATCCAAGTACCGCTGACGCTTTGCAGCCCCGTCCAAGCATAATCCTTCGGCATCACCACCGTCACTTGCGCAGTACCAGTGATGGTAAAGTTGCTTGGCGAAATCGAATCATCTGGTTTCACATACACCCCCCAAGTCTCACCATCCGGCAGGAGCTGGAGCTTGAGTTTCAAGGCTTGTTGTGAAAAAAGGAAGGTGGGAAAAAGGCCCAACACCGTGAGCCAAAATAAAGTAATAGGGTTTTTCATGATGAAAAGGTTTAGCAGAGGGGCGGTTTAAAATGATGGCAGTTCGGCAGCGGGCAGTCAGTACTGTGAAACAAGCCCCTGACTGCCAACTGTCAAACTGCCGAACTATTTTTACTGCACAATTATCTTCTCCCGCTGTACTAACTTCCCATCCACTTCGAGGGTGAGGAAGTAGGTGCCGGGGATGGTGTTGCCGAGGTTCATCCGATGGGTGGCTTCACCCTCCACCACCGTCTGATAGACCACCTGTCCTTGCAGGTTCATCAGTCGGAGCAATGCCGATTTAGCGACGGTATTTTCGTCAAAAGAAACCTTCAGCTCGTCCCGAACGGGGTTCGGTGCCACGCCAAAATACCTTGCCGACCCGATTTCATCCGTTGCTTTTTTGCTGGGGTCAAGGTTCAATTGTTGCGCATTGTGCAACGTGCCGTCGCTCGTTGGGGCCATCAGGTTCGAGGTCGGAGGGCACTGCCAAGTGCTTTCTCCGTAGTTGCCACAGAAGTGGAAGGGGATTTCGTCCCGAGTGAGGCCAGACCCGAAGCCCGTGAACTCGTTCGGGAAGAAGCCCTGTGGCACGATGCTGTCCATCAGTCCCAATGAGCTTGGGCAGCCACCGATAACGGAGAAGCTGAACAGCAGCCGTTCGCCGCCTGGTGTCAGTTCCAGGAAGTTTTGGTTTGGCGTCAGGTTGAATTCGACATAAACCTTGCCGGGGTCCTGCGGTGGATTGAAGAACACTTTGCCCGGGTTCCAAGTGCCGCCGTTGAAGCTGGTCAGTCCCTGTATCGCAAAGCCAGCGGGTGCCACGAGGGTCACTTTTCCGCCTGTCGGCAATTGGTAGGGCGTCTCCGTGAAGCTGCTGTCCGCCTTTACCCACACGCTCCATCCGATGTTGCCGTCGAGCTTTTTCACAGCCAGCGAAACGCAGTCCCGGTATTCTGGCGTTGGGTTGCAAACCTCATCCGCCTCCAAGGTCAACACGGCAGGTGCCGAGGTTTCCGAGCAGTTTTGCGAAGCGGCCACCAAGCGGAACAGCTTGCCGTCAAGGCCAGCCGCCGAAGCGATGGTCAGCGTGGAAGTTTGCGTGCCATCGTAAAGGCCACCTTGTGCGATGTTCGCCCAAACAAGGCCGCCCGTGCTGGACTGCCATTGCAGCGAAAGCGGGCCAGTGCCGCCGCTCACCCCGATGTTGAAGGATACCGCATCGTCGGGGCAGACCGTGGCACTGGCAGGTTGTTCGGTGAAAACAATCGGTGCCTCCACCGTCAGCGTGGCCGGGTCGGTGTTGGTTGCTCCGCAATGGGCCGTCGAGGCGCTCAGGCGGAACAGGCGGCCAGTATTGGCGTTCTGCACCGTCAGGTTCTCCGATTGCGTGCCGGTGTAGTTGTTGCCTACGGCAATGTTTGTCCAATCAATTCCATTGGTGCTGGTTTGCCACTGAAGCTGAAGGTTGCCATTGCCCAACAGTTCCGCCGAAGCGGTGAAGTTGGCTGGCGCTCCTGCGCAAATGGTCATGTCGGCTGGTTGTTGGCCTATTTCGATGGGGCCTTCCACCGTTATGCCCACGGCGTCGGAGTAGGTCGCTTCGCAAATGCCCGTCGTGGCGCTGAGGCGGTACAACAGGTTGCCAATGGCAGCGGCATCGTTGATGGTCAACTGTACGTCGTATGCCCCTTCCACATTGAAATCGTTGTTGAGGTCCTGCCAGCTCTGCCCGCCGTCGGCGGAGGTTTGCCAGCGGTAGGCCAATTGTCCGGCATAGCCCGCTTCAATGGCAGCGTCTGCCGTGAGCGTGGCGGCTTCGCCGTTGCATATTGTCGTGTTTTGGGGTTGCTGCGCAAAAATGGCCCTTCCTTCCACTACGAGGCAAGCCTCCGCCGTGGTGACGGGGTCGCAGCTTTCCGTGCGCACGAGTGCCCGGTAGCAGTTGCCATTGCGGCCATCGGTATTTGCGAGGCAAAAGTTTGCCGAGGTAGTGCCCTGCACGTTGGTCCAAGTGGCGCTGCCGTTTTGGCGCTCCTGCCACTGGTAGCTAAGTTGGCCGCCGCCCGAAAGGCTGGCCTGTACCTCAAAGCAGGCTTCTTCGCCCCGGCAAAGCGTCACCGGGCTGAGCACGGCGAGGATGTTCACGGGGCCTTCCACGGTGAGCTGGGCAGACTGCGAATAGACGGCGTCGCAGTTGCCAACCTTTGCCCGCAGCCGGAAAATATCGGCATTGAGGCTGCTGGTCGTGCTGTTGAGGGTCAGTGTTGGCGTGTTTGCGCCAGCGAAAATTGCGCTTGGGGCCACTTCCGACCATGAGCCGCCGTTGTCATGGCTCAGTTCCCATTGGTACTGGATGGAGCCGCCCCCGAAGTTGCCGATGGCAGCGGAGAATATGGCAGTCTCGCCGTTGCAGACCTTCACGCTGACGGGCTGCTGTTCCACTTCGAGTGGCCCCTCGACGGTGAGCAGGGCGGTTTGAGTATAAACGAAGCCGCAGTTGCCGACCCTTGCCTGCAAGCGGTAGATGTCGCCATTGGCAATGCCTTCGATGTTTTGGATGGTCAGTTGGTTGGAGTTTATGCCGGAAGTGCCGGGTGCGGGCATGGCGTCCCACCAAGTAGCGCCGTTGTTGTGGCTCAGTTGCCAGGTGTACTCGATGTTTCCACCGCCGCCGTTTGCGAAGCCAGCGTTGAACACAACGGTTTCACCGCTGCACACCTTCACGTTTTGAGGGTGGGAAGCCACGGTGAGCGGGCCTTGAACCGTGAGCGTGGCGGCCTGGGAAGTGATGGTCGTTATGTTTGTGCCTTCGGCAATGGCCCTGAACAGGTAGCCGTTCAAGCCGTTGGCGTTGTTGACGTACAAGGTTTTGCAGCCGTTGCTCAGTGCGCTTTCGGAGAAAACCCCCGAAGCGGTGCTGACGGTTTGCCAAGTGGCACCTTGGTTGGAGGAGGATTCCCAGCGGATGTTGTAGCTGCCGGTGGTTCCTGTGACACATGCCTCAAAAGAGGTGCTGGCCGTGTTGCAAATCGTGGCGTTGGCAGGTTGTGACGCAAAGAGGATGGTGCCTGGCGTTAGGACGACGTTGACCACCCCCATAAAATCATCTGAATTGGCCACGCAGCCTTCTGCTTCTTTTATTTCAACCAAGGAGTAGATAGCGCCGTTTGCCGCAGGCACCGTGAATGGCGTCCCACTTTGGTAGTCCTGCAAGGTGTGGGTATTGGTGCCATCCGAGTATTTTACGGTGTAAGGTGCTTGGCCGCCCGTTATGTCAACGACCAAGGAAAGCGGTCCGGCGGGGTTGTTTCCACAGGCAGTGCCACCGCTTTGGCAGCGCAGTTGTGCGCTCGTGATTTCGAGGCAGCCGCCAGCACCGTTGCAGAGGTCGGAGACATCCACACCGGGCGTCCATTGGCCGTCACCGTTGGTATCTTCAAGGGCGTTCGGTATGCCGTCGCCGTCACAGTCGTGGCAGTCCCAGGCAAAGAGGCCGATGTTTGTGCCATATTCAAAGATGGAGGGTGGGGTCGTGCCAAAGTCAATCACCGTGATTTCGTTGCCGGGGTTGCTGTTGGCGGAGTTGGGCAATTGGTCGAAGGGATCCACGGTGTTTTCGATGAGGTAAAGCTCATCGGGGCAGTAGTTGGCTGCTTTCCTGAATGTGAACAGCAGGGTGGGGGTTGTTGGTGAGTAAACGATTTTCGGCACGTCGTTCATGAGGCCGAAAGAGATGTAGGTCTTGGTGGGGTTTTCCGTTGGCCCGTTGATAACAGCATTACTCTGCCAAAAACCACTGACGGGGTTGAAGTCCACGATGGCAAAATTGAGCGGAGCGACCATTGTGATTTGTCCCGAGCCAGTAATGGTATTGGAGGAGGGGACGGTTCCGGGCTGTGGGGACACGTAAATGCCCCATTTGGTGCCATCGGGCATCAATTGGAGTTTGAAGTCGAGCTGTGCGAATAGGGAAAAGGAGAAAAAACTGCATAGCAGCAGCAAGGGTAAACGTGGTGTTGTCATGTCAGGATGAGTGTATTAGAAAAAATGAGCGGGGGAGAAAACGGGGGAAGGGTCAGCCTAATGAAACAAGGGTCGTGCCATTTGGCCGATTGGAATTCCAAGTTTCGTTTTTGGGTGTGATAATAATTTGAATTCAAATGACTTCCTTTGCAAACAATTATCTAAAACAAACTTGGATTTCGGGTCGAATTTAAAGCTAAATAGTTGATAACCAACAAGTTGGTTTTATTGATTAAAAAAGCCCGCCCTAACTTGACCTACTTTGTTGCATGGAATACCAATTAGCAAAAGAAAAATTTCTTCAAGCCTGGGGCACCGTAGGCAGTGACTGGGGCATCAGCCGCACCATGGCGCAGATTCATGCCCTTTTGCTCATTTCTCCTGAGCCGCTTTGCGTCAAGGACATCATGGACGAGCTTCAAATCTCCATCGGCAATGTCAACATGAACCTCCGGGCCTTGATGGACTGGGGGCTGGTCTTCAAGGAGTTGAAAACGGGTGAGCGGAAAGAATTTTTCGTGGCAGAGAAGGACATGTGGGAAGTGGTTCGGAAAATAATCGCCAACCGAAAGCGCCGTGAACTGGAACCAGTGCTTAAAGTGCTGGACGAGGTCTCCGCTGTGCAGGGAGAATCCCCTGAAATCCGAGAATTTTTGAAGATGGTAAAAGAAATCCGCCTGTTTTCCAGCAAGGCCGACTCTTTGTTGGAAACGCTGTTGAAAGCCGACTCCGATTGGTTTGTGAAGTCTTTTTTAAAGATGGTAAAGTAGCAAGGAGGAGTGGGGGTAGGTTTTTTGAAAAGCCTTGAGTTGGGCTGCCGATATGGAAAAACCAGGCGATGGACTCCTTTTTGGGGCAAAACAGCAAGCAACTTTGGTGCAAAATATTTGACAAATGGACTACGTTTGAGGCAAGAAGTGACCAAGAAAATAAAATTGGAGCTAATTTTGATTAGGAAAAATCGGTTGTGCCGTCTGAGCAACATTTTTTTAGATTTTAACAGCCAATTCCCTCCCAGTTTTCAAGGATTCACTATCATTGCATTTCGAAGGTCCTGACGGTTGAAAAATATTCCCTCGTTAATCAGGATTTTTTAAACAGTTACACAATGAATTTCAAACATTTACTTCTTGTCCTTCTCATTGGAACTGGGATAACTGCATCTGCGCAGGATATTCACTTTTCCCAATTCTACCTGTCCCCCCTCAACCTTAACCCGGCTATGACTGGTTTGATGAATTGCAATATTCGTCTGACTGCCAACTACCGGAACCAGTGGGCGAGCGTCCTGAAAAGCAACGCTTACTCCACTTATAATGTCAGCTACGACCAGAAAATCCCAGTTGGCCGTTACGACAACTTCGGCATTGGTGGCACTTTTTGGGGCGACCAAGCTGGTGAAGCCAATTTTGCAACAACGACTGGAAAGCTATCGCTTTCTTACAGTAAGCGCATGGCAGGCAGTCGTAAAGAGGCGCACTATTTGGTGGTTGGCGCCGAGGCGGGCTTGGCCCAGCGCAGCATTGAATTCCTGAAACTTCGTTGGGGAACGCAGCACAATGGAGTAGGCGGATACGACGAGACTGCCCCTTCGTTTGAGAATAACTTCAATGATGACAACTTCCTTTTTGCCGATGCCGCAGCAGGTCTGCTTTGGTTCTCGGTTTTCGATGACAACAACAATTTTTATGCAGGTGCTGCCTACCACCACTTGAACAGGGCTGACCAATCTTTCAGCTCTCAGAACAAGGATTTCCTTTACAGTCGCTTCACCATTCACGCTGGTGGTGAGTTTGAGATTGCACCACGGATGGGCCTTGTGCCTGGCGTGATTGTGATGAAGCAAGGGCCATCGTTCCAAGTGAATTCAGGTACCAGCCTTAAATTCCTTCTGGGCAGTGGCCGTGGCAATTTCAGCAACTACCAAGCGGTACATTTTGGTGCTTGGGTGCGGGTCTCGAACAAAGTGGAGACAGGTGTCTTGACCGATGCACTGATATTGTCCACTCGTTTTGACTACAACCAGTTCACGCTTGGCTTCAGCTATGACGTAAACGTTTCGGCGTTGAAACCTGCGAGCAACAACAACGGTGCATTTGAATTTGCATTGGCCTACAAATTCTGTGGCGACCAACGTCGTGGCGTTTACTGCCCGAATTTCTAAAATAGCAGGGCGGTACAAACCGCAACCTATTTTGAACAAAGCTACCCGCCAGGACATTGTTTCGGCGGGTAGCTTTGTTTTTGGCAGTTTGGGGCACCATCTGTGCAGTTGCAATCGTGGCGAAACCCAACTGAAAATTTTGGTTCATTTTTGAACGATAAAATAAAAAATGCTACCTTCGGGTTTCTAAACGGTCTTTGAGAAAACGCACGGACTACACATTTTTCAAACTGAAATGCTTTTTGTCCTCATTGTCAGAGGATAGCGAGCGAATTGTACGCAAAGTATTTGAAACTAAATCTCAATCCTATGTTTGGAAGTAACAAGAACAAAGACGTAGCAAAAGCGGGCAGCATCATCCCTTCTGCCTCCTCCCATTCACTCAACAGCTTGGTTCAGGGTACAGTGGTTGAGGGAAAAGTGAAGGCAACCAACGACATTCGCATTGATGGCACCATCAAAGGCGATTTGGTTTGCGATGCCAAGGTCATCATCGGTCCTTCCGGTGTAATTGAAGGCACGGTCAAGTGCCAAAATGCCGTGATTGAAGGCCGCTTTGACGGCATTCTCAATGTGGCAGAACTGCTCAACATTCGCGAAACCGCCAAAGTTTTCGGCGACGTAACTTATGGCAAGCTGATTGTCCAATCTGGCGCTGTCATCAGCGGTACCTATAAAGTAGTAGGCGACAACAGCTACTCCAACGGTAACGGAGCTTTTAAATCTTCTTCGGAAGCCAAGAAAGTGGTCAATTCCGAATCGGAAGCCAAGGCCATATCTGGTAAAGTTGGTGAATTTGCCAAAGCGAATTAAGGCTTTGCTGGAATTTGCTGGAAAGGCAGCAAGCAAACTTTCGGGCGTATATCGTTGTACGGTTGGGCGGGACTTGAAAATAGTCCCTTCTCCGTCAACGATATACGTCCTTGTTTTTTGGCCTCCTGCCATGCTCATGGAAGCTTTGTTGCGAGACCGCCGCAAAGATGCTTTGCTACCTTACCTCGCTTTGTAATCCCCGACCGTGGGGTGTCTTTTTCATTCACCTGCCCTTTTTTCTTTCGCCGACTAATGAGCAATCAACGTTTCCTTTTCCAACTCATCCTCATCACCCTACTCACTGGGTTTGTTCTTTTTTTCCTCCATATATTCCAGCCCTTTGCACCCTACAGGCTGGTGTCCTTTGCTGGACTGGTGTTTTTTGCTGCGCTGTCTGCTGGTATTTACTTCCCATCTTCATCGGCAGCGAAGAGTTCGGACAAAAATGCGTTCACGAGACTTGTGATGATTTTTACCTTTGTGAAAATGTTTCTCACGGTAGCGCTGGTACTTGCGTACCACCGCATCTTCAAGCCCACGGACAACCTTTTTCTCATCCCATTCTTCCTGAACTACATCGTCTTTACCTCGTTTGAAACGATTTTCATGTCAAAATTGGGAAAGTTGAAGCCTCAGTAAGGCAATGATTCTTAATCGCTTAAAATATGCAAGCTGAAAAATACATAGCCATCGTCAACGACAAAGCAGAAATAGAATTGACTGCATCAGCCCCTGAACAGTTGGATGCCGTTCAAACAGGCCAAGGGCAGTACCATATCCTGCATCATGGCATTGCTTACCGTGCGGAGGTGATTGCGGTGGACAGTCATGCTAAAGCCGTCCACCTCAAACTGAACGGAAAGTCCCACAGCGTCAAAATCCAGGACGAATATGACCTATTGGTAAAAAAAATGGGACTGAGCGCCAATGTCGTCCATAAAATTAGCGCCATCAAAGCACCCATGCCAGGTCTTGTGCTGAGTATTTTGGTCGAACCGGGACAGGAGGTGGTGCATGGAGAACCAATGCTAATCCTGGAAGCCATGAAAATGGAAAACATCATCAAATCGCCGGGAGAGGGCAAAGTGAAAAGGGTGGTTGTTTCCAAAGGGAAACCCGTTGACAAGGGAGCTGTTTTGATTGAAATGGAATGAGCCGTTACAAGCCAGGGAAAAAAGCGTCCCGGATATGCTCAACTTTGAATCCACCATCTTTATCCTTCAAAACGGAAACCACATCGAAGCGCATGGCCCAATCGTGCCCAGAAAGCTCCATGAAGGCAGCAGCGGCCTCCGCAATTCGGCGTTCTTTTGCTGGCGTGATGAACTCCTCCGGGCGGCCAAAATAGTCATAGCTGCGGGTTTTCACCTCTACGAACACCAACACGCTGCCGTCCTTGGCGATGATGTCAACCTCCAGCCTGCGGTGCCGCCAGTTGGTTTCCAAAATCTCAAATCCTTGCTGGCGCAAATATTCGACCGCAATTTCTTCCCCATGTTTGCCAGTGTCAAGGTGGTTCGCCATGATTTTTTATAACTTTCGCCGTTTTTAAAACGACCGTTTCAAAATGAAAAAACTCAGTTTCGATTATTCCTCCGCACAGCCTTATGTATTGCCGCACGAAGTTAGCCAAATGGCCGAACCTGCGGAAGCTGCCGCCAAGCTGCTAGAAAGCAGAAAGGGGCCGGGCAACGAATTTTTGGGTTGGCTCGACCTGCCGCAAAACTACGACCAAGCGGAGTTCAACCGCATTAAAGTGGCAGCCAACCGAATCCAACAGCAATCAGAAGTGCTGGTAGTCATCGGCATCGGGGGGTCGTACCTTGGGGCAAAGGCCGCCATCGAAATGCTGTCGCATACCTTTTACAACAACTTGTCAAAAGAACAGCGCAATGCCCCCGAAATATACTTTGCAGGCACAAATCTCTCGCCCGTCTATCTCACCCACTTGCTCGAACTTATTGGCGACCGCAATTTTTCGGTCAACGTAATTTCAAAGTCGGGCACGACCACAGAGCCGGCCATTGCGTTCCGCATTTTTAAGCAGAAATTGGAGGAGAAATATGGTCGGGAAGGCGCTCGTGAACGCATTTATGCCACCACCGACACGCAGCGGGGTGCTTTAAAAAAACTATCCACAGAGCAAGGCTACGAGACCTTTGCCGTGCCCGACGACGTGGGAGGCCGCTTCTCCGTGCTCACCGCTGTGGGACTGCTGCCCATTGCCGTGGCTGGCATTTCCATTGACGAACTGATGAAAGGGGCCGCCGAGGCCATGCACGATTGCAAAGCCCCATTTGAAAAAAATCCTGCCCTGCAATATGCGGCGCTTCGCAACATCCTATACAATAAAGGTAAGGCCATCGAAATGCTCATCAACTACGAGCCACAGTTGCACTACGTGGCTGAGTGGTGGAAGCAGCTATATGGAGAGTCGGAGGGCAAGGATGGAAAAGGGCTTTTTACCGCCAGCGCCGACTTCACCACCGACCTGCACTCGCTTGGCCAATACGTGCAGGATGGGAGGCGCCACCTCTTCGAAACGCTGCTGAACATTGAGCATCCCGCTTGCGACATCGTGCTGGAACCCGCTGCCTCCGACCTCGACGGCCTCAACTACCTCTCTGGAAAGACGATGGACTATGTGAACAAAAAAGCAGCCGAGGGCACCTTGCATGCGCATACCGATGGTAATGTGCCCAATCTCCGCATCAATCTCCCAGCGGCGACCGCCTACCACTTGGGCTATTTGTTCTTCTTTTTTGAAAAAGCTTGTGCTGTCAGCGGCTACTTGTTGGGCGTGAACCCGTTTGACCAACCGGGCGTGGAGGCTTACAAAACGAACATGTTCCGGCTGTTGGGGAAACCTTGATTTAGTTGGAAGGCTTGGCAGCCGGACGTTTCCGCTTCCAGCGGCGATGCGACCAAAGCCAATTGGCGGGCGACTTCCGGATGGTGGCCTCCAATCGTTCGGCGTAAAGTCGGGTAATTTCCCCTTCGGAAAAGGTCTTTGGCGTGAGGCAAAGCTCGGTGAAGGAGACTTGGTAGAACCCCCGTCGCACCCGCTCAATTTCAAAATAGAAAACCGGGTAGCCAGTCTGTCGGGCGAGTTTGTCCATGCCATGCAGGAAGGGGGTGTCCTGATAGAGGAAGGTGACCCAGTGGGCGTTGTGGATGTCGGAGGGCGTTTGGTCTGCAATCAGGACGCAGATGGTGGGCCGGCCCCGAAGGTTGACAACAGCCCGGCCAGTGTGCGCCATGTCGGTCAGCGAGAGGCCCCATTGTTTGCGGAGCGAGTTCAAGTAAGTTTCTAAGGGCTTATTTTTCAGGGGTTTATAAACGCCAAGTACCCGGTGCTTGACGGCCAACGGAAAAGATAGTACGCCCCACTCCCAATTGCCAAAATGGCTGCCGAGCAAGATGGCACTTTGTTCTGTTTCAAAAAGTGGGTGGAAGATTTCGGGGTTGCGGTACACGAACCGCCGTTGTATTTCTGCTTTGGAAAGGGTCAGTCCCTTCACGCTTTCGAGCAGGATGTCGGAGAAATGGCGGTAAAACTGGTAGGCAATTTGCTGGATTTCCACATCCTTTTTTTCGGGGAAGGAGTTCCTCAGGTTTTCATGGATTACTTTCTTTCGATAACTTACCACATGGTTAAGCACAAAACCGAGCAGGTCTGACAGCAACCAAATTCCCCAAAACGGTAGGTAGCCGACAAGCCGGACCAAAATTTTCACAAAAAAAGCCCCTATTGGTTGCATATTTTGGGCAGAAGTATTTGATGACAACAGAATTGCTATGTTTGTGCTTTTCGCAACAAAAGTAGCAAAGATGGTCACCCGTAGAAATTTTCTCCAACAAACAGTCATTGGCTCGGTCGCTGCCACTCTTGGTGGAACCACCCTCGCATCGTGCTCAGAATCCGCTGCCGAACAGCAAACTTCCACTGAACCGCCTACCTGGCCCTTAGCCATAGCTACTTGGGATTTTGGTACAAAAGCGAACGAGGCAGCGTGGAAAATCCTAAGCAACGGCGGCAGTGCGCTCGATGCCGTGGAGCAGGGTGTGATGGTCATTGAAGCCGACGAGGAAAACACCACGGTGGGCATCGGTGGGGCGCCCGACCGGGATGGCCGGGTGACACTGGATGCGTGTATCATGGCCCCCGATGGTGGCTGCGGCTCGGTGTGCGCTTTGGAGCACATCGTGCACCCTATTTCGGTAGCAAGGCGGGTGATGGAGAAAACTCCCCACGTGATTTTGGTGGGGGAGGGGGCGTTGGAGTTTGCGCTGGCCCAGGGTTTCAAAAGGGAAAACCTGCTCACCGAAGCATCAAAAGAGGCTTGGGAAAAATGGAAGGAGACCTCCAACTATGCACCCAAAATCAACGTGGAAGTTCACGATACCATCGGGATGTTAACCATTGACCAAAAGGGCGACATTGCTGGGGCTTGTACCACGAGCGGATTGGCGTACAAGATGCGTGGAAGGGTGGGGGATTCGCCCATCATCGGCGCTGGCTTGTATGTGGACAATGAGGTGGGAGGGGCAGCCGCCACCGGGCTTGGCGAGGCGGTTATCAGGGCGGTGGGAAGTTTTTTGGTGGTCGAACTGATGCGACAAGGCCGCAGCCCACAGCAGGCTTGCGAAGAGGCAGTGGGCAGGGTCATCAACAAATACAAAGACTTCAAGGACATTCAGGTTGGTTTTATTGCCATTAACAAGCAGGGCCAAATAGGGGCTTACAGCATCCAGTCAGGGTTTAACTATGCAGTGTATGCAGGTGGCAACAGTCAAGTCAAGGATGCAAACTCCCACCTGAAATAGGTTTTTAGGCCCCTTTAGTTTGCGTTATTTTCAAGATAGGGATTACCATCAATATATTTTTTCTGATTTCCTACCATTTCGCACAGGACTGGCACTATATTTTCCTTGCTCACCTCGAAAGTGCATCTCGAAAAAGAGAATTATCCGAACATATTATGATAAATCACACAGAATTGAAGTTGGTGCTTACCGACGACCACCATATTTTTATTGAAGGTTTGAAAGTGGTGCTTGGAAGAAGCGAAAAGGTAAAGTTCAACATCATCGCCGAAGCTTTTACAGGCAATAGTTTGTTGAAAATGATTGGTGGCCTTCAGCCCGACTTATTGTTGCTGGATCTAAGCCTACCTGACATGGATGGCATCGAAGTGTTGAGCCATTTGAAGTCCGCTGGCGTGGACTTTCGCATCCTCGTGCTGAGCATGTACGACGAGCCAAAGGTAATCCGGGCGGCATTCAAGGCGGGGGCGGACGGCTACGTGCTAAAGAACAGCCCAGCTACGGAACTTTACCACGCCATAGAAAAGGTGATGGAGGGCGATACCTATCTGAGCGTGGGGTTGTCGCTGACCAACCAAAGCGGCATGAACTCCCGGTTCATGCAAAATGGCAAGCTCGCACCTTCCTACGATGACCGGATTGTGAAGAAATTCAACTTGACCAAACGGGAACTGGAAGTCCTTAAGCTGGTGGGCCAAGCGTTGACGAACAAGGAAATCGCAGGTGAACTTTATATCAGCGACCAGACCGTGAGTGTGCACCGCAAGAACATCATGCGCAAAATGGGGGCGACCAGCTCCGCTGGCTTGATTAAAATTGCTTACGAAAATAACTTATTTTAAATACTGGTTTTTTGGGTAGATTGGCACAATGGTTGCCAATGATATACTACTGGGTGTTCAGCAAAGAACTTGAAAAAATGCCCTGTTTTCCTCCACTTTTTCCTTTCCGAACAATTCATTTGGTTCAAATTTTGTCTATTATTTCCAAAATCAAAATAAAGTGCTTAATTTTGCGGCAAGACTGATTTAAATTGATTCCCATGAACTACAGCATTACAAACTGTTCCCATTATTTTTTGTCTTACCTCGTTCGCATACATTTTCCTTTTAATTGGGTGTAGCCTGTTCTGTAGTAGTCTTTGAGCATCACTTCAAAGCAGTTCTTAGTTTTGGCCAAGTTAACTTGAGTAATTTATTCGACAAAATTCATTGCTTCGGGACGCACAATTAGCTATCCTGTATGCAGTGGTGAGTCAATCCAATGTTCGCTTTTTGCGGCATTGATTTTGGGTTTCGATTACATCTATAACAAATTATTATCCATGTCCAGAACGAATTACACGAAGGTTCCTGTACTTTCATGGGCTTTTTTGTCCCTTCTGCTGCTTGCCAGCCACAACCTCATGCAGGCGCAAGTAATGGTCTGCAACAACCTCGTCAACGTTTCTGTTGACAACACCCCCAACGCTTGCCAAGGTGGACTAAATGCTGACCAGATTCTGGAGGGCAACCCTATTCCCGGGCACGACTACCTCATCGAAGTGACCCACAATTGGGTACCTGTGGTATCCGGCTTGAACCAGGTGACTATCACCAATGCAAGCCAATGGTTTAACACCAACCTGACCGTAAAAATTACAAATCAAACCGGTGGGGGCAACTCCTGCTGGGGACAAATACATCTGGAGGACAAGCTGCCTCCAATTCTCACTTGCACCAACATCTCCGTCAACTGTTCCGACGACCTCAACTTGATACCTGGGCCAACGGTGGTGGACAACTGCGACCCAAGTCCGACCATCAGCTTGACGGGCGAGCAGACCAACACCACTGGCCTTTGTGCCAACGGATTTGTCACTGTTACCCGAAACTACGTGGCCATTGACGCTTCTGGCAACTCCTCCATCCCTTGCAGCCGGGTCATCACCGTCAACCGGCCAGCGCTCGTGGATTTCCCAAATGACATTAACTGGACTTGTGAGCAGTACAGCGCCTATCCGAACATCATTGCGGCAACGCCCCTGCATCCCTACGTCGGAGATTCAAACCCAGCTACCAACCTCGTTATTGACGTAAATCTTAACCCGTCGTGCAACGATGCCAATGACATTGCTGGCATCAACAGCACCAACATCCAGAACGGTGGCACTGGCTGCCCCGGCAACGGCCTTGACGATGCAGATGTACTGGCGCTGACAGGCTCAGGTGTCGTGGCCAACATCATTGGTCAGCACTGCAACTACCAGCAGTCAAAAAGCGACCAAGTGCTCAATGTTTGTGGCCAAACATTCAAAATCATCCGCACCTGGACGGTGCTAAACTGGTGTACTGGCCTCGTGGTGACAGTCGGTGTCGGTGGTGAGGACAATGTTCAAGTGGTAAAAGTGGTTGACATGACGCCGCCAGTGGTGACACGTCCACCTTTCACGGCCAGTGCCAATGTGCCAGGCCAGCACCCGCAGCCTTGCAAGTCGGTTGGCTTTTTGCCGCCGCCAACTGTTTCGGACAACTGCACAAATAACTGGACAATCAAGATAAACACACCCATCGGTGAAGCACTATACATCGGCGGCAACCCCATCAACGGCGGAACGATTCCACCTCCTGGCCTCCCGTTGGGAGTACACATCATCACTTACCAAGTGACAGATGCCTGTGGCAATGTGACCAACTTGCCAGTACCAGTCACGGTAGTGGATGACATTGCGCCAGCAACTATTTGTATTTCTTATACTACTGTGAATCTGACAACTGGAGGCTCTGCCCCTGTTTTCGCCAGTGCATTCAATAGTGCTACCTACGACAACTGCTGCTTGGACCACTTCGAGGTGCGCCGCATGACGGATCCTTGCAACGACAACCATGACGACACCGTTTTCGGCCCATCCGTGGTTTTCTGCTGTGATGACGTGGCCAATAGCCCTGTGATGGTGGTGTTCCGTGCCTTCGACTGTTTCGGCAACTTCAATGACTGCATGGTGGAAGTTACCGTCAGCGACAAACTGAACCCAACCTTGGTCTCTTGCCCGCCCAACGAGCGGATTACCTGCAACTGGTACGCCAACAACCTCGAAACACAGCTTGCTGGCCAAAACAACCAGCAACAGTGCAATATCTTGTCCAACCATTTTGGCTCGCCAACCTACTACGACAACTGCGGCGTGACCGTTACCTGCAACACCAGCATCAACCTTGACCAGTGCTTGGAAGGCACTATCGTTCGGACATTTACGGCAAAGGATGCAAGCAACAACACCACGCCCCAAGGTTGTACCCAGACCATCTTCGTGGACCATGTATCGGATTGGGTAGTTTCCTTCCCGGCTGATATTACGGTGAACTGCGGTACAACCGTGCCTGATTTCGGTGAACCAAAAGTGTTCTATGAATCATGTGAATTGGTGGCCATTTCTTTCGACGATGTGGTTTATGCCGTCAATGATGCTTGCTACAAAATCGTGCGCAACTGGACCGTCATCAACTGGTGCGTGGTGGGTGCCAACGTTGACCAAGAGGTGGTGGAACAACCGGAGAACCAGCTTGGCCTTCCTTTCCCACAATGCGACCTTGACAGTGACGGGGATTGCGATGCTCGCACCTTCCGGGACTCTTGGCGCAGCGGCTCGAACCTCAACCGTCCGACGCTCTTGGATGCCACACGGGCATTGGGTCCGGATACCGACCCGGATTCTGACCCTTGGGATGGATACATTGTTTACCAACAAGTAATCAAAGTGAATGACACGGTGGACCCAGTTTTCGTGGGCAACTGCCAGCTACCTGATGTTTGCATTACAAACAATACTTGCGCTGTTTCCCTGATACTGCCACAACCAACAATTAGCGATTGCAGCCCAAATATTACGGTAACGGCACAAATCAACTTTGGTGGCGTTTGGGTTTCGGGTTTTGGCCCATTCAACAACGTAGGGCCTGGCACTTATGTAGTGCGCTATGTGGCGCAGGACAATTGCAACAATCAAACGGAATGCAACACCACCATTACCGTCAAGGATTGCAAGAAGCCGACACCTTATTGCAAGAATGGCATTGTGGTCGTGCTGATGCAGACTGGCATGGTGGACGTATGGGCTTTGGACCTGAACGCTGGCAGCTTTGACAATTGCCCAGGTACTTTGAAGTATTCCTTCTCGCCAGACATCAGCGATATTGGCAATACCTACACCTGCGATGACCTTGGCCAACAATCGGTGCAGGTTTGGGTGACGGATGCCTCCGGCAACCAAGACTACTGCGAGACTTTCATCATTGTTCAGGACAACATGGGGGCTTGTGGCAACAGCCCAGCGATTGCTGGTACGATTGCCAACGAGGCTGCCCTTGGCTTGGAAGGAGTAGGGGTGAGCGTGAATGGCTCGAATGGGTTTGCCCAAAATATACTGACCAACTCAAATGGCTCATTTGGTAGTTCAGTGGTAGAGGGCGGTGATTACACGGTGACCCCATCTTTCGATGTGAATCCATTGAACGGTGTGAGCACCTTTGACTTGGTGCTTATCAGCAAGCACGTACTTGGCGCTACGCTACTCAATTCGCCTTACAAAATCATCGCAGCCGATGCCAACAAATCAAACAGTGTGACCACTTTTGATATCGTTGAGATTCGGAAGCTCATCCTTCAGATAAACACAGTTTTTCCAAGCAATACCTCCTGGAGGTTTGTGGACAAAAGCTATGTGTTCCCGAATCCGGTTAACCCATGGTCTGAGCCATTTCCAGAGTTTGCAAACTTCAACGATGTTGAAATTGGTCTCACCAACTCCAACTTCGTAGCCATAAAAGTAGGTGACGTGAACGGCAGTGCCGCAGTCAACCTGCAAGGCAGCAGCGAAGAACGGAGTGGCGGCACGTTTGTGTTGAATGCCGACGACCGCAGCGTGGCCAAAGGCGAGGAAGTCACCGTTGAGTTTTCTGCCAAGGACTTGGAAGTAATTGGCTTTCAGTTCACCTTGAACTTCGATGCCAATGCACTGGAAGTCAGCAATTTGTTGTCTGGCGTGGCCAATGAGGACAACTTCGGTTTCACTTTGCTGAAAGAAGGCGCCCTCACCGCAAGCTGGAACGGTACTGCTACTGACAATTCGATGTTCAGCATCGTGTTCCGGGCGAAGGAGAGCGGCAAATTGAGCGATATGTTGAGCATCAACTCCCGCTACACAACGGCGGAGGCTTACCATACCAATGGGGACCTGCTCAACGTCCAATTGGCTTTCAACACCAGTGCTTCACAGCAATTCGCACTGTACCAAAATACGCCGAACCCGTTCAAGGGCATGACCACCATTGGCTTCAACTTGCCACAATCAGGTATGGCGAGCTTGAAAATCACGGATGTTTCAGGAAGAATTTTGAAGAACATCGAGCGTGAGTTTTCGGCGGGCTACAATGAGGTGCAGCTGAACAGCAGCGAACTGCCCGTTTCGGGTGTGGTTTACTACACCCTCAAAACATCGGGTGAAACTGCCACGAAGAAAATGGTGGTAATTGATTAATCAGCTTTGAAACAAAAATAGGGTTGGTGGCCGATTGAGGATTTTTTCCAAAAGTCGGCCACCATTCCAACGTTATATTAAGTTTTGGCAAACTACTTGCAATACCGATTATTATGAAAAAGCGCAGTGTTTATACCTTCCTCCTCGCAATTCTAACGGCTTTCAGCCTGAAGGCTCAAGAAGTATCCTTGTCAGTGCCTGACATGACCGTTGACCCCGGGCAATGGTTCAGCGTTGACATCAAGGCATCCGACTTTGACAACATCGCCAGTATGCAGTTCGCTGTGCATTGGAACCCAAACATCATCCAGTTCCAATCAGTCAGCAGCCTGAACGCCAACATGCCGGATTTTTCCGTTATCAACAGCTTCAACAGTAACTTTGCCAATGAGGGCCGCATGAGGGTGAGCTGGTTCTGGTTTGACTCCAACAACAACGTTGGCGTAACCTTGGACAACAATACCACCCTTTTCAAAATAAATTTCAAGGCCGTTGGGGCGCAAGGCACCAATACCATGCTGGAAATTGCCGATGATACGTCCATTGACCCGCCATTCGTGGTGGAGTTTGCCAATTTTGAACAAGAGGTTGGCGTAGCCATTGACAATGGCAAAGTGACCATCTCTGGGGTGAATGCCACCGAGGAGAGTTTGACGGAAGATTTTACTTTATTTCAAAATAGCCCGAACCCTTTTTCAGAAATCACGTACATCAGCTTCAACCTCAACGTTGGCACTGATGCCAAGCTGACCATCTATGACAACAGCGGCAAAGCCGTTTTTCAACAAAATAAAAAATTTCCTGCCGGATTGAGCAGAATACCCGTTCGCCGGGATATGCTTTTGAGCGCCGGGTCGTACTTTTACACCCTTGAAACCGTAAGAGCCACTGCCACACGGCAGTTGATTATGCAGTAATTGCATAATCAAGTTGGCGGGCCTTGGTGGAATTACAAGGTTGCCAATTGTTTTCCGATTACATTTTTTCACAATTATCGTCCCAATTCCGAACATATGAAAAGACCGATTACCAACCTCGTCATTGGGTTGTTTGCACTTTTTGCTACGCACTTAGCTGCACAGCCTACCTTCACGGTGTCTCCACAGGTCATTACGGCCACACCTGGAACACCAATTACCGTGGACATTGTCGTCTCGAACTTCACCAACATCTTGAGTTTCCAGTATTCGATGAACTGGAACCCAGCGGTGTTGCAGTTCCAATTGCCAGTCGGGAACGTCAACCCTTCCGCATTGGCTGGATTGACCAGCGCCAGTTTTGGTACTTCCCAAACAGGTAGCGGATTGTTGGGCGTCTCATGGGCTGACCCGAATGCCACGGGCGTTACCGTTGCCAACGGCACCCTACTGTACAGCTTGACCTTTCAGGTACTCTCCTCAACCCCAACCACCATCAACTTTGGCGGCAACCCCGTTCCCATCGAAGTTTACAATGGTGACGGCATTGAGTTGACCGCAAGTACCGTTTTCCAAGGAGCTACCGTCAATGGTGGTTCTGGCGGAGGTGGTGGTGGCGGAGGTGGCGGAGGCGGAGGCGGGAACAACCCGCCCGTCAATGGTTTTGCAATTATTGGATCCGATGAAACTGCTACTCCGGGTGGGCAAATCTGCGTGGATGTCACGGTAAATGACTTTACCAACATCTTGTCCATGCAGTACACCATGCAGTACAATGCGACACTGTGGACTTTTGCCAGTATCCCCCCCGCCAGTTTCGGCCTTCCGGGCCTATCGGCAGCAAACTTCGGGACGACGCAGACAGGCCAAGGGCTTATCAATTTTTCTTGGCTGGACCCCAATGCATCGGGGGTGACCGTACCAAATGGCACGGTGATTTACCAAGTTTGTTTGAATGCCATTGGACCAAACAACTGTGGTGCAACCACTCCTTTTTCATTCAACGGCTCAAGTACCCCTGTTGAGGTTATCAACGGTAACAGCCAACCAGTGCCGTTCCAAGGCATACCGGGCGACCTCGAAATCTGCAACTCAGGTGGCGGCGGCGGCGGTGGTGGTGGCGGTGGTGGCGGTGGTGGTGGCGGCAATTACACCACCTTGACCTTCGTAGCAGCAGAGGTGGAGTCGCCTGCTGGTTCGCAGATTTGCGTGGACTTCACGGCGCACAAATTCAATTGCATCGTCAGTGCCCAATACTCCATTCATTTCAACCAAAATATCATTCAGTACCTGTCGGTCCAAGGCTTTGGTTTGCCGGATATGTCTGCCGCAAGCTTTGGCACTACACAGTCGGCCAATGGCACCATATCTTTCTCATGGTATGACCCCACCACTACGGGGATAACCGTACCGGACGGCACGGTCATTTTCCAGTTGTGCTTCAATGTGATTGGCACAAACGGGCAGGTTGCCAATATCACCTTCGACGGCATCCCTACCGATATAGAAGTGACAGGCTGCGTGAACAACCAAAATATTACCCCATCCTTTGATGCTGGCAGTGTCACCATCGGCGTGACCTGCACTGGGCCGGTGACGGTGTCCAACCCCGTCATCACCAATGTTGCTTGCAATGGCGGAAGTACGGGTGGCGTGGCCATCACCGTGGCTGGCGGCAGCGCAACGAAAACTTACGTGTGGAAAAATGTGGGTGGCACTACCGTTGGTACTTCTCAGAACCTGACCAACGTGCCAGCGGGCACCTACACCGTGACTGTAACAAGTTGCGGCGGCGCACAAACTGCTACTGCTGGACCTTATACCGTTACGCAGCCAAATGCCATTATCCTCAACCATACTTCTCAGGATATCGCTTGTTTTGGTGAAACAAACGGCGCTATTGACATCACCGTATCAGGCGGTACCAATACTGGAACGGGCTGCACGGGCTACTCCTACGCTTGGAGCAACACCGCTACCACGCAGGACATCACCGGCCTTGCTGCTGGCAACTATACGGTAACGGTGACGGACTGCAACGCATGTACGGCTGTTTCTCCTATTTACATTATTTCGGCGCCGCCAAGTGCTTTGGTGGCTACGGTGACATCCACCAATATCTCCTGCCACGGTGGCACCAATGGCAGCATCACCATCACTGCCACAGGCGGCGGCAACACCAAGGAATACCGACTTGGCACAGGCACTTGGGGCACGAACAACGTGTTCAACAACTTGGCCGCTGGCACTTACAGCGCACAAGCACGTGACAACTACGGCTGTGTGAAAACAAGCTCGGTTACGATAACGGAACCTGCCAACATCGTCGTTACTTTGAGTGCGACCAACCCCACACAGGGACAAAACAACGGCTCCATCACCACCACGGTGACAGGCGGTGTGCCACCTTATACTTTCAGTTGGTCTGGCCCGAATGGCCCGATACCCGGCAACCCGCAGAACCCGACCAACCTCTCCGCTGGCACCTATTGCGTGACGGTCACGGATGCCAATATGTGTTCCAGGACCCGGTGCGCCCCGGTCTATGCGCCAATGGCAGAAGACCCGAACAACCCCAGCACGTTCACGGATGCTTGTGCTGGAGTGTGCAACGGTGAAATAGATGTTAATGTTATTGGCGGTGTTCCGCCATATATTTATGCTTGGACACCTTCCTCCGTTCCACCCATCCCCAACCCGCCTGGCCTCTGCCCCGGTACTTACACCGTGACAGTGACAAGCCCATCCATTGGCCTGACGTTTATCCAAACCTTTACCATTGCGCAGCCAGCCCAAGCGCCCAACGTGGTAGCAGTAAACTTGGAAGTTCCAACCGCTTCTTCTGCTTCCAATGGTTCCATTACCCTTAGCACGCAAGGTGGTTCTGGTTCCGGCTATACCTATGTTTGGAGCGGCACGTCGCAAACTGGCAACCCGATTTTCAACCTTGGGGAAGGCACTTATTCCGTGACGATTACGGACGGAAACGGCTGCACGGGTACTGCTGGGCCGTATGTGTTGGATTATGTGCCGCCTGTACTTGGCAACCCACAGTTGAACCCAAGCAATGCTTGTGCTTCGCAAAACAATGGCAAAATTGAGATTACGATTTTTGGCGGAACGCCACCGTACAACTACCAAATCGCAGGGCCACAGAACCAATCGTTTATCACCAGCCAGAACACCTATACCTTTTCAAACCTGCTGGGCGGGACATACACCTATACCATTACAGACAGCGGAATAGGTGTTGACCAGCAATCGAAAACGGGTACGGTGATAGTGGGGACGACAACGCTATCGCTATTGTCACCCGTTCAAGTCACGCATACTACAAACCCACTAGGTGGAGGACATGTAAACATAACACCGATGGGTGGGCAGTTGCCTTACACCTACCAATGGAACAATGCTGCAACCTCGCAGGACTTGTTTAGCATTGCTCCTGGTTGTTACGAGCTTACTTTGCAGGATGCAAATGGTTGCGTTCAGGTTTTCGACAACATTGGCGTCGGCTTACTCACTGCCTCCTTCTCTGCCGTAAACCCTGCTTGTCCACAGCAACTTGGTTCCATTACGGCTACGCCGTCACTATCACCAAGCTGCGCAGTCCCCAACTTGCCATATTCCTATAAGTGGAGCGATGCAAATAATGTTACTGTAAGTCAAGAGCAAACGGCAATCAATATTTTGCCTGGCACCTACACGGTGACCATCACGGACGCCAAAGGCACCACCATCGTTCAGACTTACACATTGACCTCCGAGTCGAGCCTCAGCGTGAGCGCCGAGGTGACGAGCGACTTCAATGGATACGATGTTCGTTGTGCTGGGTTGAACAATGGTGCTGCTATCGCTGTGCCATCAAATGGCGTCGGCCCTTACAGCTACCTTTGGAGCAATGGTGCGATTACCCAAACAGTCTCCAATTTGGCGGCAGGGATAAATTACACCGTTACGGTCAAGGATGCACAGGGCTGTGAGATGGCGGCAGTCGTTAATCTGTTGGGACCTCCACCTTTGACCACGCAAATAAGTGCCTCCAACAGTGGATGCTCAGGCGGCGATACTGGACAAGCAACGGTCATCGTGAGCGGCGGCGTACCAGCCTATACTTACGCTTGGAGCAATGGGGACAAAACATTGACAGCCGCAAACCTAACCCCCGGCAAGAGCTTTTCCGTCACCGTGACAGACTTCAATGGCTGCACAAAGCTGGACAATGTGGCGGTACCCGGTGGCTCACCCCTTTCCGCTATTGGCTTCTCGGTCTCGGACAGTGGTGGCCCCAATGGTGTGGCAGGTGTCACCGTATCGGGCGGAACGCCCCCATACACTTATGTGTGGAGGGATTACCCATTGGCGGTTGATAGTATTTTGACGGAACTGTTCCCAGGTACCTACCTCGTGTTGGTGACGGATGCCAATGGCTGTCAAGTTGCAAAAACCGTCAAAGTTGACGATGCGACCGAATGTGGCGAAGTGCGCACGGTGATAACGCCGGAAGGCGATGGCAAGAACGAAGAGTTCATCATCAAATGCCTCAGCCGCTTCAACGACAACACCCTCGAAATCTACAACCGTTGGGGGCAGTTGGTGTACCACACCGAAGACTACAACGACGACAACCTCTGGCGTGGCACCACCATGAGTGGCAGCAATGTGCCAGACGGCGTTTATTTCTATGTCTTCAATTACTTCGACCCGGGCACCAACCTATTTGTCACAAAAAAAGGCAGTGTAACTGTGCTTCGCAAATAGATGGAATTAGGAATTAGGCATTGGGAATTGTGTCCAACAATTTCCAGTACCTAATTCCCAATTCCCAATTTCAACCAATCACCGATTCAATCCATGAGCATGAAAAAGCTAATTTTACTTATAGCTGCGGCTTTCGTTATTCAATCTGCTTGGTCGCAGGAGCAGTCCTCCATTTTTTCCCATTATATCATCAATCCAATCCTTATTTCTCCTGCAGTAGCTGGCTTCAACGAGAACCACCAGCTACACATGAACTTCCGCAGTCAGTGGACGGGATTCCCGGATTCGCCAAAGAGTTATGGCATCGGCTACAATGGCCCGATTGGCAAGACCCTCGGCATTGGCCTTGGCGTCATGTCCGAGAACCTCGGCAACATGACCAATACCCGCCTGCAACTCAACTACGCCTTCCGTTACGAGGTGAAGAACGTCAAGTTCGCTGCTGGTTTTTCCACGGAGTTTTTGACGAGAAGGCTGGCAGAGTCGGCGATGAACAGTCCACTCTATGACCCAGATGACCAAATCATCGAGAATGCGGTGGATGGCAACAAGGTTTTCGATGCCTCGCTGGGTGGTTATGCCACTTTCAAAAAGAACACCTTCGTCGGGGTAACATTCCCCAACCTCGTGGTGGCCAAAATCGGCGAGATTGAGACTGGCCAGAACGAAGGTTCATTGTTCAAATATTCCATTATCACCTTTGGGCATGAGTTCGAGGTGGAGCCGTTCAATTTCAAGCTGCGCCCTTCTTTGTTGGTGTACAACATGAAGGATAGGCCGCTCCAGATTGACTTCAACATGCTTGGTTCGTTCATCGAGGACAAGCTCATCGCAGGGGTCTCCGTTCGGGGTGGCACTGGTGGCGCCACGGGCATTCTGCTTGGCACGAATGTGGATGTCTTCAAATTGTATTACAGCTACGATTTGACCTTCCAGAAATTCCAGAAGTACAATAGCGGCTCGCACGAACTGACCTTGCTGTTCAGCTTTGACCGTGGCAAGAAGCGCTACGACCGCAGCAATTAAACTGTACCCTCCATCAGGCAGCCGGCACATCATGAGACACCGAATTTGAAACCACCCGCACACACACGGGTTTGTGAAATGAAAAATTGAAGACGGGATTTGAGAATCATCCCGTTTAGAAGAATAGATGTCCTTTAACAATTGGTTTTTGGGATGGCCCCCCTCGTAAAGTCGAGGTGGGGCTACTTTTTTTAGGAAAAGAAAAATCCTGCGAAAACTAACTTGGATTGAGGGGCAATGCTTACTTTTGTGGTTCAAGCGAAGGCAAGAACGTTTCCGGCAATTGGGTCGGAAGCGTTCTTGTCTTTTTGGTTTGGTAGCCATCAACCAACCAATTTTACGTAGTTCGCCCAAAAAACAGCCCAGCGACCATTAGGGAGTTGAGCACGTCTCAAAGTATTTTCCTGATATTTCATGTAAGGCCATCTTTTTAAGGGTCAAACCCCCTTGGAGAGTAGGTTTTTATCGCTGTTGGTATCAGGTGCTATTTTTTTACCGAAAAAAAGACTTTTATGAACTTTACATATTTGACGCAAGAAGGCCACGATAGGCTCAAAGCCGAATTGGATGAACTGAAAACCACCGGACGCCAAGAGGCTTCCCGTGCCATAGCCGAGGCCCGTGACAAAGGTGACCTCTCCGAGAACGCCGAGTACGACGCTGCCAAAAATGCCCAAGGCATGTTGGAGCTGAAAATCAACGAATTGGAAAAAGTGATGGCGACCGCCCGCATCCTTAGCGCCGACGACATGGACACCTCCGAGGTACGCCTGCTGACAAGCGTTACCATAAAAAATAAAAAGACAGGAAAAGAGGACACCTACACCTTGGTTTCGGAGTCCGAAGCCAACCTCAAGGACAAGAAAATCTCAGCCAGTTCCCCAATCGGTAAGGGGCTTTTGGGCAAAAAAGTGGGCGAAACTGCCCAAATCACCACGCCAGCCGGGGAAATTGCCTTCAAAATCCTCAACATCTTTATCTGAGAAAAGCAGGATTGCGGATTGCGCCAGATACGGTACAATCCGCAACCCGCAATCCGCAATCGAAATGCCCAGCATCTTCACCCGCATCATCAACGGCGAAATCCCTTGCTACAAGGTAGCCGAGTCCGAGCATTTTCTGGCATTCCTCGACATCAATCCGGTGGCGAAGGGGCATACTTTGGTAGTTCCTAAAAAGGAAATTGACTACCTCTTTGATGTGGACGACGACACGCTCGCTGGCCTCATGGTTTTTGCGAAAAAGGTTGCCAAGGCACTCGACAAAGCCATCGAGTGCCAACGGGTCGGGGTAATGGTCATTGGCACCGAAGTACCCCATGCGCACGTGCACCTCATCCCCTTCCAGCGTGAAAGCCAAGTAAGCGTAACTGCGCAGAAGCTGAAATTTACACAGGAAGAAATGGCGGGGATTGCTGCGACCATTCGTGAGATGATGAACAGTCAATAATGGGATGCAAAGTCATGCACCCGACTTCGTCCCTCATTCCTCATAACTTCTTTTTCGGGTTTTCCTTCAGGTACGCCGCCCAATCCTTCACCTTCTTTCCACCGCCGGGCAGCGATTTTGATTGGTAAAAATGGCAGACCGCCGTGGCCAGCGCATCAGTCGCATCCAAGTATTTCTCATCCAATTTGGTTTTGAAAATAGTCTCCAGCATGGCGGCCACCTGTTCCTTGGCAGCATTCCCGTTGCCAGTGACGGACTGCTTGATTTTCTTCGGGGAATACTCCGTGATTTCGACGCCCATGGTGATGGCAGCAGCGATGGCCACCCCTTGCGCTCGTCCCAATTTGAGCATGGACTGCACGTTTTTTGCGTAAAAAGGAGCCTCAATGGCCATCTCATTGGGGGCATAGCCCCGTATGATTGCCTGCAAGTCCTCAAAGATTTTTTTCAGCTTATGTTGCTGTTCCTCAAGGTGTTGCATCGTGATGACGCCCAAGGCCACGAGGGTCATCTGGCGGTTCTCCACCTCCACGATGGCATAGCCGAGCACGTTGGTGCCGGGGTCAACACCGAGCAGCCGATATTTATTTTTTTCTGTCATTGCGCAGCAAAGCTAACTTCGCAGGGCGAATGGACGGAAATTAGAAATTGGGAAATTCAGGAATTTGGTTGCCAACCAGTTCCTTGCGTGAGCCCAAATTTCCCAAACTCCCAAATTCCAGTAGTAACCACCGAAGTGTTGGTGTTGATTTTCTCCGGTAAAATGGCCTTTAGGCCGTCCCGTCCAAGCCCTTTAGGGCGCTGGCGGCGTAAACGCCTAAGTCGGAACGGTGTAAACGCCTCCGTCGGAACGGCCTAAAGGCCATGCTACCGAAGGGGCGCATTGCCAACACTTTTGTCGAGGACTACCCAAATTCAACCAACGAACTTGCCAACCATTTCAAAGAAAACCCTCAATTTTTCCCTCAAGTTGCTCATTGCCGGGCTGCTTGGCTGGGCCTTGTACCAGCAGGTATTTGCGAGGCAGCAGGCGGCAGACCTGTGGATGGCGCTCGTTCGGCATTTCACCTATCCCAACCTGCTGTGGCTGGTAGCCGTGGCATTCCTCGCCCCCTTCAACATCGCCCTTGAAGCGCTCAAATGGCGGCAACTCATCCGGGGCTTCTCCAGCTTGGGCTTCTGGCAAACGTTCAAGGCAGTGCTGGCTGGCACGACCATCGCCATCTTCACCCCAAACAGGGTGGGGGAGTATGGTGGCCGGGTACTTTTCGTGGAGGAGGGGCAGGGCTGGAAGGCCGTGATAGCGACGATGGTGGGCAGTCTGGCGCAACTGCTGGCTTTGCTCTCGGTTGGGTTGGTCGGCGGTGTCTTTTTTTCGTTGAAGTTTTTGGAGCCGCAGCCATATCTCGTCCCCGTGTCCGTGAGCTTGGGGGCTGCCTTTCTGGCGCTGCTCTTCTTTACCTATTTCAACATTGACGTGGTGGTGCCACTGGCCAAGCGCATCCCTCATATTGACCGCTTCAAAAAACAACTGCGGCACCTGACCGTGCTTCGCCACTACCACCGTCAGGAACTCGGTCGAGCGCTCGGTTTTGCCTTCCTGCGCTATTTCACTTACGCCACGCAATACTTCTTGCTATTGCAATTTTATGGGGTACCTGCGCCTTGGTTGGTTGGGATGGCGGGTATCGCCACCATTTTTCTGGTACAGGCCAGTGTGCCGTTGCCGCCGGTGATGGGCCTCTTGGCTCGTGGCGAAATAGCCCTGTTCGTCTGGGGTTTTTTCACAAACGACGATGTGGATATTCTGGCCGCCACTTTCTCTTTGTTCGTAATAAACATCGCAGTGCCAGCGTTACTCGGGCTGGTGTTTATCGTACAAGTGAATATCATAAAATCCATTGGCCTTGAAAGTAACAAAACTTCGTAAGCCGCTCATTTTCAGTTTATTGGCGTTCATTTTTCTTTTTTTTGGCTTCGCAAAAATGGAGGATACGCCCACCCGCCCATTGCCCGAAGGGCGCACCGAAACTGGCCTCACCCCCTCGCCCTGCCTCACCAAAAACACCACCTTTACCGCAGGTGAGGAGCTGACCTACAAACTCTATTACAATTGGAACTTCGTCTGGCTCTCGGCGGGCGAAATGACCTTCAAAGTGATTGACGAGGACGACCAGTGGCACTTCAAAGTGGTCGGCAAGACCTACGAAAGCTACGACTGGTTCTTCAAGGTGCGGGATTACTATGATACCTGGGTGCAAAAGGAAACAGGCCTGCCCATCATGGGCATCCGCAACATCGAAGAGGGAAAGTACCGCCTTTACGACTACCTCACCTACGACCAAAGCAGGGGCACGGTGCACAACGACCGTGGCAAGGCACCGACCGACATCCGGGAGCACCATGATTTCAAGATTGACCGGTGCATGCACGACATCGTGAGCATCCTCTACTACGCCCGCAACGTTGATTTTTCCAAAATGAAAAAAGATGAGGCGTTCCCTGTCCAGATTTTTATGGACAAGGAAGCTTGGCCGCTAAAGGTGCGCTACAACGGCAGCGAGGCCAACAAAAACATCCGGGACTTTGGGAAATTCAATACCCAAAAGTTCTCGCCGGAGGTGATTCCGGGCAGGGTGTTTCCCGACGGTGCCAGCATCAACGTCTGGGTGACGGACGATGCCAACCGGGTGCCGCTCGTCATTGACTCCCCGCTGTCGGTAGGCTCGGTGAAGGCAGTGCTGCACAAGCACCAAGGGTTGCGGTATCCAATGAAGGCGAAGCTCTAAGAAAATTCGCTTCAGGCTTCAACAATCGGACAAATGCAAGGCATATTGCGCAGCAAAAAAAACGGGCATCCGAAGAATCGGAAGCCCGTTTTTTATCCTAAAAAATAGCCAACATCAAATCTTCACGACCCGCTCCGCAAAATGGCGGTTGCCAAATGTGTCGGTGGCAACGAGCAGGTACACGCCTTGCGGCACCTCATTCATGTTGAGGCCAGCAACGCCGCCGGTGAAGTCGAGCACCTCCGCCGATTGGCGGCTGCCATCGGCACGGTAGAGTTGCACTTGCAGCTTGCCAGCAAATTCATACTGGATGTTTAGCCTGCTGGTGGTCGGGTTCGGGAACAGCTTCCAGCTTTTGCGGATTACGTCAGCCGTGGCGCTGGTTTCGTCAATCTGACCGTCGCAGTTGTTGTCAATATTATCGTTCGGCACTTCCGTGGCGGCTGGGTTTACGGCAGCATTGGTGTCGTCGCAGTCGCCGTCGTTTGTCACGTAGCTGCCAGGTGCCGTTGTTTCGCAAGAACTGAGGAAAGCAGCGGCATCGCCAAAGCCATCCCCATCGGCATCGAGGAAGTAGGTAAAGAATGCCAGCCCGTCGTCAATGCTGCCATTGCAGTCGTTGTCAATGTCGTCGCAGATTTCCGTGGCGGCTGGGCTGATGGCGGCGTTGGTGTCGTNNCGCAGTCGCTGCTGTTGGTCACGTAGTTGGTAGGGGCCGAGGTCGCGCAAGAAGACAAAGATGTAGCGGCGGTGCCAAACCCATCCCCATCGCTGTCGAGGTAATAGGTCGTGAAGACCAAGCCGTCATCAATGCTTCCGTTGCAGTTGTTGTCAATGCCATCGCAGATTTCCGTTGCGGCAGGGCTGATGGCGGCGTTGGTGTCGTNNCGCAGTCGCTGCTGTTGGTCACGTAATTGGTTGGGGCTGATGCAGCGCACGAAGACAAGGCAGTTGCGGCGGTGCCAAACCCATCGCCATCACCATCAAGGTAGTAAGTGGTGAAAACGAGGCCGTCGTCAATGCTGCCATTGCAGTCGTTGTCCAAGCCGTCACAAACCTCTGCGGCATTGGGGTTCACGGCTGCATTGTTGTCGTCGCAATCCACATAGTTGTAGAAACCGTCATTGTCCTCGTCCTTGAAGAAATAGGTTTCGGCATGAGTTACCACGTCAGCAGCAATCAAAATCCCAGCCTTGCGGCCTGGGATATCGTCCACCGGTGGGTGTATGCCGCCCCAGATGCGGGAAAGGCTGCACTGGTCGGAGGCATCCCGATAAGTGGCCCATTCAAGTGTGACGGTCTGGCTTGGGCCATCTTCAAAAACAAGGAACTGGTTTTGGTTGCAAACGAACTCGCTCTTGCCGCCGGGGAAGAAAGGGTCACCCGTGAGAGCGGTCAGCACTTCGGCAGCGGTGCGGGAAAATGTGGAGTGGCCGGAGATATAGCCGGGGAATGGTGGCGATACGAAAGTAGGTCGCTGGTAAGGCCACCAGTATTTTGCCAAAATCCAATCTACGCCAGCTTCGTCCGTCGCAGGGAACACGATATAATCTGGTCCCCTCCAAGCTAAGACTTTCACCTCGCCGACGTATTCATTGCTTATGCCAGCAAGCGGGTCGCCTGCCTCCACTATTTCGATAAAGCCAGGAATCAATGGCAAACCGGCGGGGTGGTAGTTCGACAATAGGGGGTCTGTGCTTTGGCCTTTTTCTGCCATGCCTCGTATGGCAGAGATTGGGCGAATACCATCGTAATAGCCCTTGACACCCCATGCGGTGATGGCTGCGTCCTGCATTGCCCCGCCAAGCATGAAATAGGCTTTGACGTCATATTCCAGGTCATCAATCACGGCTCCTTGCCCTTTGTATTTGCGTTCAAATTGTGGGTGGTCCATGACGTAGTTGAGTATCTCGAACCAGTGGCCCGGAGGCGTGTCGGAGTTGGGGCCATCCGCCCAGAACTCAGCCAAGACCCTTGCATAATCGCCCCGTGTCACGAACTGTGGGGTGTAGGGCTGTCCTGTTTTTGGGTTGACGGCATAGCCATTAGAGAAGTTGGTGCCGCCTTCGGTCAGTTTGTAAAAAGCCTGGTACTCGTCGAATGTGGTGGGCAGGTCTTCGACGGCGATATTGCCGACGGAGGCGGGTGAAATGTCCCATACCTCGTTGTCGTCAGGAGACATGTGGCTCGACCAAGTGGACACCAACGCAAAGTTCCAAATGTATTCAGCATTGGCGGCGGCAGTGCCGTTCAAGTCAACTTGAGGTGGCTGTCCGGGGTCGTGGTAAACGTTCCAGTCGTGGCCATCCCGCTGAAAGGTCGTTTTGTCATCGGCACCCAGCGCAAAAGGCACAAGGTTGCCCCATTCTGGCGTAAGCGCTGGCGGCGTGTTGAATGGGATGGGTATGCCGTTTTGGTCAATAAAAAGGTCGAGGGTCAACTGCTGCCAGCGGTTGAAGTCCACTAGGTTGGGGTTGCCTAACTGTTTGGTAATAAGCGGCGGGTTCACGGGCTGGTAGTAGAGGTTGGCGTAGTTGAACTGCTCGTTGGAGCCGTCCTGATAGCCGAAGCCGATCATTTGGCTGGCGATGTAGTTGCCGAGGGCTGCGGGGTCGCCAGTAGTATAATCTTGGCTGGTATTCGTTATGTCGTACCCCAACTGCAACATCTTGAAGTCCAACTGCTGGGAAGTAAAGAACAGGGGGTTGGTATTGCCGGGCGAATTGGCGAAACGGTGCTTGAGGAGTCGGTACGCCGCAAAACTGATGGCCTTTTCCCTGGCAGCCACCACATCGGCGGGCGGTGGCACGCCATCGAACGGGCAGGTGAAGTTGCCCACGGTGTTGCCCAAAAGATAGGGGGTGGCTACGTCGTCATACGCTGCCCAGGCATCGTACATAACTATAGAGGTGTGAAACAGATTGCGGGCGTGGATGGTGGGCCTGCCAAAGTCCCCACGGATGGCGAAAATCAGCATTTCGTTCCACTCCCTTGCAACGGAGTGTTGCGCCTGTAAGGCGCCGAAGGTGGACAGTAAAAGGAAGATGGATGTAAAGGTTTTCAATTTCATAAAAATGGATTTGATGGCTGCTGTTGCGGCATGTTCATTTGACAAAAAATTGGCAGTGTCGAAATTCTTAGCGAATGTTAGATGTAGTAGGCTATTCGAAATGAGTTGGCTTAGGTAAGTGCTACGAGCAAAGGTATCAAGTGGAGCATTTACACACCTTAGAATTCCCTTAAAACTGAAATGTCTTCCGTCAAACAATTGGGATGTGTAGTTTGGCGGTCAGTTTTTGCTAAATAAAATGTTGAAACCACAACAAAATGAAGCCATTTATCCGAGTTGACGAAAACCTGAGCCTACACCTCGCAAGACCCGAACTGGCAGAAGCCGTTTTCAAAGCGGTGAACGAAAACAGGGATTACCTCCGCAAATGGCTGCCCTGGGTGGACGGCACCCGCTCTGTGGAGGACACAAAAACGTTCATGCAGGAAAGTATGAAGCACAACAGCGACGGTAGCCGCCTCACCACATTTATTATGGTAAATGGGCAATTGGCTGGCTCGCTGGGCGTCGTGCATTTCAACAGGGAACACCTCCGTTGCGAAATCGGCTATTGGCTCCGGGAAGACCATCAGGGCCAGGGCATCATGGCCCGTGCCTGCGCAAGTTTTATCGAGTATTTGTTCAAAAAAAAAGGGATGAACCGCCTCGAAGTCCTCGTCATGCCCACCAATGAACGGAGCCGAGCCGTACCGATTCGCCTCGGCTTTCTTTCGGAAGGCATACTTCGCAAAGCACTAAAGATGTATGGTAGCTTCCACGATGTGGAGGTTTTTAGCCTATTGAAGGACGATTGGGTGCTCCGACCTGAAAAATGAAAAAGAATCAAAAAATTTAAACAAAAAATTTTGAGATAAAATTATTTGTTTTAACTTTGCCTCATCGAAATTGATTAATTGTTTAATCTTAAAATCACAAGCCATGATAGGAGAAGACCGCCTCGAACTCAATGACCGTTTCATTAGGGTCTTTCAAATGCTCGAAGACCGTGGGGTCATCGTGAAGAACGACCGCAGCGGAAAGGGCATCGGCGATGTCGCCGAGAAAATCCTCGGAAACAAGGGCTATGGCCACATCATCCGGGCATTCCTCACCGGCGACGACAAGCGGGTCGTCAGCTACTCGCAGGCCCGCAAGTTCTGTCGGGAGTACGGCGTGAATGAAGACTTCCTGCTCGACGGCACCGGCACTCCCTTCGGAGTGGACCTGCCCAAACGCACCTCCGAATTGGGGCTTATCACCCCAAAGGGAAATATCCTCTTCACCACTGTCTCTGCATTTGCTGGTAGTTCCGTGGATACCAGCAGCTTTGCTTCGGAGGAAAGTTCTTGGTTCTCCCTGCCGGGCTTGCAGGGCGGTGGCCTCGTCGCCTTCCAAATCAACGGTAACTCCATGGAGCCAGTCATACTTGACAACGACATCGTGGTGTGTCGGGAAGTGGAACGCTTGGACCAGTTGAAGGACAACGAAATCTACGCCGTGAAGAACAACGGCTCCATGTGGGTCAAGCACGTACAACGCATCAATCACGGTGGGCGCATCACTCACCTCAAGCTCATCTCCGCCAATCACCTGGAGCACGACCCCTTCATCGAAGAGGTGAACGTGCACACACGCCTGTACAAGGTCGTGCGCAAAATCAGTGATTTTTAGGCCAACATCAAGCAGTGGAATTGTTTGTTTCGGAAACAAACCTGTTCAAACAAAGACAGGTAAGGCACTTGCCATGATTCATTTCATGCTGGCCTTGCCGGGGCTGCTGCCAACAAATTGTCATTTCTCTTTACCATGCGTCCTAGCATGGAATTATCCTGCTGTTTTTAAATTATGTGCTCCCGGCCTTGTAAGAAGGTGCGGGAGTTCTTTTTTGCTGAGTGAAGTTTTTGGCGCACGGCAGCATTCACTCCGCCACCACCTCCCTCGTCCAAAGCTCCTTCCCGTTCGAGTCGAACACGCTCATTTTCATCACCCGGTTTTTGCGGGGGCCAGAAAATTCGAGCAGCCCAAAGTTCTTCTGCTGTACCAGCGTGCCTTCCACCCGCAGGCTGTTGGCTTCCTCGCCGGTATGCACCCCGGAGGTCAGTGGCGAGCAGGTAAAGTCGTAAATGGTATTGCCCGCCCCATTTTTCAACATGCTCAATTCCGTGTGGTGGCGGTCGCCAGTCAGGAAAACCACGTTCTTGATGCCCTCCGCCTCAATGGATTGCAGCAGCCGTTCCCGCTCTTTGGGGCAGACGTTGGTATAGGTCTCATGCCCGGCAAACGTCGTGAGCACCTGCCCGCCGGTCGCCACGATTTTGAAGGGAGCCTTGCTGGCTGCCAATGCATCTATCAGCCACTCGATTTGGGCTTCACCGAGCAGGGTGCGGTCGCCCGTCTTGCGGTTGTTGGGGGTGCGGAAGTAGCGGTCGTCGAGCAGGAAAAAGTCAACATCTCCCCATTGGAAGAAGCTGGTGGTGCCTCCATGGCCCGGCAGCCCGACCGTTGGGTTTGCCCAAAACAGCTTGAACACCTCCGTGGCCAGGTCCTTGTGCACAAAGCTGCGGTCGCTGTCGTTCGGGCCGAAGTCGTGGTCGTCCCAGATGGCGAAGTGGTGGGTGCTGGCCAGCAGCGGCTGTAGCTCCGGCAGCGAGCGGGTATGGGTGTAGCGGTGGAGGAACCCCGTGCGGGTGTACCAGTCCGGCTCCCGGAGGTAGGTGTTGTCGCCGAGCCAAAGCATGAGGTCGGGGCGCTGCTGGTGCATCGCCGTGAAAATCTGATAATCACCGCCATAAGGCTTGCCGGGACGGTCGAACGGGTCTTCGTTCACGTATGCGCAACTGGCCAGGGCCACCCGAAAACTGGGCGGTTCGGTGCGCCACTGCCACAGCGGCTGGGTCTGGAACTCGGTCGGGTAGTCCAACTGTACCGGCTGGTCGTTGATGCGTAGTTCGTACTCGTACCGATTGCCGGGCTGCACTTGGTCGGCGACCAAGTGTGCTGTGAAGCCATCCGACGAACGGGTCGTAGTGGCCGCCGTGCTAAATTTTTCGGCGGGCTTGCCTTTCGGCCAATAGACGAACTGCACCTTGGCCTCGGCGTTGGTCTGCGCCCAAAGCATGGTCTCAAACATGTCTGTGTAGCCGAGCATCGGGCCGGATTGCAGGAGGCTTGTTTGCGCAAGCGCCCCAAAAAATGCAAATAGGCAGAGCAGCAGGAGGGAGGTTTGTCGTATCTCTTTCATCATTTTTTTGGGTAAATGTAGGGGTAGTGGGCTGGAAACAAGCACAGTTTCGGCCAGATGTTTGGAAAAATTAACCCGTAGTAAACATTGGCGAAGGGCCGTTTTTTCATCGGCAGTCCATTTTTTTAAAACAATTGGCGACCAAACTTCCAACCTAAATATGCTTTGGGGCAAAAGCGGCACAGATTTTCCCTGTGAATGCTGCAAAACAAGCGAAGCCCCAACGCAATCCTTCAAAATGCTGACCACTGCATGAGGCCACACCTACATTTTTCCATTTTGCGCAAGTTGCCCGAACTGCCCAACCTTGGCGGCTCGCTTCGCAATTTGGTAGGGGCGATGTTGCTGGTCGCCATGTTCCAACTGCCCAGCTGGGCACAGCAAGAGCCGCAGTTCACCAATTACATGTTCAACACCTTGGTCTATAATCCGGGCTATGCCGGGAGCAAGGAGTACCTGTCGGCGGTGGCCGTCTATCGTGACCAATGGGCGGCGCTCGGTGACAAAGGCGGCTGGCAGGGCCGTCCGCTGACGCAGACCTTTTCCATTCACAGTACCGTGAATAAGCGGGTGGGGGTGGGCCTCAACCTCATGAACGCCAGTGCGGGCGCTCGCCAAACCACCTACCTGAACGGGATTTACGCTTATCGGATAAATTTCGGCAAGGGCACGCTCTCCGTTGGCCTGCAAGGTGGCGTGATAAACTGGCGGGCGGACTGGGGCAAGCTCGATTTCCAACAGCCACAGGAGACCGACAATGCGTTCGGTACATTGACCCCAAACCTTTGGCTGCCCGATTTTGGGGCGGGGCTGTTCTTTTACACCACCCATTTTTATGCGGGCGCTTCCATCCCGCACCTCGCCAGCTTCCCATTGCGGGAGGTATCGGCTGCCGAGAAAAACGAGATTCGGAAATGGGCGCAGGTGCAGAAGCATTTTTACTTTACCACGGGCGGGGCCATCCCGCTCAATGGCGACAACCTCGTGTTCAGGCCCTCCTTTTTACTGAAAAGCGTGGGGCTGTTCAATAATTTTTTTCGGCAGGGCAACCTCGTGCGGGAAATCGGTGCCCCTGCCAGCTTCGACTTGGACGCCTCCTTGTTCTTCCACCAAAAACTCTGGCTTGGCCTCTCCTTTCGGTCTGCCTTTGCGGCCTTCAACACCCAAGGGACGAAGCAAAGCAGCTATGATTCCTTTGACCTCTGGACGGCCTTCCACCTCCGCAACGGCCTCCGAATCGGCATGGCCTACGATTACCCGCTCGGCAAGCTGCGCACGGTTGCCTCCGGCTCCTTCGAGCTGATGCTCGGCTACGACTTCGACCAGCGGGTGGAGAAGGCGAGCCATATCCGATATTTTTGAGGGAGTGCTTTGTCATGGCCGAAGGCCACCCCGAAATATCGGGGCAGGCACTGCGAAGTCATATTTGGTGTCATGCGTGACGTCGCAGGTGGCCTTCGGCCATGACAAAAGCGGCAAATTAGGGCGGCACAATTGTTATATGAAAACCCTCTATTACGGAAATATTGGGTTGATACAAGTATTCCATCACCAATCCGCACTTTCCATTCTCCATTCTCCATTCCCAAGCCCTACCTTCGCCCCCATGAAAATACACCGAACATTGGTGCTGGCCGTGACCCAAGCGCTGACCGACATCTTCCGGGACGGCATCTATGCCGACAAGGCCATCGAGCGAATGCTCAAATCGGACGCCCGTTGGGGCAGCCGTGACCGTGCCTTCATCGCCGAAAACACCTATGAAATGGTGCGGTATTGGCGGTTAGTGGTCGCCATTGGGTTTGGGCATTGGGAACTCAAGAAGGTTCCGAACGAGCCTTCGCTGATACGGCTTGTGGGCGTCAACCTGTGGCTCAAGAACCTTCGTGCGCCCATCTTCAATTTCGAGTTGCCCAATTGGCCGGAGTTTGCCGGGCTGGATTCCCAGTTCGTGCGGGAGCGCCGGGATGCGTTGGCTGCCGACCGCAAAATCACGCAGTCCATCCCCGATTGGTTGGACGAACTGGGAGAGGCCGAGTTGGGTGAAAAATGGGCCGCCGAACTGTCGGCGCTGAACCAGCCCGCTGCGGTGGTCGTGAGGGCCAACACGCTGAAAACCAAGAAGCTGGAATTGGAGAAACTGCTGGCGGCGGAGGGCTGGGAGTCCTCTGAAACACGCCTCGCCCCCGATGCGCTGGTGCTGCACAAGCGGGGCAATATCTTCCAAAGTCCCGTTTTCCTGCAAGGCTTTTTTGAGGTGCAGGACGCTGGGTCGCAGTGCATCGGTGCATTCCTGCGGGCCGAGCCGGGCATGAGGGTGGTGGATGCTTGCGCCGGAGCCGGCGGCAAGTCGCTGCACTTGGCAGCGCTCATGGAAAACCGGGGGAGCATCATCGCCCTGGATACCGAGGCTTGGAAGCTGGAGGAGCTGCGCAAACGGGCGAAACGCAACGGCGTCCACATCATCCAAGCCCGCCCCATCGAGTCGTCGAAGACCATCAAGCGGCTGCACGGCACGGCGGATAGGCTGCTGCTCGACGTGCCATGCTCTGGCCTTGGCACCCTGCGCCGAAACCCCGACGCAAAATGGAAGCTCTCCCCCGAATTTTTGGAGACCGTGCGGGGAAAGCAGGCGGAAATATTGCGCAGCTACGCCAAAATCCTGCGCCCCGGCGGGCAGTTGGTCTATGCCACATGCAGCATTTTGCCTTCGGAAAACGAGCGGCAAGTCGAGCGTTTCTTAGCGGAAAACCCGGAGTTTGAGTTCTTGGAGGAGCGCCGGATTTCGCCCTCCACAGATGGGTTCGATGGTTTTTACATGGCGAGGATTGGGCGTAAGTAAGTGCCCCGGTAGCAATGGCCTTTGGGCCGTCCCGTCCAAGGCGTTTACGCCGTCCTCGCCCTAAAGGGCTTTGACGGAACGGCCTAAAGGCCATTCCTACCGGGGAAATCACCTTTCAGGGCGTTGGTATAGACTTCCACAAACTCCTCCAACCGCTTGCGGCGGTACTGCATGATGAAGCGAGGGTGGGGCAGGGGCACTATTTTTTCAAAAAAGCCTTCCGCTGCATTGAATTTTGAGAGGAACTTGAAGTTCTGTCCCTCGCCGAGGCAGAAACAAACGGCAGGGTTCATGCCCAAGTCCAGCAATCCCCGAAGATGGTGCCGGATGAGTGGCTTCATGGCTTCCTGCAAGGTTTTTTCATCGTAATAATTGTAGTTCACACCATTTTTCACAAACCCGAACGGCACGACGGAGTTCAGAAAAAACTGGGCATAAAATGCTTCCACCCCGCCATAAGCGTGTACCACTTGGTAGATAAACTGCGCCGAAAGTTCCCCCTTTTTTTCAAAATCGTTTTCGATGCCACATTCCTGCACCAACCGCACGGGGTCGGTGAAGGCGACATTGGTCACGCCTGCCCCGAACCGCCCCGGATTGATGCCGAGGATGAGGGTGCGAGGCCGAGCGTCGGCGTAGTATTTTTTCAAAAAAGCCTCGAAGACCCGCCCCGTTTCCGGCAAATTGGCCAATGGCAGCAGCCACTCCACGCCGCCCGGTATTTCCGGCAAGTGCTGAAGCAGTTCGGTGAAGTGTCGTTGTAGTCGCTTCGCAATGGTGTCCATGGTTTTGAATTGTTGGATTGTTAAATTGTTAAATTGTTGAATTGCCGGATTGTTGAATTGTTGGATTGCTGTCGTTTTGCGGGCAACAATACAACAATTCAACAATCCCAATCCTCCGTTCTTCCATGAAAACCAGACAATCGTCAAGTGCGGTGCAAACGCAAACGGGAAATATTTACATTTGCGGGCATTTTGGCGCAGGGCGCAATTTTGAAGCAAGTGGTGGGCTAATCGCAGCTCGAAACCCAAGGCTCAAAACCCCATTTGCGCCAGCAAAAAACAACATTGATGGATAGGAATACAGTTATTGGATTTGTTTTGATATTCGGCCTGCTCATTTCCATGCAGTTGGTCATCGGGCCGGAGCAGAAGAAGATGAAGGAACTGACGGAAGCCCGTTTGGACTCCATCCGGCTGGTGGAGCAACGGCGGGCGGACAGTTTGGCGAACCTACAGACACTGCCCATACAGGTGGATTCCGTCGGGGTGGACTCTGTGATGCTGGGCCAGCTTGCCGGGCAGTTCGGGTCTATGGCGCCTGCAGCGGTCGGCACCGAGAAGGTGGAAGTGCTGGAAAACGACGTGATGCGCATCCTGTTCTCCAACAAAGGCGGGCGCATCAAAGAAGTGGAACTGAAAAAGCACTTCAAGGTCAAATTAGACTCAGCGCACAAAGAGGTTAAGCTCCCGCTCAAATTGCTGGAAGACGAAAAGAATAAATTCGAGTACCTCATACCTATGCCCGGTGTGTCCGCTGGTCAGGTAAGCACCGCCAATTTGTTTTTTCAAGCAGAGAAAAAAGGCGACAACGCCATCGTATTTACGGCCACCGGTGCCAACGGGGCAGCTTTTGTGCAGTCTTATTCCATCGAACCGGGGAGCTATGGCGTGAAATACGACATACGTCACCAAGGGCTGAACGTGACCACGCCCCTCCGCCTCAATTGGGTGGACTACCTCGACCGCCTCGAACAAAACTTCAAGTACGAGGTCAACTATTCCACCGTTTACTACAAGCCCGTTGACGACGACTACGATTACTGCTCCTGCACCAAGGCGGACGAAGTGGATATGTCCAAGGACAAAATGAAGTGGGTGGCGCACTCCAACCAGTTTTTTGCCAGTGTGCTGGTGTCCAACGACGTCCCGTTCAGCGGCGCAGCGATGGCTACCGAAATAGTGGGCGAGGATAGCCCAAGCCTTAAAAAGGTGAGTACCCAACTCACGTTCCCAACGGACGCCCAGTCTTTTGCCATGCAGTTTTACATTGGGCCAAAGGATTTTGAAACCTTGCGCAGCTATGGCTCCGAATTGGAGGACATCATCCCCTTCGGGCAGAGCATCATGGGCACATTCAACCGCTGGGTCATTCGTCCGCTGTTCAATGGGCTGATGAGTTTGGTGGGGTCGCAGGGCATCGTGATTTTGCTGCTGACCCTTATCGTGAAGTTGCTGTTGTATCCGTTGACCTACAAAATGCTTCATTCGCAAGCAAAAATGGCGGCGCTCAAGCCACAGTTGACGGGCATTCGGGACAAGTTCAAGGACGACCCGACCCAGTTGCAGATGGAGACGATGAAAGTCTATCGGGAGTTTGGGGTGAACCCGCTGGGCGGCTGTTTCCCCATTGCGCTCCAGATGCCGGTGTGGTTGGCGCTGTACCGGTTCTTTCCGGCCAGCATCGAGTTTCGACAAGCCGATTTCCTCTGGGCCACCGACCTTTCCAGCTTTGATGCGGCGTTCTGGCTGCCTTTTGAGATACCTTTTTATGGACAGCACGTGAGCTTGTTCACGCTGCTTTGGGTCGTCACCACCATCATGTACACCTACTACAACCTGCAAACCATGGACATGGGGAGCATGGGTGGCGCTAATGCCCAGATGATGAAGTGGATGCAGTACCTGATGCCGATTTTCTTCCTGTTTTTCTTCAACAACTTTGCCTCCGGCCTCACCTGCTACCTGGTGTTCAGCAACGTGTTGAACATTACGCAGACTTTGGTGACAAAGAACTGGTTAATAAACCATGAAAAAATAAAGGAAAAACTCGAAGCCAATCGAAACAAGCCCAAAAAGAAGGGCGGGATTGGCTCCAGGTTGGAAGAAGCCATGAAGCAGCAACAGGCCATTGCCGCACAGCGGGAAGCGGCTGCGAAGAAGAAAAAATGATGGTTTGTATTGTTGAATTGCTGGATTGTTAAATTGTTATATTGTCACAAACCAATCATAGCAATACAGCAAAACAGCAATTCAACAACGCAGCAATACAGCAATTCAACAAAAATGAAACGCCACCTACTGACCACCATTGGCCTGATGGCTATACTACTTGCCACCGCTTGCCATCGCAAGGCTGCACCCCAGCCACCTGCGGCCCCCGAAATACCCACCACGCCCATCCGCCCGGCAAACGAGCCAAAACCGGAGGTGTATCAGGTGGCAGGCTACCAAAAAACGGCTTGCTTTGGCAAATGCCCGGTTTATCAAGTGAAATTTTTCACGGACGGCAGGGCAACTTGGTACGGCCAGCACAATGTGGAGCGGATGGGCTGGTACGAGGCAAGGGTTGACAAGGCTGTATTGGATAGAATCCGTGAGAAAGCACTGTCCGTAAACTTTTGGGACTTCGCAGGTGCTTATCCCACTGGCCAGAGAGTGGCCGACTTGCCCAGCACTGTTACCTATCTCCGGGCGGGCGATGTGGAAAAATCAGTGGTGAACACCCACCAAGGGCCACTGGAATTGGAGATTTTTGAGGCTTACCTCGAAGGCGTCATCACTGGCTTGGAGTGGCGGCCTACGGCGAGCAAGTGATCAGTAGCTGCCTGGTTTTGCATTACCCAATCATGATTGGAGGACGCTAATTTTTGCCGAGAATGTTAATTTTTGGGTTGGTTCGACCAAAATGCCCATATTTGGACTCGCAATCGCTGGCAGTTCACCACTGACCGCCCCTATTCATTCCCTACGCTATGCAGGATTTGTTTACAGTCCGTTCAATCTGTTGAACTAACAGCATTGAAAGGTGTTTCATGGACGTTATAACTGGCGAAAAGCCAGCCATAAATATTCAACAATGAAGGTTAAGTACCGACTCAAAAGGCTCTATGTCAAACACGGCAAAAAGGCCTTGATTATTTTCTTGGTCTATTTCGTTACGAAATGGACGCTTACCATCGTGTTCGGTGCCAAGATTGTAGCTGCCATCAACAACTGGGTTGATTGATAGCTGCTTTTTTTCAATTCTTTATACCCACCGCAACACAAGCATGGCAAGTGCCTCCTCAGAAGGCTCGTCCGCAGTCATGCAATCCTTGACTCCCAAACTTTGCAACTCGGTGGCAGTCGTATTGCCAATGGCGAATACCCGTTCGCCCTTCCATTTGTATTTGGAAAAATAGGCCCTAGCGTTCAATGGGCTGGTAAAAACCAAAACTTCGCAGGGAGGAAGGTCAAAGTCTTGCTTAGCTACATTCTCATAAACCACCAAATCCAGCACGCAAAGCAGGTCGGCCAGCAGCCGCTGTATGGACTGTTGGCTGTCACGGGCACGAGGGAAAAGCACTCGGCTACCTTGCGCCACTTTCAGGAATTGCGCAGCGGTGCGCTCAGGATCGCCGTCGCCGACGAAGTGGGGTGGGTGGCCCTCTTCCGTCAATACTTTGGCCGTGCCGGGGCCGATGGCGGCGATTTTGATACCTCCAGATGCTAAATGGCCGAGAGTTGAAATAAAATATGCGACTGCATTTTTGCTGTAAAAAAACACCCACTCGGCTGTTGGGACCTCGGTAATTGGCGTTGGGGAAAAGTCCACCAGCGATGCTCCATATACATCAAAGCCGTTGATAGCCAGTGTTTTATGAAAAATACTGCCGGGCGCTAAATCCCGTGAGATGAATACTTTTTTCATTAAAAAAAATGATCGGGCGGAAGTGGTTTTGTTTGTGGGAATGCCCCAGTGTAAACTACGATTATTTGAAACATGTTTGAAGGGGTTGGTTTTGATTATTTTTGCAAAAATTTTGATGACTTGTCCTCACGGTCAAGTCAACGCAAGCGACCACCAACATTTGCGACAGCGATATAGTTTTCAAAAGATGACCGAAGCGACATTGGATTTAGTGAAGGGTAAAAGGCTGACAAGCATACTCCCCAAGCACCTTGCCTACTTGGTGCGGGTTTACTTATTGGGCGTGCTGGGCTTTATGATTTTCCGAGTAATACTATTGCTGCAGGAGTTTCACCAGCTCCATTTTTTGCCAACCGACGAGGGAATCTGGTTGGTTTTCAAGGCATTTTTGATGGGCCTGCGCTTTGACACGGTAGTGATGGGCTACCTGCTCACCTTGCCATTCCTACTGCTGGCGCTCGATGCTTTGGCAGGTTGGAACAGCAAGTTGCTCTACCGGATAGTCTTCGGCATGGTGATGCTGGGCATGATGGCCACGCTGTTCATCCATGCTACCGACCTGCCGTTTTTCCACCATTTTTATACGAGGCTGAGCACCTCCGTCATGATTTCAACGGGCAAGGGCGACTCCGGCAGCATGCTCAGTGGGATGATATTCCAAGAGTGGCGCTATTGCTGGCCGCTCATTCCTTTTTTCATCCTCTCCTGGCTGTTCTACAAGCAAAACAAGGCGATGCTCCGGAATATTTTATACCAAAATGATAAGAGCACGGTAGCTGGCAACTGGAAGTGGTTTGCGGTATATGGTGCACTGATTTTCTTCGGCATTTGGGGGCGGTTCTCGTTCCAATCGCATTTGGCCGCCAATACGGCCTACTCCTCCGATTACGGATTCATCAACATGCTTGGCCTGAACCCTGCCTTCACGTTTACCCAAAGCTACGTTAACTCCAAGACTGACGCCAAAAACGTGAGGCTGATGGGCGACGGGGAGGCCGTGCGCAACATGCAAGGATACCTCAACATCCCATCGGCGCAGGAGTTCAACTCCCCTATCGCACGGCAGGTGCTTTTCAGCGACTCGTTGGCCACCCGCCCCAATGTGGTGCTGGTCATCATGGAAAGCATGAGTGCTGGCAAGATGGGGCGCTATGGCAACTCCAACAACCTGACCCCGTTCATGGACAGCCTTGCCACCCAAAGCCTCACCTTCGACAGTGTGTTCACCTCCGGGATTCACACTTTTGCGGGGGTCTATTCCACGCTCTTCTCGCACCCGGTGGTGAAGCGGAAGCACCCATTGGAAAAAGTGGTGCCGATGTCCGGTATCGCCACGACCCTCAAGGACTATGGCTATTCGACTATTTACTTCACCACGCACGACAAGGGCTTCGACAACGTGGATGCCTTCCTTACTGCCAACGACTATGACCAAATCGTGTCAAAGGACGACTACCCCCCCGACCGCATATTGAGCGCCCTTGGGGTGCCCGATGATTACCTGTTCGAACATGCCATCGGCGACCTGGACCGCCTGAACCTAAAGGGCAAGCCCTTCTTTGCCGCCATCATGACCGGGAGCGACCACGGGCCTTTCATCGTACCGAAATACTACAAGCCCAAGCAGGCAGACCCCATCCTTGGGGTGGTGGAGTACGTGGACTGGTCGGTGCGCAAGTTTCTGACCACCGCCGCCGAAAAGCCGTGGTTCGACAATACCCTCTTCGTGTTCGTGGCCGACCACGGCACTTCTTTGGATAAGCGGTACGACATGCCTTTGAGCTACCTGCACACGCCCCTTATTTTTTACGCTCCGCAACTGTTGGGCGCTCCGCAAAGCCTGAACCAGCTCGGCAGTCAAGTAGATGTGTTCCCGACCATCATGGGCATGTTGAAGCTGCCATACGTAAACAATTCCTTCGGCATAGACCTATTCCGGGAGCAGCGTCAGTTTGCCTGTGCCTATGCCGACGACAAGTTCGCCGTCCTCAACTCCGAATACATGTACGTGGCCCGTGACAACGGCGTCAACAGCCTCTACCGCTACCGAACCGGCGACGTGAAAGACTATTCCCGTGCATTGCCAGAACTGACGGCAGAAATGAAAACCTACGGGGAAAGTGTTTTTCAGACAACCCAGTGGCTACGGCACAACGGAAAGCAGGAGCCTCAGTGATGGCTTTATTTGAAACATTATAAAAATCAAGGTTGCGCAAACCCCCACTAAGTAGTTAGTCAAATCAATTCT
>DIUC01000038.1 GCA_002435785.1 Saprospiraceae bacterium UBA6168 | reverse complement strand
CTTTCAAATGGCTAAAGTCGAGTTAAGAACTTCTTTAAGAACCACTTTGACACCCACCGAATCAGCGACGACAACCTCCGAAAATTCGGCGAAGACCACGTCCAGCGAATCACCGCCAACAATGCCGGGGGCGATTACACCTCCATCCTCACGCCGACCACCCCACTTGTGTCTGCATTTGCCTCCGCCATCAATGCTGAAACTGTGAAAAGCGGCATCCAGAAAGGTGACACTTTGGATGTGGACAAGCACATTGACAATTTCCAACGATTGGTGCGGCGGCGGGAAGGGGCCATACAGAGCTTCTTTGGCAATGATTCGTCACAGTACATGGAGTTTTTCCCGCAGGGCCTCACCGAATACAATGAAGCCACCAAGGCCAATATCGTGGCGTTGATGACCCGAATGAAAGACCGCTCAATACACTACGCCGCCGAGCTGGGCACGGCCATGGGCACGGAATTCACCACTGTACTTAATAACTATGTTGCACAACGGAATGAACAGTTGTTGACCTTCGGCGAAGTAGAAGTGCTGCGCACGACCACGGCCACGGCCCGTGCGGCGCTGGTGGCGCAACTGGGCCTGAACCTGCTCTTCATCGCCGGGAAGAACCTCGGCCACCCCGACCGGCTGGACGATTTCATGGACCAGAGCATCATCCGCCGCCCTTCCGATAATGAGGATGGCACGCTTGACGGTATCGTACAAGGCGGCACCATCCTCAATATCGAGAGCGCCGGTATTACGTCCACCTCACAGTTTACGCTCCGCAATACGGGCGTCACCGACCTGCTGTTTGCCCTCAGTTCGGCACCGGACACGATGCCCGCTGCCGCTGGCCTTCAGGTGGTGCCGGGCGAGCTTCGCCAAGTGCCCGCCTCGGCATTGGGCCCTTCGGGCAATACCTTCCTCAATGTGCAAAACCTGTCGGTAGATGTGGCTGGCGGCTGGGAGGTCATGGTAATGTGATTGTTTTTATTGGTTATAAAGGTTATAGTCAAATGGCCGCCCCGAAACAGGGCGGCCTCTTTTGTGCCAAGTACGGCGGTGTTGAAAGGTGTGGTGACGGGATTGATTACGGAGCGGGGCGTTGCGAAGGAAGTAAAGCGGCCTTGTGAGCTTGTTCCAGAACAAAGGGCGTCTTGCTCCCCGGCCATTTTCACCCACCAGTTATTTTTAATCTGAAATCTCGCTACCTTTGCAATACGAGCAGAATTATATTCCGTTGCGGAGGGGTTGAGAGCGTGAGGGGTTGAGAGATGGAGGATTTGAGAGTGTGCGGAGGTTGAGAGCAGAAATGTAGCATCCCTCCCCACCTTCTCAAATCCTCACCCCTCACCTTCTCAAACTCTCAACCCCTCACCTTCTCAAACTCTCAAAGAAAATGCCGCCACCACTCGTTGCAGAAGTCAGCCAAGATGATACCGCACTGATACACAGTGCCTACCGGCGGCTATTGCGCACCTTGGATGGCAAGATGGACCAGGAAGACCACGACCAAGTACGCAAGGCTTTTGAACTGGCTGCCGAAGCGCACTCGCTCCAGCGCCGCAAGTCCGGCGAGCCGTACATCACGCACCCCATTGAGGTGGCCATCATTTGCATTGAGGAAATAGGGCTGGGGCCTACCGCCGCCGTTTGCGCCCTGCTACACGACGTGGTGGAGGACACGGACTACACCTTGGAGCAAATCAAGTTGGAATTTGGCGAAAAAATCGCCGTGATAGTGGACGGCCTCACCAAGCTCGACGGCACAGCGACCTCGGAAAGCCCACAGGCGGAGAATTTCCGAAAGGTCATCAGCACCTTGGTGATTGATGTGCGGGTGGTGCTCATCAAAATGGCCGACCGGATGCATAACATGCGGACGCTCGGCTCCATGCCCCGCCATAAGCAACTAAAAATAGCAGCAGAGACCAGTTTTATCTACGCCCCACTGGCTCACCGCCTCGGCCTATACAATGTCCGCTCCGAGTTCCAGGACCTTTGCCTGAAAATAATGGAGCCGGAAACTTTCGATGAAATCAACCAGAAACTCAATGCCTCAGAGGAGGAGCGGGCTGAGTACATCGAAAAATTTCTTCAGCCCATAAAAGATGAGCTGGACGAGGCTGGCATGAAGTACCGCTGCTTTGGGCGGCCAAAGTCGGTATCGTCGATCTACAACAAAATCAAAACCAAAGACACCCCCTTCGAGCAGGTGTACGACATTTTCGCCGTGCGCATCGTACTGGACGTGGAGCGCCGCCGGGAAAAGACCCTCTGCTGGACGGCCTATTCCGTTGTTACCGATATTTACAAGCCTATCCCGGAGCGGCTGAAGGATTGGGTGACGGTGCCAAAATCAAATGGCTATGAGTCGCTGCATACGACGGTCATCGGCCCAGGGGGGCGGTTCGTGGAAGTGCAAATCCGCTCCGAGCGCATGGACGAAATCGCCGAGCGGGGCTTTGCCGCCCACTGGAAATACAAGGGCATCAACAACCAACCGGACGTGTACGAGAAGTGGCTCGACCAAGTGCGAGAGCTGATGGAGAACCCAAACTCCGACGCCCTGGAGTTTGTCAGCGACTTTAAGAACAACCTGTACTCCGAAGAGATTTTCGCCGTAACGCCCCGTGGCGACATGATAAATTTGCCGAAAGGCGCCACTGCGCTCGACTTCGCCTTCCATATCCACACCGACATCGGCTACCGCTGCCGGGCCGTCAAGGTCAACAACCGCATCGTGCCAATGGGCTACAAGCTCAACATGGGCGACAAGGTGGAGGTCGTCACCGACAAGAACCAAAAGCCGAACGAGGGCTGGCTGAAATTCGTGGTGACGGGCAAGGCCCGCTCCAAGATACGCAACGCCATGAAGGAGGAGCGCCGCAAGACCGGCGAACTGGGCAAAGAAGCGTTGCAGCGCAAGTTCAACAACATGAAGGTGAACTTCGACCAAGGCGTGGAGACTTTGGTGAAGTATTTTGGCCTCAACTCGCATATTGACCTCTACTTCGCCATTGCCACGGAGGAGATTAACTTGATAGACACGTTCAAGACCTTTGACGTAAAGGACCAAAAGCTGGTGGAAATCGTGAAGGAAGCACCGGCTGGCGAGGTGGACAAGAAGCAGGAGCAACAGCCCGCCAAGGGCAAGATTTCGGCAAAGACGAAAATCCTTGTAAATGGTGAACCCGCTGAGCTTTACCACTACAAGCTCGCACTTTGCTGCAACCCCGTGCAGGGCGACGACATCTTTGCTTTCCTGACGGCAAAAGAGGGCCTGAAAATTCACCGCACCAACTGCTCCAACGCGACCAACCTGTTGGCAAAATACGGATACCGGGTAATGAAGGCCGAGTGGGTGGTCAATACGGACACAAAATTCATCGTGGACCTAAAAATCACGGGCGTGGATGAGGGCATCGGAGTCATCGAACGGCTGACCAAAGAGATAGGCGGTCTCGGCGTCAACATCCGCTCCTTCCACATCGAAGGCGGCGACCAAGGCTATTACGAAGGCAAAATCAGCTTGCTGGTCCTCAACCGGGAGCAGCTCAACGTCGTCATGCGCACCCTGAAAAAATTGGACTTTGTGGAAACGGTGACGAGGATTGATTGACACTGACTGCCTAATTCGATATGGCTGGTATTGATTGAGAAATTCAGTTTACCTACAATTCAGACTTTGGATTTCACCACCCTGCGAACCAATCATTTCACCATTAAAAACAAACACCATGAGGGTAGAAACTAAATGGGCCATCATCTCGACCGTTGTCATTCTGCTTTGGCTGTTGCTGGCGCAAGCCTTGGGGCTTTTTACCGCCGAAAAAATCGGCTCGGCAGAATTGGTCGGCGCCATCGTAAGTGCACTGACTTTCATCATTACCTACTACATGGTCACCAAGGAGAAGCGTGACTTGGACTACAACGGCGTCATGTCCTGGAGCGAAGGCTTCTGGACGGCTGCCCGGATGACCCTGATTTTCATCCCCATCAGTTGCTTCGTCCTATACCTTTACATCGAATACCTGAACCCGGGCTACGGCGCCTTCGTTGCCAGCAATAATTTTGGCAAAGACCCCGTCAATACCTTCTTGATGGAGAACTTGGTCAGTGCCTTCCTCTTCGGCGGGCTATTCTGTCTCATTTTTCCGCTGTTTACCAGCAAAAGCATCAACAAAGCATGAGTTTTATCAAAAATTTCGGCCTTGCGGCAATGGTGGGGCTGATGCTCTCGGCCATTGGCTGCAAAAGCGACTCCAACGGCTCCAATAATTCTACGACTGACGTGGCGGATATACAACCCTTGGCGGTGCCCAAATTCGAGCGGGATTCCGCCTTTGCCTTTGTGGCAAAACAGGTTGCTTTTGGCCCTCGTGTGCCCAACACAGACGCACATAAGCGCTGCAAAGACTGGCTCGTCGGGCAGTTCACAGCTTACGGCCTGAAGGTCACAGAGCAGCCGTTCACCGCCACGGCTTATACTGGCAAAGTGCTCAATGGCGTCAACATCATCGCACAGTACAAGCCCGAAGCGGCAAAACGCATCCTCTTGGCCGCCCACTGGGACAGCCGCCACATTGCCGACTCACCACTGGCCACCGATCGAAAAAAAGAGCCAATCCTCGGTGCCGACGACGGCGGCAGCGGCGTGGGCGTTCTCCTCGAAATCGCCCGGACCTTGCAGGCCAACCCTGCAGACCTCGGAGTTGACTTCGTGCTGTTCGATGCCGAGGACCACGGCGACGACAGCGACGAAAAGCCAAACCCCACCAGTTGGTGCCTCGGCTCCCAGCACTGGTCACGCAACCTCGTACCTAGCGGATACAGCCCCAAGTACGGCATCCTGCTCGACATGGTGGGCGCAAAGAACGCCCGTTTCACCAAAGAAGGCGTCAGCATGAACTTCGCCCCGGACGTGATGAACAAGGTCTGGAAAATTGCCCAAAATCTTGGCTACACCAACTATTTCGTGGAGGACAAGTCCGGCCCCGTCACCGATGACCACTACTTCGTGAACACCATCGCTAAGATTCCGATGATTGACATCATTGGCAAGTCCGGCGACACGCAGACGGGCTTTGGTGCCCATTGGCACACCCACAACGACGACATGGGCATCATTGACGTGCGGGCACTCCGGGCAGTGGGGCAGACGCTGCTGGAGGTGATTTACTTGGAGGCAGCGGGGCGGTTTTGAAAGAAATTGGAGGCCACAATTTGTGTCCTCCAATTGGAAATGAAAGGGCTCCGATATAACTGTTGATGCTCAAAATAGAACTTCACGAGCAAAGAATATGACATTCAAACTCTCCAAGCCCACTCGCCACCTCCAAGGCGACATCCACCTCGACGGCTCCAAGAGCATCAGCAACCGGGCGCTCCTCATCCGTGCCTTGTGCGGTGAGCATTTTGAGATAAAGCACCTTTCCACCTCCTTGGACACGCAGCTCATGCAGCAGCTATTGGCCTCCGACGCCGAAGTGCTGGACGCAGGCGCCGCTGGCACGACCTTCCGGTTCCTGACGGCCTACTTGGCCACCCAGGAGGGCAGCCGCACTCTCACTGGCACGGAACGCATGAAGCAACGCCCCATCCGTTTGCTGGTGGACGCATTGCGCAAGCTCGGCGCAAACATCGAATACCTCGAAAACGAGGGCTACCCGCCCCTGCGCATCCACTCGCCAAATGGACTTGGCGCCAATAACCAACTGTCCATACCCGCCGACACCAGTAGCCAGTACCTTTCGGCATTGCTGATGATAGCGCCCACGCTGCCCAATGGTATAGAACTGGAACTGGTGGGCAACCTCGTCTCCCGCCCCTACCTCGAAATGACGCTGCACATGATGGCTTATTTCGGCATCGGGCATGGCTGGGAGGGCGACGTCATAAAAGTGCAGCCGGGAAGATACCAACCGAGGCCGTTCTCCGTGGAAGCGGACTGGTCGGCAGCCTCGTACTATTACGCCATGGCAGCCTTCTCCGACCGCTGCGACCTGCGCCTCCACGGACTTTTTCAAGAAAGCATGCAGGGCGACTCGGTGCTGGCCGGCATGATGCAGGCCTTCGGCGTGGAATCGCTATTCCACAAAGGCACGGTACACCTATCCAAGTTGCCTGTTAGCCCAAAGCCCTTCTTCGAGTGGGATTTCCTGCCCTGCCCCGATGTGGCGCAGACGCTGGCCGTGGTATGTGGTGGCCTTGGCGTACACGGGCTGTTCAGCGGTCTGGAAACGCTGCGCATCAAGGAGGCCGACCGAATCGCTGCCCTGCAAACCGAACTGGCCAAGGTGCAGGTCTTCCTCTCTAAGCTGCCCGACCGTTTTGCCAAAAAATCGGACAAGGAGTTTTTCATGGTGGAAGGCAAGGCCGTGGTGGAAGGCTCGCCACTTTTCTATACTTATGAAGACCACCGCATGGCCATGGCCTTTGCGCCGCTGGCCATGCTTGGGGAGATAATGATAGAAGCACCGGGCGTGGTGGAGAAGTCGTACCCAAGATTCTGGGAGGATTTGAGGACTTTGGGCTTTGAGGTGGCCCCTGCCAACTGAGCGATTGGCCGCTTTGCAGGAGATTTTAAAAAATGGCTCTAATCGCTCAAAAACCATTAACTTGGCCTGTCGGGATGCTGGTTTTTTGATTTACTGGCGTGTTGCCTATTTCCCCACCCAATTCGCTTGTTAGGCCAATCTTCCAACACTCCGCAAGCACTTCCTAAACAATTTCATCATGAAAAAATACCTCGTTTTCACCCTGCTGACCATGTTGTTGGCCGCTATTTTTAGCTGTAAGAACGAATCAGGCAAGTACAGCCAAGCCTCCATGATTCCCCGCGGCGATTCAACGAAGATTGACCGTTTTGAGGAGGAAATCAAAAAGTTTGAGGAGGCCGACCAAGCACAGATGCCCCCGAAGGGCGGGGTACTGTTCGTGGGAAGTTCAAGCTTTAGGCTTTGGGGCACATTGGCACAGGACTTTGCACCGCTGCCTGTCATCAACCGAGGCTTTGGCGGCTCTACCACCCCGGAGGTGGTGCACTACGCCAAGCGCATTGTTTACAAATACCAGCCGAACGTCATCGTCTATTACTGTGGCGAAAACGACATGGCCAGTGAGACGCCCCCACAGGTGGCCTTCCAGAACTTCAAAAAATTCATTGGCGAAACGGAGAAGAACCTCCCCAACGCCACCGTTGTGGCACTCTCGGCCAAGCCCTCGGCCAGCCGGTGGGCACTTTGGAAGAATTTCCAGCAGTTCAATTCTATGGTGGAAGTATTTGCCCAGAACCGACCCAACCTGCGCTATGTGGACACTGGAAAGGAGCTATTGGGGGCAAATGGCGAGCCTGACCCCTCGCTTTTCGTCGAGGACAAACTGCACCTGAACGCCAGCGGCTACGCCAAGTGGACAGCGGTTTTGAAGCCAATAGTGACGGAAGTTTACAATTCAAAAACACCCCAGTAACATTGTGAAAAACGCGTTGTCAGGAGATTTTGATTTTTCCTTGGAATGTTTATCTTCGCACCGCTTTTCAGAAAAGGTAGGGGCTTTTCCCCTGCCCACTGTTTTATGCAAAAGGTCATTTTCAAAGATTTGGGCAGCATTTCGTACCAAGCGGCTTGGGACTTCCAGCAAGGGCTGCACGACGAGGCCATCCGCCGCAAGCGGCAGAACCGGGAGCGCAAGGAGCGGGGCGAGCCACTGTTGCCCATCAGTCACCACCTGCTGTTTTGTGAGCATCCACCGGTGATGACGCTGGGCCGTAGCGGCGCCGAATCGAACCTGTTGCTGGACGAGGAGGGCTTGCGGGAAAAGGGCATCGAGTTCTTTAAAATAAACCGGGGCGGCGACATCACGTACCACGGGCCGGGGCAGGTAGTCGGCTATCCGATTTTTGACCTCGACGAGTTTTTTACGGACGTGCACCGCTATGTGCGCTACCTGGAAGAGGCCGTCATACGCACCTTGGCCGAGTACGGCATTGACGATGCCTGCCGCATCAAAGCGTACACGGGCGTTTGGCTGCCGCAAAAGGGCTGGCTCCCTCAGCGGAAAATCTGCGCCATCGGCGTACACCTCAGCCGCTGGGTGACGATGCATGGGTTCGCTTTCAACGTGAACACCGACCTGAACTACTTTCGCCACATCGTGCCATGTGGCATCAACGACCGGGACAAAGACGTTACTTCCCTGGCTAAAGAGCTGGGGCATACTGTTGACGAGAACGAGGTAAAGGAAAAACTGCGACGCCATTTTGCCGAGCTTTTCGGCTTTGAATTTGCGTGAACAATGTTTTTCTATTTCTTCAACTGCCGACGGCGCTGCTTGACAATTGGTTTTTTTAATGCTGCTTTTTGTAAAAAATTGGTAGTCAATGCCTTACGTACGAAATCAGCACCCAAGAAAACGATTCGCAGCGCAGCTTCTGCACAAACAGCATTCATGGCCCATGAAAAAGGATATTCCAGAATACAAAGTGGAAGAACTGGCCATCGCCATCTTGCCAAGGTTTGAAGAAAACATCCAAGAAGAAGAAATGTGGGATGTTTATCTATTGAACCTAAAGGAGGCGCCGATAGAAAACGTACTCATAAACTCCAGGGGCTACGGCGAACTGGATGGGGAGCAGATGAAGACGACTGTCCTGCGCCATTTTTTCAACGAAGTTGGCCCACTGCAGGCCCACCTGATTGAGCCTATCCAGACCAAGCTTTTTGACATCGCCAACGAGTACTGGGTCAGTTTCACCTTCGACGGCTATATGTACGACAAGAAGTACGTGTTCGTGCGAGGAAGCATCGCACAAGAAAACTTCACGAACATTCCTGTGTTACAGCGTAGGGGAGTCATGATAAAATAGGCCGCTCCGTGTCAATCAACAAGTAAATGAAGCCAAAAAAAGTAAGCGAATCAGCTGCCGTGATGACGGAGATGGTGATGCCCAACGATACCAACCCGCTGCACAACCTCATGGGCGGCAATTTGATGCGTTGGATGGACGTGGTGGCGAGTATTGCCGCAGGCAAGCATTGCGAAGCACATGTCGTCACGGCCTCCGTTGACCATGTCTCGTTCCACAAGCCCATCGCCTTGGGCGACATCGTGACGCTCAACGCCCGTGTCACGAGGGCGTTCAACACCTCCGTGGAGATTTACGTGGAAGTGTTCGCTGCCAACATCAAGGGCGGCGACCCTCGGAAGTGCAACCATGCCTACTTCACCTTCGTGGCTTTGGAAGACGATACCCGCAAGCCCAAGCCCGTGCCACCTGTCATACCACTCACCAGCGAGGAAGAGAAGCTTTACGAAAGCGCTGCCCGTCGCAGGGAGGTACGCATGGTACTCAGCGGACGCATGAAACCGGAAGAGGCTTCGGAAATTCGAGCCTTGTTTTCAGGGTTTCAGCCCATGAGCAGTTGAAAACCACGGACTGGTCACATGCTCCTGTAAACGAAATACATCAAAATCATCACCACCAAAACGACGACACTCACGGTGGTCAGAAACTTCCTGTTGTCCCGCTTGTCAATTGATTCGTAGCGTTTTTTGCTTTTAGATGCCATAATTATTAAGGATTGTTTGGTTAGTGAATCTATGTGGAAAACGTAAAGCCGAAATTAGGCGTTTGGCAAAAGAAAACCAGCAAAAAGCGACAATTTTATTGACCAAAAAAAGAAAGCCCAGCGATTTGACGTTGGGCTTTCTTTTTTGGCAAAACAAACGGGCGTTGTTCAGTGCGTCATTTGCCCTCCACCATGTAGATAATCTTGGTCAGCCATTTGGCCGTATCCTTCTCTGACATCGGGTCGGTGATGTACTCTTCAATGACGGGTGGTTTTTCCACTAAGCCGTTGGCATTTATGTAAGCTCCGATGGCCTCGTGTGCCGCTGCAAAATTATTGTAGTTCCCATAGTAGTCCACCACCAATGCTTTTGAGGCGGGCACTTCGAAGGTTTTAAATGCTCCTCCAGCCACAGCGGTACCACTGTTCAAGGGAATGGCTGCCACCATGTCGGTGGTCTTTTTCTCCATATCCCAAGTGTAGTATATTCCGGCAGGGCTGCCTGCTGGCTGCATTTTGGACTGGTTGAGCAGGGTCAGTATCCTTCCGAAGCGGTCCGCAAAAAACGTGGATTTCGCCACTTCTTCATGGGTGGTCTGCTCCCGGACGCCAAGGTAGGTGCGGCCAGGGAAATCCATCTGTTTTACCACGAAGCCCCCAGTGGTCGGCGCTTCGGCAGCTTTCTGTTCGGCCATTTCCTTGAGGCCAGCAAGTCCATCTTCGAGCATCTTGTTCATGGAGCCGCTCATCATCATGGCCGCCATGAGGTTGAAGGGGTAGGGCACGTCGTAAGAGAAGGCCCAAGTGGCCTTTGTGCCGCCGCCCTCGCTGTCGTCGAACTTCATGGCGGAGTCGCCGCCGCCTTCGCCTTCAAAATCAATCCGGTACTTAATCGCTGTCGGGGGGGTGGACTCGATGATGGTTTGCGAGCCGTTGCCGGACTTTTTGGAAGTCCAAGAGGATACTTGGCCTACACCAGCAGCCACTTCGTTGTAGGTGTTTTGAATGCTTGGGTCTTCCTTGCTCCAAGGGCCCCAGGTTTCCTGTGTTTTCAGGTCGTTGGCGATGCCGAAGACCACCTCCTTGTTAGCGTTGATGTCAATGCTACGTTCGTACGCTAAGTGTTTGGGGACGAAGGCAGCTATTACCAAAGCCAATAAAATCAAGCCCAATAGGGCAAGTCCGGTAAGCTTCAATGCTCTCATAATTCAAGATTTAGTTGGTGAAAAGATTTGTTTCAAAAATTGACACAAACCTAATTGTTTTGAAAACAATTTGTGCAAATCAATTAAAATTCTTTCTGCTACTTTGGAAAAATGACGTTCGTAGCTCCCTTTGGCGGGCCTTTGGCGGGCCTTTGGCGACGTTCCCATTTTTTGTCCCCAATATCTTTTCGGAAGCCATTACTTTTGCCCGCTTTTTTAACAATGACAAACTTTTTTGTGAAATGATTAAGAACCGTTATTTCGACCTGATTGACCAGACCTTCTACTTCCCGCAGGAGGGCTTCGACATCGAAGATGGCAAACTCGTTTTCAACGGTGTTCCGCTCATGTATTTGATAAAAAAATACGGGACGCCGCTCAAGTTGACCTACTTGCCCAAAATCGGGACGCAAATAAAACGGGCGAAGAACCTTTTCACAAAAGCCATGAAAGCCAGCGGTTACCGCGGCAAGTACAACTACTGCTACTGCACCAAAAGCTCGCACTTCAGCTATGTGGTGAAGGAGGTGCTGAAGCACGACGTGGAGCTGGAGACCTCCTCCTCGTTCGATATTGACCTCGTGCGCCGCCTCTTCGAAGAGGAGTTCATTGACAAGGAGACCATCATCGTCAACAACGGTTTCAAGACCCGTGAGTACGCGGAGAAAATCAGTGGACTTATCAACGAGGGTTTCGTGAACGTCATCCCCGTACTTGACAACAAGGAGGAGCTTAATTTTTTTGAAGAAATGGTGAAGGGCAAATGCAGCATCGGCGTTCGGGTGGCCACGGATGAGGAGCCGAACTTCGAGTTTTACACCTCCAGACTGGGAATCCGGGCGGCAGAGGTCATCAACTACTGCAAGGAGCGCATTGCCGACAACCCCAAATTTGAATTGAAAATGCTCCACTTTTTCGTGGACACGGGCATCAAGGACTCTATTTACTACTGGGGCGAGCTGAAAAAAGCCGTCAAAATGTACTGCGAGCTGAAGAAGGTCTGCCCATCCCTGGAGGGCCTGAACATTGGCGGCGGCATGCCCATCCGCAATTCACTTGGATTTGAGTTCGATTACACTTACATGGTTCGTGAAATCGTCAACCTCATCCTCGCAGCATGTCAGGAGGAGGAAATACACGAACCGGATATTTACACCGAATTCGGAAAATATACCGTGGGCGAGAGCGGGGCCATCATTTTTTCGGTCATTGGCCAAAAGCAGCAGAACGACGCCGAGGTCTGGTACATGATTGACAACTCGCTCATCACTACCATGCCCGATAGCTGGGGTATTGCGGAGCGTTTCATCCTGCTGCCCATCAACAAGTGGCACAACGAATACCGCCGGGTGAACATCGGTGGCCTTAGTTGCGACAACTCCGACTACTACAACTCCGAGGTACACGAAAGCCAGGTTTACCTGCCCGTTATCGAAAAAAAGGACACGGAGCCGCTCTACCTCGGCTTCTTCCACACGGGGGCTTACCAAGATTCGTTGAGCGGATACGGTGGCATCAAGCACTGCCTCATCCCGTCGCCAAAGCACATTCTTATTTACAAGGATTCAAAAGGGAATATTGTGGACAAGCTCTACAAGGAGGAGCAGAAGCCGGAGGACATGCTGCGGATATTGGGGTATATTTAGGGCGTGGAGAAAGGTCTGTTTCGCTTATTCCTTTATGTCCCAACAGACTCTCAAATCCCAAACAAGCGCTTAATTGCCGAACTTGTTCTGGTAGTCCCGTTGGCTGGCCGCAATGACTTCATAAGCCTCCTCCCTGCCGTACACATCGGTGATTTCAATCTGCTGTTTTGCTCCGGGAAACTGTTTGTAGGTCAAAAAATAATGCCCCAACCGGTTCACGATACTGGCCGGCATTTCATTGATGTCCTTCCACTGCGTATAAAGTTCGTCTTGTTTTAGCACGGCGATGATTTTGTCATCTGCTTCATTGTTGTCAATCAGCCGAAACCCACCGACGACAATTGCTTGCACGATAATATGTCCGTGGGTTATTTCCCGCTCCGTCAGTACACAGATGTCCAACGGGTCGTTATCGCCGACAATGCCCGTGCGCCCTGTCTTTTCCATGCAAAACTTGCCTACTTCATCCTTGCAGTAGGTCTGCGGGATGAAACCGTACAGCGCCGGGACGATGTTCGAGAACTTCTGTGGCCTATCCACTTTCAGGTGGCCAGAAGCCTTGTCAATCTCATATTTTACGGTATCCGAGGGGATGATTTCGATATAGGCCGTCACCACTTCGGGTGCTTGTGGACCGATTTCGATGCCGTGCCACGGGTGCGCCTGGAAGCGCAGGCCAGCCATCTTCATAAACTGCTGCAACATTGAATCGTCCATACAGAAAACTATTTTTGGAAAAAAGGAGCAAAAGTAGGCAAATGGCTGCTCATCCATGCTTTACCTATGTTTGCCCATAATTTTTGAGGCTTTTTTGTAAAAACACCTACCTTTCACCTGCTTTTATGAGATGTTAGGCATTAGTGTTGTGCTGAACCGCCTTGTCCAGTCTTCAACCTAATTTTCTAACGTCCAGAGTCTAAAAACACAACATCATGGCCATCTTAAACGATTTGAAAAAACTCCTCTTCGGCGCAAAAGCCGTCACCAAATCCGCCACTGAAAAAGCCGTGGACGCCACCAAGGAAGCCAGCAGCGACCTTTGGGACAAAGTGCAGGACACCGCTACCGACCTCGGCAAAACCGTATCCGAAAAAGCGGATTTGGCCTTTGACAAAGCCGCTGATTTGGCAGAAGCCGCTAAGGAAAGGGTCAGCGACTTTATTCATGATGCACCCACTCCAACCGAAACCCCCGACTCGGACGACGTGATGGACGCCATCATCGCCGAACGGGCGGCATCGGAGCCAGCCCCGATTGTGTCCAACGAGCCGGAAGAAAGCCTCGCATTGCCGCCGCTCCAAGTCCCTGCCGACGCACCCATGCTGCTCGACGATGGCAATCCTGACAACGATAGCGAAAAAGCATCCGGCTTTTTGGATGACTTAAAAAACACAGCCACCACTACTGGTGCAGTCGTAATGGAAAAAGGCGGCGAAACCTTGGACAAAGCGGGCGACATCGCCAGCAAAGTGGGTGAGAAGGTGCTGGAAACAGGCGGCAAGCTCACCGATAAGTTCGGCAAAACTGCCGAGAACGTTGGTGAGGCCATTTTTGAAAAGGGCGGCGAAGCCTTGGACAAAGCGGGCGACTTCGCGAGCAAGGTGGGGGAGAAGGTGCTGGAAACAGGCGGGAAGTTCACCGAAAAATTTGGCGAAACTGCCGAGAACGTGGGTGAGGCCATTTTTGAAAAAGGCGGCGAAGCGCTCGGACGTGCAAAAGACCTGGCCGCTGACCTTGGCTCGAAAATCCTGCAAGCCAAGGACGACCTCATGGCCAAGGCACAAGCAGAGGCGGAAAAATCGGGTGAAACTACCAGCAGCCTTATTGAAAAGGCCAAGGAACTGAACCAAAAATTGGAGGATAAAATCAGTGGCAACAACACCAAGTTCGCCGATACACCACTCACTACAGGCGGCAGCGAGTTTGCAAAGCACGGCAGCTTCTGGGAGAAGGCCGAGCGATTTGCCAAAGGCGACCACCAGATGAAGGGCGAACAACCCAAGCCGGATGAAGTAAAGCTTTCGGTAAACCCAGACACCAACCTCGAAGACCGGGAAAAGCGGCTGTCGGACTTGATTGATGATGCAATTGTGGAGGAAAGCTAAGTAGAATGGTCTTCATTTTCCCGTGCCCACGGATTCAGAGCGGGTCTGTTTTGAAATTGTCAAAAAGCAACATTCCCCGCTGGTGCAGGTACTTGATTTCGTGCGGCGGTATGAGCCGTTTAGGCTGGTAGAAAATCATAAAAAAACCGATGCTTTCGAGGCACCATTCTTTTTCAATGGTGAAAAAGCGAATGATAGCTTCTTGGTTCATCGTCCTACGCACTTGTGGTTCGTCCTCGCCTTGAAGTAGGTAGTTGTTGGAAAAATCCTTGTGTTCCTCGAAATCAATGTCCTGCTGTAGGCCGAGCCAGTTCCCGATTCGGTTGAAAAAATGCTCCGGTTTCAGGAGCATTTCCGGCATGGCGAGGCGCTTGGAGTTGATAAAAAACACGGTCTGTTTGTAGGTAACGGTCGTTTTTCCCGTGCGGACGGTGTATTGGTAGTCAAAAATATTCACCCTGTCCTCCATCAATTGCGAGGTATGCGTAAGGAGGTTAGTGATGGCTTTATTGCCGCCAACACTAAATAGCTGGAAATCACGCAGCAGGGCAATCATGCCATACTCGTCTTTTTCCGTAAATTTCATCTCCAACTCGTGGGCGGTTTGGCGCATCAGCGCTTGCCGCTCGTCGTCACTACCAGAAAAATTGAACATAGCTTAACGTGGACACCTATTGGGCATACCGTTACAAAAGTCGCCATGCCCAATGAATGGGCGACGACAATGCAATTAACGATTGATTTTCAACAACTTTCCGCTGGACTGCACCCTGTTTTTGTCGTCCAAAAGCCGATAGAAATAAGCGCCTTCGGCCAAGCCCTCCAACGAAACTGCTATATTGCCAGTGGTCAAATTTTTGACCAAAATCAGAGAGCCTCGTGCATCCAACAACTGGATGGAATAGCTGCCAGGTTTGAAGTTTTTCAGTTCAAAAACGGCGAGGTCTGTCGCCGGATTAGGTGAAACCACTACTTCCGGCTTTATGGCCGCTACATCATTGTTGCCGCTGACGACACCGGTGTCCTTGTAATCCACCTGTTGGACCACGCTCCCGGAATTATCCATTTCGACTACGGCAATGGGTTCTTTCTCCGTATTGCTGAAAAAATTGTAGGTGATGAGGGTGTCCAAGCCGAACCCAGCGGCAGCTCCAGCTTGGTCGGTAACATCTATCCAGCCGAAAAAAGTATGGATATCAAGGCGAGTTTCACGGTACTCGCTGCGTTTTTCCCGCAGTACGTCGTAGGTGCCGCCTGGTATGGCCAGCGTGCCGTATGCGTCCACAATGTCAACCCGGGAGGCCGTCACCCGGATGCGGATGGAGTCAACGAGCGCTGTGGGTATCCCAAGACTGTCCAAGACGCCGCCAGGAATATCTGCAAGCGAGAACGCAACGTTGACGCTGGTGGAAGCCAAGTGGTTGTCAATGAAATTGAGGGGTGCCCTCCGCGCTGGTACGGGTGGCGAGAACTTGAAAGTGGTTTGTACTGGAAAGCCACTATTGGGGTCGGCACCGCTAAATCCGAGGTTGTCAAAGTTGGTGGCACTTACGTCATAGTAAGTCTCGTTTTGACCTCCGCCGCTGATGGACAGTAGCTCTGCATTTGGGAATTGAGCGAATGCAACGCCTCCGCTGGCGGCACTGAATACCGTCTCCGACTTGAAAGTTGGTGCCAAGCCTGTAAAGTCCCAAGCAGTAGGCCCACCTGGTGCAGTGATGACCACACCATCGGGGTCAAGGTCAGTGGCAAATTTGAGGGTGTCGCCTGCCACTGGAAAGGTTGCATTGGTGACGGTGATTTGCGCGTGTAGCCAAACCGTTGTGGCCACCAGTGCGATAACAACGTATATTTTCTTCATTTACAGTTTTTTTTGAAAAAAGGAAGTTTTGAATTAGTGCCGAGGCTCTACTGAAGCCTTTACTTGCCAAAGGTAAATTGAAAAAACTTTGGCCAGTGGGAAAGTTTAAAGCAATCTCAAGTGGCAACGCATTTTCGACAAAAAATTAGGTGTCTTTTCCTTTTGCCCGCACCTCCAGCACCTTGAAGTAGAGGATGACGAACGAGGTGCCCAAGGTGATGATATTGGCCAGGATGATGGGCAGGTCATCTTTGAGCAGGCCGTAGGCCAACCAGCCAGCCGTGCCGAGGAACACCATGGTGAACATGCTCAACGACAAGTCGCCCGTGCGGCGGGTGCGCCAAGTCTTGATGGCTTGCGGCACGTAGGCACTGGTGGTAAGGAAAGCAGATACGAGACCGATGATGGTGGTAGAGTCCATTGGTGGAGTGGTTATGACTGGTCGAAAATTGCGACCAGCTCCAATTCAGTCTCAATTCAAACTCACCTCAATCCCCACCATCACCTCATCCGACAATTCCACTTGCTCGCCCTCCACTTCGCTTGCCAAAATCAGCGAATCCGCCAGCACCTCCACCTTGATATACTCCCGGAAATTCTCCACTGCTGCCTCCACTTCCTCATGCCGCTCAATGCGCACATTGATGCGGTCAGTCACGTTGAAGCCCTTGTCCTTGCGCAGGTTCTGGATGCGGTTCACGAGGTCACGGGCGATGCCCTCGGCCTCCAGTTCCGGCGTCAGCGTTACGTCGAGGGCCACGGTCAACGGGCCGTCAGAGGCGACCTTCCAGCCGGGCAAGTCTTCGGTGGTCACCACGAGGTCTTCCGGCATGATGTCGTAATAATTGCCGTTGGCAACGATGGGCATTTCACCTGCCTTTTCCAAAGCGTTGATTTGCTCATTCGTAAACTGCGCAATCTGCTCGGCGGCAGCCTTCATGTCCTTGCCGAGCTTGGCGCCGAGGGTCTTAAAATTGGCCTTCGCCTGTTTCTTTAAAAGCCCCGAAGCATCGGTGATGTACTCGATTTCCTTCACATTAATTTCGCTCAAAATTAAGTCCTTTACGCCGTCCACCTCCGTGATGAAGCGCTCGTCGAGCACGGGCAGCAGGATTTTTTGCAGCGGCAAACGCACCCGCAGCCCGTTCCCTTTACGAATGCTGAACGCCAGTGAACAGATGCGCTGGGCATAGTCCATGCGGCGTTCCAAAGCCTTGTCCACGAGGGCGGGGTTCGGCTTCGTCAGGTCGGTCAGGTGTACGCTGTCATGGCGCAGCGTGGTGTTTTTTTGCTTCGCAACGTCTTTGATGGGAGCGGTCAAATTGCGGTACAGCCAGTCTGTGAAGAAGGGCGCTACGGGCGACGCCAATTGCCCGACGACCATTAGGCACTCGAAAAGGGTTTGGTAGGCGGCGTTTTTGTCGTCGCTCATTTCACCTCGCCAGAATCTCCTACGGCTCAGGCGCACGTACCAGTTGCTCAAATGCTCGTCCACAAAACTCTCCACCAAACGGCAGGCCCGATGCGGCTCGTAGTCGTCCATCGCCTCGTGGTAGTCGGCGACGAGCGAGTAGAGTTTTGAAATCACCCAGCGGTCAAGTTCCGAGCGTTGGTCGTAAGGCATTACGTTAAACTCGTCCATCGCCCATTTGTCAATATTGGCGTAGGTGGCGAAGAAGTTGTAGGTGTTGAACAGCGTCCCAAAGAACTTCCGCTGCACCTCCTCGATGCCGACAGGGTCGAACTTGAGGTTGTCCCATGGCGCTGCGTTGGAAATCATGTACCAGCGGGTGGCGTCGGCACCATATTTCGCAATGGTCTCGAACGGGTCAACGGCATTGCCGAGGCGCTTGGACATTTTGTTGCCGTTCTTGTCCAGCACAAGGCCGTTCGACACCACGTTTTTAAAGGAAACGCTGTCGAAAGCCATGACGGCAATGGCGTGCAGCGTGTAGAACCAGCCCCTCGTTTGGTCAACACCCTCGGCGATGAAATCGGCGGGGTACATGTGGTCGAAGGGTGCATTGAACGGGCGGTCAGCACCTGCTTTCAGCTTCGACAAATCCAGTCCCCACTGGGCGTAGGGCATGGAGCCGGAGTCGAACCAGACGTCAATGAGGTCGAGTTCTCGCTTCATCGGTTCGCCATTGTCGGCCACCAAAACGATGTCGTCAATGTACGGGCGGTGCAGGTCGGCGGGCACGGTTTGCACCAGCCCCAGTTTTTCGTTTGCTTGCGCAATTTCGGTTTGCAGCTCCGCAATGGAGCCGATGCATTTCTCCACAGAGCCATCGGCGGTGCGCCAGATGGGCAGCCCGATGCCCCAGTAGCGGCTGCGGCTGAGGTTCCAGTCTTGCAGGTTTTCCAGCCATTTACCAAAGCGGCCCTCGCCCGTGCTGGCGGGCTTCCAGTTGATGGTCTTGTTGAGTTCAAACATGCGCTCCTTCACGCTGCTGGCCTTGATGAACCAGGAGTCGAGCGGATAGTAGAGCACGGGCTTGTCGGTGCGCCAGCAATGCGGGTAGTTGTGGGCGTATTTGGCAACGTTGAGTGCCATGCCCTCTAATTTCAGCTTCACAGCAATGTCCACATCCACATTCACGTAGTCGGGGTCGTCGGTGTAGTCTTTCACGTAGCGGTTGCTGAACTCTCCCACGTTTTCCTTGAACTTGCCCTGCTTGTCCACCAGCGTGAGGGCACCGATGCCGTTGGCCTTGGCGGCCTTCATGTCGTCGGCCCCGAAACTGGGGGCGGTGTGTACGACGCCCGTGCCGTCCTCGGTGGTCACGAAGTCGCTGACCAGCACCCGGAAGGCGTCGGTATGAAATTCGCCATCGTAGCCGAGCATGGGTTCTATTTCGTTGCCGAAGGGCAGCAACTGCTCGTAACGGATGCCTTCGAGTTGCTGTGCGGTGAAAGGGGCACTCTGCTCCAGCACTGTCGGTTGGTTCTTACCGCCAAACCATTTGCTCACCAGCGGCTCGGCCATCACCACGCTCACGGGTGCTTGGGTATAGGGGTTGAGCGTCTTGATTTTTACATAAGAAATCTGGTGACCAATGGTTAATGCGGTGTTCGAGGGTAGCGTCCAAGGCGTGGTCGTCCAGGCGGCGATGCGGACGTCTTCGTCGGGGCTGTCGAAAAGGAACTGTGCCGAACCGGAGTTCGGCACTACAAACAGCGCCACCACGGTCGTATCCGTCAGCTCCTTGTAAGCGCCGGGCATGTTCAGCTCATGCGAACTGAGGCCCGTGCCCGCTGCCGGAGAGTAAGGCTGGATGGTGTAACCTTTGTACAGCAAGCCCTTGTCGTACAGGCGTTTGAGCAGCCACCAGACCGTCTCGATGTACTCGTTTTCGTAGGTGATATAGGGATTGTCGAGGTCCACCCAATAGCCCATTTTGCGGGTGATGTCGTCCCACTCGTTCTTGTAGCGCATGACGGTTTCCCGGCATTTGTGGTTGTACTCGTCCACGGAGATGGACTTTCCGATGTCCTCCTTGGTGATGCCGAGTTCCTTTTCCACGCTGAGCTCGATGGGCAGGCCGTGGGTGTCCCAGCCGCCCTTGCGCTCCACCCGTTTGCCTTTCAAGGTCTGGTAGCGGCAAAAGATGTCCTTGATGGCCCGCCCCATGACGTGGTGGATGCCCGGCTTGCCATTGGCGCTGGGCGGGCCTTCGTAGAAGACCCAGGCGTTGTCGGCGGGGCGGTTGGTGACGCTCTGCTCGAAGATGTTGTTGGACTCCCAGAATTGGAGGAGTTCTTGGTCAATGGTGGGGAGGTTTAGGTTTTTGAATTCTCTGTACATGCGGTGTTAATATTGTTTGATAGCCCTGCTCAATCAATCACGATGAGTGAGTTTCTGGTTATTTCAACAACAAAATGGGTTTCCAGTGCGGAAGTTATTTTGTCAAGGTTGTCGGTGAAAAGCTGAACAAGTGCTAGGTTGGATAAATTGCCAACCGTGAGAAAAAGCAGTTTGTAAGGCTCGGTTTTCTGAAAATAGCGGTTAAAAAAATCACTATCCTTGGTGATAACAATGCGCTTTTCCTTGAGCGACAGTTCATTGATTTCCAAATCGTCCGTTGCATTTTTCAATGGCAGATCAAGGGTATGAATAGCATCATGCCCCTGCTCACGCAACCATTTTGCGAGCGATTTTGGAAGCTGTGCGTCAACGATGAATTTCATGCGGCAGCTACAAGTTGAACGATGCTTTTCACTTCAGCAAGACGTGCGGCAAAAATCAAACACGCCTGCAAATCCGCCTCTTCCAAATCCTCGTAATCATCGAGGATTTCTTGGTTGGTCATACCCGATGCCATCAGCTCCAGCAGGTTCACGACCGGGTAGCGAAGCCCCCTGATGGTCGGTTTGCCGTGACAAATGTTCGGATTGATGGTGATGCGCTGAAATAACTGCTGGTGTTTTTCACTCATGGCAATTGAGTTTATCCAAAGTTGAAAAAACCAAAAAGCCCCGGCAGGTCTGCAACCTGCCGGGGCTTTTCGTTCCTCTCAAACAGCGGTGCCTCACAATCCCGAGCTATCGGGAAAGGGAATGGTAATGCTGATTATAATGGAAGATGGTAACATTGAGTATTGCTTTTTTGCAGGGCGAAGGTAAGGAAAAAATCAACTCTCCCAATCCTCCCCCTGTAGTTCGGGCACTTGCCAGTAGATTTTTGAAAGTAGCAGGTCGAAGCCAATGGAATGCAGGTGAATGGATTCTTCCATCCCAAACTTTGTAGTAATTTTCCAAAGGTCGTCACTGTCGGGCTGCTTGAAATAGTCGTCCACCAGCGGCTTGAACTGGTCAACAAGCACGTATTCCTTGAATGTTGGCAAGGAACGGTACAGGTTGAATTTGCCATCTCTGTCATATTCTGGGGTACTGTTTGAGAACACTTCAAACACGATAGTTGGGTTGACGATGATGTCGGTGCGGCCTTTCCAATACTTTGGCTTTTCGCAGACGACCAAGACGTCGGGGTAAACATTGCGGTTGAAATGTTCGATGCGGACTTTGGTGTCGCTGTTCAGCACATAGTAAGGCAAGTTGTTTGCTTCAATCCAGTTGTTGAGAATGCTTGTAATATTTACCGCTATTTTGTTGTGAGGGACACTTCCACCTGGCATAAGTATGATTTTTCCGTTGTGAAACTCGTGCTTTTCTTCGGACTTCTCCTCCATTTCAAAGTATTCCTCCAAGCTGTACCGTTTTTTCTGAATTGGTGCTGCTACCATGATTTCTATTTTTTACAAAGATAATTCTTTTTGCAAAAACCAAAAAGCCCCGCCAAGTCTGCAACCTGCCGGGGCTTTCGTTCCTCTAAAAGGAATCAGTGCCTCACAAGTTGACTAGCACCAATGGAATGATAATGCTGATGATAATGGAAGATGGTAACATTGAGTTTTGCTTTTTTGCGGGTAAAGGATATCTTGGTCGGAAAGGGATGAGTTCCTTTTTGCTTTAAATTTTCTCCGCTAAGTTCGAAGCTGCCAGCTCAGGGGTTGTTGGCAATCCCATACCTACATACCTCCAAATATTCCTACCTCACAACCCCGCCCTCGCCGAGATTTCCAGCATCCGTTCAATGCTCTTCACGCCCTCCCGGATGACCCATTCCGGTAAAATCACTTCCGGCATTTCGTATTTCATGCAGATATAGAGCTTTTCCAGCGTGTTCAGCTTCATATGCGGACACTCGTTGCAAGCGCAAGTGTTTTCCGGCGGGGCCGGGATAAAGGTCTTGTGCGGCGACGACTTCTCCATCTGGTGTAGGATGCCCGCCTCGGTGGCCACGATGAACTCCGTGGCCTCGCTGCTCATGGTGAACTTCAGCAGGCCCGTGGTGGACCCGATATAATCCGCCGTTTCGAGCAGGTGCTCCTCACATTCTGGATGGGCAATGAGCAGCGCATTGGGGTGGCGCATGCGCAATTTGGCGATTTTCTCCATCGAAAAAATCTCGTGGACCATGCAGGCACCATTCCACAGCACCATGTCACGCCCGGTCTTTTTCACCAAATAGCGCCCAAGGTTGATGTCCGGTGCGAAGATGATGGGCTGGTCCTTCGGTATGCTCTCGATGATTTGCACGGCATTGGTGCTGGTGCAGCAGATGTCGGTCAGGGTCTTCATTTCCGCCGAGGTGTTCACGTAGCTCACCACGATATGGTCGGGGTATTTTTCCTTGAACTTCTTGAAAAGCGGTGCAGGGCAAGCATCGGCGAGGGAGCAGCCAGCCTTGAGATCGGGCAGCAGCACCTTCTTGGTGGGACTTAGCATCTTGGCCGTTTCCGCCATGAAATGCACCCCGGCGAACACGATGATGTCGGCCTCGGTCCGGGCGGCTTCTTGGGATAGACCAAGGCTGTCGCCAATGTAGTCTGCAATGTCCTGAATGTCCGGCTCTTGGTAGTAGTGTGCCAATATGATGGCGTTCTTCTCCTTTTTCAGTTTGTTTATTTCCTCGAAGAGGTCGAGCGTCGGGTCCACGTCCATGTCGAGGAAGCCGATTTTTTGGAGTTTTTCAGTGGCAAAATCAAGTTCTGTGGTCATTTTCAAATTTATTTTGCGCAAAGTTAGGTCGAAACGATTGGGTATTCGAATGGTTTTGAGCCGCTTTCCGAATTTTTGGTATTCAAATTGCTCTTGCAGGAAACCTGCCCAATTTTTTCAGCATAACCTCCCTTCAATTTTTCTCCGAATTTTTTAATGCATTGCTTGTTGCGCAAGTTGAGTAGTCGCATCCCGGTTTGATTTCAGACTCATTTTTCGATAAAACACACAAAAACTATGAAAAAAAATTTTCCTGTCCATTCATTGGTGAAAATGGATTTCACCATCGTTGAAGCTGGCACCGACATCCAAACCATCCGCTTCATCTTCCATCATTTTCCAAACAAATTTTTACCCGTCGTCCGAGAAATGAAGTTCGTTGGGGTCATCCTTCGGGAGGACTTCCTGCGGAAGTTTGTTTCAACTCACGACTACCTACTTTCCGCCAAGGATTTGGTTTCCAAAGAAATGGTCAAGCTGTCACCTGCCAATACCTTGGCAGAGGCAAAGGAGGTCTTCGATGCCCATGCTTTCAACGTGCTCCCGATAGCCGACAGCGAAGGTAATCTCGTGGGCGTGCTCCGCCGGGAGGATGTCGAACACCAATTGCTGGAAATGCCCAACCTGTTTCAGGAGCGGTTTGCGCAACTGCGCAAAGCGGCTGCCGTCCTTTAGGGTTGGCCGAAGAAGTATGGGCGTCAATGCAAGCAAAGTCATTACTTGGCCACAAACCCTTAATAACCAACAGATTGCAAAACATTCATTTTGCCAAACCACCATTGTTTAATAAATAATTTTGCTTATGAAATTCTGGTTTCACACCAAAACATCCGCCATATTCTTGGGTGTCGCACTCACGGCCTTTTCCTGTCAGAAGGATACCACTGTTGAACCCACCGACAAAACGGTGGTACAAAACGTTGAGGAACACCTTGAATTCCTGCAAATGGAAGAAGGCATTCCCGACAGGTTGGCGCTGGTCAACCTGCCAGTCGTTCTTACCGAGACGGATTTTGGGCGATCCGCATGTCCAAAGGAAGCTATCTGGGCGCATGTAGGCGAGATTGCCACCTTGAATCACGCTGGCAAAAATCTCAGCGCCACGCACGTGGCCATCAGTGGCAACCTGGCTTTGGTCTCCTATCACCTGAGGGGCGAGGAGCATCTTGGTGCCGTGGAGGTGGTTGACCTTTCCAACCCCATCGCCCCGAAAATCACCAGCCAAATCATATTCCTTCAAGCAGATGTGAACGCCATAGCCATTGAAGAAAGTAATACCATCGGTGGTGCTAAAAAAGTCTGGGTGGCAATGTCTGACGCAAAAAACGGGGCAGTAGTGGGCGAACTATCCCTCAATGGCAAAAAATTTGAGAGCAGCACTTACCGCAACATCAAACTGGCCTACAATATCAGTGGGCAAATCTCTCCGGCTGCCAATGCCATTGCGCAGTCTGACGACTTGCTGTACGTCACGGCTGGGCGGTCAAACGGCGGAGTTTTCGCCATAAATAAATCGGATTTAAGCTTAGCCGGCGTAAAACAGTTTCCGAATGCCAAAGGCGTAGCAGTTAGCGATTCCAAGGTAGCTTGCCTGCAAGCAGCCGACGATAATGCTACCTTGTTCTTGGACAAACCGGGTGCCTTTTCGTTTGAGGACAAATACTCCATCAGCAAATTTGAGCACCAAAACGTGGACAACCTTTATGGTGGCAAGGCTGCGCTCAACTTTAGCGCCGATGGCAACATCCTGTATGTGGCAGCAGGCGCTACTGGCGTGAGGGCCATTGACATCAATAGTGGAAAGGAGGTGTTTGAGTCTCCCGCCGAAATGCTGGTATCGGGCAACTCCAACGGTGTATCCAGCGACGACCAATACGTCTATGCGGCAAACGGGGCAGACGGCTTGGCCATTTTCACCTTTGGTACCGACGGTTTGCCCGACCCTTCGCATGTTTTCCTTTGGGACTTGGACGAGAAAAACGCCTCCGCCAATTTTGTGGCGAGCAATGGCGATTGGATTTTTGTTGCCAAAGGCCAAGGCGGCTTCAAAATCCTAAAAAAGCCGTCGCCAGCTGATGTGCTTTCGCTTTGTGCCTTCGACGGGAAGGGCAAGCCCAACTGCTTGGTTGCCGACCAGCCCATTTGCGAAAAACTCCTTCCTGAACTGAACGCCAAGCTGCCCATCAACGGCAACATAAACGCACAGAACGCCAACTATCTAACCAAAGGAGAAAGCGAGATTTTGCTCACCGAAGATACCGAAATCATGCTGACCTTCCTAGAAGAGAACACGAACCAAACCCACGCAGTAGGCTACTATGCCTACCCGGCTGATTGCCCGCCGAGCAATGCTGCCGACTTGGTTGGACTCATAGCTTTTCCTAATTTTTCAAAATCTGGATCCGATGGCTCGTTGGTGCCTGGCTCCACGGTCAAGCTGCACAACAGCTTCAAGGCCAATACCAAAATCGGCTTCTTCTTGGTGCCAAAAGGTTGGGATGGGAGCAAGGTCAAGGCTGGACAGAACCTGTTCTACACCAACAAAGCATTCAGCCAAAACTCCCGCAAGCAGGGGCTTATTATCTATGAGGACAGTTGTGACGCCATCGTGGTGGCCTTTGAGCAATCTCCGTCCAACTCGTCGCAAGCCGACTTCCGGGAGGCGGTGATGCAGGTGCATATTTCATCACCAACGGCAGTTGACAAGCAAACCTTGCTGCAATTTTGACAAGTCAGATGAACTGGCTCACGGTTCGTGAACGATAAAAATATTGGACCAAATAAAAAAGCCGTGCACTGGGGAACAGTTGCACGGCTTTTTTGTGAAAGGAAGCAACGCTTATGGACGAAGGTCTTGTTTGGTCATGCGCACGGTTTTGAGGGTTTCGCCATTGGCGTCCAACATGCTTACCAGATAGAGGCCATCGGGCACATCGGTGATGTTGTGTACCCTGCCGTTCATTTGCTCGAAGCTGCGAACCTGCCTGCCAAGGAGGTTGTACACCACGACTTTTTTCACCAATGGGTTCTCCGTGATGCTAAAGTAGCCAATGGACGGGTTGGGGAAGGCCCTGAGCGATTCCAGCACCGATGGCTCTTTCGTAGAGGAAAGGGCACAGTTTACGTCGTTAACCCGCACATCGAAAACCAAAGTCTCAAAGACATTGTCCGGCTCCTCAATGGTGGAGAAATGGAGCTTTACTTCGCAGCAGCCCGCCGAAGTGTTGGGCAGTACGTGCAGGATGAAGTTTGAAAAGGTCTCTCCTGGCAACAGTACGAATGGCACGGTGACCGCCGTGTTTGGCACATAGTTCGAGGACTGGTCGGCATTGAAGCAGTAGCTGTTGTCGCAAACCTTTGTGGTCCAGCCGTCTGGGCAGTCGCTGGGAACATCCCTCAGCCATTTGAGGCGAAGCGTGTCGGCACTATTGTTGGTCACCGACACATGTGATTCGAGGTCGGCATCGCCGTTGAGGAAAACATTGTTGAAGGTGGACGGTGCCGGATTGGGTGTGATGATAAGCACCTGAGCGTTGAGGGTTCCAAGCATTAGTAGCCCAAAGTAAGTAGAAAGTATAAGCTGTTTCATGATAGAAGGTTTAAATTTTTGGAAATAAGGATTGTCGAAAATTGTTTTGCACGACAGGTAAAGTTAGCCGAAAAATCACAACACATTGTTATCAGGTTTGTGATTTTGCCAAAATTAGCTTTCTCAATGACGAAAGGGGCGGTTGTGATGCCGCCCCTTTCGAAGTTATTCTCGCAAGTCAAAAAGCGAATTACTTCAGAATGGAAACCTTCCGTGTGATTTCACCCTCTTCCGTGCGGATTTTTACGAAGTACAAACCAGCGCTTGCTGGGTTGTTCCACTGTACGTTTTGCGCACCAGCACCAAGCACCTGGTTGTTGAGCAGGGTGGTAACCAATTTTCCAGTCACATCATACACCTGAACCGTTACGCTGTTGGCCTTTACCATGTTGAATTCTACGTTCACTTGGCTGGAGGCTGGGTTCGGGTAAATGTTGACCTTGCTCTCAACGATAGCATCTTCCACGCCACTTGTGACAGTGCCAAAGATGTTGATATTGTCGAGATACAGGTTGTTACCAAAAGCTGCGACTGCCGTAAAACGAACGACCACTTCAGGAGAACCGTCAAAGGCCGATACGTCAATGGCTTCTTTACGCCACTGAGCCGCAGTTGGCACGAAGAAGGTTTGGCTTGCGCCAACCGTTGCCAAGGCAGCACCACCTTTGTCGTAAACATTGGTCCAAGTCACACCACAATCAGTTGAAATGTGAACCAACAAACGGTCGTTTTCATCTATATATTGACGATAGGCCAAGTCGAAGGTGATGGAATCCAACGTGTTGTTGGACCAGTCAATCTTGTCAAAAACAATTGAGGTAGAGGTTCCTGGGGGAGTCCACCAGAACCCTGCAAGCAATGATTTAGCGGAAGCTGCAAAGCCACCTACGGGGCCAGTAGCACCTGGTGCTCCTGCGGCAGCCAACCATGGTTGGTCAACTACCATCAAATCAACGATAGCAGCCCTGTTAATGATGGCGTAAGCAGGAGCGCCTTCGGCAACACCTGTTTCCATGTCAGATAAAAGGCTGGTACCTACTGGGGTTGGTGACAGTGTGTTGAAAGTTTGAGGTGAAACCGCATCGTTCAAGCTGTTGATGTCCTGTGCGCCTCCGTTCAGGTTGGTAAGCGTGTACTCGACCACCGTCGAGCCACCGCCCAACGTGATGGCAGGGAAGTTAACTGCTTGAGCGCTGCCCGGTGCAAGCGCACCAGTCCAGTTTTGTGTGCCACCTGGAGCGCCATTTAGGGTGTAGCTTACATCAAAAGAAGTGATGTCAATGCCACCTTCGTTCGTGACGGTTGCTGATGGCGTAAGGCCATATTCGCAAAGGCTGGTTGGGCCTTGTGTGCTGATAGAGAACGCTGCATCCGGGAATGCCCCAGGAAGCGGCTGTGGCTGGCTGATGGCGGCTTGGTAAACCGTCTTGGCGCCTTCGGACTGGACAAAAGCTACTACACCGATTTGGGTGTAATTGTAAAGGTAGGTAGGTAGGTCAACCGTCCAAGTGTAGTTGGCTGTGCCACCTGCTGGAATGGGTGCTACGGCAGTGCCAGTTGCATCTGGGTACATTTTGCGCATCACGTAGTTGAAGTGCGTTTCGTTGGTAGAGCCTGGAGGCGTCGGGAACTGTAGGTCTTTCTCTATCAAACCTATGCGCAATTTTGCATCGGCTGCGCTCCAACCGAAGGTCGTGTTCGGGTTGGTGATGTCGCAGTTGATGGTGATTTGGCTCAAATCGGCTGACAAGCTGTGCGTCAGCGTGATTTGGAGCGGCGAAGGGATGCCGTAAGCCGTGTTTATCATGGCCTGTGTAACAGAGCCAGAGGTGCCGGCATTGGTGGTACCGTCAATGCGCACGTTTGGTACGCCAGTTACGCCATAGTAGGAAACACGGGTAGCCACTTCGGTTGGGTTCTGTTCGTTCATTGGGTCGTAGCCGGGCCAGTTGGTTTGGTACTTGATGACAGCAACCTTGTCGGTGTTGTTGCCCAAAAGCACGTTGAACCCAGGGTTCTGAGCTGCGCAAGGTGGGCAAGATGCATTGGTGAACGACTCCACCAGCACCGTCCGCTGCACGGTCTGGGCGTTTAGCACGAAACTGGCAATAACTGCCAAAGACAATAGTAAAGACTTCTTCATAGAAACTTTTTTAGGTGATAAGTACAGTGTTTTTTGCATCTCAAAACGAGGGTGGATTGCGAATACAGGAATCCGAAAGAATGTAGTGTTCGCTCTGTACCCCATCTTAAAAGGCAAGAGACAAAGGTAGTAAAATCCTGTTTCACTTTGTTGCCATTGCTGCCAACTCTATTTTGTCTTCCCAACGACCTTTGGGGCTAATTAACCGGTTGGTTTAACCATTGTTAACGCCTTTGTTCACTTTTGTTTTGACAACATTGAGTGGGCTTGGTTGTTACACCGACAAAAATCATCAAAAATAACTGTTCCAACATGCGAATTTCCGTCTTCCGAAAGGCACATTTCAACGCTGCGCACCGGCTTCACAACCCGACTTGGTCCGAGGAAAAAAACCAAGCAGTGTTCGGCCTTTGCAACAATGCCAACTATCACGGCCACAATTATGACTTGGAGGTAAAAATCACGGGCGAAGTGGACCCTGAATCCGGCTACTTGATTGACCTGAAGTTGCTCAAGGACTTGATTTTTGAGGAAGTAGAGGCAAGGTTTGACCACAAAAACCTGAACCTCGACGTGGAAGCGTTCAAAACGCTGAACCCAACGGCAGAGAACATCTGCTACGTGATTTGGAACTTGCTTCGCAATCGCCTTCCGGAAAAATTTGACTTGGCCGTGCGCCTCTACGAAACACCCCGGAACTTCGTGGAATATCCAGCGTGAGGATGTGACACCGTCGGCAGTCAGTGGCTGCAGATTGTATCATCCTTTCTCACTGCCATTCAAACCTCCACCTCGCAAACGCCTCCATTGCCTCGTATTCCGCAAGTCCCAAGCTGCGGTAAAGCCCCGCCGTGGCTGCATTCCGTTCCTTCGCCCGCTGCCAGAATTCCCGCTCGTCCTCGCCGGGGAAGGGGGCGCTATCTTTTTGTGATTGGTGCATGAAGATGGCCTTTTGCTTGCGTGCCACCTGGTCCGGCGACATCGGCACAGCCATGTCAATCTCGTGGATAGGGAACTCGTGCCAGGCGCCCCGATAGAGCCAGAGCCAACAGTCCTTTGTCCACTTTTTGTCCTTCAGTTTTTCAAAGGCTGCCAAAATAGCGTTCAGGCAGACCCGGTGCGTGCCGTGCGGGTCGGCTAAGTCGCCAGCGGCATAGACTTGGTGAGGCTGCACTTTTTCTATCAAATCCGCCACCAAGTCAATATCCGCTTGGGTGATATCGCCCTTGCGCACCTTGCCCGTTTCATAAAAAGGCATGTCGAGGAAATGGATGTTGTCATCGGTGAGGCCAGCGTAGCGGGCACCTGCCCGTGCCTCGCCTCGTCGCATGAGGCCCTTTATGGCCCGCACTTCCGGGATGTCCGGCTCCCCCTGTTTCTTCGTTTTCAGGAAATTGAGTATTTTCTTGTACCGCATGTCTATGTCGGCATCAACCAACCCCTGTGACTCCCTGAACTCCAGCAAGAACTCCGCATAGCGCCGGGCATCGTGGTCGTGCACGGCGATGTTGCCGCTGGTCTGATAAACCACATGCACCTCGTGGCCTTGGTCAACGAGCCGCATAAAGGTGCCGCCCATGGAAATCACGTCATCGTCGGGGTGCGGTGAAAAGATGATGCAACGCTTTTTGGCGGGGGCAGCCCGCTCTGGGCGTGTCGAGTCGTCAGCGTTTGGCTTGCCGCCGGGCCAGCCGGTGATGGTGTGCTGCAACCGATTGAAAATCTTGATGTTGATTTCGTAAGCACCGTTTTCGAGGAGCATCAACTCGCTGAGGCCATGCTCGTTGTAGTCCTCATTGGTCAGTTTCAGAATGGGTTTGCCTGTTTCTTGGCTTACCCAAGTGACGGCCTGGCAGGCCAGCTCCTCCGTCCAATTGCAGACGCCACAGAGCCACGGCGCACGTATTTGGGTCAAAGATTCGGCGGCGGCTTTGTCCAAGACCACCTTAACGTTGGGGTGTTTTTGCAAAAAAGTGGCGGGAATGGAAGTGGAAATATCACCCTCCAGCGCCTTGGCGATGGTGGGTGCCTTGTGTTGGCCCCAAGCTAAAAGAAACACGGTTCGGGCCTTCATGATACTGGCCACGCCCATCGTAATGGCCCTTGTGGGCACATCCTCCTCTTGGCCGAAGTCCTTGATGGCGTCCCGTCGGGTGAGGCCGTCAAGGCGCACCATGCGGGTGAGGGAGCTTTCCCATGAGCCAGGTTCGTTGAAGCCAACGTGGCCGGTACGCCCAATGCCCAAGAGTTGAATGTCAATGCCGCCGTTGAGGTTTATCTGCTTTTCGTACCAACTACAATATTCCTGCGCCTTTTCCATCGGCACAGTACCGTCTGGGATGTGGATGTTCTCCCTCGGAACGTCCACGTGGTCGAAGAGATGCTCGTGCATGAAGCGCCAGTAGCTTTGAGGCGCTGCTTTTTCCATTGGATAATATTCGTCGAGGTTGAAGGTCACGACGTTGTAGAAACTGAGGCCCTCTTCTTTGTGTAGCCGCACCAGTTCCCGGTACACCTGTATCGGCGAGGAGCCAGTGGCCAGCCCCAGTACGATTTTTTCACCGTCTTGCTGCTTCTGCCGGATGGCCAGTGCGATGCTTCGAGCCACGTGGATAGAGGCTTCCCGGCTGTCGTCCCAGATTTTGACGGGCAGCTTCTCGAAGGTTTTGAACTGGAATTTGAGGGTCGGCTGGGTCGTTGCAGATGAAAGCATACTTGATTCGTTTGATTTGATTTATCGTTTTGGCTTGTGGGTATTGAGACGGGGCGAAGTTAAAAACTTCATTTATCGCCACGGGCTAAATTTGGGGATAGTATTTGACTTGCGTCGAGTATTTCTTCCCTCCATCACCTTCCCACATAATCATGCAGTTTCCCCATCCTCCATGCTGGCCGACCTTTGCCATCAAAAAAAAGGCAATGAAAGGCACCATCATCATATTCATCGCCTTCCTGACAATGGCCTCCACCAAACTGCAAGCCCAGGAAGACGCACCCACTGACTTTGCCACCGGCCTGCTAGTTGACGAAGCAGCCTTCAAGAACCAGGTCGAAATGACCGCCGACTTCAGCAACGATGGCCGGCGGGCGGGCGACATGCCCCGTTGGTTCAGCCTGCGACCCTACACGCCCTACCCGAAGAACCAGGGCAGCATCAACTCCTGCGTGGGCTGGGCGATGGGCTATGCCGCCATGACCACGCAGCGGGCCTACGAGCGGCGCATCACCAACCGCAAGGAAATCACCGATAACGCCTATTCGGCAATGTTTATCTACAACCAGGTGAAGGAAGGGAGCTGCATGTCCGGGGCATTCGTCCAAAAGGCAGCCAAACTCCTGACGGAAACGGGTGACTGCAAAAGCGCCGACTTTGACTTTCCATACGACAACTGCGAGCGCCAGCCGCAGGCCATGCACGTTTCACAATCGCAAAGCCATTTGATAAAGGACTTCGTGGCGCTGTTCGACAAGGACACCCCGGCCAAGACCGCCGTCATGCGGGTGAAGCGGAGCATTTCCGAAGGCAAACCCGTTGTCGTGGGCATGAACATCAGCGAGAGCCTCAAGCGCCTCAGCCCAATGGACAGCCGTTGGAATCCCAGCGGCATGTCTTCCGACAAGATGCTGGGAGGCCATGCCCTCTGTGTCGTCGGCTACAACGACTCGCTCGGCGTGTTCGAAATCATGAACTCGTGGGGGCCGGCTTGGGGCGACCAAGGCTATTTCACCGTCAGCTACAAGAACTTCACGGAGCGTGCATTTCAAGCTGTTCAACTCGTTTTGCCGGAGCTGCAATTGACGGAAACCGAGCTGGCCGCCATCGAAAAGCGCAAACAGGCGGCAGCGGAGAAGCAGCATAACGCCTTTAAAATCAAGCAACAAGCAGAAATAAGTCTTTCGAACCAAATAAAAACGAACCCTGCGGCGCCGGAAGTCCAACAGGCGCAGACGCTCATCCGGCAAGCGGAAACGATGCAGCAGCAAGCCAGCGCCGAACTCCTCGACGCAAATTTGGCAACGGCTGCCCTGGCAGGCGATTTCATCCTGCGAATCCCCCTCACCGACGATTATGGAACGCCCCTGAAAGCAAACGGCGAGTACCTCTTCGAGGAAATCAAGCCGACGTGGAACGGCAGTTTTTACCAACTCGAAAAAAAGGACTGGATGGAAGGCGATATGTTCCAGATCATTGCGAAGCACATCAAAAAAGACAGCTACGCCTACTTGTTTAGCCTCGACGGCAACAACAAAGCGGAAATCCATTGGCCCCGCAACGAACGCTTCCAAGAGCACCTGAACGGAAAAGAAGCCTACGGCAAAGGCGAGGGTGCGCTCGTGGCCCACAGCGGCGCCGAAATCATCATACCCGGCAACGATCGGGTGCTCACCCGTGAGAACCTGCTCGCCGACCACCTCGTGGTGGTGTATTCCGACCGGAAAATCGGGGACTTCCAAAGCCGGGTCATACGGATGCGGGACGAGTGCCGGGGAGAATTTACCGACAGGCTGCAACAGGCGTACGGGGATGTGCTGATTCCCACTTCATCCGTGGTTTATGAAAAGGACGTGATGCGGACGAGGGTGGAGCAATTGGGAAAAGGGTCGGCGGTGGCGGTGGTGGTGAGGGTGGAGAATGAGTGATTATTATACTGTTGCTCGTTGAGTGTTGTTCGTTCGCAAGCGCCTGAAATACAGGCAACTCAAATTCGCATAACGACAAAACCTAACGCTCGAAAGTATAAATCGTTTCCTGCCTCAAAAACTGATAAACAGTTCATTGAAAAATTGAGAGAAAACCATTGGAAGGCAAGTGGCTACTGGATTATGAACACCTTGGCAGCCATCTCTTTCAGCTCATTTGCCCGACTCAGCAGTGCCGCACGGTCTGGTTTGAAGCATATATCCAACGAAGAAACTCTTCGGTTTCACGGGGCGGGTCGGCCAAAATGTCATCCCATATCATTTCCACGGAACTTTGCTGAATTGCTTCATGCTCAAGCATCTCCAGCGTTTTTGCCCGCAAAAGGTCGCCTTCGGTCAGGCTTTTTCCCCGGTCATTTAAGACTTGGAAAAGTGTATAAGCCTCCTTGTGGTCGTAATTGACGATGTTCAGAATGCTGAAATCTTCATCAATATTTGTTCCAAAAACTCAAGGTTGTCAAGGTATTGGCTCAAGTCGGTATTTTCAGATAGGAGTGTGGTTTTTTTGAGTATCTTATCATAAGCGTTTTGAAGTCTCTCGTGGGAGTCTCTCGTTTTTACGGGCCTACGGTTTCGCACAAGTTCCACGAAAAAAGGGTTGTCGGACTTGGACAACTCCATGACCGACTTAATCGAAGTAATCCGGTTGACTCCCAGTTCAAATTCTATGAATCGAGCGAATAGATTTTCCTTTCTTTTTTCCGCAATCCTTTGGCTTTCACTGTCCCCTTGTTGTTTTGCTGTTTCTATCAATTTTTCATAATTGCGGAGGATGGAGGTGGCCAGCAATACGAAAGTTGCCATACGCTGTTGCCCATCCACCAGTTCATGCCAATGACGAGATACCCCACCTACCAATTTGTGCTCAACGCTGACTATGCCGCCCATAAAATGGTTTTTCGGTTGACCGCTTTTCCGTGCATGATAAAGCCGTTCTAAATCTTGCACAAAGTCATCCGTCTCATCTTTCTCCCACGCATACCCACGTTGGTACTTAGGCACTTTGAACATCTGCTGTGTTTGAAAAAATTTGCCTACAGCAGCGTATTCTGGGTCAACTCGCATAATTGGAAGTTTATCTTTTTTGCAAAAGTCGGAAAAAATATAATCAGACAAAGCCGAAACATAATTGCCCCAAAGCAAGGGTTCGCCAATAAAAATTAACTAATTCATCATGAAGGCACTCATCAAAATCCTCCTCCTCTTTGTCATCCTGAAAGTACCCGGCGCTGTTGCTGCGCAACAAGCCCCCGGCCTCGCCTGGAAACAAACCTATGGCGGCAAAAAGACCGAACGGGCCACCGACATCTGTGCCACGCACGATGGCAAGATTGCCGTCCTCGGCAGCACCACCTCCGAACCATCCAAGGACAAGGACGCCCTCTGGCTCCTCCTCGACCTTGACGGGCGGAAAATCAAGGAAACCCGGCTCGCCAACCCCGGCGACGACGTCCTCAACGCCATGACCCTCACCGACGACGGTGGCTTTGTGCTCGCAGGCGCAACGGGCAAGTCCGCATGGCTCGTGAAGCTCGATGAAAAGGGCGACACCCTTTGGCAAAAGACCATCCCTTCGCCCAAGGGCAAGGCATTTTTTAACGACGTGGTGCAAACGGCGGACGGCGGACTGCTCGCTGTGGGCGGAAAAGAAACGGCGGAAGGCAAAATGGACTTTTGGCTCTACCGCACCTACTCCGACGGGCAACTGCTTTGGCAAAAAAACTATGGCCACCGGGGCAGCGACGAAGCCCGCTCCGTGGTCGAGGATGCCTACGGGAACATCGCCGTGGCGGGAATGACCTCGCAAGGAAAAGGGGGCCGCAACGTCTGCATTTTCCTCATTGACAAAAACGGAAAGCCGCTCCACCACCGCATTTTTGGCACCCGCCAGTTCGAGGAGGTCAGCAGCATGGTGGCCACCCGGGACGGCGGTTTTGCACTGACCGGCCTCGCCAAAGCGGGCACCGACGGCAGTGGCCTCAAGGATATGTGGCTCATAAAAACAGCCCCCGACGGCGAGATGGTCTGGCAATCCACTTACGGCGGGCGCAGCAACGATAGTGCCTTCGGTATGACCGAAACGACGGATGGAGGTCTGCTCTTAGTAGGTTATACCTTTTCGCACCTCATCGGCGCAAATACCTCCAACGCCTTCATCGTCAAAGCGGATGCCAAAGGGAAATTGGTCTGGCAGTCCGACCAATTGGGCGGCAAGGACAACGACGACCTGACAGCCGTGGCCATGCTTCCCGATGGCGGTTTCGTGCTGGCGGGCAGCACTTCCTCCAAGCAGGAAGGCGCCCAGGGCGAGGACATCTGGGTGATGCGCCTCAACCGGGAGTTCGACGTGAACACAGCCATCCCCACGCAGTTGAGCATCACGGACGTAAAATTGACAAGCGACAAACAGGGCGAACTGCAAGAAGGCGAATCAGCGTTTTTGACCTTCACCCTCGAAAACACAGGCCGCCAGGATGCCTACGACATTGACCTCGTGGTGCAGGAACTGGCCGACTCAAAGGGGCTTTTTTTTCGCAATTTTCAGAAAATAGGCTTCTTGCCCGCTGGGCAAAAACGGCAGGTACGCCTGCCCGTGAATGGACTGGAAGGCATGGAGCCGGGGGAGGCCATCTTTTCTGTTTTTTGCACCGATGCCAGCCGCAGCCGCAGCCAGCCCGTGGAACTGAAAGTATCGCTCAAACCGCTCAACGTGCCGTCCAACTATTTGTCTGTCAAATGGTTGACGCCCACCGCTGGCAATGCGGTGGTGAAAGCGCCCACCACTTCCATCCGCCTGAAAACCTGGAGCGACAAGAAGCTGAATCGCAGCCATTTCACCATCCTCCTCAACGGCGAGCCGTACAAGGTCGGCCAAAAAGCGGGCGAGGCGGGCCTCTCCGACAAGGGCAAGGCACGGGACGTTTTCACTTACGAGTACACCAACACGGTGGAACTGCGCCCGGGCCTGAACACGGTTGAAGTGGTGGTGGACAATGGCTCAAAGAAAATTTCCTCCGAAATCCTGAACATCGAGTTCAGTGACAAGCCCAACCTGCATGTGCTGGCCATAGGTATTGAGCACGACGACCTGCAGTTCACGGTGCAGGATGCCAAGGACTTCGCCGCCAGTTTCGCAGGGCAGGACGGGCGGCTGTTCGACAAAGTGTATATGACCACGCTCGTGAGTGGCACACGCACCCGGACGGGCATTTTCCAGACGGAGGGCGAGGTGGTCAAAAAAGCCCTGCGTGACCTCAAGGACAACTACAACTACACCATTTACGAGGGCGACCTGCTGCTGCTCTTCCTCTCCTCGCACGGCAAAACGGTGAACCAGGACTTCAAAATCATCCCCACCGACTTCGGCCTGGCGGGTGAAAAATCGCTGATTGACTACCGCAAGGACGTGTTGGAGCAACTCAATCCGCTGCCCTGCCGCAAGCTCGTATTTATTGATGCCTGCCACAGCGGCAGCTACGACGATTCCATTGCCAGCAGCGGCGATGCCAAGCCCTTGAACACCGCCAAAACACTGCTCCAAATCAGCGGCGACGCCAGCACCCTCGCCTCCTGCCGCTCCGACGAGTCGAGTTGGGAAGATGCCCGCTGGGGCAATGGCGCATTCACGAAGGCCATTATCGGCGCATTTAAAAATGAAACCTACCGGGATGCCAACGGCGAGTTTTCGCCCACCAATGGCGGTGCCGTGCTGACGGTCGGGGAACTGTTCGCCTACCTCCAGCGGCGGGTGCCGCAGATGCTGATTGAAGCAGGGAAGAAGGGGACGCAGCACCCGTTTATTTCACAAGAACAATTGGGAAAAGTGAAGGATGTGGCGGTGTATGAGGTCAAGTAGCAAAGTTTAATTACTTTCGTGCTTCTCTCCAACTACACAGCAACATGCCGTTTTATAAAAAATCTCTGCCAGCTTTTGTCCTGTTTTTTTGCTTGCTGATGAGCCAGCCGTCACAGGGGCAACCTGGCGAAGCTACGCAGTTGCTTTTACCTAAAATCGAGTACATTGGTGTAGAAGATGGCTTGCCCCACCGCGAAACGCCTATCATTGCTCAGGACAAGCAAGGTATGTTCTGGCTTTCCAGCCACACGGGTGTGGTGCGGTACGACGGGTACCAATTCGTGCCACTTCGGACTATGGCGAAAAACGGGCGCCTCCTCCCAACGGCTCACACAAGGATTTTCCTCCAGCCCAACGGCCAATTGCTGCTGGTTGCCAAAGAGGCGAGATACTTCCTCTACGACCCCGTCCGCAATGAAGTAAGCGTTCATACCATGCATCATTTGATGAACCTCAAGGTGCTTCCCATTTATTACAGTGGCAATATCTGTATGGAGAATGACCGCTCATTTTTATTGGAAATGCAGGAAAAAGGCAAGCGCTACCTCATGCGCTATACGGAGGGGGCGGGGCTGTCCACCGTGGATAGCGTGATGCAACTATTAAACGAAATTGGTTCAATCGTCAAAGACCGGGAGGGCAATCTTTTCTGGGGGTCAGCGGAGGCAGGTATCCGCCGTTACTTGCCCGATGGCACACTGGCAGACAGCCTTCAATTTCAGTACTATAAATCCAACAACAGGCAAATCTGGTCGAGCGAGTGTTTTTTCGATGCAAAAGGGCGATTACTTGTCAAGCATTTTGACAAGAAAACGGTGGACGAGTGGGACTGGAAGCGGGGCATTGTTTTGCCGACTACCTTGGCACTGTACGAAATAACCCCCCAAGTTTTAAACGACCATACAGGAAATACCTGGATGGTGAACCCGGGGAAACTGCTCCTCCTCGATGTGCAAAACCGGGTACACGACCTGACACCTTTTTTGAAAGAGAAAGCAGATTTTGAGGTACTCCGAATATTGATGGAAGACGCCCAGCGACAGGTGTGGGTGACCTCTGATAATGGGATATTCCGTCTGGGCGCACCGGGCAGCCAGTTTGTGCGCTACCTGAGCGCCCCGCAGCCCAAATGGGCTAAAACTACCCGTGGGTTTTTTGAAGACAAAAACGGGGCGGTTTATTTCCGCTGCGAAAACTGTGGAGATCAAGCCGACAACACAATTTTTCGAATCAACGAAAGCACGGGAGAGACAGAGCTTGTTCCATTTTCCAGTACCGACAACCCTCCAGATGGTTTGTTTGCCTGGACAAAAAGTTTTTTCAAAGTTCCGGGACAGGAAGTAATATGGACACTGGGCAAGCACGGAATCATACAGATGAACCTCACCGACCGTACTGCCCAGTTGAATACCGCGGTGGACGCCAGTTTGGTCAACAATGCCACAGCTCAGGTCGGTTGGGGCACCACCCGCAAGGGCGAAATCGTGGCGGGCGGCAAGTTGAGCCAGTTGTTCGTTTTCGACCCCAATAATTCGGGGCAGGCTAACATGCGCTTCCTGTTGCCCGGCGGCGTCAGCAGCGAGCAGGAGGGTTTTGTCCGGGTCATCATCGAAGCGGAGGACGGTACGCTTTGGGTGGGACTTGACCGGGGGTTGTTCCGGGTAGATACACGGAAGGGCGAAATCCTGCAAAGTTACGGCAGCGAGACACACACTGCTTTTTTGTCCGAGGAAATCCAGACCATCACGGAAGATGCCGACGGCACGATTTGGGTGGGCACTTTCGGTGGCGGGCTGGTACATATTTTCCCGAAAACGGGCGAAGCCGTCCATTTCACCACCTCCGACGGTTTGCCCAACAACATCATCGCCGCCGTGCTTCCTTGGAAGGAAGACTACCTCTGGGTCAGCACATACAACGGTTTGACCTGTTTCAACAAAAAGGATAAAACCTTCGTCAATTTTTATGAGGAAGATGGCCTGTCGCACAACGAATTCAACCGCAGTTCGGCATTCATTGACTCGAAGGGGCGCTACTATTTTGGCGGCATGAACGGCATCAATTCATTTGACCCGGAAGAAATCCTGAAGCCGCTCACGCCGCCATTGCCGCTGTTGCTCACCGGTTTTTCATTCTACGATGAAAAAAAGGACACCATAGCGGAGCAGTTCGGAGGGCTGCAAACGTTGCCGGAAGTGACCTTCAGCCCGCATGTCGCTTGGTTTCAGTTCAACTACGCACTACCCGACTTCGTGAATCCCCGGCTCAACCAGTTCCAGACCTGGCTCGAAGGCTTTGAAAAAGGCTGGACTTACCAGGGCACCACGCCGTTCATCCGCTACAACCGCTTGCCTGCTGGCGACTATACCTTGCACATACGGGCCGCCGACTCGAAGGGCTATTGGAGCGAAGACGAACTGACCATCCGCATCACCGTGCAGCAGGTTTTTTATAAAAAATGGTGGTTCATCCTGCTCTGTTGCCTTGTGGTTGGGGTTGGCGGTTTTGGGCTGCTTCGCTACCGCTACCAGCAGCGGCTTGCCTTGGAGCAGATGCGCACCCGCATCGCCAGCGACCTGCACGACGAGGTGGGCAGCTCGCTCTCGCACCTGAATTTTGTGATTGGCGCTTTCGACATGGAAAATGCGCCGGAACAGACGGCTAAGGGCATTGAAAAAAGCAAGGATATCATGCGGAAAACAGCCTCCGACATCCGGGACGTGGTCTGGGCCATTGACGCCCGCCGTGACAAGACCGGCGACCTGCTCGACCGCATGGAGGACTTCGTCTTCGATATGTTGTCGGCAAAAAACATTGCCTGTCATTTTTCCAGCGAGGGCATCAACCGGGAGGCGACGCTGAACCCGTTTGTGCGCCAGAATTTTTACCTGATTTTCAAGGAAGCGGTGAACAATATTGCGAAGCACAGCAATGCCAGCGAGGTGCGTATTTCGCTGTCGCAAAAAGGCGCTGCGCTGGAAATGACCGTCGCCGATAACGGCACACTGGTAAATGGCAGTAAGGTGAAAGGGCAGGGGCTGGAGAACATGCAACTGCGGGCAAAGCGCATTGGTGGGACGGTGGAGATTGGGCAGGGGGAGGAAGGTTTTATGGTGCGGTTGCGGATACCATGATACTTCTCACATATTCCTGTAGCCCCAGATTTGCCTACCACCGTCGTATCTTGCAGTCAAAATAATAGCGCATGGTAAAAGTAGCTTACATAGAAGACGACCCGTATATCCGTGCATTTGTGACGGATTTTATCAAGGAAGACCGGGAACTGGAATTAGTCGGAACGGCGGGTTCTGTGGAGGATTTTTTGGAAAATGCGCCTTTGATGCAGCGGCCCAATGTCATCCTGCAAGACATCAGCCTGCCAGGCATGACGGGGCTGGAGGCCATCCGGCACCTAAAAAACCTGTTCCCCAGCGCCGAAATCATCATGTTCACCATTCACGATGATTCTGAGCGCATCTTCAAGGCGTTTTGCGCTGGCGCAACGGGCTACCTGCTCAAAAACACCAGCCTGCCAAAAATCAAGGAAAGCATCCTGCAAGTGCACCGTGGCGAGGGCGTGATGACACCCAGCATCGCCCGGAAGGTGATGGCTTATTTTAAACCGGAGAAAAAAAACACGGAGGAACTGACACCCCGTGAGCTGCAAATCGTGCAGTGCCTTGTGGAGGGGTTGAGCTATAAATTAATTGCCGATAAATTGATGATGTCGGTAAATACGGTCTGTTACCACGTCAAGAATATATACACCAAATTGCAGGTAAACAGTAAGTCGGAAGTGGTAGCTAAATCATTAAGAGGAGAGATATAGACCATTTGATCTTTAGCATAAAAAAGGGGCGCAGTATTACTGCGCCCCTTTTTTATTTGCTTGAAACTCAATGAGTTGCCCACCAATTTATGTGGTGTTGGTCACATAATCTTGTGGTTTTTATGGGGCTTTTATGAGTGCATCTTTGCATCATTAATCATTCTTTATTCACCTTATAAATTCAATCGACATGAAAAAAGTACTTTTTTTTTCCTTGTGTTTTCTTTTTTTCTTTACCTTTTGTGCGTCGGCGCAACTATCACTGACAGATGATTATTATATAGTGAGCAACGTCAGCTCATTTAACATCGCCCCGATTTCGCCGGCAAATGGGTCTAACCTTCAGCAAACTGGCGACAATGGCAACCTTTCAAAATGGCGTTTAATGAGTGCGGGCGGGGACAAGTATTATATCAAACAACTTACACATGGGCTTTATATCTCAGCACCTGCCCAAGGTACCAAAACCGCTGGCAAAAAACTGGAATTGGTAGAACACAACACCGTGAATTCAACCTGGAGATTTGAGCATCAAGGCAATGGCGTTTATAGGATAAAGAACGTTGGTAACAATTTCTATATCGCCAACTTAGGCAGCAATGCCAATGGTGCATCCATCAACCAGGTGTTATCGCCAGGCACCGGCGCCAACTGGAAATTAACTTCAGCTAGCACCGAGACGCCTGTCAACACCGAAATTTCATCGCCAGGTACGCCGATGACAACTGAAAAAATATATCCCCCACAAATTTTGACAGCCAGCAAGACGGTAGGCAGTGCAAACAATGTTTCACAAAATGTCAACTTCAATTATGGGTACGATGTCAAATTGGTTTATGGCAGTTCAGAGAACTTGGCGGGTGGCGAGCGAAAATTCCTCGTGCTGGAAACACGCGGCACACAGGGGTTCAATCCAGGCACTCCGGCCGAAACCGGCACGGTGAACAGGGGCAGCAAAATTCGGGGCTACTACATAGAATCCATCAAAACGGAAGCACGAGTGGTCAGCGGAAATAACTGTAGCCTGTATGCATCCCTGCCAAAGAGCGATGCCCAAACCGGTCAAACCGGCACCTATCAGGGCTTTTCCATCGAAGTAAGCGGAGGTGGCGAAGCGGCCGGGCCAACTGGTTCGATTTCTATCGGATATAGCTTTACCAAATTCTCAAGCCTCGATTGGACTGATTTCAAGATAATTGAAAACAACAATTCCAATCAGTCCACGCACGACTATAAGCTCAGCATGTTGGTCACCCAAGCAGGTGGCTCAAAACCTTACTACAGCTATACAGACCTGAAAAATCCCAATAATCTTGTCGCAAGACCATTGCATATACTGCCAAGTAAAGCGACGGCAAGCTTCCCGCTCTACGAGTGGATTGCCTTTGAAGCACCTGCCAATGCAACAGGGCAAGTGACGATAGAAATCAAGGCAGAAATGTTGGTCAACTTCGTAAAATGGGATGGGGTCAAGGTTATCCAATACCCGGAGACAATCACGGCGACCAAGCAGTTTACGGTCAACCTTTCTGATGTGGGGCTTGTAAACCCCTAAACAAAACAGCGTCTGGTTCATGGGGAGTCAGTTGATTGTCCATGAACCAGATATTCAGTCTTGAAATCCGATTAAAAAAGCAAATCATTCAACAAACAACTTTTCTATTATGAAAAAGTCAATCCTCCTCCTCGTTATCTTCATGTCATTTTTGTCTGCAAATGCGCAAGTCCAGAAAGGCATATCCTACAGTATAGTCAACCAGAAAAGCAGCTTACTGATGGGCGTCAATGGCAGCACCACAACGGGCAGCCCCATCGTGCAGCAGCAGGATTCAAAGGACGAAACCGCATGGGAGTTCATCGCAACCGCCGATGGATATTATCAAATCAGGAATAAACTCTCCGGGAAATACATTGCCAATTTCAGTTCAAAACTGGAAGGGGCCGTGCTGAAGCAATCGGAAAACCCCGGCGAAGGTGCGCTCTGGAAATTGGTACCCGAAGGCGTAGGCTTTCACAAATTTCAAAACAAGTTGAGCAATATGTTCATTGCCACCAACGGCAGCACGGCGGAGTTTTCACAACTCACCCAAAAAAGCAGCGTAGGGGGAATCGGTGGCAATTGGAAGCTGGTGCCCGTTAATGACGATAAACCCAAAAATCCTAAACCGCCGACTGGGGGCGGTGGCGGGCCGAATATGCCCGGAAGCAATGGCGGAGGTGCGCCCCAGCCTGGGCCAGTCGCTCCTCCTTCTGGACCGCCACCACCGCCACCACCAAGCAATGGTGGACCAGGCAATGGTGGGTACCCTGTGCCACCACCGCCAAGTACAGGAGGCGGACAACCATAACCGACTTGCCCCAACCACCGCAATTTTGCCCCACCAATCCGCTATAATTTTTTTCACCTTATAAATTTAATCTATTTTGAAAAAGGCACTGTTTTTCCTTACGTCATTTTTGTTTTTCACGGGCCTCGCTGCACAAGTGCAGAGTGGCCAGCTTTACTTCATCAAGAACAAGCAAAGCGGCCTGAATGTCACCACGGGCAGTACCGTTTTGCAGACTAACGGAATTGGCGACAACGTGAAATGGGAGTTTATCGCTTCTGGCAACAGCTACCACATCAAGAACAAACAGAGCGGCTTGTTTTTGATAAACAGCGTTGGCGTTGCCTCTGTGAAGAGCACGCCAGAACTGTGGGCCATCGAAACCTTGTCGAGCCCTGCTGGGCATGTGCAGATCAAGCATGTCGGCACGGGCAAATACCTGAAGTCAAACAATTCCTCACCAGATTTGAATGGCTTGCTCGTTGCCGATAAACTAACCACTGATTTCGGCATCTGGAAGCTGGAGGGTTTAGTCAATAACAATTTTACCATGCTCTTTATGGCAGACCCACAGTATCCATGGATAAAAAATATGTCAGAGAGTGATGATATCATCAAGACGAAGTCGAAAATGTTCATGGCGGAACAGGTTGAAAGCATGAACCAGTATATTCAACAGAACCCTAACATGGTAAAGGGTGTCATCGCAAATGGCGACATGACTGCTTTTGGGCGAAAGGAGGAGATGGATGTCACCATGAGCAAATATAAAAATCTAACTGTCCCGATGTATATTGGCCTCGGGAACCACGATTACAGCAATTGTGTGGATGATACGCCCAATAATGCTTCTGCATCTTATATGGTCAAATTTATTGTGGACCATGTCAATCCAAAAATCAAAACCGGATTTGATTATCTAAAAACCGGCAACAATAATAGCGGCAGCCTTTCATATTCATGGGACATCAACAATATACATTTTGTGCAGTTGCACAATTTTCCGGCTTATGAATATAGCTGGACAGGCACTCCTCCCGGGGGTACACAACAAACCTACGATATTAAAGCCGCCTTCAATTGGCTCGAAATGGACTTGAGCAATGCCCGAAAAGCAGGAAAAGGTATTATTTTGAATATGCACGATTTAGCGGGTTTCAGAGAAGCTACATACCCGACGGCATACAACAGGCTGAAAACGATGGTTGACAAATATCAAGTAGCAGCGGTGTTCGTGGGGCACATACATGGTAATTTCGGAATGTGGCAAAGCAAAATTGGAAACACTCCCATTTTTTACTGCGGAGCGCCTTTTTATGAAAACTACTTGGCGGTTGAATTTAAGTATGACAAAATGAATGTGCACAAGGTTCGTTTTTCAAGCGATTTAGGTAGCAATGTCAGCTCCATGTTGACCGAACTGGCATATACCGATGTCCCAATACCTACGGATTCGAAAACATTGAATGTAACCTCCCATCCTGTCAGTTCCTGTACCGCATATTCCCCCAATAACGATGGCCAGATAGTGGAATTCACCAACCAAGGGGCATTTCAAATAAGAGCCAATGTGTCCTATTTCGACGCAAATAAAGAAATGCAAAACTGGTACGGGGAAGCCAATTCGGGTGGCAACCTAAAAGCCTGGTTGCCACAGAACGCTACAAATATCTGGGTATATTTGTATGCCAAAACATCAACGGGCTTTCAGAAGAAATTTTACTCACTTTATTTAGACGAAGAGCGCAGTGCCTGTTTTAAAACAAAAGGTACTTATGACTCCCCACAGGCAGAGCTTTGTGGAAATATACCTTCCCATGTGGGCTTCCTAAAATTTAAAAACAAGGGATCTTATGCAGCAATATATGAGGTCGGTTATAGTTATAATGAAGGAAATAATAGCGGAGTCATTGCCACCGATGACGTTTTAGTTGGGCAAGAAAGGATAGTTCATGTGAGCGGTATCCCAAAAACCATCAAGCTCAAAATAAAATCAAGTAATATCACTAAGACCATAGATTGGGGTTCTATAAATAGCTGTTACGAATCAGGCGGGGCATTGGGAACAGTAACATTTGATAAGGCTGAATGCGGAAACCCTGTCATCGGCGAAAATTACATTCAATTCAAAAATACCGGGGCATACTCAGCGATTTATACGGTTACCGCAAATGGAACTACTTATTCCTCCGGTGATGTGATAAGTGGTAAGGATAAAACCATTTATTTCGATGGTCCTGCAACCAACCTGACTGCAAAAGTCGTGGCGGGTCCACAAATTGCAGATGTCAAAGACCCAGGTATGAATACCTGCTACAAGACTTCGGGAATATTGACCAGCCCACAATTTTCGCAAGGCTGCGGTGACACCGGCGAAAACTACATTCGCTTCAAAAACACCGGGGGATATATAGCGGTTTTCACGGTTACCGCAAATGGGATTACTTACCAATCCGGTGATGTGTTGGCTGGCCAAGAAAAAACCATAAACTTCAATGGTGCCGCTTCCAACCTAACGGCCAAAGTCAAGTCAGGACAACATATTACTTCCATCAACGGCCCCGGCATGAACACCTGCTACAAGACATGGGGATTGTTGCCCAACCCAAAATTTGCGCAAGGCTGCAATTAACAAAAACCTATCGCTAATAAAGGGGTTTTCGTGTCCATCATAGGCGACCGAAACCCCTTTATTATTTGCTCGATAGAATAAGTTGGCCCACTAAATTATATGACCTGAGCCACATATTTCTGTAGTATTTATGGGGTTCAAACAGGTGCATATTTGTATCATTATTTCACAAAAAAATTCACCTTATAAATTCGATTCGTCATGAAAAAATCATTCTTCCTCCTCGCCATGCTCATGGCATTCTTGTCCGCAAATGCGCAAGTTCAGAATGGCATTTCCTACAGTATTGTCAATCAGAAAAGCAGCTTACTAATGGGCGTCAATGGCAGCACCACAACGGGCAGCCCCATCGTGCAGCAGCAGGATTCAATGGGCGAAACCGCTTGGGAGTTCATCGCAAAACCCGACGGATATTTTCAAATCAGGAATATATTCTCTGGGAAATACATGTCCAATATGGGTTCAATAGTGGAAGGCGCTGTGCTCAAACAAACCGATGCCCAAGGCGAAGGTGCCCTTTGGCAATTGGTGCCCGAAGGCCCAGGCTTTTACAGATTTAAAAACAAATTGAGCAATATGCTCATTGCCACCAGCGGCAGCACTGCGGAGTTTTCACAACTCACCCAAAAACCCACCGTGGGAGGCATTGGTGGGAATTGGAAGCTGGTGCCGGGCGGTAACGTTCCTCCGCAAAACGGTAACGAAACCCCATCCCAGGACGAATGGGGCGGTGGCGGCAGCTGGGAGGACGGAGATAGCGGCAACTGGGAGGAAGGAGGCAGTTGGGAGGAAGGAGCTAGTGGCAGCGGCGGGGATTTGCCACCGAACACCGAACCCAAAACCGTCAAGGGCAGCGGCGGCAAATTGCCACCGAATAAACTGCCCAAACCCAAAAAAGGCGGCGGCGGACAGCCTTGATACCCACATAATCTTGCAGTAACTCAGTCTTCCGCACTGCCGGAATTTTTGCCCCATCAATTCACCATAAATTTATTCACCTCATAAAATCACACAATCACATTTTTTCACCTTCTCAACAATGTCAATCATGAAAAAATCCATCTTTTTCCTCCTCCTGTTCCTGGTTTCCGCTTATACCCAGGCGCAAGTGCAGCCGGGCGCTTTTTACAACATTTTTAATAAGAAAAGCCAAATGTTCGTCGGCACAAAAGGAGCGGTCGCCACCGAGTCACCAGTGGTGCAACAATTTGGCAAAGGTGACTACGCCCAATGGGAGTTCATCTCGAAAGGCGATGGCTATTATCAAATAAAAAATAAGGTTTCTGGGAAGTATATCGCCAATTTCAGTTCGAAGGAGAACCTGGCAGTTTTGAAACAGTCCGCCAACCCCGGTGACGGAGCACTTTGGAAGTTCGTGGATATCGGCAGTGGGTATTGCTTACTGCAAAATAAGTTGAGCAACATGTACATGGCTAACGACGGCAAAAGAAACGAGTCTGTTCCACTGGTGCAAAAAGTCAGCGTCGGTGAAGGTGGGCATTGGAAGATAAAGCCCATCCAGGCTAACCTCGACGAAACAATTGGGGGCTTACCGACCGACGGCGGCAGCGTTCCTCCGATAGGCGGCGGCGATGCTGGTAGTATGCCCGGTGGAGGCGCACCCCTGCCTGGACAAGACTCTCCTCCCGCTGATACGCCTCATTCAGGCGGTGGAGAAACCCCTGCGCCGCCATCAAGTACGGGAGGTGGACAACCGTGAATGAGCTTGCCCACATAATCATGCAGTATCCACGCCACGCCGTTCCCCCTAATTTTGCCCCAATAATTCACCTCATTTTTTCAAAAAAGCATCAAACTCAAAATCATGAAAAAGGCACTAATCATCACACTCGCAGCCCTGTTTTCGTTCACGGCGGGCTTTGCACAAAACAAGCGGGAGCAGAAAATGCAAGCGGCCATTGACGCCCTGATGACGACACAGTTCGTGCAGAAATACAAGGAATACAAGGACATCGTGGAAGTGACGGCAAGCAGCTTCAAGCCCACCGCCGCCAGCTACGACCAAATGGAAGTGGAGCGCATCAAGTTCAACTACGAGACCAGCCGTGCGTCATTCGACAAAATTTTGATGGGGGTAAAAAAAGACCTGCTCGACAAGACCACCCGTGAGTACATCGTCGGCAATCCCGACCGCTACACGCAGTTTGTGGCTACCGAGTTGGAAATGGCGATGAACAACTACCAAGAAATGGTCGTCTTCAAAATCAATACCCTGACCGGGCAACAGACCGTGGGCTTCGGCATCATGGAAATCAAGCTGCTGCTCGACCTCGTGTTTGACGTGGTAGGCGTCATCCAGAGCATCAACAAGGAGCTTGACAAGATGAACGAAGCCTACCTCGACGAGAAATTCACGAACGTGCTGAAGATTAAAACCTGGGACGAGCTTGGCATGGCGACCATGCCTTCGACGACCTCGTCGAGCGGGTTTTAAGCTAAAAAACAATTTACCAGAAAGAGCGGGGTTGGGCGTTGCGCCGAACTCCGCTTTCGTTTTGCCATACTTTCCGCAGTACCTATTTACGATAATAAGGACAATCGCAATCCAATTCCCCCACCAATTCATGCGGTATTCCGCCGCGTTTCTACCCTCTAATTTTGTCGGGTAAATTGTTCGTGAGACCATTCCAACTCATTGACTTTCAACGAACATAATCATGAAGGCACTAATCGTAACAAAACAAATCAGCCGTTGGCTGCTGGCTGTTGGCTGCTGGCTGGCAGCATGGGCCGCTCATGGTGGCGAGCCCGCTTCCCACTGGTCCGAGCCAGAGAAATGCCTCGCCTGCGGCCTCAGCTGTCCAGCAGACATGGTCGTCAACACTGACCCCGGCCTGTGCTCGGCAGTAGCCAATTATGTCGTGACCGTTATTGACCCAGGATTGTGTTCCGGCGCATTGATGCAGACAACTGGACTGCCCAGCGGCTCAGCATTCACATTGGGAGCGACGGTCAACACGTTTGAAATTGACGATTTGTTTTTCAATACGTTCACCTGTTCGTTCACCGTCACGGTGCAGGATGCTGAACTGCCTGTCATTCTGAATTGTCCAGCAAACATCGCTGTTAATACCGCCCCAGGCACCTGCTCCGCTACTGCAAATTGGGTGGAACCCGATGCGATCGACAACTGCGGCTTTGGGAGTTTCGTCCGTAGCCATATACCCGGCAGCGTCTTCCCGGCAGGCACGACAGCAGTGACCTACACGGCCACCGACGCGACGGGGAATATAAGTTCTTGCGTTTTTGATGTGCTCGTGGACGATATGGAACTGCCTGTCATTCTGAATTGCCCAGCAAACATCGCTGTTAATACCGCCCCAGGCACCTGCTCCGCTACTGCAAATTGGGTGGAACCCGATGCGATTGACAACTGCGGCTTTGGGAGTTTCGTCCGTAGCCATATTCCAGGCAGCGTCTTCCCGGCAGGCACGACAGCAGTGACCTACACGGCCACCGACGCGACGGGGAATATAAGTTCTTGCGTTTTTGATGTGCTCGTGGACGATGTGGAGCCGCCCATAATAAGTGGCTGCCCAGCCGATTTGATGATCAACAACGACCCCGGCGTTTGCGAAGCGGCAGTTTTTTGGACTGCGCCAAATGCCAGCGACAACTGTGGCATCGCAAGTTTCACCAGCAATTTCTCGTCCGGCGACCTGTTCCCGCTCGGCACGACGACTGTAACTTACACCGCCACCGACAACCTTGGCCTGACGGCAACCTGCGTTTTTGACGTGGTTGTGTTGGACAACGAAGCCCCAAGCATCACTGGCTGTCCCGCCAACACCACCGTGAACAACGACCCCGGCGTTTGCGAAGCGGCCGTTTTTTGGACTGCGCCAAATGCCAGCGACAACTGTGGCATCGCCAGTTTCACCAGCAATTTCTCGTCCGGCGATGTGTTCCCGCTTGGCACGACGACTGTAACTTACACCGCCACCGACAACCTTGGCCTGACGGCAACCTGCGCTTTTGACGTAGTTGTGTTGGACAACGAAGCCCCAAGCATCACTGGCTGTCCCGCCAACACCACCGTGAACAACGACCCCGGCGTTTGCGAAGCGGCAGCTTTTTGGGCTGCGCCAATTGCCACGGACAACTGCGGCATTGCCAGTTTCACCAGCAATTTCTCGCCCGGCGATGTGTTCCCGCTTGGCACGACGACAGTAACCTTCACCGCTACAGACAATGCTGGCCTGACGGTAATTTGCAGTTTCGACGTGTCGGTGGCCGACAACGAAAACCCAATAATCACGGGTTGCCCGGCCAGTTTCGGGGTCAGTAACGACCCCGGCGTTTGCGAAGCGGCTGCTTTTTGGGCTGCGCCAATTGCCACGGACAACTGCGGCATTGACAGTTTCACCAGCAATTTCTCGCCCGGCGATGTGTTCCCGCTTGGAACGACGACAGTAACCTACACCGCCACAGACAATGCTGGCCTGACGGTAATTTGCAGTTTCGACGTGACGGTGGCCGACAACGAAAACCCAACAATCACGGGCTGCCCCGTCAATATTCTTATGGGAAATGACCCCGGCGATTGCCAAGCGCTCGTCAATTGGGCCGTTCCAACGGCGGTGGACAATTGCGGCATCACCAGTTTCGCCACGACTATTTTGCCGGGTACAATATTTCCCATTGGCTTTACGACGGTAATCTACACGGCCACGGACAACGCCGGGTTGACGGCAATTTGCTCTTTCGACGTGACCGTGGCGGACGACGAAGCGCCAATCCTCGCCAACTGTCCTGCCAACATCACGGTGCAAGTGAACACAGCAAACTGTGATGCTATCGTGGCTTGGTCGTTGCCAATCTTTTTGGACAATTGCGGGTCGGGCAACCTATCTGCGACCCACAACCCCGGCGATGTGTTCCCGGTTGGCAACACGACTGTCGTTTATTCCGGGACGGACAATGCGGGCAACAGCACGCAGTGCAGCTTTGAAATCACGGTGGAGGATGGCGCTTCGTCCGTGCAAATGACGGAATCCATTTGCCAAGGCGAAACCTTCATCGTTGGCAACCAAAGTTTCTCG
>DIUC01000089.1 GCA_002435785.1 Saprospiraceae bacterium UBA6168 | reverse complement strand
GTCATAACTTTAGGGCGCACATCATGCCTTGCAAATATAGTCCAACAAACTACATTCACAAGCAAAACCAACTGCCGGCTATTCCTCCACCGTCGCTCCATTCAGCAGCACCACTTCCCCCGCCTTTTTCCCAAAAAACAAGCCGAGAAAACCCTTTTTCCCCAGTTCCGTCTCAATGCCGCCCCAGGGCCGCCCGCAAAGGGCAGCCAAATGCGCCCCATCCAGCACGAGTTTTGCGGCATTTTCCACCACGATTTTTTTCCCTTCGGCCATGCGTACCTCGCCTCGCAGGGTGAGCGTCGTGCCGCTTTTCACCACCACATCGGAGCGCAGGAGCTTGTAGTCCCACTGCGTATCCACGGTGACGTAGACGGTCGGGAATACCGACGGCACCGCAAACGGGGATGCCCAAATGCCCCGCCCGAAGGTGCCGGCCATCAATTTGCCCTGGCAATAGTTCACCTCAAGGTCGTTCACCAAGCAGACGGGTAGGCCACTGTTGAACGGCTGCCACTCCGAGTCGGGGTTGGTGGCGTCGAAGTTGACGAACACGCCCACATCGGTGCCAGCGTAAAGCACGGCGTCCGTGCCAGCCTGTGCCTGCAAGGCGCCAACGTAGTAGGGTGGCAATCCCTTGCTCACGTTCACCCAGCTCGTTCCGCCATCGGCGGAGAAATAGACTTTGTGCGGCTTGTCGAAGTTTTGGAAGCCCACCCATACCCGGCGGGGGTCTTCCGGGTCGCTCTCCACGGCCAGCAGGATGCTGCCGCCCCGCTTGAACACCACGGCATCACCCATGTTCTCCCCCAGTGGAACCCAGATGGCCGCCGAGTCGGCACGGGCGTTGTCGGTGCGGTAGAGTTGGTCGCCGTAGGCATAAACGATGTTGTCGTCGCTCGTCACCGACATGGCCGTCACCCGCCAAGGGTCTTTTGTCGGGAGGTTGATGTCGCCGATTTGCCGCCAGGTGTCCGAGCCATGCGGCAGGTAGTGCACCTTGGTCGTGCCAGCGTAGAGGCTTCCGTTTTCATGGAAAATCATGGGGTGGTAGTAGCTGTCGCCATTGGACACCATGCCTTTCCGCCATTGCTTCCACTTCAAGCCGCTGTCGGTGCTTTTGAAAATGACCGGCGGCCCCAGCGCCCACGAAATGCTGAAGATATTGGAGGGGTCGTAGGGGTCCACGGCGCAGTCCGTGCCATCGCCGCCGAGGTTGGGCTTGGCGGCTGTTCCGTTGGGGTAAATGAGCATCGTGCCGAGGTCCTGTGTGCCGCCCGGAATCACCGAATAGTCCTCGGCCATGCCGATGCCGTAGAGTTGCATGTTGTTGAAACCCCAGCCCGACACGTCCTGCCACAGCCATTTTTTGCCATCAAAAACAGCCCGGTACAGCCCGCCGTCGTTGGCGGAGTAGATGATGTCGCCGCCCTGCCCGTCGCTCACCACGCAGAGTTCCCGGTGGTCGAGGTGGACGTCGCCGGAGGTGATTAGCTTGCTGCTGGCCTTGCCGTCAGGCCCGATTTTCACCTCAAAGACATAAAGCCCACCCACGTAGAGCGTGTTGTCGTCGTTGGGGGAAATGGCGAAGACGTGCTTCTCGTAGCTGCTGCTCAGGGCTTTCTTCAACAGCAACTGCCAGCTCGCCCCAGCATCGAGGGAGCGCAGGATGAACTCGTTTTTCTGGGCGGAAATGCCAAGATAAATCAGCTCAGGGTTGCGCTCCGAGGTGGCAATCTCTACCCGCATCACAGGTTCCGTGATGCCGATGGCGCTGTCCAATGCGATTTCCGACCACGTTTCACCGCTGTCTTTTGAGTAAAAAAAATACCCGGCATCGGCGGTCAGGTACAGCACCTGCGGGCTGCCCGGCTTGAACGCCAACGACCGGAAAGCGCCATCCCAGCCAGCCGGGCAGGGGTACGGGTTTGTTTTCCGAAGGGTAAAACTGGCCGCTGCATCGTCCGAGCGGTAGTAGTCTTTGCCACAAAGCACGTGCAGGGTGTCGGGGCTGGTGGGGTGGGTGAGGATGTCGTGGGGCACCTCGGCCATGGAGCCGGGCGGCTCGAATTGCAGGCCGGTTTCCTGCCAGGTTCGTCCGCCGTCGGTGGTCTTCAGGAGGCCGATGCCATACGTTCGCCGGAAGTCGAGCGGGTAGCGGATGCCGGTGCCGATGTAGATGGTGTTGGAGTCGCCGGGCGCAAACTCGAAGTCACGGACGCCCAGCACGGGCAGCCGGGTGCTGTCGGTGATGTTCTCCCAAATGGGTTGGGTGCCTTCGGCAATGGCCAGGTTCGTGCGAAACAGGCCGCCCGTGGGCGTGGCGGCATAGAGTCCGGTGGGGTTGGCGGCTTTGTTGTCAAAGAATTTGACCCGGATTTGAGCGCCCGTGCCGGTGCTGCCCAGCCCGGCTCCGGGATGCGGCGTCGGTGGGGTGTGCGGGCCGAGGGAGGTCCATGCCGAGCCATTGGCGGGGGTGTTGGGGATAGGGAGTGTTTGGGCGTTTGCCCCAAAAATCAGGTGCAACAGCAAGGCAAGACAAGGGAGTTTGTACATGGCTTTTGATTTACGAGTGACGAGTGACGACTGACGATTGTTCAGGCTCGGAAGGTATATGAAAATGAGTCAATCCCGCTGGTTCAAGTCTCTGACTTGAACCAGCGTATCCGATTTTTCAAAGAACAGACCTTGTGCCAGCGGTCAATCGTCAATCGTCAATCAAAAATCGTCAATCGCTTCACATATCCGACAGCTCCATCCACCGCATTTCCTTCTCCTCCAGGCTGGCCTCTACCTGTTGCAGCTCCTTGGTCATCTTGTCAATCTCCGGGAGGCTGAGGTCGGCTTGCGCAAATTTATCGTGAAGCTGCGTCTTGCGGGTCTCCAATTCGCCGATTTCCCGCTCCAGCTTTTTCAGCTCGTTCTTCTCCTTGTTGGTCAGGCCAGCGCCGGAGCGCACCTGTGTGGCTTGGTCGGTTTTGGTGGTGGGTGCGGTGCTTTGCTGCTGGCGCAATTCCTGCGCTATTTCCTGCTGCTCGGCCCGGTAGTCCATGTATCGGCCATTGTAGTCTTTGATTTGGCCATTGCCCTCGAAGACGAAGAGGTGGTCGCAGAGTTTGTCCAAGAGGAACCTGTCGTGCGAGACGATGACCACGCAGCCGGGGAACTCCTGCAAGAAATCCTCCAGCACGTTCAGCGTCATCACGTCGAGGTCGTTGGTCGGCTCATCGAGGATTAGGAAGTTCGGGTTGCGCATCAGAATCGAGAGCAAATACAGCCGCCTGCGCTCGCCGCCACTCAGTTGCGAGACATACACCTGCTGCTGCTCCCTCGTGAACAGGAACCGCTCCAACAGCGAGGCGGCCGTGAGCTTCTGCCCTTTATCCAAGGGAATGTACTCGGCGATGTCCTTGATGAAATCAATCATCCGTTTGTCCTCCTTGCCGAGGTTGATGCCTTCTTGGGTATAATAGCCGAACACGACCGTTTCGCCAGAAACAACCCGCCCGGTGTCGGGGCGCTCCTCGCCGGTGAGCATGTGCAGGAAGGTGGTTTTGCCGACGCCGTTCTTGCCCACGATGCCCACTTTCTCGCCCCGCTTGAACTTGTAATGAAAATCTTCGATGAGCTTGAGGTCGCCGTAAGCCTTGCTCACATAGTGCAGTTCGAGGATTTTGCCGCCGAGGCGCTGCCCCTTGATGTCTATCTGGATGGCATCAGCGTCGAGGCGCTTGCTGGCCTTGTCCTCGATGTCGTAGAAGCGGTCAATGCGGGCGTTGGCCTTGGTGCTGCGGGCCTGCGGCATCCGGCGCATCCATTCGAGTTCTTTTTTGTAAACCTTCTGGGTCTTGTCCAATTCGATGGCCTCGTTCTCCATGCGCAGCGCCCGTTTCTCCAAGAAATCCTTGTAGCCACCCGTGTACTTGAACAGCTCGCCCCGGTCAAGTTCGAGGATGTTGTCGCAGATGCGCTCCATGAAGTAGCGATCGTGCGTGACCATGAACAGCGTGAGGTTAGGCTGCTTGAGATAGACCTCCAGCCACTCAATCATGTCGAGGTCAAGGTGGTTGGTGGGCTCGTCCAGAATCAGGAACTCCGGCTCCTCGATGAGCAGCTTGGCCAATGCGATGCGCTTTTTCTGCCCACCAGAAAGCGTCGTGACGGACTGCTCCAGGTTCGTGATGTTCAGCTTGAACAGGATTTCCTTCACCCTCGATTCGTAGTCCCACGCCTTGAGGTCGTCCATGCGGCTGAGGGCAGCTTGCAGTTCCTGCTCGTTGTTTGGGTGCAGCAGTGCCAGCTCGTAGCGGCGGATGGCAAGGATGGTCGGCGTGTCGCTATCTAGCACGGCCTCGAGCACGTTGTGGCCGGGGGCAAACTCCGGCTCCTGCGGTAGGTAGCCTATCCTGATTTCCTTGCGGAACTGCACTTTGGCGTTCTCGCCCTCGCCCGGCTCGGTGCCAGCGATGACCCGCATCAGCGTGGTCTTCCCGCTGCCGTTCTTGGCGATGAGCGCTACTTTCTGTCCCTTGTTCACCTGTAAGTTCACGTTGCGGAACAGGGTCTTTTCGCCGTAGCTCTTGGTGATGTTTTCTAAAGTCAGGTAATTCACTGCGTGGAAATTTGTTGAATTTGTTGAATTGGGAGGGCAAAGGTAAGGGGGATTTGGGAAAGGAGGGCGTGGCTGTTGATAGTACTTTTGTTCTGGCAAGTTTGCAACTTGCAAGGCTCCACACCGCCAGTTTTGCAGGCATCTCTTTCTGTCAAAGCCTGCAGTGAAAGTCAAACAACGACAGTTTGTTTAAGCGCATTTTGTGGCTACGCATGTCGGATACATGCTGGTTTACGGTTCAAGTCAGAGACTTGAACCAGCGTTTCCGGTTTTTCAAAGAACAGACCCTGTGCCAGCGGTTAATTGCCCATTATTATTTCCCTGCGCCCAAACTTAATAATACATGATATATCTGAACGCCAGCAAGATTAAATAAAAGATGGAATATTATCATTGTATAGAGGTTCTTTCTGAGTTGCATAGTCAATCCGAAGAATAAAAATGGCACTATAAGTGGCCATGTTTGTGGAATTTGCCATAGATGATATACACAAAAAAGGATTGAATTCACGACCCAATTGAATCGACCGAGAAAAGCGGTCTTCTTCATTAGATAGCCCCGGAAATATATTTCCTCACCTACAAAGTTACCTATCAGCATAAGAACCATCAAAATCACTGGTGCACCGTAGAAGGCTTCATAACTTGCAAAAATGCTGTGTGAAGGTATTTGAAGTCCAGTAACAGCATTAAGCCAATTTTGAAAAGGTTCATAAAGTGTCATCATGTATGGCAGTGAAAATAAGACACTTATTGAAAAGGCAATGGGTGCAATAAAGAGGGTTTCTTTGAATGAAAAACGGTTCAAACTGAGGAACTCTGCTACTTCAGACCAACTGAGTTTCTCGTGTTTTCTCAGCAAAAAAACAGGTAAAGCCATGTGCCAGCCGAGTGTAAAAATTACAAATAGATAATATTGGTAGTTGTAGCCATCAAGGCCAAAAAAATCTGATAAAAAATCATGTACAGGTTTTATATTAACAAGCAGATAGGCAAAAATTCCTGGAAGCAAATAAGCAAATATGTACAATACTTTGCTTAAAGGTGTTTTTGCCTGGTGCTTTTTAGCGTATTCATCATAGGTAGGATTATCTACTGCTTTAAATAAGTCTTTAATGTTTTGTAGCATAAAAATGTATCTTATTTTTGATGTTTTGCTTCGGTGTTGCTCTACAATGACCGCCAACGTGATAACATACAACTTTGACCACCCAATGCAGTCTAACCTGCGTTTATCCCGCCAATAAACAAACCACTCACCCTCACCCACTACTTTCACCAGTTCCAGACCAAGTGATAGTCAACGTTCAACCCCACAAAGCAAATAAATCAACCCCAAACCACCAAGCAGATTTGACAAATTTCCAAGGCTTCTCAAATTCCCACCTTCCAACTTCACCATGACACATGCCCAACCCCACCGTGGTAGTCACCATGATGCACTTGGGCAGTCACCATGCCGCCCTTTTGCATGGCATTTTCGGGTGAGGTACGCCCGTATTTGCGACTCAAATAAAAAAAAGATAGCTTCGTAAAATTTTTATATCAAAATTTTTGAATTTTGTAAAAACACGTTATTTTTGTGTTGACACAATCGTTCTTCTTAACTAAATCCACACATCATGGAAGAAAACAAGTTCTACTGGCCTCCACCTGAGGCCGATTTCCCGGCCTGGCAGGCCAATTTCACCGATTTCGTTGACACAAACTCCGTTGTACTGGGCTTCACCGCCGAGGAAGTGCTGTGGTTGAAGGCCGAAAAAGACGCTACTGCTTACCTTGATAAGGTAATCGCTGAACTGAAAAAACGATACAGGGATTGCGTTAACCTCCGCAATATCCAATACTTGGGAGACCCCGACAACCCGGCGCTGCCTTTGGCCAATTGGATTAATATGCCTGCCTTTGCAACACCTCCGGCGGCAGTGGAACCCAATGCCAAGGCCAAACTGGATGGCATGGTGAAGCGGGTGGCCACTTGCAATGATATTACCCGTGAGCAAAAGCGCTCGGCAGGTGTACTATCAAGGGAGCGCAAGAAGTTGAACCCGAACGAGGTGACGCCTGACCTAAAAGTAACAGTGGTGAACGGCCAAGCAGTCCTCGACTGTCCGCTGCGTTCGTTCAAAGGCTATACAATATATGTAGAAGACGGCATTGCGCCAGCCGTATCGCTCGGCAACAGCACGGCCCGGAAATATATAGACGAACGGCCCCTTCCTGCGGGTGTACAAACGCAGCAACGGTCCTATATTATCCAATATGTGGGGAACAAAAACGAAGCCGTCGGTCATCTCTCCATGAAAGTGACAGTGGCGGTGATGCGGATTGTATGATATAGCACAGGCGTTGTTTATTGCCTAATTTTAAAACAGTCTCTTAACGTCGGGAAGGTTGCAAACCTCCCCGACGTTTTTTTATAGATAGCCGCATTAGAAGATGATGGCCTTTATTTCTAAATCCCCGATTTTCACTTATGATTCAATGACCAATGACCAATGACCAATGACCAATGACTTTCAATGACTTTCAATGACGTGTATCCACAACCACAAACCGTTTGCCCACCGCCCTTCTGCCGGGCTGCTGCGCAAACAGGTAGTACATTCCGTCCCGGAAGCCCGTCACGTCAATGCGGTATGGGAACTGGGCGTCAGGGCCGATTTTCTGCGACCAGACCACCCGCCCGTAAGCATCGTTGATGTTCCATTGCATCTCCCCCGCTGGGGCTTCCATCAGTTGGATGAAGACCTCCGACGTGGCTGGGTTCGGGAAGATGGCGTAGTCCATCGGCACATCGAAGGAGACCACCCGCACGGGGCTGTACACCTCGTCGCCGTTTTCCAATAAAATCAACATCCGGTAGAAATTGAAGCCGTCGTTGGGTTGCTCATCACGCACCTGCACCACCTGCGAATTGTCGGCGATAGCCTTGCCCTGCAAGGTTTTCAGCACCTCGTAATCGTTGCCGTCCACCGATTTTTCCATTTCGATTTGCACCACTGGCTCCGCAAAATGGTAGGCTCCGGCAAGGTTCACCCAAGTCATTTCGGGCACAGCCTCGAAGGAGAGGTTGGCGGCCCGGTTATCGGTGTCGTCGCCCGTCAGCGAGCTGGTGATGTTCACGGTGTAGTCCTCCACCTCACCGAAAGGCAAGGTCTCACAGGCACTGGCATAGCTGCCCCGTTTCATCGAAACCCGCATCCGGGTAGGGCCAGTCAATGCGCCTGCGGGGATGTTGATGCTGCCCGTCACGCTGGCCGTCGCAGTGCCTGCGGCAGGAGCGGTAAGCACCCGTTGCTGCACTATCTCGTCAGGCGTGGAGAAGACGCCGTCATGGTTGAAGTCAATCCAGACCCGCCAGTATTCGTCCCAGGTGAAGTAGCTGTACCCGGTGGTCAACGTCACGGTGTAGCTTTGGTTTTGCTGCAAATTGGCGCTCAGTGCGGTGAAGTCGCTGTACTGGCTTTTGCCGGAGGTGTTGTCAAGCGTGCCCAATTTTACCCTCGAAATCCAGTCTTCCCATGGGAAGTTGCTGGTGGAAGTACAGTAGTTGGAGGGAGGTGTTGCGGACGAGCAGGGCAGCGGTGGCGTCATGCTGCCAGTGGTGGAGCACCCTGGGTGGCTCGTGTCGTAAATCGTGAAATTAAACCCGTTCGGAAATGCACTGATGGGCAGTGGGCCGATGGTTTGAACGATGCTCGAAATGCCCGAGGTGCCGCCACCGTTCCACGTCATGGACCAAAATTGGCCTTGGCCATACACCACAATCTGGAAGGTGAAGCTGTCGTCGAGCGGATTGAGCGGGGTGCCGTTATCATGGCAAGCGATATTGCCGAGGCCAAAAGTGACCGAGCAGCCGCTGGCCGGGGTAAAGTTCACCGTGTAATCTTCCACCTCGCCGAATGGCAGTATCTCGCAAGCAGACGGAAAAGCGCCCCGCTTCATCGAGACCCGCATACGGGTAGTGCCAGTGGCCCAGCTTGGGATGTTGATGCTCCCAGTGACGAAAGCAGTCGCCGTGCCGGGAGCGGGGGCAGTGAGGATTTGTTGCTGCACTACTTCATCAGGCGTAGAGAATACCCCGTCATTGTTGAAGTCAATCCACACCCGCCAATGCTCGTTCCAGGTGAAATAGCTATACCCGGTGGTGAGCTTGATGGGGTACGACTGCCCAGCGTTCAGATTGGCGGTCAGGTTGGTGAAATTGGAATAGTTGGACTTGCCGGAGGCGTTGCTCAGGTTGCCCAGTTCCACTTTCGCAATCCAGTCTTCCCACGGGAAGTTAGAAGTGCTGGCGCAATAAGTGCCCGGCGTTTCGCCCGTTGTGATGGTCACTTGCGGCCCGACGAGGCTGTTGTTCAAGTAGTTCGTTTCACAATTGGCCGTTGCTTTCAAAAGCAAGTAGTAATTGCCGGGCGTCACCGTTCCGGCTACTTGCCCCGATACGTTGATGGTTGCGGTGCCTGCGGCAAATTGGCTGTAATTAACGGTCTGCGTCGCAAAAGCCAGGTCATTTCCGTTGCCCAGCACATTGTCTGGTGAAAGCACTACGTCCACGGTGAGGTTGCCCGTCAGTTCATTGAGCGGGAATGTCGTCAGGTCTTTTACCTGCACCGAGAAGTTGATGCTGCCGCCAACAGGTACGCTGCCCGGTGCGCCGGTCAGGTTTTGCAGCGCAAAATCAGGGGCACCGATTTTTTGTAGCCCCGTGTTGAAGATATTGTTCGTTTCATCCAACTCGGCCACGGCGTTGTCGGCGTCCACTTTCACCAAAATATAATACATGCCCGGAGCTGTGGCCGCTGGCACTGGGGAGTCAATGTTTATGCCCACCACAGTGTTTGCCCCAACGCCCGTGTAGTTGAAGGTTTGCCAGAGGATGTCGCCCGCACCGATTTGGTCATCTTTTGACAACCAAGCCTTTGCCACGAAAGGCGTCGTGATGGCCACTTGCGTGGAATTGAGCGCCAACCCGCCGAGGTACCCGTAAGGGCTGCCGGGCGCTGTGTAGCAGTTGTTATTGCCACCGGGAATGACCTCCCAAGCCACTGGTGCCAGGTCAGGCAGCGGTGCGGAAGTGGTGATGTTCACCGTGTAGTCTTCCACCTCCCCGAACGGCAGCGTCTCGCAAGGCGTTGCGAAGGCACCCCGTTTCATCGAGACCCGCATCCTCGTTGGCCCCGTCATTGCGGAAGCAGGGATGTTGACGCTGCCAGTGAGGGTGGCGGTCGGCGTACCTGCGGCTGGGGCGGTGAGCTTTTGCATTTGCACCACCTCATTGGGGGAGGAGAATATGCCGTCGTGGTTGAAGTCAACCCAAACTGTCCAGTATTCATCCCAAGTGAAATAACTGTAGCCAGTAGTCAGCTTGATAGGGTAAGATTGTCCGGCTGCCACGTTTATTACCTGATTGGTGAAATCGGAGTAGGGGCTTTTGCCGGAGGGGTGCTGGAAGCTGCCCATCTCCACTTTCGCAATCCAATCTTCCCACGGGAAGTTGGAGGTGCTGGCGCAATAGGCCGCTGCGTTGCCGCCCACCAAGGTCATGTCGTAATAATGGTGCACCTCGTTCATCGAGATGAAGTTGCCACCCCGCCAGTCGTCGGTTTCGTTGCCATTGGCGCCCGCCAGCGGCAATGCGATGAGGTTGACGCCGATGATGTCGCCCGTGGTATAGGATTGCGTGGTGACCACAGGAGCAGCGGGCGGGGTGTAGGTCCAGCCGAAGCCGGGGCCGAGGTTGTGCGGGATGCGCACCTCGGTGGTATAGGTGCCGCCTGTGTTGGCGGTGGCGATTTGCGAGCCTGCCACCGGGGCATTTTTCAAAATCACCTGCGAGGCATCGGAGCGGATGATGAGCACAGCGGATTCGTAGTAGCTGTCACCCCAAGCCGCATCGTTTATGCCATTGTAGTTGCCGCCCGGAAAGCGGATGGGCGAGGAGAAAATGCCGTCTTCGCCGCTGCCGTCCATGTAGAGGTAATACTTGAGGGGCGTATTGCTCTGGAAGGCAAAGTAGAGGTAAGTGTCGTCCCAAGTGGCGGAGGCGCTGAGCGTGGCGCCGGGCTGTAGGGTAAAGAAGGGGTTGGAAACGAGCGGCTGCCAGCCTTCCCCGGCGGCCATTGTGCCATTGATGGCAATGGGCGCAGTGGTCTTTTGCACGGTAGGCCGGAAGTTGGAAATCGGGTAGGGGTCGGTGCCATCTTGCACACCATCGCCGTCCGTGTCGCTGAGGACTGGGTTGGCGCTGGACAGGTTGCCGGCATGGAATTCCTTCAAATCGGTCAGGCCGTCAAGGTCGCTGTCGTCGGTGAAGGGGCTGGAGCCAAACCTTGCCTCGTCCATCGGTAAGCGGTCGTCAAAGTTGGCCAGCTTGTCGCCATCGCTGTCCGTCACCTCGAAGTAGCCGTCCCACGGTGCGGCGTATTGGAGGTGCTTGTCAAAAAGGCGCAGCACCATGGCCATGCCGTCGTAGTCAGTGCCGATGTCGAAATTGGGTATGCCAGCGGGCAGCGGGAACGCCCACGGGTAGTGGTTGAAGAGCATGTTGGGGTGGCCGCTCTGGTCGGCCAGCATGTCGAGCGAGTGGCCAAACTCGTGCGTGAACACCCAAAAGTCGCCCGTGGTGTAGTGGTTATTGGGATTGTAGGAATAGCCGGGGAAATGCGCCATCGAGCCAGCGGTTTGGCCCAGCCACATGGCTCCACCCCAATACCCGTAGGTCTGGTAAGCTATCACGTGAATGGCGTCGTACTGGTTGTCGAGGATGCCCCGGTTGTGCAGGTCGGTGCCGATGGTGCCGAAGTCGCCCACGCCGTCGTTGTTGGGCGGCGGGTCGCCGGGAATTTCCAGGTAGTGGAATTTCAGGTTGAGCTGCCCCATCGAGTTGCGGAAGTAAAACAGCCGGGCGACCTCAAGGGATTGCCGAACATCGTCAGGCTCTCCCGGTGCCATGCCCCCAGTGTAGATGGGGATGAGCAGGTCGAGGCTGGCCACCTTCAGGTAGTTGTTGCCATTGGTGGCGACTGTGATTTGGCTCGAAACTGGGCTTTCGTTGCCCGCTGCGTCGAACGCCGAAATCTTGTAGTAATAGGTGGTGGAAGCGCTGAGGCCGTAGTCGGTATAGTCGTTGTATGCGCCGACACGCCGTGCCGGGGCACCAAAACTGTTGCTCACCGTGGAGCGGTAGATGTTGAATCCAACTGGCGTGAACGCCGTGTAGTTGTCCCATTTTAGATGGGCGGTGGTGCGGTAGCCCGTGCCGGAAAAGCCCGTCGGTGCTTGTCCGAAGGCGAGGCAGGATACCAGCAACAAAAAGCTGAGGGTAACCCAATGCTTGTTCATAGCGGGAATTTTTTAGGTAAACAATGGGGCAATGTGGCACGAAAAAAAGGCTGGCCTACTGACTTTCGTCAAAATCGATGGTGAAGTTTGTCAGGCTTGGTGGTGGTTTTTTAGGGATTGTTTGGAGAGGGGGACTTTTTCTACCAAATTGTTAGTCAAAATAAGGAACGGCGGCCCCGGTGATTTCAGGGGCCGCTGCTTTTCGCTAACTTTGGGCATGAACAGGGGAAGCTGCTGCAATCGGGCAAGGTCGTGAAAGTGGAGTGACAGGCAGCCCCCGCCCCCAGTTGTTGCAAGTATTATTTCAGCAGGATTTCAGCCTCGTTGTGTTTGCGAGTTTGCAAACTTGCAAGAACAACAGGGGGGGTGCAGCTTTGTGGTAGGAGTGTGGGGGACTTGGCACAACGGGTAATTTATCAACCATAATAGCATGAATTTAACCAAGACAATACTTTGCATTACGCTACTGGACACTTTAATGTA